>NZ_SSWO01000021.1:0-130784 GCF_004803625.1 Burkholderia sp. LS-044
GATGAACGCGCTGGCGACGCTGTTCATCACGGCCGTGACGATCGGCGTGATCGTCGTGAACCGGATGATGATCGCGCGCGAACGGCGCCGCGTGGCCGACATGAAGGCGGCGTTCGCGGTGGCGTGACGACGCACCTCCGGCTTCGAAGATAACAAGCAGTGCAGACAAGCAAGGCGCGCTGCCCCAGGGGGGGCGCGCGATTCGATCCCGATTTGACAGGCGCACGACAAGGAGAATCCGCAATGAAGAAGAAACTGATCTGCCTGCTGGTGGCCGGCGCGTTGCCGGGCATCGCGCTGGCCGACTCGACATCCGCCGAGATCAAGGCGCTGCAGGCGCAGGTCGCGGCGCTGCAGAAGCAGATGAAGGCGATGCAGGCGCAGCTTTCGGCGAAGGGCGGCACCGCGACCGCCCAGGCCGGCACGAAGGCCGCGCCGGTCGCCGTGGCCGTCGATCCGGGCTCGCCGGACTACGGCAAGGCGCAGGCGACGCTGACCAACGACGAAGTCGGCGAAATGAAGCAGCAGATCGCGAACCAGCAGCTGAAGGTCGATTCGCTGACGGACGCGGCCAACACGGGCCCGCTGGCCGGCCTGTCGGTCACGGGCTACATCGACCCGACCTACATCTACAACCGCGCGGCCGGTACGTCGTCGTTCCTGTTCGCGAACCACGAGAACGCGTACAACTACTTCAACAGCACGTTCGGCGATCTCTACCTCGACATCAAGAAGACCTTCGGCGTCGGCCCGATGGCACCGTCGGCGGAAATCACGCTGATGCCGAACCGCGGCAACGGCATCACGCTGCTGCAGAACTCGCGCGGCTCGATCACCGACAACCTGCTGAACACGGCGGTCATCAACGTGCCGATCACCGCCGAGACGACACTCGTCGCCGGTTTGATCCCGAGCTTCGGCGGCTACGAGGTGCAGCAGTCGAACCAGATGCTCACGCTCACGCACAACCTGCTGTACGATTTCTCGGATCCGGGCAGCTACGTCGGTATCGGCGCGAACTACACGAAGGGCAACTGGGCGTGGAAGTTCTTCCTCGGCAACGAGCAGTACCGCACGTACGGTTCGGTCACGCAGAAGGGCACCAACGCGCTCGGCGACCCGATCACGACCAGCAACAAGGTGCCGACCTTCACCGCGCGCGCGGACTACACGTGGTCGAGCGCGCTCGACATCGGCGGGTCGTTCAACATCGGGCGGCAGACGCTGTCGTCAGCCGCGGTAACTGATCCGGTGACCGGCCAGCAGATCGGCACCAACTACGGCCCGGGCGGTGCGGCACCGAGCGCGTACGGTTCGTTCTTCTTCGGTGAACTCGACGCGACCTACACGCTCGCCGACATTCAGTACAACGCGGAAGTCGACTACGGCCGTCAGCAGCATGCGGCGTTCAACGGCGGGCTCGCGCAGTGGTACGGCCTGTCGCTGCTCGCGCACCGCAAGTTCAACGCGCCGGTGGTCGGCCGCATGGGCGTGACGTTGCGCTACGACCTGCTCGCCAACTCGAAGAACGGCGGCGGCGGCGGCGGCATCGCGCTGAACGGCAACGGGATGGATCCGAGCAACGGCTTCGGCGTCGACGCGGACTGCCTCGCGCAGTCGAAGGCCGGCGGCGGCCTGGGCTTCGAGTGCAAGGGGGCGGTACGCCAGGACGTCGCGCTCGACCTGCTGTTCTATCCGACCCAGCAGATCACCGTGAAGGTCGAATACCGGCACGACTGGGCGAACAACAAGGTGTTCCTGCGCAACGACGGGTCGTACGGCAAGTCCAACGACCTGCTCGCGACGCAGTTCATCTATTCGTTCTGACGCAGCACACGCGGGACGCCGTGCCGCGCGCACGGCGTCCCGCGCCGTTTTTACCGGCCGCCGCACGATGCATCGCGCATCGCGTGCCGGCCGCAACGAGGGAGTCGGTCTGATGACGCAGTCTTTCACCCGCCGCGCCGATGCGCTCGCGCGCGACTCGTACTACGAGGCGACGGCCGTGCGGCCGGCCGCCGACGACCCGGTGCTCGAGGACACGATCGACGTCGACGTCTGCGTGATCGGCGCCGGCTTCGCCGGCCTGTCGACGGCGCTCGACTGCCGCGCGCGCGGGCTGTCGGTCGCGGTCATCGATGCGCACCGGCCCGGCTGGGGCGCGTCGGGCCGCAACGGCGGGCAGGCGATCACCGGCTTCGCGAAGGACGAGGAAATCGAGCGGCAGCTCGGCGCCGACGGCGCACGCGCCGCGTGGTCGCTGTCGCTCGACGGCGTCGCGCTGATCGCCGAGCGGATCGCGCGTTACGGGATCGACTGCGACTTCACGCGCGGCTACCTGACGGTCGCGACGAAGCCGCGCCGCATCGACGACCTGCGCGCGTGGATGGACGCCGCGACCGCGCGCTGGGGCCATCCGTCGCTGTCGTGGCTCGACACCGGCGCGATCCGCGCGCGCATCGCGTCGACGCGCTATCTCGCGGGTGTCTACGATCCGCTGTCGGGCCACCTGCATCCGCTCAAGTACTGCCTCGGCCTCGCCGATGCCGCACGGCGCGAAGGCGTCGCGCTGTACGCGCACACGCCCGCGCTCGACGTCGTGCGCGGCGCACGGCCCGTCGTGCGCACGCCGTCGGGCGACGTGCGCTGCCGCTTCGTCGTGTCGTGCTGCAACGCGGGCCCGGGCGGCGTGCTGCCGGCCGCGACGGCCGCCCGCATCGCACCGGTCGCGTCGTACATCATCGCGACCGAGCCGCTCGGCCAGGCACGCGCCGATGCACTGATCGCGCAGCGCGAGGCCGTGTGCGACAACAATTTCTTCCTCGACTATTTCCGGCTGTCGGCCGACCACCGGATGCTGTTCGGCGGCCGCGCGAATTCGGCCGGCGCGTCACCCGCCACGCTCGCCGAAACGATCCGGCGGCGCATGGTCGGCGTGTTCCCGCAGCTCGGCGACGTGCGCGTCGACCACGCGTGGGGCGGCTTCGTCGACGTCACGCGCAACCGCGCGCCGGATTTCGGCGCGCTCGATCCGAACTTCTTCTACGTCCAGGGCTTCAGCGGGCACGGCGTCGCGCTCACCGGCATCGCCGGACGCGCGGTTGCCGGCGCGATCGCGGGCGACACGCGCGCGTTCGACCTGTTCGCACGCATGCGCCACCGGCGCTTCCCCGGCGGCGACGCGTGGCGGCAACCCGCGCTCGAGCTCGGGATGCTGTACCACCGCGTACGCGAGCTGTTCTAAGCCCATTTATCCGTCCTCCTGACCATGCAGACATTCGCCAACCAGCCGCACGTCGCGTCCTACTACGCGGCGACCGCCAACGATACGACCCGCCACGCGCCGCTCGCCGGCACGATCGATGCCGACGTGTGCGTGATCGGCGCGGGCCTCACGGGCCTGTCCGCCGCGCTCAACCTCGCCGAGCGCGGCCATTCGGTGACCGTGCTCGAAGCGTCGCGGGTCGGATGGGCGGCGAGCGGCCGCAACGGCGGCCAGTTGATCGGCGGGTTCGCGTGCGATATCGATACGTTTGCGCAGTTCATGCCGGAAGGCGACGTGAAGCGCATCTGGGACATGGGGCTCGAAACGCTGTCGCTCGTGAAGTCGCGCATCGCGCAACACGACATCGACTGCGCGCTGGTGCCCGGCTACCTGACCGCCGCGAACACCGAACGCGACGCCGATTCACTCAAGCGCTGGCGCGACGAGGCCGCGAAGCGCTTCGGCTACGACCGCTTCCACTTCGTCGAAGCCGACGAACTCGGCGACTACGTGCAGTCCGACCGCTATTGCGGCGGCCTGTACGACCCGGACAGCGGCCACCTCCATCCGCTGAACTACACGCTCGGCCTCGCGCGCGCGGCCACCGGTGCGGGCGTGCGCATCCACGAGGACAGCTGCGTGACGCGCGTGCGCGACGTTGCAGGCGGCCATGTCGTCGAGACGAGCGGCGGCAACGTACGCGCACGCTTCGTCGTGCTCGCGTGCAACACCTTCGTCGGCACGCTCGCGCCCGCGCTGTCGAAGAAGATCATGCCGGTCGGCACCTACGTGATCGCGACCGAGCCGCTCGGCGAAGCGCGCGCCGCCGCGCTGATGCCGGCGCGCGCGGCGATCTGCGACAGCCGCTTCGTGCTCGACTATTTCCGGCCGGCGCCCGACACGCGCCTCGTGTGGGGCGGCAAGGTCAGCTATTCGACGCGGGAGCCGCGCGATCTCGCCGCGGCGATGCGCGCGGACATGCTGAAGACGTTCCCGCAGCTCGCGGACGTGAAGGTCGACTACGCGTGGGGCGGCTTCGTCGACATCACGATGAACCGCGCGCCGCACTTCGGCCGCATCGCGCCGACGATGTATTTCGCGCAGGGCTTCTCGGGGCACGGCGTGAACACGACCGCGCTCGCGGGCAAGCTGATCGCCGAGGCGATCGACGGGCAGGCGAGCCGCTTCGACCTGTTCGACAAGATCCGCCATCGCGACTTCCCGGGCGGCGAGGCATTGCGCACGCCGGCGCTCGTGCTCGCGATGAGCTGGTACCGGCTGCTCGACGCGTTCGGCGTGCATTGAGCGGCGCGCGGGCGACGAGCGCCGCCGCCCGCCATGCAAAACGGCCGCGCGAACGCGGCCGCCTGGTGCCGGATGTCGCGGCGCCGGCGCGGCAGGCAGGCGACCTGGCCTGCCCGACCGGCCGAAGCCGCTGCATCCGCGCGGGTCAGTCAGTCCCGTACTTCGGCGAGTGCGGCCCGTACAGCAACCCGTTCGGCGGCCCCGCCGACAACAACCTGCTGCTGGTCAGCCCGGCCACATCGTGCGCTTCGTCGGTCAGCGAGTGCGCGACCTGCTTGACGGCCGCCTGCACCAGCATCCCGACGACGCCGAACGCATTGACGCTCATGGAGTTGCCGACCTCCTTGCCGGTCGCACGGCCCTCGCCCTGCCACAGCACGTCGCCGCTCTTCAGGTCGATGAGCTTCGCCGACGCCGCGACCACCGTCGTGCTGTCCACCACCTGGTAGACGGAGCCGTATTGCGTGATCTTCGAATAGAGCGCGGCATCCGCACCGAAGATCTCGCGCAGCTTCGCCGGCGACGTGTTCTGGATCTCGGCCGCGTTCGCGAGGCCGTTCTGCTTGAAGGTCTCGTCCATCACCGCGACCGGCACCACGTAGTAGCCCGACTCGGCGAGCGGCTGCGTCATCTGCGACAGCACCCCGTAGGTCGCGCCGACATCGGTGGTCTCGTTGACCGGCGGCAGCACGAGGATCGAGCGCGGCTGGCTCTTCTTGAAGGCCGTGTAGTCGGGACGCTTGACGGGTTGCGCGCATGCGCTCAGCAGCGCGACGAGCGACAGCACGGACAGCAGCTTGAATGAAAGTGTCTTGATCATGGCACGCACGTTACTGTTGGGCGGGAGTCGGATCGGCTTGCTTCCGGCCGGCGATCGTCTGATCGGCGGCCTTCGGGTTCGCGGCCTGCGGATTCACGGCCTTCGGGTTCGCGGCCCTGGCATCGCCGGCCTTCTTCTTCATCAGGAAATCCATGTACGGCGCGGATTCCGGAAAGAGCGCCTTCTCGGCCTCGAACGACTGCGTGGCCTGTTGCCCGTTGCCGACGCTCGCGTAGAGCATCCCGAGATGCGCATGGAAGCCGGGCGGCGGCTTGTTACCCTTCGCGCGGATCTCCTGCAGCGCCTTCTCGAGCGCGTCGATCTGCTGTTGCGGCGAACTTTGCCCCTTGAAGTATTCGTACACCTGCGGCTGATAGCCGTTCCACTGATAGAGCGGCGGCGTGGTCGGTGCCGCGCAGCCCGCGAGCAGCATGGCGGCCGCCGTCGCCGGCAGCCAGATTCCCCGTTTCATGGTCTTGTCTCTTTCGATGAGTGAGTGATTCGTCGAGCGCGTGTCGCGCACGGCGCTTACTGCGGCACCTTCAGCGTGCCGGCGTCGACCTGGTCGACGAGATGGTTCACGGCCTCCTGGATCGCGAGATCCAGCACCTTGCCGTTGAGCGTCGAGTCATAGCCGGCGGTGCCGCCGAAGCCGATCACCTCGCGGTTCGACAGGCTGAACTCGCCCGCGCCCTGGCTCGATGCGACGACTTCCGACGTCGTCGTGTCGACGATGTTCAGGTTGACCTTCGCGTATGCGACCTGCGTCTTGCCGCGGCCGAGGATGCCGAACAGCTGGTGATCGCCGACGTCCTTGCGGCCGAATTCGGTCACGTCGCCGGTCACCACGTAGTTCGCGCCCTTCACCGCCTGCGCCTTCTTCATGAAGCCGGCTTCCTGCTTGATCTCGTCGAGATTCTCGCGATCGAGCACGTTGAAGCGGCGGCTCTGCTGCAGGCGCGTGACGAGGATCGTCTTCGCCTGCCCGCCGAGGCGGTCGATGCCGTCCGAGAAGATGCCGCGCATGTAGCTCGAGCGGTTGTCGAACTTGCCGACCGCGATCGCGACGGGCTTGCCCGCGTACGGTTTCTGCGCGCTGCTCACGGCCGGCACGTCGAGCGTGCGCGACGATTCGGTCGCGCAGCCGGACAGCGCTGCAACGAGCGCCGCCGCCACGAGGACGGTGCGTCGTGTCTGAATGTTCACTGTTGGTCTCCTTGTGTGGAAAGATGGCCCGGAACGGGCACGCCGGCTTGCAAACGACCCGGCGGTCGAAACGGTTGCGGTGCGAACGGGGATGCGTGCATCGGCGCGATGGACGCACGCGCGTTCATCGCCGCACCGGCGGTGGCAGTAGATGAGTGAAAGGGGCGCGCAACCCGTGCGTTGCGACGACATGCGGATGCGCGGCGCGGTACGCGACAGGCTCGCGCGCGCCGGCTACACCGTTATTCTGGTTACTGCGCTGTTGATCGCGCATGATCGGCCCCGTATATGATTTTTCGCGATCATATCAAGCCTGCTTATCAAGATGAGGAATCTTGATAATAGTTGACGATTTTCTTACTTATCCGACGCGCGCGGTCGAATCGGCGCAATTCCTCGCCGACAGGGGCTTTGCAGGCATGTGGACGCAGCGTGCCGATTTTCCTTTGTTGTCTCCGGCGATCGATCTCGAATCCGGCAATATCAAGATATATTGTCCGTACCGCCCATCCGCATTACCCATATCCCGAGAATAATCACCGAAATCCGGCTGCCTTTACCGCACCCGACGGGTTCGCCGGTCACGATGCATTCCGGCAATCCTGCCGCGCGCACGTACGAACGCGCGCGCATCCGCGCCGGCTAGTCGGCCACCTTCTGCCGCATCGTCACGAACTCCTCGGCCGCGGTCGGGTGAATGCCGATCGTGTCGTCGAACTGCGCCTTCGTCGCGCCCGCGCGAATCGCGATCGCAATCCCCTGGATGATCTCGCCCGCATCGCGGCCGACCATGTGCGCGCCGACCACGCGCTGGCTGTCGCGCGCGACGACGAGCTTCATCAGCGTGCGCTCGTCGCGGCCCGACAGCGTGTGGCGCAGTGCCTTGAACGACGTGCGGTAGATATCGACGTCGCCGTCGTAAAGATCGCGCGCGGTCGCCTCGGTGAGCCCGACCGTCGCGACCTCGGGCTGGCTGAACACCGCCGACGGCACCCATTCGTGATCCGTCGCGACACGCGACCCGCCGAACAGCGTGCGGGCAAGCAACGCGCCGTCGCGCGTCGCCACCGGCGTGAGCTGCGGCCGCGACGTGACGTCGCCGATCGCATGGATCGACGGCACCGACGTCGCCGAATACGCATCGACGGCAATCGCGCCACGTGCGTCGAGCATCACGCCCGCCTGTTCGAGCCCGAGCCCGTCGACGTTCGGCACGCGGCCGGTCGCATACAGCACTTGATCGTACGGCCCGTGCCGCGCATCGCCGACGCGCACGCTCAGCGTGCCGTCGTCCGCGCGTTCGATCGACTCGACCACCGCACGCGCGTGGATCGTGACACCCTGCTTCGTCATCTCGTCGGTGAGGAACTGGCGCACGTCGTCGTCGAAGCCGCGCAGGATCTTCTCGCCGCGATAGAACAGGTCGACGTGGCTGCCGAAGCCGTTGAAGATGCCCGCGAACTCGACCGCGATATAACCGCCGCCGACCACCGCGATGCGTGCGGGCCGCGCGGCGAGCGACAACGCCTCGCGCGACGTGATCGCATGTTCGATGCCGGGCCGCGCCGGCATCGACGGGCGCGAGCCGGTCGCGATCGCGATGTGGCGCGCGCGGATCGTGCGTTCGCCGATCGCGACCGTGTGCGCATCGACGAGCGTCGCGCGTCCGGCGTGCATCTCGACGCCCGATTGCCGCAGCAGATTGATGTAGATGTCGCTGAGCCGGTTGATCTCGCGATCCTTCGCGGCGATCAGCGCGGGCCAGTCGAGCGTGCCGGCGCCGAAGGTCCAGCCGAAGCCCTTCGCGTCCTCGACTTCGTGCGGATAGTGCGATGCGTAGACGAGCAGCTTCTTCGGGATGCAGCCGCGCAGCACGCAGGTGCCGCCGATCTGCTCTTCTTCCGCTATGCCGACGCGGGCACCGTACGACGCGGACATGCGCGCAAGCCGCACGCCGCCCGAGCCGGCCCCGATGACGAACAGGTCGTAGTCGAAATCCATCGCATTGCCTCATCGCAGTTCGGATGCAGGCACGATAGCAAGATTCCGGATTTCTTGCGGCACATGGTGCCGCCACGCGCACGCCCAATAAAAAACGGCGAGAGACGTTGCCTCTCGCCGGTCAAACCGGCTGCCGGGTGTGCCATGCGTCACCGATCGACCGCATGCCCGACCTGCCGGCTGCGCGGCACCGGCCCGGCCGGGCGCGCGAAGGGCGCGCCCACGGCCGGACCAGCCGCCATGCTCATGCCTGCGACGTGTCGCTGCCGTCCGTCGCCTGCGTGTCGTCTGCCTGCTGCGGCTGCTCTTCCTTCTTCTCGAGCATGCCTTCGATCGCTTCCGCGCCCTTGAAACCGGCGACGGCGGCTGCCGCCTTGGTCAGCAGGCCCGCATCCGGATCCAGCTTTTCCGCGCCTTCGACGGCGGCGATTGCGCCAGCGATTTCACCCACGGTGTTCAGGATACCCATCGTCATCCCCTATCAAGAAAATCGTGAGCGCATCGTCCCACGAAAAAAAACCGGCGAACCGCGATTGTCATCACCGGATACACAAGTTACGCACCAGGCCGGCCGCGCTCGCCGAGCGTGACCGGAACGACGCACGCGCGAGCCTGGCGGCACGCAACGGGCGATGCACGCAGCGTAGCGGAAAGGCTTCGCGCGCACTGTAAAAGTATGTTCTGGATTGCCGACGGTTCCCTTACGGCGCGGGGGTCTCGTGATGGAGCATTCGCCGAATAGTCGTGCGCGCGTATGAAGGTCGCATGACGAAAAAAAAGAGGCGCCTCGCGGCGCCCCTTCGATGCATGCCGGACGACTGCCGGCGCATGCGTTCCGACGTTCGTCAGAAGATATTGCGCAGGCCGATCGCGATGCCGGTCTGGTTGCTGCGGCCGGGCAGCTCGACGTTCGCCGCGCCGTTCGTCTTGTTGAAGTCGACGGTGCCGTAGATTTCCGTGCGCTTGCTGAGCGCGTACTCGGCGATGCCGACGATCGCGTAGCGGTTGCCGCTCGCGAGCGTGCCGTTCGTGGTCATCGCATTGCGCATGTGGTCGTAGTAGAACGCGCCCGTCAGCGTCAGCGGTGCGCTGACCTGCCAGCTCACGCCCGCGAACGGACCGTCGTCGATCCGTCCGGTGCCCTTCGCGACCGGAATCGACTGCTGGGCGAGCAGGCTGTCGACGAAGCCCGTGTCGTCCTTCGAGCGCAGGTAGCCCGCGTAGATCTTCGCCTTGCTGAACGCATACACGACGTTCGCGTGGTAGATCGTCTGCTTGCGCGCCGAGTTGTCGCTGTTCTGCTGTGCACCGGCCGCGATGCTGAGCGGGCCCATCACGTACGACAGCGACACGCCCCACGCATTGCCCTTGCCGAGCGAACCCGGGATCTGGCCCGAGAAGCCGCCGGCGCCGGTCGATTCGTAGTTGGTGCCGGTCGAGTACATCGCCTTCGCGGTCAGGCCTTCGAACTTGCCCGTGTACTTGATCTGGTTGTCCGCATACAGGCCGCCACCGAGTGCGACCGGCAGCCACGCGTTTTCGAGGTAGTTGCCGACCGTCAGCGGATCGTAGGTGTCCGACAGCAGGTCGAACAGCGGCGTCTTCTGGCGGCCGAGGGTCACCGTGCCGTACGGGCTCTGCAGGCCGACATACGCCGCGCGGTTGAACAGGCGGCCGCTGTCGGCGAATGCGCCGTTCTGCAGGTTCACGCCGCTTTCGAGGTTGAACACGGCCTTCAGGCCGCCGCCGAGATCTTCCGTGCCGTAGATGCCGAAGCGGCTGTTCGTGATCGCGCCGTTGGTCATCGACAGCAGGCCGTCGTTCTTGGCGTTGGCGTTGGTGAGGTAGCGAATGCTGGCGTCGGCGACGCCCCAGAGCGTGACCGAGCTTTGTGCGGCCGCGTACTGGCTGGCAAATGCGAGCGCGGCGCCCCCTGCGATGGCTGCGAGTCGTGTGGTCTGCTTCATGAGCTTTCCTGTTTGTAGGTGTCTCCGTTCATGGCCGGCCGCGTGCGCAGCCGGGTGGCGATCGCTCGCGTTCTTGGCGCGCGCGATGTGGGCTGAATCATATGACGACTGCAATCGCTGAAAGAAATTGAAATGCGCGGTAACGGCGGAACTGTCGCCCGCGCACAACGCCGCGCGCGCGAGGCGCGCCGGGCGGGCGTCGGATGCCGCACGGCATCCTCCGGCCACGCGGCTTACGGGATGTCGGGTCTGTAAGCATCGCCCCGCAGGCGCGGGGGAACGGGCAGGCGGCCGGAAGTGCCGGCGGGCGGCGCCGTCACGCCGCCGACGACGGCTCGCCGGGCGTCTCGCGCCGGCGCCAGGCGCGCCGGAGGATCTCCGCGAACGCACCGGCGAGCAGCAGCACGGCGCCCCACAGCGCGAGCTCCGGCACGAGCCGCGTGACGAGGCCGCCGATCACCGCGCCGGCCAGGAAGCAGAAGCTGATCGTCGCGAGTAGCGCCGAGTCGTGCAGCGCGCCCGCGTCGTAGCGCGGGATCAGCCCGACGAACAGCTTCTGCGCGGCGCGGCGCAGGTTGCCGGTCGTCATCACCGACGTGTACGACAGTTCCTCGAGATGGGTGAACGACAGCGTCTGCAGCGTCGCGACGAACGAAATGCCCGGAATCAGCCATGCGCTCGACGCGCCGACGAGCCCGCTCGCGGCGACGCCGAGAAAGGCGATCTCGACGAGCAGGCTCGCGAATGCGGTATGCCGCATCCAGCCGCGCTGCGCGGCGAGGCCGAGCAGGTGCGCGACGAACACCGCGACCACGAAGCCGCCGAGCGGCGGCACGTGGTGCAGCGCGGCCGCCCATTCGCCGGCCGACACGTTGATGCCGAGCAGCGCGACGTTGCCCGTCATCGTGTTCGCGAACACGTGGCCGTGGCCCACGTACGTGTATGCGTCGAGGTAGCCGCCTGACAGCGTCAGCAACGCGGCGACAGTGAGATTGCGGCTGGCGCCGTCGAGATCCATCGAGCCTCCCGTGAAGATTCGCGCCAGTATGGCGCACGGGACGTTAGCGTGCGCCGGTCATTGTCCGATGCCCGTGAGCCCGATCAGCGCGCCGCCCGCGAGCAGCCACAGCGGATGGATGCGCGTGCGCCACGCGAGCACCGCGCACGCGGCGGTGATGCCCCACTGGATCGCCGTGCGGTTCGACGCCTCGGAGATCAGCACCGCGCTCGCCGCGACGAGCCCGGCCGTGACGGGCATCATCCCCTGCTGCACGTAGCGGCGCCACGGCCGGTCGCGAAAGCGCTCCCACGCATGCAGCGCGAGCACGGTGACGATCGACGACGGCCCGAACTTCGCGAGCGACGCGACCAGCAGCCCGCTCCAGCCGGCCACGTGCCAGCCGACCAGCGACACGATCATCATGTTCGGCCCGGGCGCCGCCTGGGCCAGCGCGAACAGCGCGGTGAACTCGTGCGCGCTCATCCAGTGATGGACGTCGACGACCTGCCGCTGCATCTCCGGCAGGATCGTGTTGCCGCCGCCGAATGCGAGCAGCGACAACTGGCTGAAGATCGTCGCGATGGCGATCAGCGTGTCGTTCATGGCCGCCCCCCAGGTTGCGTATCGCGCGCCGCGGCCGGCGCCGGCTGCGGCGTGCCCGCGTCGCGGCGGCGCGACGCGAGCCAGATGCTGACGGGCGTCAGCACGAGCATCGCGGTCAGCAGCGGGATGCGCAGCACCGCGATCGCGACGAACGCGAGCGCCGCGATGCCGGCCGCCGCGCGCGCGTGCCGCAGCGGCTTCGCGACCTTCACGGCCATCGCGACGAGCAGCCCGGCCGCCGCGGCGGCGAGCCCCGCGAACAGGTGCTGCACGCGCGGATCGTTCTGCGTCTTCGCATACAGCACGCCGAGCGCGACGACGACGAGCGTCGGGCCCGCGATCAGCCCGAGAATGGCGGCGAACGCGCCGGCCACGCCGCGAAAGCGCATGCCGACGGCCACCGACAGGTTGATCACGTTGCCGCCCGGCAGGAACTGGCACAGCCCGAGCAGGTCGGTGAATTCGTCGGCGGAAAGCCACTTGCGCTCGTCGACGATGGTGCGCCGCGCGAACGGCAGCGCGCCGCCGAACGACATGAGGCCAAGCGACAGGAAGCCGGTGAACAACTCGGCGAGGCCGATGCGGCGGGGGGACGCGGCCGGCGGCGGGGCGGCGGGCGGAAAGGCGGATTGCATGGGGCTCCTCATCAAACGGTGAACCGAGGTTACCGCCGTTCGGCAGGCCTGCAAAACGATTTTATCGGCGCGCCCTTGTGATCTAGAATCACAAGCATGGCACGCGATCTCCCGCCCTTTTCCGCGCTTCGGGCCTTTGAAGCCGCGGCACGACATGAAAGCTTCAGCGCCGCCGGCGACGAGCTGCATGTGACTCACGGTGCCATCAGTCGCCAGATCGCCGGGTTCGAGGCATGGCTCGGCAAGCCGGTGTTCCACCGCTACGGCAAGCGCGTGAAGCTCACCGACGAAGGCCGCCGCTACCTGGACACCGTGCGCGCGGCGTTCGACAGCATCGCGCACGCGACCGAGCAGCTGCGCAACACCGGCGCGGCACGCGTGCTGCGCATCAACGCGCTGCCGACCTTCGCGATGAAATGGCTATTGCCGCGCCTGTCGCGATTCCAGCGCGATGTGCCGAACGTCGAGCTGAAGCTGTCGACGTCGAACGCGCCGCTCGACGCGCTCGACGGTTTCGACGTCGCGATCCGCCGCGGCCCCGGCCACTGGTCGAACTGCACGAGCGGCCACTTCCTCGACGAAAGCGTGATTCCGGTCTGCAGCCCCGCGCTGCTCAAACGCGCGCCGATCGCGCGCGCGGACGATCTCGCGCGCCACGTGCTGCTGCATTCGGATACGCGGCCGGAAGGCTGGCGCGACTGGTTCGCGGCAGCCGGCGTGGCGATGAAGGGGCGCAAGCGGCAGTCGTTCGACCACTTCTACCTGGCGCTGCAGGCGGCCGTCGACGGGCTCGGCGTCGCGCTCGGCCCGTTGCCGCTGATCGACGACGAGCTCGCGAGCGGCCGGCTCGTGATGCCGCTGGCGGGGCCGCGCATCGCGACGCGCAGCTACTGGTGGATCGCGCCGCGCGCGCCGGCCGACGATCCGCTCGTCGCGCAGTTCTGCGCGTGGCTGCAGGCGCAGTCGAATACCGGCGCGTGAGGCCGCGCCGGCGGGCGGCATCGCGCCGCCCGCTCCCGGTCAGACCACCGGGCCCGGTTCCTTTTCCTTGCGCAGGATCGCGTACAGGATGATCGCGCCGAACGTCGCGGTGCCGATCCCGCCGAGCCCGAAGCCGCCGATCTTCAGCGAGAAGTCGCCGGCGCCGAGCACGAGCGTGACGGCCGCGACGATCAGGTTGCGGTTGTCGGAGAAGTCGACCTTGTTGACGACCCAGATCCGCGCGCCCGTCACCGCGATCAGCCCGAACACGACGATCGACACGCCGCCGAGCACGGGGCCCGGAATCGTCTGGATCACCGCGCCGAACTTCGGCGAGAAGCCGAGCACGATCGCGATCAGCGCGGCGACCGCGAACACGAGCGTCGAGTAGATCCGCGTGACGGCCATCACGCCGATGTTCTCCGCGTAGGTCGTCACGCCCGTGCCGCCGACGCTGCCCGACACGATCGTCGCGAGCCCGTCGCCGATGAACGCGCGGCCCACGTAGCGATCGAGGCTGGTGCCCGTCATCGCGCTGACGGCCTTGATGTGGCCGAGGTTCTCCGCGACCAGGATCACCGCGATCGGCGCGAGCATCAGCATCGCGTGCGGATCGAACACCGGCGCGCGGAAACTCGGCACCCCGAACCAGGCCGCGTGCCCGACGATCGAGAAATCGATCGGCTTGCCGAGCCCCATCCCGTTGGTCGCGACCGCATAGATCGCGTAGGCGATCACGAGCCCGACGAGGATCAGCAGGCGCTGCACCATGCCGCGCGAGAACACGGCGACGCCGCCGACGCACAGCACCGTGACGAGCGCCATCACCGATTCGAAGGTCGATGCGGACACGCCCTTGACCGCGATCGGCGCGAGGTTGAGCCCGATCACCGCGACCACCGCGCCGGTCACGACCGGCGGCATCAGCGTCTCGATCCAGCGCGTGCCGATCGCCTGCACCAGCGCGCCGAGCGCGACGTACACGACGCCGCACGCGACGATCCCGCCGAGCGCGACCGGGATGTTCGGGTTCGGGCCGCTGCCGCCGTAACCGGTCACCGCGATCACGAGGCCGATGAACGCGAAGCTCGAGCCGAGGTAGCTCGGCACGCGGCCGCCGACCAGCACGAAGAACAGCAGCGTGCCGATGCCCGACATGAAGATGCACAGGTTCGGGTCGAAGCCCATCAGCAGCGGCGCGAGCACGGTCGAGCCGAACATCGCGACGACGTGCTGCACGCCCATCGCGACCATCTGCGGCCACGGCAGGCGCTCGTCGGGGCCGACCACGCGCGATGCCGCGCCGGTCGATTGCACCCGCCAGCGCGGGAAGTAGGAATCGGACATGGGGAAAAGGGCTCCTGTCGGTCGCCGGCTGCGGAGGATGCGCCGGTCTGGAATCTGGCGCGAGTTTACGGAGCGGAAATGGGGCTGGCAAGCAGACCGACACGCGGGCCGAGGCGCGGCGCCGGCAGGCGCGGGGCGCGGCCGGGTGCAGGCGAAACGGGGCGCGATCGCGCGGCCCGGCTGCCGGGCGGCCGCATCGGGGGCGAACGAGCGGGCCGCCGGCGGTCGACACCGGCCGCGACGCAAGCGTGCGCTCACATCGCGGCCGGCGCGGCGTGCATCAGGGGTTGATGTACTGGAACAGCGACAGGTTCTGCAGCTGCGCGTAAGCCTTCTGCGAGCCCGTCAGCGCGTTCTGCATCTGCAGGAACTGGCTGATCGTCGACACCATGTTGGTGCTCGTCAGGTCGGACAGGTTGCTGGTGACCTGCAGCGTGTTGGTCTGGTTCACGGTCTGCATCGCCTTGATTTCCTGCTCGCGGCCGCCGACCGACGCCTGCACGGTGAGGACGTTCGTCATCATGTTGTTCAGCTTCGTCGTGCCGGTGGTCATCGCGTTCGCGAGCGAGGCCGCGGCGGACGTGTTGCTGCTGATCGGCACCTTCAGCGCGGCGATCATCGAGTCGAGCGCCGCGAACACGTCGGTGCCGGCCTTCGGCGCGGGCGTGACGGTGAACGTGTCGCCGGACGCCGGTGTTCCCGACACCGGCACCGACAGGCCGTTGCCGAGCGCGATCCCGGCGCCGGCCGAATACGGCTGCGCGGCGGTCGTGGTCGGCGGCACCACGGTGTTGTCGGTGACCGTATAGGTCGGCGCGGCGGCCGTGCCGCCGAACGTGATCGTGAACTGGTGCGTGTTGGTCGCGGCCGACGGGCTCGTGATCGACACCGCGCCGATCGTGCCCGTGCCCGTGTTGCCCGCGCCGGCGAGCGGCACCGGCTGGCTGCCGAGCATCGGCACCGACAGGAACACGTTCGCGCCGTTGTCGCCCTGCGAGATCGCGCGCGTATCGGCGATCTGCACCTGCCGCGTGCCCGTGTCGCCGCTGTAGGTCACGCCGCCGCCCGGCGCGTTCGAGAACGGCGCCGTGGTCGACTGGAAGCCCGAAAACAGGTAGTTGCCCGAGCCGTCGGTCGAGTTCGCGAGCGTCAGCAACTGGTCGCGATAGCCCTGCAGCTGCGTCGACAGCGCCGCGCGGTCGCTGTCGGACAGCGAGCCGTCGCCGGCCTGGATCACGACCGTATGGATGTTGTTCAGCAGGTTGTTGACGCTGATGAGCGTCTGGTCTTCCTTCTGCAGCGACGACAGCGCGGCGTTCTGGTTCGACGCATACTGCGACAGCGTCGCCGACGTCATCGACAGCTGCACCGCCTGCGCGGCGCCGAGGGGGTTATCGGCAGGCGTCGAGAGGCTCACGCCGCTCGAGATCTGCTGGTACAGCTGCGAGAGCTGCGCCTGCTGATCGTTCATCTGCGCGACGTTCATCTGGTAGAACTGCGTGGTGGAAATCCGCATCGCATCGATCCCCGAAATCAGTTGAACAGGCCGAGCACGGTCTGGAACAGCGTCGACGCGGTCTGGATCACCTTCGCGTTCGCCTGGTAGAGCTGCTGGTACTGCATCAGGTTGGCCGCCTCTTCGTTCTGGTTCACGCCCGACACCGACTGCTGCGCCTGCGTGATCTGGCCGATCAGCGAAGTCTGCGCAGCGCTCGACGACTTCAGCTGGCTCGTCGTGTTGCCGATGCCGTTCACGTAGCTCGCGTACGCGCCCGTCAGCGTGGTCGAGCCGTTGCCGAACGATTTCGCGCTGACGAGCTTCGACAGCGCAAGTGCGTTGCTGCCGTCGTTCGTGCCGCCCGTGTTCGGCGCGACCGTAAACGTGTCGCCGGCCGTGGGCGCGCCCGACACCGTGACCGTGACGCCGGCCGTCAGCGTGATCGGCGTGCCGGACTGGTACGGCTGCGCCGCGCTGGTCGTCGGCGGCACGGCCGTGTTGTCGGTGACCGTGTAGGTCGGGCTGGCGGTCGTGCCGCCCATCGTGATCGTGTAGTTGTGCGGATTGGCCGCGGCCGTCGCGCTGGTGACCGTCAGCCCGCCGATCGTGCCGGTGCCCGTGTTCGTCTTGGTGGCCGACGGCACGTACGGCGACGCCGCCGCGATCGCGGAGCCGTTCGACGTCGCGAGGCCGAAGCCGTTCAGCGCGCCGCGCGTCGGCTGCACGGTGAACTTGTCGCCGGCGTTCATCGCGCCGGACGAGAACGAGAAGTTCAGCCCGCCGATCGAGGCCGGCATGCTGGCCGACTGGCCGACCACCGCGCCGCTCGCGCGGTCGGTCAGCGTGTAGTTCGTGCCGTCGTACGACAGCGTGTAGTCGCTCGTGGTCGGCTGCGACGCGTTCGCGAACGACACGGACAGCGCCGCGTTGCCGGTATTGCCCTGGTTCGCGTACGTGATCGGCGTGCCGGTGGTGAACAGGTTGCCGCCGACGTTGCCCGACAGGTCGATGCCGAGCGCGTTCTGCGCGTTGACCTGCGCGGCGAAGCTGGTCGCGATCGCGCCGAGCTGCGCTTCGGCCGGGTCGAGCGTCTGGCTGCGGAACGCGAGCAGGCCGCCGAGCGTGCCGCCCGACAGCGACGCGTCGGACAGCGCCTGGTTCGGCCCCTGCGGGTTCGCGCCGGCGATGCCCTGCGACACGACGGTCAGCTCGCTCGGATCGGACGGCGACGTGACGGCCGCGAGCTGGTAGCTCTTGTTCGCGACGACGAGCGGCGTGCCGCCCGCGAGAAACACGCTGTAGCCGTCGCTGTTGCGCACCACCTGCACGCCCGCGAGGTTCGACAGGTTCGACACCGCGAGGTCGCGCTGGTCCATCAACTGGTTCGGCGGCTGGCCCTGGCTGCTCGCGGACGCGATCTGCTGGTTCAACTGCGCGATCTGCGCGGTGTACGCGTTGATCTGCGTCACGGTGCTCGTGAGCTGCGTGTTCACGCTCTGGCGCAGCGCGTCGTACTGCTGGCCGGCCGCCGTGATCTGGTTCGCGAGCGTCTGCGCATTGCTCATCGCGGTCTGCCGCACCGACGCGTCGGACGCGCTGTTCGCGACGTTCTGCATCCCGGTGAAGTAGTTCGTGATCGCGGTCGAGATGCCGGACGTCGGGCTGCCGATGTAGTTGTTCAGCTGCGTGACGAGCGAATACCACGTCGACAGCGCGCCGCTCTGCGTCTGCGCACCGTTCAGCTGGTCGCTCAGGTACTGGCTGTACTGCCGCTGCACGGTGACGGTGTTCACGCCCTGCGGCATGTAGCCGCTGCTCGTGTACTGGCCGCTTGCCTCGGCATAGACGGGGCGTTCGACCGAATAACCCGGCGTCGCCGCGTTGCTGATGTTCTGGCCGGTCGTCGTGAGGCCCCAGAGCGCGGCATTCAGGCCGCTGACGCCGAGGTTCATGAGTGTGTTGGACATGCGCGATCCTGATGAGCCGGCCGCGCTGCGGCCGCCGGGTTGCGTGACTCCCGGTATAACGGCCGCGGATCGAAAAAATTGAGGAAAAAATGCACGCGCGACGCGCGCTCGCGCGTGGCGGGTCGAAACGCCCGGCGGCCCGGGCCGGCGGCGGTGCGTGGGCGGCGCGCGGGCGGCCTCGAGCGGCCCCGGGCGGGGCCGGCCGCCGCGGGCGCGTCAGGCCCGCGCGAGCGAGCGGCGCTTCATCTCGAGCTGCGTGATCAGCCGCTGCAGCGTGTTCTCCGCGCTGCCCGGCAGCGACATGTAGCGGAAGCCGAGCTGGTAGCGCCGCGACCCGTTCGGCATCTGCGTCGAACGCTGCGACACGAGCTGCAGGTCGAGCGACAGCTTGCCGTGGCCGGTCAGCTCGAGCTCGACGTCGGGCAGCAGCGTGCCGACCTCGAGCGCCTCGACGCGTTCGTCCGCCGTGCGCAACCCCACGCCGCCGAGCGACAGGTTGTGCACCTCGAACAGGAAGCTCTCGCCGTCCGGCAGCTTGCCGCGGCACACGTACGGATCGACGACCGGCGCATCGACGCGGAAATACTCGCGGCGCTGGATGCACATCAGGACGTCGGGGAAATCAGCGACGAACGCGGGCAGCCCCTCGTAGCGCGTCTCGCGCGGCGTGCCCGTGGAGAATTCGACGCGCACGCCCTCCGGCGCGGCCGCGAACGTGCAGTGCGACGCGCCCAGGATGCCGGCGTTCTGCTCGGACAGCGCGCCCCAGTCGAACGTGAACGTCCGCGCGCCGACATCCACCTCGAGCAGGCGCGTGACGAGCTGGCCGCCCGGATACTGGACGGTCAGGAAATCGCCGCGATTGACGAGGTTGCGCAGCTGCACGCCGATTTCCAGCGGATTGCGGCGGGCATAGTCGGGCCCGGAGTGGCCTGCATCCAGGCTGGGGTCCGTCGACGTTTCGATATTCATGGCTAGCCGGTCTTTCTTGTCATGGGCGCCCGGGCAACCGGTGCGCGATAAAACCGGGCCAGAACGGGGGCCCGGTCGCAGGTCTCTCACACTTAGCGGCAGTGCTGACCGAAAGTTTAGATCGAAACGGGGATTTTTTTCGCGCAAACGTTGAAACCGCGCGCGGCGGGCTGCCGGGCGCGGTCCGAAAGGGGCAACGGCGCGGGCCGACGGGCCGTCAGCCGATCTGCTGCATGATCGAGATCAGCTTCTTCGCGTAGTTCGGGTCGGTCGCGTAGCCGGCCTTCTGCATCCCGTGCGCGAAGCCTTCGACGCTGCGGCTCGCGCTCAGCACGCCCGAGTAGCGCGGATTGTTCTTCAGCAGGGTCGCGTAATCGGTCATCGCGTGCTCGTACGAGTCGTACGCGCGGAACTTCGCGACCACGCGGCGCGGCGTGCCGTTCACGTATTCGGTCGTCAGCGCCGACACCGTGCGGCCGGTCCAGCCCTTGGTCGCCTTGATGCCGAACACGTTGTAGCTGGTCGAGCCGTCGCTCGCGCGAATCTCGCGCTTGCCCCAGCCCGACTCGAGCGCGGCCTGGCCGACGATGAAGCGCGCCGGGATGCCGGTCGACGCGCTGGCCGCCTGCGCGGGGCCCGCGAGCCGGTCGACGAACGCGTCGGCGTCCTGCACGCCGCTCGCGCCCTTCAGCGGCGGCGTCAGCGCGCTGCCGGCCGAGTAGCCGCGCGTGCCGGCGAGCCCGCCGTTGTTCGCCGCGTTCGCGTAGGCCTTCGCCATCGCGTTCATCGCGGCGAGGCCGCCTTCGTTACCCGACGTGCCGAGGCCGCCCGCGCCCAGGCCGCCCGCGCCGACGTCGGCCGCCGTGTCGCTGCCCGCGCCCTGCCCCGCATTGCGCAGCAGCTGCTTCATCAGCGCGTCGGCGACGCCGATCCCGCGCGTCGACATCTGCTGCGCGAGCTGCTGGTCGAGCATCGACGTGTACAGCTTGGACGTATGCGAATCGAACAGCCCGCCGTCCGGCGACGCGTCGCGCATGCTCTTGAGCATCATCTGCGTGAACATCGCGTCGAACTGGCCGGCGACCGCCTTCGCGCCGGCCTGCGGCGACTGTTTGGCCTGCGCGCGCAGCGCGTCGAAACCCTGCACGTCGAGCGCGAAGCGCTGCGTGAGGTCGTTCGCGTTCGGAAGAGAGGCTGCCATTTAGATGATCTCCAGGTCGGCGCGCAGCGCGCCGGCGGCCTTCATCGCCTGCAGGATCGACATCAGGTCCGCGGGCGTCGCGCCGAGCGTGTTCAGCGCCTTCACGACGTCGGCGAGATTCGCGCCGGCCGTCACCATCTTCAGCGCGCCGTTGTCCTGCTTGAGCTGGATCTGCGACTGCTGCGCCACCACCGTCTGCCCGTTCGAGAACGGCCCCGGCTGCGACACCACCGGCTGCGTGTTGACCACGACCGACAGGTTGCCGTGCGCGACCGCGCAGCTCTGCAGCGTGACCATCTGGTTCATCACGATCGAGCCGGTGCGCGCGTTCAGGATCACCTTCGCCGCGGCCTTGTCCGGGCTCACGTCGAGGTTCTGCAGGCGCGCCATGAACGCGACCTGCTGCGCCGAATCGGCCGGCGCGGCGAGCTGGATCGTGCGGCCGTCGAGCGCCGTCGCGGTGCCCGGGCCGAAGCTCGAATTGACCGCGGACACGATCCGCTGCGCGGTGCCGTAGTCCATGTCGTTCAGCTGCAGCTGCAGCACGCCGTTCATCTGCGCGATCGCGTTCGGCACCGCACGCTCGACGATCGCGCCGCCGACGATCCGGCCGGCCGCGAGCTGGTTCACCTGCACGCGGCTGCCGTTCGCGCTCGCGCCCGCGCCGCCGACCGCCATGTTGCCCTGCGCGAGCGCATAGACCTGGCCGTCCGCGCCCTTCAGCGGCGTGAGCAGCAGCGTGCCGCCGCGCAGGCTCTTCGCGTTGCCGAGCGACGACACGGTGACGTCAAGCGCCTCGCCCGGCCGCGCGAACGGCGGCAGCGTGGCGGTCACCATCACGGCCGCGACGTTCTTCAGCTGCATGTTGCTCAGCGACGACGGGCCGCCGTTGGCCGAACCGTTGTTGATCGAGATGCCGAGGTTCGCGAGCATGTTCGCGAGCGTCTGCGTCGTGAACGGCGTCTGCATCGTCTGGTCGCCCGTGCCGTCGAGACCGACGACGAGGCCGTAGCCGATCAGCGGGTTGTCGCGCACGCCCTGGATCTGCGCGAGATCCTTCAGGCGTTCCGCGTGCGCGGGCGCCGCGCCGAGCACGCACGCCGCGGCCACCGCCGCGAACACGAGGGCGAGCCGCGCGGCGCCATGCGCGCGGGCCGACAGCCGGTCGAACAGGGTCTTCTGCATCGTCATCACCACGGCGCGATGTTGAGGAAGAAGCGCTGCAGCCAGCCCATCGTCTCGGCTTCGTTGATGTAGCCCTTCGACGAGTATTCGATCTTCGCGTCGGCGACCTGCGTCGAGTAGACCGAGTTCGCGCCCGAGATCGTGTTCGGGTTCACGACGCCCGAGAAGCGCACGAATTCGTTGCCCTGGTTGATCAGCATCTGCTTCTCGCCGCTGACCACCAGGTTGCCGTTCGGCAGCACGTTGGTGACGGTCACCGTGATCGTGCCGTTGAACGTGTTCGCCGCGCTCGCGCCGCCGGTCGCCGCGAACTTGTTGTTGCCGGCGGCCGACAGGTTCGCCTTCGCGAACAGCCCGCCGAGGAAGCCGGCCGTCGGCACGTTGAAGTCGGTGTTGCCCTGCCGGTTCGTGTTCGCGCCCGACGACTTGGTCGCGTTGATGTTCTCCGCGATCATGATCGTCAGGATGTCGCCGACGTTGCGCGGCCGCTGATCCTCGAACAGCGGCCGCCCCGCGTAGCCGGGGTTGTAGATCGAGCCGGGCGCCTGCATCGACATCGGCATCGGCGGCTGCGCCGTCATCGGCTGCTGGATGATCGGATCGCGCGGAATCTGCGCGCAACCGGCGGCGAGCGCCGCCACCGCGACCGCGCATGCGGCGCGGACGGTGGCTGACGGGAGGAGGCGAACCTGCTTCATGGCGACGACGGGACTTTCCGGTTAGCTCTTCATCTGCGTGACGGTCTGCAGCATCTGGTCGGACGTCGTCACGGCCTTGCTGTTGATCTCGTAGGCACGCTGCGTCTGGATCATGTTGACGAGCTCCTGCACGACGTTCACGTTCGACGCTTCGACGTAGTTCTGGTTGAGCACGCCCGCGCCGTTCAGGCCCGGCTGCGACACGTTCGGCGCGCCCGACGACGTGGTCTCGGAGAACAGGTTCTCGCCGCGCGCCTCGAGGCCGGCCGGGTTGATGAAGGTCGCGATCTGCAGCGAGCCGATCTGCACCGAATTGGTCGAGCCCGCCTGCGTGACCGACACGACGCCGTCCTTGCCGATCGTCAGCGACGTCGCGTTCTGCGGGATCGTGATCGCCGGCAGGATCTGGTAGCCGCTCGACGTGACGAGCTGGCCCTGCGCGTTGGTCTGGAACGAGCCGTCGCGCGTGTACGCGTTCGTGCCGTCCGGCATCAGCACCTGGAAGAAGCCCGCGCCGTTGATCGCGACGTCCTTCGAGTTGCCGGTCTGCGTGAGGCCGCCCTGCGTGTACAGGCGCTCGGTCGCGACCTGCTGCACGCCGGTGCCGAGTTGCAGGCCCGACGGCAGCTCGGTCTGCTGCGTCGAGTTCGCGCCCGGCTGGCGGATGGTCTGGTACAGCAGATCCTCGAACACCGCGCGCGACGCCTTGAAGCCGTTCGTGCTGGTGTTCGCGAGGTTGTTCGAAATCACGTCCATCTGCGCCTGCTGCGCATTCATGCCGGTGGCGGCGATGTAGAGCGAACGGTTCACTTGTCGATTCTCCTGCGTAAGCTGGCGCGGGCGCTCAGCTGAAGTTGAGCAGCTGGTTCGCCGACTGCTCGTTCTGGTCGGCCGTCTGGATCAGCTTCGACTGAAGCTGGAACGCGCGCGCGTTGTCGATCATCGCGACCATCGCGGTCACCGGGTTGACGTTGCTGCCC
Organism: Burkholderia sp. LS-044; assembly: GCF_004803625.1. NCBI lineage: Bacteria > Pseudomonadati > Pseudomonadota > Betaproteobacteria > Burkholderiales > Burkholderiaceae > Burkholderia > Burkholderia sp. LS-044. The sequence continues at coordinate 23,632 of NZ_SSWO01000021.1, forward strand.
TCGAGCGAATTCGGCGTGACGACCACGTTCGGGTCGGCGTCGGCCGGATTGCCGTCGGCGGTGCGGAACAACCCGTCGTTGCCGCGCGTGAGCGTGGCCGGATCGGGATTGACGAGCTTCATCTGGTCGACGATCGCGACCGCCGTCGGCGGGTCGCCCGGCATCAGCGCGGACACCGTGCCGTCCTTGCCGATCGTCACTTCCGCGTTCGGCGGCACCGAGATCGGGCCGCCGTTGCCGACCACCGGCAGGTTGCTCGCGGTGACGAGCTGGCCGTTCTCGTCGACGTGCAGGTTGCCGGCGCGCGTGTACGCCTCGCTGCCGTCGGCCGCCTGCACCGCCAGCCAGCCGGCGCCCTGCACGGCGACGTCGAGCGGGTTGCCGGTGCGCGTGATCGGACCCGGCGCGTAATCGGCGCCGGGCGTCGACGCGAGCACGTAGGTGCGCGTCGTCGTCGGGTCGATGTTGCTGCCGTCGCCGAAATTCATCGGCACCGCGCGATACGTCGCGAGCTGCGCGCGAAAGCCCGTCGTCGACGCGTTCGCGAGGTTGTTCGCGACGATCGCCTGCTGGTCGAGCGACTGCGACGCGCCCGTCATCGCCGTGTAGATCAGTCGGTCCATGGCTGCCCGTTATCCGCGCTTACAGGTTGATGAGCGTCTGGTCGACGGTCTGCTGCGTCTTGATCGTCTGCGCGTTCGCCTGGTAGTTGCGCTGCGCGGTGATCAGGTTGACGAGCTGCGACGTGAGGTCGACGTTCGAGCTCTCGAGCGCGCTGCCCTGCAGCGTGCCGTGGTTCGTGCTGCCCGGCGCCGAGATCTGCGGCACGCCCGACGCGGAGCTTTCCACGTACTGGTTGCCGCCGAGGTTCACCAGCCCGTTCGGGTTGTTGAAGTTCGCGAGCGCGATCTGGCCGAGCACGGCGGTCTGGCCGTTCGAGTAGTTGCCGGTCAGCTTGCCGTCGGTGCCGATCGTGTAGGTCGTCAGCGTGCCGCTCGCGAAGCCGTCCTGCGCGAGGTTGTTCACGCCGTCCTTGCCGCCGTACTGCGTCGTGCCGGTCAGGTCGAGCGTGAGGTTCTGCGGCGTCGCCGAGCCGTCGGTGTTCGGCACCGTGAACTGGAACTGGCCGAGCGACGTGGTCGGCGTGGCCGGCGTGCCCGTCGTCGTGCTCTGGATCGCGCCCGACGAGTCGAACGTGACCGTGCCGAGGTCGTTCGTCGCGCCGCCCTGCACGCCCGCGTACGCTTCCCACGTGCCGGCCGCCGACTTCACGAAATACATGTTGACCGCTTGCGAACCGCCGAGCGAGTCGTAAACCTGGATCGACGTCGAGTAGTTGTACGTCGTGTTGTCGGTCGCGCTGAACGGCTTCTTGGTCGGCACCGTGTCCTGCGAGTTCAGGTTGAACTGCGCGGAGATCTTGGTCGTCGCGGTCGGCGCGAGGTTGGTCGTCGGCGCCTGCAGCGGCACGGTCTGCGCGGTGTTGATCACGCCGCCCGTGTTGGCTGCGTAGCCCATCAGGTTGCGGCCCTGCGAGTCGATGATGAAGCCGTTCTTGTCGCGCTGGAACGTGCCGTCGCGCGAGTACGTCGTCACGCCGTTGTTCGACATCTGGAAGAAGCCGTTGCCGTTGATCGCGACGTTGAGCGACGAGTTCGTCGTGGTGATCCCGCCCTGGCCGAAGTTCTGCTCGACCGAGTTCAGCCGCGTCCCGATGCCGATCTGCGTGTTGGTCGACGTCGCGACCGAGTTCGCGTACATGTCGGCGAACTGCGCGGTGCTCGACTTGAAGCCGACCGTGTTCGCGTTGGCGATGTTGTTGCCGATCACGTCGAGCGCGTTCGATGCACCCGAGAGGCCGCTCAGACCCTGTTGATAACCCATTTCGGTCTCCGTTTCGAGAATGCTCGATCAGTATCAGTTGGAGGTGGTGCCGCCGGACGAGGGCGACGACGATGCCGTATTCGGGAAGATCGACGCGACCTGGGTCAGCCCCACCGTCGTGCCGTTCGACAGCACGAGCCCCGCCGTGCCGTCCGCCTGCTTGATCACGCTCTGCACCGTCGAGGCCGCGAGCGTCGTGGCCGGCTGCGGCGTGCCGTTGCTGTCGGTGTACGACGCGCTGACGGTGTACTTGCCGTCGGGCAGTGCGTTGCCCGCCGAGTCGGTCGGCGTCCAGTTGAACGGCACGGTGCCGGCCGACTGCGCGCCCGCCTTGATCGTGTTCACCACGGTGCCCGCCGCGTTCTTCACGGTGATCGTCAGGTTCGACACCGAGCTCGACAGCGACACGCCGAACGGCGACGCCGCGCCGCCCTTCACCGCGACCGCGTTGCCCGGCGCGAGCACGTTCGTGCCGATCAGCAGCGCGGCCTGCGTCTGCTGGCCGGCCGTGAGCTGCGACGACAGCGACGTGAGCGACGTATTCAGCTGCGCGATGCCGCTCACCGTATTGATCTGCGCGAGCTGCGACGTCATCTGCGAACTGTCGACCGGGCTGGTCGGGTCCTGGTTCTGCAGCTGCGTGACGAGCAGCTTCAGGAACGTCGCCTGCAGGTCGCTCGCCGACGTGCCGTTGGTCGACGACACGTTGTTGGTGTTCATCGTGTCGGTCGGCAGGGTCGACACGTTCGTGCCGTTGCTGCCGATCGTCGTGCTGGAGGAAGTCATCCTGGGTGGCCTTCTGTCTGGACTTTCGGAACTGTCGGGTCTGTAAGGTCGGTCGGCGCGCGGCTTACGAGCCGATCGTCAGCGTCTTGAGCATCAGCGTCTTCGCGGTGTTCAGCGTCTCGACGTTGGCCTGGTACGAGCGCGACGCCGAGATCATGTTCACCATCTCCTGCACCGGGTCGACGTTCGGCATCTGCACGTAGCCGTTGGCGTCGGCGGCCGGGTTCGACGGGTCGTAGGTCGACTTCATCGGCGACGGGTCGTCCATCACCTTCGTCACGCGCACGCCGCCCACGCCCTGGCCGGACGCGGTGCGCGCGCCGCCGATCGGGTCGGTCGCGAACACGACCTGCTTGGCCTTGTACGGCTTGCCGTCGGGGCCGGTCGCGCTGTCGGCGTTCGCGAGATTCGACGCGGTGACGTTCAGGCGCTGCGACTGCGCAGACAGCGCCGAGCCGGCGACGCCGAAGATGTTCATCAACGAAGGCATGGAAGCTCCTTTTGCTCGGATTCGGAGGCGGTGCGCGCCGTCACTGGTTCGTCGTGATCGCGGCGATCATCGCCTTGATCTGCTGGGTCATCACGGTCATCCCGGTCTGGTAGTGCAGCGCGTTGTTCGCGAACTGCACGCGCTCGACGTCGAGATCGACCGTGTTGCCGTCGAGCGACGGCTGCAGCGGCATCCGGTACTGCGCGCGGCCGTAGTCGTCCGCCGGGCCGCCCGTCGGGATCAGCTTCGCGGTGCCGGCCATGTGGCCCGCCGCCGTCGACACCATCGACATGCCGCTCGTCACGCCGGCCGGCTGCGTCATCGGCAGTTGCGCGGCGTTGCTCGGCGCGAGGCCGCCATTGGCCTGCTTCAGCGAGCGCGCGAGCGTCGACGCGAAATCGACGTCGCGGGCCTGGTAGCCGGGCGTGTCGGAGTTCGCGATGTTCGACGACAGCAGTTCCTGCCGGTAGGCGCGCACGTCGAGCGCCTGTCGGCCGAACGCGAATTCCGCATCGAGTTTGTCCAGCATGTGTGCGTCTCTCCGTATGAAGCGCTGCACGCCCCTCGCGCCGGATGGCGACCCGAGAGGCTTTTTTCCATGACAGCGATGGTAGGCGCCGGACGCAACCGGCAATCGGGCGAATAACGCGGCAAAGGCCCCCTCTATTCATCGTTTGCGCGACGGCCCCGCTCCCTAGAATGCGAAGCGGAGCAACGGATCGGGGATCGGGCGATGACTGGCAGCGCACTTCGCGGAAGGAACGGGCGGCTCATGCACGTCCGGCGTGCGTTTGCGCGTGCGTTTGCGCTCGCCGCGGCGCTGTGGATCGCCGCCCCGGCCGCGCACGCGGACGACGGGATGATCGTGATTCCCGGGCGCGGCGAGACGGCCGAAACCGCGCTCGCGCACGCCAATGCGGCAAGCGGCGGGCAGTTCGGCGGGAATGCGGCGATGGCGCCGGGTGCGGGCCTCGCGCCGGACGCGGGTCGCGCGGCGAGCGGCACGGGTGCCGCCGGCACCGGCTACGCGCCGCAACCGGCCGGCACGATGGTCGTGACGACCGTCCCGCCGCCGGCTGCTGCGGCACCGGCGCCCGCGCCCCGCCCCACCTACGCGGCCGCCCGCGCGAACGCCGGATATGGCGCGCCGCGTGCCGCCGATCCGACTGCGATCGCGATGGTCGTCGCCGGCACGGCCGAACCCGCGTCGAATCCCGTGCGGCCGGCCCCGCAGCCGGCCTTCGCCGCACGCATGGCGGCCGCCCGCGCCGCGTCGGCGTTGCCGGCGCCGCGCGCGACGCCGGGTTCCGCCAACGCGGCCCCGGCGGCCAATACCGCCAATGCAGCCAATGCCGCCCAGCCCGCGACGCCGCCCGGCCAGCAGGATCCCGAGTCGATCCGCCGCGCGGCTCTCGCGTTCCTGCAGCAGCAGATCGCGGGCCTGCCCGGCAAGACCACCGCGACGGTCACGACCGCGTTTCCGCGCGGGCTCGCCGCGTGCACGACGCTCGAGCCGTTCATGCCGACCGGCGCGCGCCTGTGGGGCCGCACGACGGTCGGCGTGCGCTGCGCGGGCGAGCGGCCGTGGACCGTCTACCTGCAGGCGAAAGTGACCGTGCAGGCCACCTATTACGTCGCCGCGCGCCAGATCGCGCCCGGCGAGCCGCTCTCCGCGGCCGACCTGGTCGCCCGCGACGGCGACCTGACGGTGCTGCCGCTCGCGGTGATCACCGATCCGGCGCAGGCGATCGGCTCGACCGCGCTCGCGCGCATCTCGGCCGGGCTGCCGCTGCGGCAGGACCTGCTGAAGAGCGCGGCGTCGGTGTCGGCCGGCCAGACGGTGCGGGTCGTCGCGGCCGGGCCCGGTTTCACGATTTCGGCCGAGGGCAGCGCGCTGGCGAATGCCGCGCCCGGCCAGTCGGTCAGGGTGCGGATGGCGGCGGGCCAGATCGTCACGGCGATCGTCAAGGACGCCGGCACCGTGGAGATTCCGCTGTAGGAACGGATCCAGCGGCAAGAATGTAAAGAATTGTTTATTCGGAGCATTTCGGGCTCGCGATGCTAAAGTTCGGGCCGACCCGGCCGTTATCTGGGTCAAACCGAACAGGAAACCCATCGTGAAGATCGATTCCACTCCGAACCCGAGCCCCCTGGCGCCGACCGGCAACGGCGCGACCCGTGCGCCATCCGGCACGGCCTCGTCTTCGTCCGCGCAGGCGGCCGACGCAGGGTCGACCGGCGGCGACACGACCGTGAACCTGTCGGGTCTGTCCGGCCAGTTGCGTTCGGTATCCGCGTCCGGCAACGCCGATATCGACACGGGCCTCGTCCAGTCGATCAAGGACGCGCTGAACAACGGCACGTTGACGATCGACGCGAACAAGATCGCCGACGGCGTATTGAATACCGCCCGCGAGCTGCTGCAGCAGCAGCGCCCGGGCAACTGAAGCCGGCCTCGCGGCCGGTCCCCCGGTCTCCCGGTTTGCCGGCGCGCCCAACCCGCGCCGGCGCGACGAGCATGACGCGATGAGAGAAGAGCTGCTGGCCACGGTCAACGACGAACACGCGACGGTCGAGGCGTTCGCGTCCCTGCTCGCCTACGAGGAAAAGGCGCTGACGATGGCCCAGCCGCTCGAGATGCTGCCCGGGATCGTCGAGAAGAAGAGCGAGCTGATCGACCGGCTCGCGCAGCTCGAACGCACGCGCGACACCCAGCTTTCCGCGCTCGGCTTTCCGGCCGGCAAGAAGGGAATGGACCAGGCCGCCGAGCGCGATGCGCGCCTCGCCGGCCGCTGGCAGCTGCTGCAACAGGCCGCCGAACGCGCGCGCCAGGCCAATGCGAACAACGGAATGCTGATCCGGATCCGGATGGACTACAACGAGCGCGCGCTCGCGGTACTGCGCTCGGCGCCCGCGCCGGCCGGCGTCTATGGCCCCGACGGGCGCGTGTCGGCGCTCATGCGCTGAAGCACCAACTGACCGGCAGCGGCGCCGCTGCCTTCCCTGCCGCACCTCGTAGCATCGCGTAGTACCTCGCAGCACCTCGCCGCCATTCGCGGCCTCCCGCATTTCGACAGACCGGGCTCGAACCCGGCACTCACGGTCCCTTCCGATACACGGCTGCGCAACCGCGCCGCCGTCCCGTCACAACAATCAGAAGAGGGCCGCATGCCATATTTCCGCATTCCGTTTTCGTACCGCACCGCCGCCGTTTCCGCCGCCGCGGCGCTGGGCGCCGCATTGACGCTTTCCGCCGCGCAGGCCGCCGGCGCCGCACCGCTGCCCGTGCCGACGGGCGACATGTCGCTGTCGCCGGCCGGCCCCGACATCGTGCCGCGGGCCGCGCCGGGCACGCCCGGCGCGACGCCGCGCGCGGCGCGCCGCGGGTCCGACACCTACACGTACCTGCGCTGCTGGTACCGGATCGACGCGGATCCGCTGAAGCCGGCCGCGACCTACGAATGGGCGCGCGACCCCGCCGGCGGCGACTGGTATCGCGTGTCCGGCTACTGGTGGGCGGACGGCATCACGCAGTGGAAGAACATGTTCTACAGCACGACGACGCAGGACACGCTCGCCGACGTGTGCCGCAAGACGCTGGCCGCGAAAGGTATCCGGTCCGACCTCGTGCAGGCGGTCGCGGCGAACAACGCGCTGTCGTTCAACTACACGGTGTGGACCGTCGACGCCGCGCAACAGGACGCACGCGTCAACAAGCTGATCGTGTTCGGCGACAGCCTGTCCGACACGCAGAACATGTTCAACGCGAGCCAGTGGAAGCTGCCGAACGGCACGAGCTGGCAGGCGGGACGCTTCAGCAACGGCCCGGTGTGGGCCGAATATCTCGCGAACGCGCTGCGGCTGCCGTTCTACAACTGGGCGATCGGCGGCGCGGCGACCGACCAGTACCTCGTCGTGCCGGGCCTCGTCCAGCAGATCGACTCGTGGCGCGAATACATGGATCGCGCACCCGACTACCGGCCCGCCAACACGCTGTTCGCGGTGTTCGCGGGCGGCAACGACCTGGTGAACTACGGGCGCTCGCCCGAGCAGGCGGCGAATGCGGTGCGCGACAGCCTCGAGCGGCTTGCCGCGGCCGGCGCGACGCGGATCATGCTCGTCACGCTGCCGGACGTGTCGCGCGCACCGGTGTTCGCGACGCGCACCGACACGGCGAGCGTCGCCGCGCAGGTGAAGGACTACAACCGGCGCCTCGCCGACGCGGCCGCCGCGCTGCGCGCCCGTTACGGCGCGACGCTGCGGCTCGAGGTGTTCGACGCGTACGCGCTGTTCGACGACCTGCTGAGCCATCCGGCCCAATACGGCTTCGACGACGCGAAGCGCGCGTGCCTCGACATCCCGAAACCGTCGTCGCTCACCTACCTGAGCGCGCAGACGCCGCGTGCGGACTGCCGCGACCCGGCGCGCTTCGTGTTCTGGGACACGCTGCACCCGACGACACGCACGCACGCGTGGCTCGCCGAGCGGATCGCGCCGTTCGCGCGGGCGCGCCTGCTGAACTGACCGGCGCGGGCGGCGGTGCCTACAGCAGCGGACACGCGGTGACCTGCGTGCCGCGCTCGACGCACAGCCGCTCGTAGTCGCGCAGGTATGCGCGCTCGTCGTCGTCCAGCAGGTCGAGATCGATCAGGTCCCAGTCGTAGCCGACCGTCACGATGTTCTCGAACGTCACGGTATCCGGCTGCGCGTCGTCCTGGCGGATGATCACGATGTTCTCGATCCGCACGCCGCCCTTGCCCGGCAGGTAGATGCCCGGCTCGACGGAAATCACCGCATTCGGCACGAGCCCGTACTGCGCGCCCGGCGCGAACCGCACGCCGCCCTCGTGCACGTGAATCCCGACGCCGTGCCCGGTGCCGTGGCCGAAATCGTGGCCGTGATCGCGGCACACCTGCCGCACGAGCGCATCGACGTCGCCGCCCTTTGCCGTGCTCGGGAAGCGCGTGACGAGCCCCTTGATGCAGGCCTTCAGCGCGACCGTGTAGATCTCGCGCTGCCACGGCTGCGCGACCGTATCCGGGTGCGTCCGGCGCAGCACCACGCGCGTGCAGTCCGTCGCGAAGCCGGCTTCGTAATACGCGCCGCTGTCGAGCAGCACGAGTTCGCCTTCCGTCAGCTCAACGTCGGCGCTCGCCGCCGTGTAATGCGCGAACGCGCTGTTCGCGCCGTTCGCGGCGATCGACGGAAACGTCAGCGCAACCGCCGAACGCGCGGCGTATGCATCGTTGATCGCGCGCGCCAGGTCGTATTCGGTATGGCGCACGCCCGGCTCGCCCGTCTTCGCCCAGCGCATCGTCTCGGCGATCGCCGCGGAACTGCGCGCAAACGCGTCGCGGAACCGGTCGAGCACCGCCGGCGTCTTGCCGGCCCGCATCGCCTCGACCGGGTTGAAGTCGGCATGCCGCGCCTGCGGCCACACCCGCTTCACCGCGTCGACGAGCGCGCAGTTCACCGATTCGAAGCCGTAGCACACGTGATCGACTGCGAACGGCGCGAGAAAGCGCTCGAGCGCCGCGACATCGCGCCGGATCACGTGCAGCGCCGGATACGACTCGAGCGTGACCTCGCAGCGGTCGCAGCCTTCCGGCAGGAACAACGCCACCTGCCCGCCCACCGCGAACAGGAAGCCGAGGTGCGACGACGCATTCGGGATGTGATAACCGCGGCTGTTCAGCAGATACGCGAGGTCGTCCGATGCGCAGGTGAAGAAGGCGGTCCTGCCGTCCGGCGCGCCGGTATGCGCGGCGAGCTTGCGGTTCAGCGCGTCGAGGTTCTGCGCGACGCTCAGGCCGGTCATCGCTTCCGGCACCTCGAAGATCGGCCGCTCGACGACCCAGCCCGGCAACGCGATCGCGAGATCGATCTCGCGATCGGCGAGACTCGTCCAGTCGAGCGACGCGGCCTGCGTCTGCTCGAACAGGCGATCGCGTTGCGCGACGCTGATCCGCCGTGCGTCGTAGCCGACCCGTGCGAGCCGGCTCCCGTGCGCGACCAGCCAGTCGGCCATCGCCTGCCAGATCGTCACGTTCATCCCGAGCTTCTCGATGCGCACGCGCGCCGGATCGCACTGCTGCTCGGCCTGCAGGTGATAACGACCGTCGACGAACAGCACGAACGGCGGCACGCCGAGCGCCTGCGCGGTCGCCGCGCTCAGGAAGATCCCGCAGCCGGCCGAACCGTCGAAGCCCGACAGCGCATAACGCGGGTTGTTGCTGCGCGGCAGGTACTCGGTCACGTACTCGTCCTGCGACGTGACCAGTACCGCGTCGAGCCGCGCGGCGTCGAGCAGGCGCGACAGGCCCGCCTGCGTGTCGACGACGGACGCGTCGTACGGGGGAAGGCCGGAGAAGCTGTATTTCAGTCGATCGATCATCGGAAGCCCGTTATGCATTGTTGTCGGCGGCCGGCGGTGACGCGGCGGGGTACAGGCCCAAAGCAGGCTTGAAGCAGGCCTGACGCGGCCCGGCGCCGCTGCACGGTCGATGCTCGACCCGGCGCGGCACGACGCCGGGCCGCCGTACCGTCCCGGCGGCAGGCCCTTAAAAAAATTTTCGTCTCACTTAACTTTTTTTGATGCGCGCGACAGAATCTAGAGCACGCTGAAATCGAGGTCAAGCTGAAATTTTCGTAGGGCTAAAATCGGCATGACGCTTGCGGATCCCTGCACAGCGGGCGTTCGTCCGGCGGCACCGCGCGGTACAATGCGCCGGCATCGCCGCCCCGGCGGCCGTGCTTCGTGCGGTGCGCGGAATTCCCTGTCCGGCGACTGCACCGCCCGTCCGCCCGCCTCCCGATTCGTTGCCGCGAAAGAGATTCATGGATTCAGACATCATGCGTATCGGCCAGCGCATTCGCCGCCTGCGCCGGGAAGCGAAGAAGACGCTGCTGGAAGTCGCGACCGAAGCGAAACTGTCGGTCGGGTTCCTGTCCCAGGTCGAGCGCCATCTCACGGGCATCTCGCTGTCGTCGCTCGTCAACGTCGCGAAGGCGCTCGACGTGCCGCTCGGCGCGCTGATCGACCAGCCGCGCCAGGTGCAGCCCGATTCGCACGAGGGCAGCCGCAAGGCGTACGCGCTCGACGCCACGTCGCAATGGTACGAACGCCTGTCCACCACGTTCGACGGCAGCCAGATCAACGCGCTCAAGGTGCGGATGATGGAAGGCTACCGCTCGGAATGGGTGGCGCACGGCGGCGACGAATTCGTGTACGTGCTGGCCGGCCGGATCTGCTTCACGATCGGCAGGAAGAACTACCCGCTGTCGCCCGGCGACTCGCTGCACTTCGACGCGCGCAAGCGGCATCGGGTCGCCAACGTGGGCGACGGGCCGGCCGAGGTGATCGCGGTCGGCACGCTGCCGCTGTTCGACGACCGTCGCGCCGGGTTCGTGTCCGCGACGATGGACACCGCGAAACCGGCCCCCGTCGCGCGCGCCGCGGCGGGCGAACCGCGCACGAGCCGCCGCGGGCCGGCGCCCGAACGGGCGGATCGCGATCGTGCCGCCGGCACCGTAAAAAAAGACAAGAAGGCGGCAGCCAAGCCGCGCGCGGCCGCCGGCAAACGCGTGGCGGCCGCCAAGCCGGCGCGCAAGAAGAAGCCGTAACCGCTTTGCAGGCGCGCGACGCGCGCCCTTCCCGCCGCCGTTATTCGCCGATCTCGAGCGCCTGCGCGACGGCCTCGATCCGCGCGCGATGCACGGCTTCCCGGATCTTCTCCGTGTCGTTGCCGATGCCGCGCGCGATCGCGCCGGCATCGACGCTGCGCGCGGCCGCGAGCGCGACGCGCAGCCGCTCGGCCTGCGGATACGGCTGCGTATCGAGCCCGAGCCGCCCGCGCGCATCCGATTCACACGCCTGCAGCATCTCGGCGAAACGCGCCGGCTTGCGCAGCGCGTCGCTTCGCTCGAACAGCCGCACCAGCGCGGCCGCGCCCATCTCCATCACGCGATGCAGGTTGCCGTGCTCGCGCGCGACCACGAGCGCGAGATCGCGGCATTCGTTCGGCACGCGCAGCCGTTCGCACAACGGCTTGAGCAGGTCGACGCTGCGCCCCTCGTGGCCGATATGGCGCGGCAGCACGTCGGCAGGCGTCGTCGCCTTGCCGAGATCGTGCGTGAGCGCCGCGAAGCGCACCGGCAGCGAATAACCCTGCTTCGCCGCATGGTCGACGACCATCATCACGTGCACGCCGGTGTCGACCTCCGGGTGGTAGTCGGCGCGCTGCGGCACGCCCCACAGCGCATCGACTTCGGGCAGGATGCGCGCGAGCGCGCCGCACTCGCGCAGCACCGCGAACATCCGCGACGGTTTCACCTCCATGAGCCCGCGCGCGATTTCCTGCCAGACGCGTTCGGGCACGAGCGCGTCGACCTCGCCCGCGTCGACCATCCGCCGCATCAGCGCGAGCGTTTCGTCCGCGACCGTGAAGTCCGCGAACCGCGCGGCAAAGCGCGCGATGCGCAGAATCCGCACCGGATCCTCGACGAACGCATCGCTCACATGGCGGAACACGCGCGCGCGCAGGTCGGCCTGCCCGTCGAACGGGTCGATCACGGGCCCGACCAGCTCGCCCTCCGGGCTGACCTCGCGCGCCATCGCGTTGATCGTCAGGTCGCGCCGCGCGAGATCCTCGTCGAGCGTCACGTCCGGCGCGTAGTGGAACTGGAAGCCGTGATAACCGGCCGCCGTCTTGCGCTCGGTGCGCGCGAGCGCGTACTCCTCCTGCGTCCGCGGATGCAGGAAGACCGGGAAATCCTTGCCCACCGGCCGGAAACCCTGCGCGGCCATCTGCTCGGGGGTCGCGCCTACCACCACGTAGTCGCGGTCCTGCACCGGCACGCCGAGCAATTCGTCGCGGATCGCACCGCCTACAGCGTAGATGTTCATGGCTGCGGTTCGAATTCGGCGATCACGTTCGTTTCACGGCGCGCGGCGTCGATCCAGCGCTGGACGGCCGGCAGCGCCGTCACGCGGGCCGCATAACCGGCCGCGTCCGGCGACAGGCCCGGCGCGTACGTGTTGAAGCGCATCACGACGGGCGCGTACATCGCATCGGCAATCCCGAATTCGCCGAACAGGAACGGCCCGCCCGACGCCTCGAGGCACGCGCTCCACAACGCGTCGATGCGCGCGACGTCGGCGAGCGCATCGGGCGTCGCGCCGCGCCCCGGCATCGACGCGCGCACGTTCATGCCCATCTGCGTGCGCAGCGCCGCGAAGCCCGCATGCATCTCGGCCGCGACGCAGCGCGCATGCGCGCGCTCGAGCGGATCGGCCGGCCACATCGGAAACTGCGGATAGCGTTCGGCGAGCGTCTCGGCGATCGCGAGCGAATCCCAGATCGCGACGCCGTGGTCGTCGATCAGGCACGGCACCTTGCCGGACGGCGAATACTCGAGGATACGTGCGGCCGTGTCGTCGTGGCGCAACTCGATCGCGATCTCGTCGAACGGGATGCCGAAATGCGCGAGCAGCAGCCACGGACGCATCGACCACGACGAGTAGTTCTTGTCTCCAATGACGAGTTTCATGACGGTGTTCCGGAAAACGAGAAGGTGAAAAGGACGAAGCTGAACGAAGACACCCGGGCCGGCCTAGCGGCGCGAGCGGAACCAGTCGAACCGGGACCGCTGCGCGGCCTGGCCGAGATACGCGGGCGCGATGCTTTCGAGACTCGCGGGCGAGATCCCGAGCTCCGGCGCGAGCGGCCCCGACAGCACGTTCGGCACCGACATCGTCGCGAGATTGTCGCGCGTGAGCACGGGCTCGCCGGGCAGGCATTCGAACACGCTCGCCTGCAGCCGCGCGAGCGCGTCGGGCAGCCGCACGATGCGTGCCTGCCGGCCGACCAGCGTGCCGCAATAGCGCACCAGCTGCTCGAGCGTGTAGACGGTCGGGCCGCCGAGTTCGTAGGTCTTGCCGTGCGCGGCCGCGAGATCCAGCGTGTTGACGAACGCGCGCACGACATCGCCGACGAACACGGGCTGGAAGCGCGCGTCGGGCATCGCGAGCGGCAGCACGGGCATCGTGCGCTGCAGGTTCGCGAACGTGTTGAGGAACGCATCGCCGGGGCCGAACACGACCGACGGGCGGAAGATCGTCAGCGCGAGCGAATCGGTCGCCGCGATCGCATGCAGCGCGGCCTCGCCGTCGCCCTTCGAGCGCTGGTACATGCTCGCGCCATGCGAATCGGCGCCGAGCGCGCTCATGTGCAGCACGCGCTGCACGCCCACCTCGGTGCAGGCGGTCGCGAGCGCGGCCGGCAGCGTGACGTGCGCGCGCTCGAAGCCGGGCCCGTACGGCGTACCGCGACCGCCGTGCAGCACGCCGACGAGGTTGATCGCCGCGTGCGCGCCGGCGACGAAGCGCGCGAGCGTGCGCGTGTCGAGCGCTTCGAGCTCGACGATTTCGACCGGCAGCATCTGCAGGTGGCGTGCGTGGTCGCGCCGGCGCGTGCCGATCCGTACCTGCTTGCCGGCGTCGATCAGCGCATTGACGAGCCGGCTGCCGATGAAGCCGGTGCCGCCCAGCAGCGCGACGGTCTGGCGATCCATGGTCGGGACCTCTAAGGGGCTGTTCACGCTAATAACGGGCTTGCGCTGGCCCCCAGAAGGGCCGAGCGCAAGGATTGCAACGAAACGAATACTCGACGTATTCGCGAGGAGCATGACGCGGCGATCGGCCCTTCCGGGGGTCAGCCCCACGCATGATTTTTTTCCAAACAGGCGAACGTGCCTTGCCGGCCGCATTGCGGCCGGCAAGGCACGTTCGCAAGCCCGTTATTAGCGTGAACAGCCCCTTGAACACTGCCGCGTCTCGCGCGGCAGTGTGAAGAGTGCGGATCAGGGCGAGATCATGCCCAGACGCTTCTTCAACGACTGTGGTTTGCCCTCGAAGAGCGCCGCGTAATAGACGGTGTTCGACAGCACGTTCTTCACGTAGTCGCGCGTTTCGTTGAACGGAATCGTTTCTGCGAAGATCGCGCCTTCGACCGGCTGCGTCAACACCTGGCGCCACTGGCGCGGCCGGCCCGGGCCCGCGTTGTAGCCGGCCGTGGCGAGCACCGGCGAGCTGTCGAAGTTGTTGTAGATGTCCGCCAGATACCAGGTGCCGAGCTGGATGTTGGTATCGATGTCGTGCATCTGCGTGCGCGAGATCGTGCCGAGGCCGAGCTTCTTCGCGACCATCTGCGCGGTGGCCGGCATCAGCTGCATCAGGCCGCCCGCGCCCACCGACGAACGCGCGCTCGTGATGAAGCGCGACTCCTGGCGGATCAGCCCGTACGCCCATTCGGTGTCGAGGCCCGTCGACTGCGCGTAGCGCTCGACGATGTTGCGGTACGGCGACGGGTAGCGCAGCGTGAAATCGTGCTCGGCTTTCGTGCGGTCTGCCGTGTTGACCGTGCGGTCGAGCAGGTCGACGCGCTTGCCGTACTCGGCGGCCGCGAGCAGCTGGCGATCGGTCATCCCGCGCAGCGGCCAGTTCCATTCGCGGTTGCCCTCGAGGCGCAGGTTCAGCGCGTAGAAACGCTGCGCGAGCGCGAAGCCCGGAATCTTGCCCATCGCGTCGATCTCGGCGTCGCTCACCTTCGTGCGCGGCGGGATCGTCGTGCGCTGGCCGAGCTCTTCGCCGGCGAGCTGCCCGTAGAAGTTGTACTGCCCGGCGACCTGCTCGAATTCCTGGTTCGCCTGCAGCGTGTCGCCGCTCTGCTTGAGCGCGCGCGCATGCCAGTAGATCCAGGCCGGATCGTCGCGCAGCGACGGCGGCATCTGCTCGATCGACCAGCGCACCATCGGCCAGTTGCCGGCGAGCAGCGCGGCGCGCGTGCGCCATTCGTAGCCCGGGTTCGACAGCGGCGCATTCGCGGATTTCGCGTACCAGACCGACGCGAGCGGCGAGCGCTTGATCGCGCCCTGGTAGCCGATCGCGCCCCACGCGATCGCCTGCTCCTGTTTGGTCAGCGAAGGCGCGACCGTCGTGAGCATGCCGGCGGCTGCGTCCGGATCGTTGCGCGCCATGCGGCCGAGCGCGATCAGCGCAAGCTGGTGCGACGTCGCGTCGGGGCCGACGCCGCGCGCGAGGTATAGCGGCGGCGCGCTCGTCGCCTGGTCGAAGCCGACCGGGCGCGCGCCAAGCGCGTCGACGATCTTGCCGCCGAGCGTCGTGTAGTTCTGCTCGTACGCGAGGCGCGCCTGCTGCCACACGTCGTCGCTCGTGAACTGCTGGTTGACCGTCAGCGCGGTGATCAGGTCGACGCATGCGTCGCCGTAATTCTTCGGCTCGACGAGCAGCGCGCGTGCCGCATCGGCGACGTTCTCGCCGCGCGCCGCGCGCGATTCGAGCGCATAACACTTGACCTGCGTGTCGTCGTCGAGCACGAAGCGCTTGTATTGATCGTCGAAGTTGCGCCAGTCGTGGCGCGCGCCGAGCACGAGCAGGTAGTCGTTGCGCAGGCGGTCGGCGATCGCCTGGCCGTCGTAGCGCTGCAGGAACGACTGCACGGGCGCGTCCGGCGCATCCACACGCGCGCGGCCCGTCGAATCGAACAGCTGCGGCTTGATCTGGAAATACTCGACGTAGGACGGTACCGGATAGTTCGGAATCATCGACGCGAGCTGCGCGGCTTTCGCGGCGTCGTTGCGGCGCGCGGCTTCACGAAGCTGCACGAAGGTCTGGTCGTCCCCGGAGACCGTATCGTCGTTCGGTGCGGCGCACGCGGCCGTGCCCGCGACGAGCGCGGTGGCCGAAAGCGTCAGCGCGACCGCGCGATATACTCGGAAAAGGCTGTTCGACATCGTTTTGAATGGAGCACGAAGTGAGCGAAAGCATAGCACGCAACCCTGTGCCGAACCCGAAGGTTGCGCTACGCAAAACGCTGTCCGGCGCGCGTCGCGACGCCGCGTCGCAACCCGCCGCGAACGCCGCACTCGACGCGCGGCTGCGCACGCTGCTCGAGCGGCTCGCGCCGCGCACGGTCGGGTTCTACTGGCCGCTGCCGGGCGAATTCGACGCGCGCGATGCGGTGCTCGCCTGGTGCGCGGCCGGTGCCGGCCGGCGCGCCGCGCTGCCCGTGATCGGCGAGCGGCACACGCCGCTCGAGTTCCATGCATGGGACACGCATACGCCGATGCGCGAAGGCCATCACCGGATTCCGGAACCGGCGTCGGGAATCGTCGTCGTGCCCGACCTGTTGCTGATTCCCTGTGTGGGATTCGATCCGCAGCGCTACCGGCTCGGCTACGGCGGCGGCTATTACGACCGCACGCTCGCCGCGTGGCCGGGCAGCCAGCCGCCCGTGACGGTCGGCATCGCCTATGAAGCGTGCCGCGTCGACGCACTGCCGGCCGAAGCGCACGATCTCGCGCTGCGCTGGATCGTGACCGACGGCGCGCTCTACCCGGCCGCCGGATGATGCGGCGGGCGGCGCGGCGTCCGTCGTCGCACGCCCGTCAGCGCATTGCCGCGCGCCACCGCCGGCGCAACCCCGGCCCGACCCCGGTCCAACCGCTTACAGCGACGCCGCCGCGCGCGCGGCCGTGTCGTACAGCCCCGATGCGTTGCGCAGCAACTGCGCCGCGTCGCCGATCTGCTCGTTGGTGAGCCCGCTGTCCTTCAGCGTCTCGATCAGGCAGTGCTCGCGCACCTCGCGGTACTTCAAGCACAGGTCGCGGCCTGCGTCGGTCGCGAAGAAGAACACTTCCTTGCCGTTCTTCTCGCTCTTCACATAGCCGCGGGCGATCAGTTTTTTCAGCGCATAGGTCGCGACGTGCGTATCCTCGATATTGAGCACGAAGCAGATGTCGGCGAGCTTCTTCTTGCGTTCACGGTGGCTGACGTGATGCAGCAGTGACACCTCGACCGCCGTCATGTCCTTCGCGCCGGCCGCCGACATGCAGCGCACCATCCACCGGTTGAACGCGTTGCCTGCCATGATGAGCCCGTATTCGAGCTCCGACAGCTCCGCGCTCGAATCGGAAACGAGGTGTTCGGATGACACGATCTTGGTCGCAGGACGCTTCATGTAAAGACGGAGCAAGCCGGATGACAGGGTGTGCCGAGTGTACGCCAGAAGCCCGGACATCCGGGCTAGGCGAAAACGCTTATTGGGAAGTTGTCGATATTTTATTGACAATGTGCGCTAACATTGCCGTCCGAACCGTGCCAGTCCGATGACGCAACCCCGCATTTATCCGCTCGGCGACGCCGCCCTCGTCTGCGAGGTGCCGCCGCCCGCCACGCTCGATTGCCAGCGCCGCGTCTGGGCCGTTGCCGAGGTCGCGCGCGCGTGGCCCGACGTGGTCGACGTCGTGCCCGGCATGAACAACCTGACGATCGTGTTCGACGCGCTCGCCACGACGGCCGAATCGCTCACGCCGGCGCTGCGCGACGCGTGGGAGACGGCCGACGTCGAGCATGCGGACGGTCGCGAGGTCGAAATCCCGATCGAGTACGGCGGCGCCGCCGGCCCCGACCTGGCGGCCGTCGCCGCCCATACCGGCCTATCGGCCGACGAGGTCGTCGCGCGCCACGCAGCCGGCGCCTACGTCGTGTTCTTCGTCGGCTTCCAGCCGGGCTTCGCGTATCTCGGCGGGCTCGATGCCGCGCTGCACACGCCGCGCCGCGCGGCGCCGCGCCTCGAAGTGCCGGCCGGCTCGGTCGGCATCGGCGGCGCGCAGACAGGCATCTACCCGGCCACGTCTCCCGGCGGCTGGCAACTGATCGGCCGCACGTCGCACGTGCTGTTCGATCCGGCGCGGCCGCAGCCGACGCTGCTGCTGCCCGGCGACCGCGTGCGCTTCACCATTGCGGGAGTCGACGCGCGATGACCCAGAGCAACGCACCGGGCACCATCGAGGTGGTGCGGGCCGGCCCGCTGTCCACCGTGCAGGATCTCGGCCGCCGCGGCACGCGCCATCTCGGCGTCGCGCAGGGCGGCGCGCTCGACAGCCTCGCGCTCGAGGTCGGCAACCGGCTGGTCGGCAACCGTCCCGACGCGGCGGCCGTCGAAATCACGATCGGCCCGGCCGCCTTCCGCTTCACGCGCGCGACCCGCATCGCGATCACCGGCACCGAGTTCGGCGCCACGCTCGACGGCCGGCGCGTATATTCGTGGTGGAGCCTGCCGGTCGAGGCCGGGCAGACGCTCGTGCTGCCGGCCGCGAAACGCGGGATGCGCGGCTACCTGTGCATCGCCGGCGGCATCGACGTGCTGCCGATGCTCGGCTCGCGCAGCACCGATCTCGCGTCGCGCTTCGGCGGCCTCGGCGGCCGCGCGCTGCGCGACGGCGATCGCCTCCCGGTCGGCGTGCTTCCGGCCGGGATGGGCTGCCTCGCGGCCGATGCGCCCGAATTCGGGGTAAAGGCGCCGGCGTGGTGCGCGTTCGCGCGCGTCGACGAGCCGCCGCGCCGCCACCGCCCCGCGCATGCGCCGTGGGCGATGCCCGTGCGCGTGCTGCCGGGCCCCGACTACGCGTCGTTCGCCGCCGATGCGCAGCAGGCGTTCTGGGACGAGGAATGGCTCGTCACGGCGAACAGCAACCGCATGGGCTATCGGCTTGCGGGCGTCGAACTCGTGCGCGAGCGGCCGGCCGAGCTGCTGTCGCATGCGGTGCTGCCCGGCACGATCCAGGTGCCGCCGAACGGCCAGCCGATCGTGCTGATGCACGACGCGCAGACCACCGGCGGCTACCCGAAGATCGGCACGGTGATCCGTGCGGACCTGTGGAAACTCGCGCAGGCGCGGCTCAACCTGCCGGTCCGCTTCGTGCGCACGACACCCGACGCCGCGCGCGCCGCCCTGGCCGCAGAACGTGCCTATCTGCGGCAGATCGACGTGGCGATCGACATGCGCGAGGAAGCGCGCCGCCGCGCCCAGTCGCGCGCGGCATGACAATGGCGGTAGCAGTACCGAAGGCAGTAGCAGCAAGGACGGGCCACGCAATCAGTGGACGAGGAACACCATGGAAATCGATCTGAATGCCGATCTCGGCGAAGGCTGCGGTTCGGACGAGGCGCTGCTCGACCTCGTCACGTCCGCGAACATCGCATGCGGGTGGCATGCGGGCGGCGCGAACGCGATGCGCGACTGCGTGCGCTGGGCCGTGCAGAAAGGCGTGGCGATCGGCGCGCATCCGAGCTTTCACGATCCGGAGAATTTCGGCCGCAAGGAAATGCAGCTGCCGGCCGGCGACATCTACGCGGGCGTGCTGTACCAGCTCGGCGCGCTGTCGGCGATCGCGCAGGCCGAGGGCGGGCGCATCGCGCACGTGAAACCGCACGGCGCGCTGTACAACCAGGCCGCACGCGACCCGATGATCGCCGATGCGGTGGTGTCCGCGATCCGCGATTTCGATCCGTCGCTCGCGGTCTTCGGGCTCGCGAACAGCGTGTTCGTCGCGGCCGCGCGGCACGCGGGGCTCGCCGCGGTGGAGGAAGTGTTCGCCGATCGCGGCTACCGCGCGGACGGCTCGCTCGTGCCGCGCAACCAGCCCGGCGCGCTGATCGACGACGAAGACACGATGATCGCGCGCACGCTCGACATGGTGCGCAGCCGTCAGGTGCGTGCGATCGGCGGCGAGTGGGTGATGCTCAATGCGCAGACCGTCTGCCTGCACGGCGACGGGCCGCATGCGCTGGTATTCGCGAAACGGATTCGCGCCGCGCTCGAGGCGGTGGGCGTCGACGTCGTCGCGCCCGGCATGCTGCAGGCCGACGAACGCACGTGACCCGGCCGGCTGCCTGATCCGTCGCACAAAAGAAAAAAGCGCCCTCGTGGCGCTTTTCCGTTGGCGCAATCGCTGCGGCTTCGCCGTCTGTCGATTCGCCCCCCCGAAACCGTCTTTCGACGGTGACCGGAAAAATCTTCCGGATTAAAAAACGTCCGCCGCCGCCCGATCACTGCATTCCCCGGTCAGACGACGGAACGTTGCTTTATCTGCAAGTCGGCCTGCATGCATGTTTTGTACGACGATGATTGGCCCCGCCGTGCATGCAGACACTCCGCGGCCGGCACGTGCTTCACGTGCCGGCAACGCTAACCCCGCGCTTATTTCTGCTACCCCGTAGAACTTATCTATTCTTTTCATTTTTTCAACTTGTGGGGTGAAGAATAGATATTGGCAGAACGGGATGTCAATCGTTTTAAACGCTATTTTCCGACGATTCAAGGGTTTTCCTTATCGATTGCCGCCCACGCGCACGCGTTTCGCCGCGGGTGCGCGAGGCCAATCAAACAGGGGAAGATCGGTGCGGGCCGTCGGGCGCGATCAGTTCGCGTCGACCCGGTATCCTTGCTGGCGCAACAATTCGAGCACGCCGCGCGGGCCGCCCAGATGCAGCGCGCCGATCGCGACGAACAGCGGCCGGTTCGGGGCGGCGATTGCCGTCATCCGTGCAACGAAGCGGCGGTTGCGCTCGTACACGATCTTGTTGTCGATCGACGCCGACAACACCTTCGAACGCGCGAGCCGTTCGCTCTTCGCGACGGCCCACGCCGAGATCGCATCGGCGTCGCCAATTCGCCACAGTCGGTGCAGCGCCTTGATGTCGTCGGCGTTCTGTGCGGGCGTCTGCACCATGTCCTGCGCGAGCATCTCGCGCTGCTCGGCGAGCGTCAGCCCGGTGAACGCGCGCATCTGTTCGGCGAGCGTCTCGAGCCCGATCACGCGGCCGCCCTTCTTCTTCAGGAACACGTTCTGCAACTGCGCCTCGGTGCCGTACTCGGTCTGCAGGCCGGCCGACAGCGAATCGTAGGTCTCGACGACGAGCGCCGCGAGCCACGGCCGCATCTTGCGGATCTCGGCGAGCGCGGCCGGGTTGCCGCGCAGGCGCGCCGCGAGCCGCTGCCACAGCGGATCCGGCAGCAGGCGCTGCAGGCACGGGTAGCGGCATACGCCGTACTTCGACACATCGTCCTGGGATTCGAGCAGGTCGTCGGGCGACAGTTCGAGCGCGAGCGTCGGCGACGCGGCGAGCGCCGCGAGGATACGCGGCCGGAACGGCTGCGCGCTCGGGTAATCGGACGGATCGCCCGTGTGCAGCGTGCCGAGCACGTAGAGCGTGACACGCCCCTTGGTCGCGACGTAGAACGGCATGCGCGCGGGCTGCACGCGCACCGCGCCGCTCGCGACCGTGCCGTTCGACACGGCGGGTGCGTGAAAGCCCGGCAGGCTCATGCCGGGCGGCGGGACTTGCGACGGATGGATCGGTGAGGTGGCCGGCGCGCGCCCTTCGGCGCGCGCGGATTCGACGGGAACCACGAGGCTGGCCGCCACGCACGCGCCGGCCAGCGCGGCGCCCGTGACGGTACGCACGCCCCAGCGCCGCGCGTAGCGGTACGCGCGCATCACGCGCGCGCCGCCTGCCCCCGCACGGCGCACGCCGGACGCGCGCGCCGCCAACGCTTCAGGCATTCGCCTCCCCTACCTCCTCGGCCCGATGGCAGGCCACGCGCCGGCCGTCGACCTCGCGCAGCTGCGGCTCCTCCGCACGGCAGCGCTCGACCGCATACGGGCAGCGCTGGTGGAACGCGCAGCCCGACGGCGGATTGAGCGGCGACGGCAGTTCGCCCTGCAGCTTGATCTGCACGCGGCGGTCTTCCTCGAAGATCGCCGGCGTCGCCGACATCAGCGCGCGCGTGTACGGATGGCGCGGCCGCGCGTAGATTGTCGCCTTGTCGCCGAGCTCGGCGACGCTGCCGAAGTACATCACCATCACGTCGTCCGCGACGTGCTCGACCACCGACAGGTTGTGCGAGATGAACACGTAGCTCGTCTTGAACTGCTCCTGCAGATCCATGAACAGGTTCAGGATCTGCGCCTGGATCGACACGTCGAGCGCGGACACCGGCTCGTCGGCGACGACGATGCGCGGATCGAGGATCATCGCGCGCGCGATCGCGACACGCTGGCGCTGGCCGCCCGAGAACATGTGCGGATAGCGCTTCGCGTGTTCGGGCCGCAGGCCGACCGTGCGCATGATCTGCGCGATGCGCTGCGCGCGCTCGGCGGCCGTCAGGTTCGCGTTGATCTCGAGCGGCTCGGAGAGCGTCTGCTCGACGGTCTTGCGCGGGTTCAGCGACGCGAACGGGTTCTGGAACACCATCTGCACGCGGCGGCGCAGGTCGGCGACCGTCTCGCGGTTCGCGCCGGCGACGTCCTTGCCGTCGATCGTCAGGTGGCCCGCGGTGGGCGTCTCGATCATCGTGAGCTGGCGCGCGAGCGTGGATTTTCCACAGCCCGATTCGCCGACGACGGCGAGCGTCTTGCCGCGCTTCAGCGAGAACGACACGCCGTTCAGCGCCTTCACCGTACCCTGCCCGAACATCCCGCGTTTCACCGAATAGTGTTTCGCGAGGCCGTCGGCCACCAGCACGGCTTCCTCGTCGTGCGGCGTGGCACGCGTCTGATTGACTGCATTCATCGTGCACCTCCCGTCAGGTCGAGGTTGGAAACATTGAGCGGCTTGATGCAGCGCGCACGCATCGCATCGTTGGCCGGCACCAGCGTATCGAGCGCCGGCCGCGCCTTGCGGCAATCGTCGACGACGTACTTGCAGCGCGGCGCGAACAGGCACCCGGACGGGCGATCATCGCGGCCCGGCACCATGCCCGGCAATGCGGCAAGGCGACGCGCCCCCTTATTGTGCTCGGGAATCGCGGCAAGCAGCGCTTCGGTGTACGGATGATGCGGCGCGCGGAAGATGTCGGGCACGCGATTGGTCTCGATGACCTCGCCCGCGTACATCACCGCGACACGCTGCGCGACTTCCGACACCACGGCCAGGTCGTGCGAGATCAGCACGAGCGCCATCCCGCGCTCCTTCTGCAGCTTCACGAGCAGGTCCATGATCTGCGCCTGGATCGTCACGTCGAGCGCGGTGGTCGGCTCGTCGGCGATCAGCAGCTTCGGGTTGCACGCGACGGCCATCGCGATCATCACGCGCTGGTTCATCCCGCCCGACATCTGGTGCGGGAACGACGCGATGCGGTTCTTCGCATCGGGAATGCCGACCTGGTCGAGCAGTTCGAGCGCGCGCCGGTGCAGCGCGTCGCCGCGCAGCCCTTCGTGCAGTTTCAGCACTTCCTTGATCTGGTAGCCGACGGTGTAGCTCGGGTTCAGGCTCGTCAGCGCATCCTGGAACACCATCGCGATGTCCTTGCCGACGATCTTGCGGCGCGCTTTCGGCGATGCCTTCAGCAGGTCGACGCCGTTGAACGTGACTTCGTCGGCCGTCACCTTGCCGGGTGCGTCGATCAGGCCCATCAGCGCCATCATCGTCACGCTCTTGCCCGAGCCCGATTCGCCGACGACGCCCACCACCTCGCCCGGCGCGATCGACAGGTTGATCCGGTCGACGGCGGGCAGGCCGTTGAAGTTCACCGCGAGATTGCGGATGGTCAGTAGGTTCTCGCTCATGTCATGCCATCCGCTTCAGTTTGGGATCGAGCGCATCGCGCAGCCCGTCGCCGAGCAGGTTGATCGCGAGCACCGAAATCAGGATCGACAGGCCGGGCATCGTCACGATCCACCATGCGTTGTCGATGTAGTCGCGCGCGGACGCGAGCATCGCGCCCCACTCGGCGGTCGGCGGCTGCACGCCGAGGCCGAGGAAGCCGAGCGCGGCCGCGTCGAGGATCGCCGACGAGAAGCCGAGCGTCGCCTGCACGATCAGCGGCGCCGTGCAGTTCGGCAGCACCTGCGAGAACATCAGGCGCAGCGTGCCGGCACCGGCCACGCGCGACGCCGTCACGTACTCCTTCTGCAGTTCGCCGAGCGCCGACGCACGCGTGAGACGCACATAGGCCGGCAGCGCGACGATCGCGATCGCGAACATCGTGTTGGTGAGACCCGGGCCGATGATCGCGACGACCGCGACCGCGAGCAGCAGCGACGGCAGCGCGAGCAGCACGTCCATGATGCGCATCACGGGCGTGTCGGCCCACTTCTGGAAGAACGCGGCGACGAGCCCGAGCACGATGCCGGGGATCAGCGCGAGCACGACCGACACGAAGCCGATCCAGAACGACATCCGTGCGCCGAACATCAGGCGCGACAGGATGTCGCGGCCCGCTTCGTCGGTGCCGAGGATGAATTGCCAGTTGCCGCCCGCGAGCCATGCGGGCGGAATCTTCACGTAGTCGCGGTATTGCTCGACCGGGCTGTGCGGCGCGAGCACCGGTGCGAGCAGCGCGACCAGGATCAGCACGATCACGACGATCCCGGCGCCGACGGCGCCGCGGTTGCGCGAGAAGTTGGCCCAGAACTCGCGCAGCGCGAGCGCACGGCCGCCGGCCGGCGCGGATTCGCTCGGCAAGGTGTTTTGCAGATTGCTCATGGAATTACCTCGTGTGGCGGATGCGCGGATTCAGCACGCCGTACAGCAGGTCGACGACCAGGTTCACGACGATCACGAGCGTCGCGATCAGCAGGATGCCGCCCTGGACGACCGGATAGTCGCGACGGCCGATCGCATCGATCAGCCACTTGCCGACACCGGGCCACGAAAAGAGCGTCTCGGTCAGCACGGCGCCCGCGAGCAGCGTACCGATCTGCAGGCCGATCACGGTGACGACCGGGATCAGCGCATTGCGCAGCGCATGCACGACGACCACGCGCGCGGGCGACAGCCCCTTCGCGCGTGCGGTGCGGATGTAGTCCTCGCGCAGCACTTCGAGCATCGACGAGCGCGTCATCCGTGCGATCACCGCGAGCGGGATCGTGCCGAGCACGATCGCGGGCAGGATCAGGTGGCTGACCGCCGACTTGAACGAGCCTTCGTCCGGCGCGAGCAGCGCGTCGATCAGCATGAAGCCCGTCGGATGGGGGAAGTCGTATTCGACGGCGATGCGCCCCGACACGGGTGTCCAGCCGAGGTATGACGAAAACACCATGATGAGGATCAGCCCCCACCAGAAGATCGGCATCGAGTAGCCGGTGAGCGCGGTGCCCATCACGCCGTGATCGACGACCGAGCCGCGCCGCAGCGCGGCGATCACGCCGGCCGGCAGGCCGACCGCGAGCGCGAACACGAGCGCGCACAGCGACAGTTCGACGGTCGCCGGGAAGCGCGCGAAGAACTCGCCCGCGACGCTCGTGTTGGTGATGATCGACGTGCCGAGGTCGCCATGCAGCGCCCGGCCGATGTAGTGGAGGTACTGCATGGGCAGCGGCTGGTCGAGCCCGAGGCGTTTCATCGCCTCCGCATGCATCGCGGGATCGACGCCGCGCTCGCCCATCATCACTTCGATGGGGTCGCCCGGTATCAGGTGAATCAGCGCAAACGCCAGGATGGTGATGCCGATGAAGGTCGGGATCACCATCCCCACGCGGCGCAACACGAATGTGAACATGATGCGTCTCGTATTTTCTTGTGGGAAATGTGCGACCGGCGACGGGAAGCTTTTGGCCTCCCGCCGCCGGATGAATTAGCCGGTCTTCGCGACAGCTTACGACAGGCGTATTACTTCACGCCAACACCGTCGAAACGGGCGTAGCCGAGCGGCTCGATACGCATGTCGACCACGTTCTTGCGCACCGGCTGGTAGACCGTCGAGTTCGCGATCGGCGAGAACGGCAGCTGTTGCGCGAAGATCTGCTGGGCCTGCGTGTAGAGCTTCGTCCGCGCGTCCTGGCCCGTCGTCGTGCGGCCCTTCTGGACCAGCTCGTCGAACGGCTTGTAGCACCAGTGCGAGAAGTTGTTGCCCTTGATCGCTTCGCAGCCGAGCAGCGTGCCGAGCCAGTTGTCCGGGTCGCCGTTGTCGCCCGTCCAGCCGATCAGCATCGTGTCCTGCTCGCCCGAGTGCGCGCGCTTGATGTACTCGCCCCACTCGTACGTGACGATCTTCGCCTTCACGCCGATCTTCGCCCAGTCGGCCTGGATCATCTCGGCCATCAGGCGGGCGTTCGGGTTGTACGCGCGCTGCACGGGCATCGCCCACAGCGTGATCTCGAAGCCGTTCGCATAGCCGGCCTTCGCCAGCAGCGCCTTCGCCTTCGCGGTGTCGTACGCGGCCATCTTCAGGTTCTTGTCGTACGACCACTGGGTCGGCGGCATCGGCGCGGAAGCCGCTTGACCGGCGCCCTGGTAGACGGATTCGAGGATCGCCTTCTTGTTGATCGCCATGTCGAGCGCCTGACGCACCTCGAGCTTGTCGACCGGCTTGTGCTCGACGTTGTACGCGAGGTAACCGAGGTTGAAGCCTGCCTGCGACGGCATGTCGACACCCGCATCGGCCTTCAGCGTCGCGATGTCGGCCGGACGCGGATAGCTCATCACCTGGCATTCGTTGCGCTTGATCTTCTGCACGCGCACGCCCGGGTCGGGCGTGATCGAGAAGATCAGCTTCGAGATCTTCACTTCGCCCTTCTTCCAGTAATCAGGATTGCCGTCGAACCGGATCGTCGCATCCTTCGTGTAGCTGCGGAAGATGAACGGGCCCGTGCCGACCGGCTTCTGGTTGATGTCGGCGGCCTTGCCGGCCTTCATCAGCTGGTCGCCGTATTCGGCCGACAGGATCGACGCGAATTCCATCGCCATGTTCTGGATGAACGGCGCATTCGGCTCGGCCAGCGTGAACTTCACGGTGTACGGATCGACCTTCTCGACCTTCGTGATCAGCTTGTCGAGGCCCATGTCGGTGAAGTACGGGAACGACACCGGGTACGCCTTGCGGAACGCCTGGTTCGGGTCGAGCATGCGCTGGAACGTGAACAGCACGTCGTCCGCGTTGAATTCACGCGTCGGCTTGAAGAAGTCGGTCGTGTGGAACTTCACGCCGTGGCGCAGGTGGAACGTGTACACCTTGCCGTCGGGCGATACGTCCCATTTCTCGGCGAGGCCCGGCTCGACCTTCGTGCCGCCGCGCTCGAATTCGACGAGGCGGTTGTAGACGGTGAACGTGGCGGCGGTGAAATCGACGCCGGTCGTAAATTGCGCGGAATCGAAACCCGCCGGGCTGCCTTCTGAGCAGTAGACGAGCGTTTTGTTCGGAATCTGTGCGAATGCAGAACCCGCGACGCCGAGCGATGCCGCTGCCACGCCTGCAATGGCGGTAACACGCAGGGTGTGCAACAGACGGTTGTATTCCATGTTTCCTCCAGGTCTCCAGGTCGGAACCGGCCCGCCAGGGGCCGGCGTACGCGGATATTACTTGAGCTAACGATGTGGCAACAAGCTGGAGAAAAAACTCTTCTACATGACCGCGCGGGTTTGTGCCGATGTTTAGTGTGGGTAAAAAATGCGAAAACGCGCGCGAGCGACAATTTCGTTCATCTCGCGCAAGTTTCGTTCGGCAACTAAACAATTCGGGCGCGAACACGAAGGCTCGATACGCCGTTTCCGCGTGTTCCGCAGCACATCATTGCGTTTTGCGAAACGATCCGATGACCGTCTTCAAATCGTCATGTCGTCATGCGGGTGCGTCGAGGTCGGCGCTGCGTGCGGGCACGAACGCGACCGCGACGATCGACAGCGCGATCCCCGCCATCACGTAGTAAGTCGGCGCGAGCGGCGTGCCCGTGACCTTGATCAGCCACGTGACGATGAACTGCCCGAAACCGCCGAACAGCATCACCGCGACGTTGTACGCGATCGACAGCCCGGTCGAGCGCACGTTGGCCGGGAACAGCTCGGCAATCATCGCGCCGAACGGCCCGTAGTAGCCCGCGAGCGTGATCGACAGCACGACCTGCACCGCGATCAGCCGCGCGATGCTCGGCGCCGCGTCGAGCCACGCGAACAGCGGATACATCAGCGCGAGCGTCAGCACCAGCGACCACAGCGACAGCCCCTTGCGGCCGATGCGGTCCGACCACGCGCCCGCGACCGGCGACAGCACCATCAGCAGCAGGTTGCCGGCGATCACCGCGTAGAACGATTCCGCGTAGGGCAGCTTCAGCTGCTTCACCGCGAAGGTCGGCAGATAGCTGATCAGCACGTAGATCGTCACCGTCAGCGCGATCACCGAGCCGAGGCCGCACAGCACCTCGCGCGGGTGGCGCGTGAACACTTCGCCGAGCGTCGCGCGGCGCGCGTTCTGCTGCGCATGCAGGAACGCTTCGGAATCGGCGAGATGGCGGCGGATGTAGAAGCCGATCGGGCCGATCACGAGCCCGAGGATGAACGGCACGCGCCAGCCCCAGCTGCGCAGTGCATCGTGCGACAGCCCGCGCGTGACGGCCGCGCCGACGAGCGCGCCGATCAGCAGCGCGGCCGCCTGGCTCGCCATCTGCCAGCTGCCGTAGAAGCCGCGTTTCGAGAACGGCGCGGCCTCGATCAGCAGCGCCGTCGCGCTGCCGAATTCGCCGCCCGCGGAGAAGCCCTGCAGCAGGCGGCCCAGCACGATCAGGATCGGCCCGCCGATGCCGATCGCCGCATAGGGCGGCGCGACCGCGAGCAGGAAGATGCCGCCCGTCATCAACAGGATCACGAGTGACAGCGCGGCCTTGCGGCCGGCGCGATCCGCGTACAGCCCGAACACGATGCCGCCGATCGGGCGCATGAAGAACGCGACGCCGAACGTCGCCGTCGTCAGCAGCAGCGACGAATATTCGCTGGAGGTCGGGAAGAACAGCTCGGCGATCACGACCGTCATGAAGCCGAACACCGTGAAGTCGTACCACTCGAGCGCGTTGCCGATCACGGCGGCGAACACCGCGCGGCGATTCAGCGCACGCTCGGGCCGGATCGTTTTCGTTGAATTCGCAATCGTCGCCATGCGTGCCTCGTCCTCGTCAGTACGCCGTGTCGGGCGGCGCGGCGCGCGGGGTGCCCGCGGCGCGCTGGTTTGCAGCGAGTGTAGAAAGCGACGGAACCGTTTTCAAGCAATAAAAAACGCCCGCCATCGTTCGACGGCGGGCGTTTTGCGGTTTTCGCCACAATGCGGCATCGCACGATGCCGCACGGGCCTCAACCCATCTTCGAGAAGGCGCTGCACCAGCCCTTCGCCGACACCTGCTTGCCGGGGAAGGCGCCGCACGGGCCCGAGGCCGAGCCCTTCTTGCCCTGGTACAGCATGCAGGCCGCGCAATCCTGGCCCGCTGCGTATTTCGGGTACTTCGTCTTGTCGACCTTCGTGGCATCGGCCTTGTAGCCGAGCGCCACGGCGGTCGGATCGGTTTCCGACAGCATCGGCGCATCGGCCAGCGCTTCGCGCGACAGCGCTAGCGCGGACACGGCACCAATGCTCGTAATCAGGAAACTCCGACGGGATGTTTTCATGGGGGACTCGCTCCAACGTTATCGGTTTGAAAGCTGTTCTGGCGACAGCCGTTCGACAGAATAACGCTCAAGCGAATAAATGTGCGCGCCGAAATTCCAGAGATAAGGAATTTCACAAGGCTGCCATGTGCCCGCAACCTGGCCGACACGCACACGCGACATGCCCGCTACACGCCCGCCACATCAGCGGTAAGCCGCCATCTCGCCCACGCGCTGCGCGAGCGCGAGCGACGCGGTGAGCCCCGGCGACTCGATGCCGAACAGGTTCACGAGCCCGCGCACGCCATGCTGCGCGGCGCCCTGCACGATGAAATCGGCCGGCGGCTCGCCCGGCCCCGCGAGCTTCGGCCGGATGCCCGCGTACGCCGGCTGCAGCGCATCGTCGGGCAAGCCCGGCCAGAACGCGCGGATCGACGCGTAAAACGCGGTCGCACGCGCCGGATCGACTTCGTAGCGCAGCGAATCGCACCACTCGACATCCGGGCCGAAGCGCGCCTGCCCGCCGAGATCGAGCGTCAGGTGCACGCCGAGCCCCGCGCGATCGGGCATCGGGTAGATCAGGTGCGAGAACGGCGCGCGGCCCGACAGGCTGAAGTAATTGCCGCGCGCGAGATAGAGCGGCGGCACCCAGCGCGGGTCGAGGCCGCGCGTGCGGCGCGCCAGCGCCTGCGCGCCGAGGCCCGCGCTGTTGATCACGCACGCGGCCTCGATCTCGGCGGGCGCGTCGCCGCCCGTGCGCACGACGAAGCGCCCGCCGCGCAGCACGTCGATCGATTCGACCGGGGATTTCAGCGCGCACACGGCGCCGCCGCGCTCGGCGTCGCCGAGCAGCGCGAGCATCAGCTGGTGGCTGTCGACGATGCCGGTGGACGGCGAGAACAGCGCCTCGACGCATTCGAGCGCGGGCTCGAGCGTCTGCGCCTCGGCACGCGTGAGCGGCATCAGGTCGAGCACGCCGTTTTCGGCCGCGCGCGCGGCGATCGCCTTCAACTGCTTCACCTGCGCGGCGCTCGTGGCGACGAGCAGCTTGCCGGTGCGCCGGTGCGGCACGTGATGCGTCTCGCAGAATTCGTACAGCAGGTCGCGCCCGTGCACGCACGACGTCGCCTTCAGCGACCCGCGCGGATAGTAGAGCCCCGCATGAATCACTTCGCTGTTGCGCGAGCTCGTACCCGTGCCGATCGCATCGGCGGACTCGAGCACGAGCGTTTCACGCCCGCGCGCGGCCAGTTCGCGCGCAATCGCAAGACCGACGACGCCCGCGCCGATCACGACACAATCCATCTGCTCCATGACGTTTCGCGCCGTTAGCGCGTCGAGGGGAGAGAAGAGAATTGTACGTCCCGGTTCTCCCGCTTGCCGAAGGTCGCGCGCCGCGTCGCGACGACACGGTGCACGCCGCACGGCACGGCGCGCGCGTGCCGCCGCCGGGCACGCGCCGCCGGGCACGCGCCGTCGGTTCAGAAGCCGATCGGCCGGCGCTTCGCGGCGCCCTCGTCGGCCCGGATGTCGCGCGGCCTGATCGCGTCGCGCCCGTCGAGCCGGGCGGCGCCGAATGCGTGCAGCAGCGCGCGGCGCATCGTGCGCGGCGGTGTTGCGGCCAGCACGTCGAGCGCGTCGTCGCCCAGGGTATCCGGGAAGCGCCGCCCCCACGCATGCGACGTGCGGATCTCGTCGTAGATCGTCTGCGCGATCCGGCGCGCGCCGGCCGCATCGGGCGGCTCGATCTCGTACACGTTCATCCGGTTGAGCAGCGGCTCCGGGATCGCTTGCGCATCGTTCGCGGTCGCGATCCAGATCACGTTGCCCGCATCGATCGGCACTTCCGCAAATTCGTCGATGAACGCGCGCGCGGTGTCGTGCTCGAGCAACGCGTACAGCGCGCCGAGCGGATCGTATTGCGCATCGCTGCCGGCCTTGTCGATCTCGTCGACCGCGATCACCGGGTTCGCGTAGCTGCCGTTCACGAGCGCATCGAACACCTTGCCGGGCTTCGCGTTCTTCCATTGCGACGACGCCCCCGACAGGATCCAGCCGGCCGTCAGCGAACTCATCGGCACGTAGTGGTACGCGGTGCCGAGCAGCTGCGCGAGCGCCTTCGCGAAATGCGTCTTGCCGATGCCCGGGGGCCCGAGCAGCAGGATCGGCATCAGTTCGAGCCGGTCGTCCGTTTCGAGGCACAGCGCGATCTGCTTGCGCACGTCGTCGAGCGGCTCGGCGAAATTGGGCAATGCCTCGCCGAGCGCGTCGAACGACGGCATCCGGTTCGGCTTCACGCAAAAGCGCAGATTGCCCGTCTTGAGCATCTTCTCGTAGGTGGCGCGCAGTGCGTCGCTCGCGCTCTCGTTCAGGTCGCTCAACGCCGTCTCGACCTGCTCGAGGTCGTACACCGTGCTGAAGGACGCCACCGCCAGTTCCTGTTTCACCATCGCCGTCGTCATACCAACCTCGCTGCCGCTTGCTGTCACACGATCATCAGACCCTTACGATTTCAGTGTAGCGATCCCGCATCCCCGCGCAAGCAAGCAGCCACGTGCGTGTGCTGCTAACACCCGCGCGCGCTGCACGCCGGCGCACCGCGGCGTATGATCGTCGGTTCACCCACCCGCCGCACCGGCCCGGCCGACGGCGCCCGCGCGGCGCGTCGGATCTCGCCCCGAAGGTATGCCGATGTCCGTCCCCACTGCTTTCCCGCGCGTCGATGCCGATGCGACCGGCGCCGTCGACGCGGCGCTCACGTCGCGCCGTGCGATCCGCGCGTTCCTGCCGACGCCCGTGCCGCGCGACACGCTCGAGGCTATCCTCGAAGCCGCGAGCCGCGCGCCGTCGGGCACCAACATCCAGCCGTGGCGCGTGTACGTCGCGACGGGCGCCACGCGCGACGCGCTCGCCGCCGCGCTCACCGCGGCCCACGACGATCCCGCACGCGACGAGAAATACGTCGCCGAGTACGACTACTACCCGCGCGAGTGGGTGTCGCCGTATATCGACCGGCGCCGCAAGGTCGGCTGGGACCTGTACGGCCTGTTGAACATCGGCCGCGACGAGAAGGCGCGCATGCATGCGCAGCACGCGCGCAACTTCCGTTTCTTCGATGCGCCGGTCGCGCTGTTCTTCACACTCGACCGCGTGATGACCCACGGTGCATGGCTCGACTGCGGGATGTTCCTGCAAGGCGTGATGACGGCCGCGCGCGCACGCGGGCTCGATACTTGCCCGCAGGCCGCGTTCGTGCCGTTTCACCGGATCATCACCGAACACCTCCGCATTCCCGCCAACGAACAGTTGGTTTGCGGCATGTCGCTCGGCCATGCGGACCCGGACGCGATCGAGAACCGCCTCGTCACCGAGCGCGCGAGCGTCGCGGAGTTCGCGCGTTTTTTCGGTTGAAAACGCATGACGCGGCCCTACCTTTCGAACAGGACCGCATCGTGCGGCGAACCTGTCGCGACGCGTCCTGTCACATCACGACCAAAATCGATCGGGCGTAAGATGTGCGTCCGTTCCCCGCTATCGCGCGTTCCCGGAGACGTTTCATGCTGAAACACGGCCTGGCCGTCCTGCTCGCGAGCATCGTGCTCGCCGCCCATGCGCAGAGCCCCGCGCCGGCCTCCGTCGCGTGGGAGATCCAGGTGGTACGCGACGGTCAGACCATCGACACGTTCCAGCAGCGCACCACCGTGGGTCAGACCCGCACCGACACCCATCGCTATCCGTCCGCCGTGCCGGTCGGCTGCGGCAATGCCGCGCGCGTCGTGCCGACCGAGCGCTCGCGCTCGGTGACGGTCGCGCCGCTCACCGTCGATGCCGGCGCGAACACCGTGTCGCTCGCGCTCGACGTGCAGGAAACGCTCGACGACGAAAACGCGACGCGCAGCGATCCGTGCGTACCCGCTTCGCCGCGGCAAATCGTCGCGAGCCACCCCGGCCTGACGGTCGGCGCCGACGCGTGGACCGACTGGACGCTCGTCGAACAGCGTCCGCACCTCGTGTACCGCGTGCGCGCGCACGTCGCGAAGGATTGAGCGTCATGTCCGCCGACGCTCTCTCCCTGCCGTTCGCCGAACCGCACGCCGCGCCCGACGAAATCACCGCGGTGAGCTGGAACCTGCACAAGGGCCGCTCGCCGCTCGGCTTCACCGCGTGGAACGCGATGCGCAACTGGATGCAGTCGACGCACGCCGACGTGTATTTCCTGCAGGAAGCGATGGCGCGCCGCATGCCGCGCCCGATGCTCGCCCCCGGCTTCGGCGCGCCGATGGACGACGCGGTCGACGACGTGTGGCACTGCCAGGCCACCGAGATCGCGCAGGCGCTCGACTGGCAGATCGCGCTCGGGCCGAACGTGTTCAAGCCGTCGTGGCGGCACGGCAATGCGATCCTGTCGCCGCATCCGCTCGACCTCGGCGGCCGCTGGGACATCTCCGCGCACCGCTTCGAGCGGCGCGGGCTGCTGGTCGCGCGGGCGACGCTCGCGGGCGCGCGACCGGTCACGCTGCTGTGCGCGCACCTCGCGCTCACGCGCGCCGCGCGGCTGCGCCAGATGCACTGGATCGCGCACTGGATCGTGCGCAACGCGGGTGACGGCCCGCTGATGCTGGCCGGCGACTTCAACGACTGGCGCAACGATTCGGTCGCGCTGTTCGGCGAGATCGGGTTGTCCGAGGTCGCGACGCTGCTCGGCGAATCGGGCCGCACGTTCCCCGCGTTCTCGCCGGCGCTCGCGCTCGACAAGATGTTCGTGCGCGGGCTGACACCGCTCGAATGGCGCGCGCCGTCCGGCGAGGCCGCGTGGCTGTCGGACCACCTGCCGTACATCGCGCGCCTGCGCCTCGATCCGCAATAACGGCTAAACGGCTGCAAAACGCTCGCAACAACGACCGCGACCGCGAGTCGATCACGCGTCCGGTCGCCCCCGGCCAAAGCGCGGCCGCGCGGCGCGCGGCGCGCGCTACATTAACGGCTTGCCCGTTCCTCCCGCGCCCGCCGCCGGGCCGCGCCGCCATGAACTACCTGCCGATCCTGCTGCAAATCGCCGCCGTCTATCTCGTCGCCGCGATCACCCCCGGCCCGAATTTCTTCATGATTTCGCAACTGTCGCTCGCGGGGCGGCGCAGCCTCGGCGCCGCGTCGGCGCTCGGCGTCGGCACCGCGTCGGTCGCCTGGGCCTCGCTCGCGATGCTCGGCCTCGCGGCCGTGCTGCACCAGGTCGAATGGCTGTACGAGGCGATCCGGATCGGCGGTGCCGTGTACCTCGTGTATTTCGGCTTCAAGCTGCTGCGCTCGGGCGTGCGCCGCGACGCGGCACCGGCCGACGCGCCCGACGAACGCGCGCCGCTGGCCGCGCCGCACGCGCGCGACTACCTGCGCGCGTATCGCAGCGGCCTGTTCACCTGCCTGACGAACCCGAAATCGTGCGCGTTCTGGACCAGCGTGTTCGCCGCGATGCTGCCCGCGCACGTGCCGCTGTGGTTCAACGGCGCGGTGCTGGTGACGATCGGCGTGCTGTCGGCCGGCTGGTATTCGTGCGTCGCGTACCTGTTCGCGAGCCCGCGCGCGCAGCGCGGTTACCGGCGCGTGCGGCGCCCGCTCAACGCGCTGTGCGGCGTGGCACTCGTCGGCCTCGGCGCGAAACTCGCGGCCGAGCGCTGAAAACTGAAAGCAGATTGAAATAATTCGTTGCGCCAAATCCGCGCAGCCGCGGGGGTCAAGCCCGCGATCCGCGCCAACAGGGTAAAATAACGAGTTCCTCAATCGTCTGTCATCGAGAAGGCGCGTGTCCGACGCGCCGGCCGGCCGATCCTCGATCGGGCCGTCGCACTCGGTTTTTTGCCCGTTTTTGGGCCCGTTACTCGCGTTCGCTACGCGCGTCCGTTTTCAAAGCCATGAGCAAATACGACACCGCCACCGTCCAATCCGTCCATCACTGGACCGACACGCTGTTCAGCTTCACCTGCACCCGTGAGGCGAGCCTGCGCTTCAACAACGGCGAATTCACGATGGTCGGCCTCGAAGTCGACGGCAAGCCGCTCGCGCGCGCCTACTCGATCGTCAGCCCGAACTACGAAGAGCATCTCGAATTCTTCAGCATCAAGGTGCAGAACGGCCCGCTGACGTCGCGCCTGCAGCATCTGAAGGTGGGCGACACGGTGCTGATCGGCAAGAAGCCGACGGGCACGCTGGTTGCCGACAACCTGCTGCCGGGCAAGACGCTGTGGATGCTGTCGACGGGCACGGGCCTCGCGCCGTTCATGTCGATCATCCGCGACCCGGACATCTACGAACGCTTCGACAAGGTGATCCTGACGCACACGTGCCGCCTGAAGGGCGAGCTCGCGTACATGGACTACATCAAGCACGACCTGCCGGGCCACGAGTACCTCGGCGACATCATCAAGGAAAAGCTCGTCTACTACCCGACGGTCACGCGCGAAGCGTTCGACAACGAAGGCCGGATCACCGACCTGATCGCGACGGGCAAGCTGTTCACGGATCTCGACGTCCCGCCGTTCTCGCCGGAAAACGACCGCGTGATGCTGTGCGGCAGCACCGCGATGCTGAAGGACACGACCGACCTGCTGAAGCAGGCCGGCCTCGTCGAAGGCAAGAACAGCGCGCCGGGCCACTACGTGATCGAACGCGCATTCGTGGACTGATCGATCCCCAGATTTGCGCGTCATCAAGAACCGGAGCGAAAGCTCCGGTTTTTTTTCGTCCCTACTTGGCGAATTCGTAACAAATTGGGATCATCCCATCTCAAATAGTTACATTTGGATACGTCATCGTCCGGTGCTCGGGTGTCAGTGTTTTTCCTACAACACGTTCATTCCGATTATTCACATTTACCCTTAAATGTCCGCCCGACATGACCTTTTCGGAAATTTTGAGATATTATTCGCCGCGCGTGGTTGCCGTTCGGATGAGAGTGGAAGGGTCGGATGCAAGTGTTACAAGACGTAACTTTTGTTACCTCGGCAGGGGGCGATTCTCTGGCGGCGACCGTCTTCGAAACGGCAGCCGATCCACGCAGCCAGCCGGTGTCTGAACCGCTTTCTGACAGCAGGGAGAGTCATGGATACGTCGCTTAACGCGCCTTTGGGCGCCCACGCCCCGTTCCC
Organism: Burkholderia sp. LS-044; assembly: GCF_004803625.1. Classification (NCBI taxonomy): domain Bacteria; kingdom Pseudomonadati; phylum Pseudomonadota; class Betaproteobacteria; order Burkholderiales; family Burkholderiaceae; genus Burkholderia; species Burkholderia sp. LS-044. Next base: position 60,146 of record NZ_SSWO01000021.1, read on the forward strand.
GTCGCAACAGCTCGTGCCGGGCTGCGCCGCGACTCCGCCCATTACCGACGCCGCGCCGAAACGCGGCGCCTCCGCCGCGCGGATCGCAGCGCTGTCTGCCCAATTGCTCGCCGCCGACGAAGCCGCTCGCCGCCACCTGGCCGGCGAGTTGCATGACGGGCTCGGCGCCGAACTCACCGCAGCGCGTTTCGCGCTCGCAAACGTTCAAACGTGGCTGCCGGCCGACGCGCCGGACGGTTGCCTGCGCGCGCTGGAGCTGGCGCAGCAGGCGCTCGACGCCGCAACCGACGCGAATCGCCGGCTGATCGACGAGCGCGACACGCCGGCGCTCGACGCGGGCGTGGTCGGCGCGTTGTCGTCGTGGGTCGACACCCATGCGGCACGCACGGGCCTGCGCACCAGCTTCGTGTGCGCGGCCGATGCGCGCCTGACGCAGGTCGCCGGCGCCGGCGCACTCGCGGTATTCCGCGTCGCGCAGGAAGCGTTGTCGAACGTCGCGAAGCACGCCCGCGCGACGTCGGTCGACGTGCGGATCGTCACCGACGGCACGCATCTGTCACTGATTGTCTCCGACGATGGTACCGGTTTCGCCCGCAGCCGCCGCAGCGGCTACGGTCTCGCCGGCATGCGCGCCCGCTGCGAGGCGTTCGGCGGCAGCTTCGAGACGGCCACGCCGGAAGCCGGCCACGGCACGCGCGTCACCGCGCGCTTCGCCTGGGATTCGCTGCTCGCGGTGCCCGTCACGGCCCGCCGCGCGTCGCTTTCGTGAGGTCGTCATGAGCCTGAACATCCTGCTCGTGGACGATCACGCGATCGTCCGGCAAGGGATCCGCCAGTTGCTGATCGACCGTGGCGTCGCGCGCGACGTCACCGAGGCCGAGAACGGCGGCGACGCCATGGCCGCCGTCGACAAACAGGAATTCGACGCGATCCTGCTCGACATCTCGCTGCCGGACACGAACGGCATCGAGGTGCTCAAGCGCCTCAAGCGCAAGCTGCCGCGCACGCCGGTGCTGATGTTCTCGATGTACCGCGAGGATCAGTACGCGGTACGCGCGCTGAAGGCCGGTGCCGCCGGCTACCTGTCGAAGACGGTCAACGCCGCGCAGATGATCGGCGCGATCCAGCAGGTCGCGGCCGGCCGCAAGTACGTGAGCCCCGCGATGGCCGAGGCGCTCGCCGAATACGTGTCGTTCGAGAACGAGCCGCTGCCGCACGAGAAGCTGTCCGACCGCGAATACCAGACGCTCTGCATGCTCGCGTCGGGCAAGCGGCTCACCGACATCGCGAACACGCTGTCGCTGTCCGTGAAGACGGTGAGCGTGTACCGGTCGCGGCTGCTCGAGAAGATGCGGCTGTCGAACAATGCGGAACTCACGTTCTACGTGATGAGCAACCAGCTCGTCGACATGGCGCCCACGGCCGGCGCCTGATTTCCCCGCCCGGCCCGACTCACCTGACCCGCCCCGGCGACGCGGCGCATGCTGCGCCGCCGCCGAGTGCCGTCCGCCGACCGTCCTTTTGGCGCGCAAGCGCTTGTTTTATCGGACTATTTCGCGGCCTACCGCTGCGCCGCAGCGAGTCTTGCGCGCCAAATCGGCTAAAATTGCGGGTTTTCACTCAGTCAGCGCTATCGCGCCCGCGCGCGCTGGCGATTCATCCGCAATGTCTCTCTTCCGCAAGAAAAACGTCGATCGCATGATCGCCGGCGCGCAAGCCGCCGGGCTCAAGAAAGCGCTCGGCGCGATCGACCTCACCTTCCTCGGCATCGGCGCGATCATCGGAACCGGCATCTTCGTGCTGACCGGTACCGGCGCCGTGCAGGCCGGCCCCGCGCTGATGCTGTCGTTCGTGATCGCCGCGATCGCATGCGGCCTCGCGGCGCTGTCGTACGCGGAATTCGCGTCGACGATCCCCGTCGCCGGCTCGATCTACACGTACTCGTACGCGACGCTCGGCGAACTCGTCGCGTGGATCATCGGCTGGGACCTGATGCTCGAATACGGCCTCGCGTCGTCGGCCGTGTCGGTCGGCTGGTCGGGCTACCTGCAGTCGCTGCTGCAGGGCTTCGGGCTGACGCTGCCCACCGTGCTGACGGCCGCGCCCGGCGCGGTGCCGGGTGTCGTCACGTGGTTCAACCTGCCCGCGTTCCTCGTGATGATCGTGATCACCACGCTGCTGTCGATCGGCATCCGCGAGTCGACCCGCATCAACAACATCATGGTGTTCATCAAGGTGTCGGTCGTGCTGCTCGTGATCGCGGTCGGCGTGTTCCATGTGACGCCCGCCAACTGGAAGCCGTTCATGCCGCACGGCTGGAACGGCGTGTTCGGCGCCGCGGCCGTGATGTTCTTCGCGTTCATCGGCTTCGACGCGGTGTCGTCGGCGGCCGAGGAAGTGAAGAATCCGAAACGCGATTTGCCGATCGGCATCATCGCGTCGCTCGCGGTGTGCGCGGTGCTGTACGTGACGGTCGCCGCGGTCGCGACCGGCATCGTGCCGTCGGCCCGGTACGCGAACATCTCGCACCCGATCTCGTACGCACTGCAGGTCGCCGGCGAGACGTGGGTGGCGGGCTTCATCGATCTCGGCGCCGTGCTCGGCATGCTGACCGTGATCCTCGTGATGAGCTACGGCCAGACGCGCGTGATCTTCGCGATGTCGCGCGACGGGCTGCTGCCGGCGACGCTGTCGCGCGTGCACCCGCGCTACGCGACGCCGTTCCTGACGACCTGGCTCGTCGGCCTGTTCTTCGGGCTGATCGCCGCGCTCGTGCCGCTCAACGTGCTCGCCGAGCTGATCAACATCGGCACGCTCGCGGCGTTCTCGATGGTGTCGATCGCGGTGCTCGTGCTGCGCCGCACGCACCCCGACCTGCCGCGCGCGTTCCGCTGCCCCGGCGTGCCGGTCGTGCCGATCCTCGCGGTCGCATCGTGCCTGTTCCTGATGCTGAACCTGCAGCCCGTCACGTGGGCCGCGTTCGGCATCTGGCTCGTGATCGGCCTCGTGATCTACTTCCTGTACTCGCGTCACCACTCGAAGCTCGCGCACGGTCGCCACGACGCGCACTGAGCGCCGCCGTGCCGCACGGTCGCCATGACGCGCACTGAGCGCCGCCGTGCCGCACGCGGCACGGTGCGCACCCGCGGGGCCGCCATCCGGCCCCGCCCCCTCCCCTCCGCTCCCTCGCCCGTCTCGCCGCCGCGTTGCGTTTCCCGCAACGATTCGCGCGGCAGTTCCCGTTTTCATCGGCTGTTTTTCGAATACCGGTATATTCGATTCCGATCGACAAATTAATCGATGAAAAATGTAATTCAATTGAATTGAATATGAATAGAAGAAAATAATCTCGCGAACGACATTGAACTCTTTCATCCGCCAAACTAGTATTCAGGTCGGCCGGCCGCACACACCCGCCCAGCCTGCGTCAGACGGGGAATTCGCCGCAGCATGAGCGCAACGCGATGCAATCGGCTTCATCGAATCGCATTTCCATCAAACAGAAATTCATTGCGTGTTCACGAACGAATTTTCAGCATCTTTTTAATTAAAAACATTTAAAACCGGATAATCCGGTCGCTGGTATTGAATTGCCTCCGAGCGGAGGCATGTCGCTGCACCTGTCCGAAGTTCAACAAGAACCAGAGAGGTCTGTCATGAGCAATACATTGGTCAACGTCACGGCGAAGGTCGAAATCAGCGCGACCAACCAGACGATTGCGGGGCTCAGGGATTATCAAAGCAAGAACTGGGCGATCGGGCTGAACGGGGATACGCTCGCGCCGGATGGTTTCCTCACGTTCTTCACGGAACGCAACCTGCCGTTCAGCTACTACGTCCGCGCGCGTGGCGTCTCGGTCGGCGAGCCGAGCGCATACCAGGCGAACATCGAGACGCTGACGCAGCACATCGCCGCGATTCGCGCGTCGGAGACGAACCAGGTCCAGGCGACGATCCGCGAGCTCGAGCTGTACAAGTCGCGGAACTGGGCGATCGGCCTGAACGGCACGACGCTGCAGCCGGACAATTTCCTGCCGTTCTTCGGCACCCGCTCCGTGCCGTTCGAGTATTACGTGCGCAGCGGCGGCGTCGAGCTCGGCTCGCCGAGCGCGTATGACAACAACATCCGCAACCTGACGCAGTATCTGGGCTCGCTCTGACGCATCGCCCCGCCGGGCGGATGTGTCCGCCCGGCAACCTGCCGACGGCCCGGCACGGGCCGTCCCGCTCGCCTTCCCCGCCGCTGCGCGCCTCCCCCGCCCCGTTTTGCGCCTTCCCCCGTCCCTGCACGCTTGTCGCGGCCGGTTCATAATCGCGCCATCGAACGGCGGCCCGCATCGACGGGTGCGCCCGGCAACAGGAAGAAGATGATGGAAAGCGTCGATCTCGATGTATTGAAATCCAGCGCGCGCTGGCTCGAAGAAGGGCGCCGCGTGCTGCTCGTGACGGTCGTGAAGACCTGGGGCTCGTCGCCCCGCCCCGAAGGCGCGATGCTCGCGGTCCGCGAGGACGGGCTCGTGGTCGGTTCCGTGTCCGGCGGATGTATCGAGGACGACCTGATTGCCCGCGTGCATGCGAGCGGCATCGCGGCCGACGCGCGCCCGGAAGCGCTCAAGTACGGCGTGACGGCCGAGGAAGCACATCGCTTCGGGCTGCCTTGCGGCGGCACGATCCAGCTCGTGCTCGAGCCGCTCACGCGCGACAGCGGGATAACCGCGCTGTGCGCGGAAGTCGAGGCCGGGCGCCTCGTCACGCGCACGATGACGCTCGCGACGGGCCGCGCATCGCTGTCACCCGCGCAGGCCGCCGACGGGCTCGCGTTCGACGGCGAGCGGCTCGTGACGATCCACGGGCCGCGCTACCGGATGCTCGTGATCGGCGCCGGCCAGTTGTCGCGTTATCTGTGCCAGATCGCGGTCGGGCTTGACTACCAGGTGACGGTATGCGATCCGCGCGAGGAATACACCGATGCGTGGGACGTGCCGGGCACGCGCGTCGTGCACACGATGCCCGACGATACGGTGCTCGAGATGAACCTCGATGCTCGCTCGGCCGTGATTGCACTGACGCACGATCCGAAGCTCGACGATCTCGCGCTGATGGAGGCGCTGAAGACGCCCGCGTTCTACGTGGGCGCGCTCGGCTCGCGGCGCAACAACGCGGCACGGCGCGAGCGGCTGCGCGAATTCGACCTGAGCGAAGCGGAACTGGCCCGGCTGCACGGGCCGGCCGGCATCTACATCGGCAGCCGGACGCCGCCGGAAATCGCGATCTCGATCCTCGCCGAGATCACCGCCGCGAAGAACCACGTGTCGCTGCCGACAATCCTGCAGGTCGAGGGCGCGAAGGCCGCGCGGGAGATCGCGGCGAACAGCGGCGCGGCGTGCGGCCTCTGATCGGCGGGCGGTCGCGCGGGATATGCGGCCGCAACGGGCTAAGCCGACGAAGCCGACGAAACTGACGACAGCACACGCGCCGGCTGCCGGCCGGCGCGCCCGCCGGTCAGGTCAGGCCGGCGGCAAGCGCCGCGGCGACCGAACCGACCACCAGCACGACGCCGACCGTGCGGCGCTTGTTCAGCTCGGTCCACAGCAGCACGCCGGTCAGCGACAGCAGGATCAGCGAGCCCGCGATCGTGTCCATCAGCAGCACCCAGCCGAGATTCATCCCGACACCGCGATGCAGGTTGTTCAGCGTCGTCAGGAACGTGTTGCCCGTACGCTTCACGGAGACGTAGCCGTTGCCGACCCAGTATTCGGCCTGCAGGTTCTGGTGCGGGCCGAACAGGCCGAACTGCCAGTGCTCCGGCTGCATCACACGCTTGTCGCCCCACGCAACGGGCTGCGCGGCCTCCTTGCGCATGCGCCCCGGCTTGCCGTCGAAATTCAGCTCGTGCTGCAGCCACTTCGTCATCGCGGCGGGCGTCTTCGGCACCGGATCCGGCAGCGCGATCTGCATCTCCTCGACCTGCGGCTCGCCCGTCGAAATCTTCAGCGGCGGCGCGCGGTGGTTGAGCAGCACGCCCGTCACGCCGAACAGCAGGCCGAGCACCGCGCCCCACAGCCCGACCCAGCCATGCACCTTGCGCAGCCACTTGATGAAGGTCGCGCGGCGCGAACGCTGGCGGCGCGCGGCCAGTTCGTCGTCGCTCAGCGGGCGGGCCGCCGGGTGCAGCACGGTGACGCCCGCGCGGGCAGTACCCGTCTTGGGCGGATTGATCGTTTCGGGCGCGTTCACGCGAGAGGTTCCATTCGTTCAAAACAACGGGCGGCGCGCAAAACGTGCGCGCCGCCCGGGCAGCATGAAAATGAGAATGGATATCATTACACAAACAAACCGGCGGCTCAATCCACCCGGGTGCGTCGCGGCACGCCCGGCAAGAGCAAGAAGGCGGAAAAAGCGCGCGCGTTGCGCCACGATGCCGGCCGATAACCGGAAAATGCCGCCCGAATGACCTTGCAAGACCAGGACAGCATTTCGTAAGAAGTCGCGCGATGCCGGGCGATTCAGCGCAGCGGCGGCAGCGGAAAGCGCGGTGTGGTGTCGTCCGGCGCGGGTTCGGTGCGGTCGAGCGCGTACAGCCACGCGAGCAGATCCGCGACCGCCTGGTAGAGCTGCGGCGGAATCCGGTCGTCGAGGTCGACCTGCATCAGCAGCGACACCATCTCCGGTGCCGTATGCACGTACAAGCCCGCATCGTGCGCACGCGCGACGATCATCTCGGCGAGCACGCCGTAGCCCTTCGCGACCACGCGCGGCGCCGCATCGCCGCCCTTCGGATCGTAGACGAGCGCGGCCGCGCGCTTGCGGGACGTCATGCTCATGGCAGCGCCTCGTCGTCGCTATCCGGCGCCTGCGTCGCCGGGCCGCCGGCCGAACCGCGCGCATACGCGGCGGCGGCCGCCTGGGCTGCAAACAGGTCGAAGCCGTCCGGGCCGTCGTCGACCGCGCGGATCGACAATCCACCCACCCGCAGCCCCGACACCTCGAGCCGCTGCCGCAGCGCGGCCTCGTGCCGCGTGAGGCGGTCGGCGCCCGTCTGGTTCGCACGCAATCGCGCGACCAGTTGCGTGCCGTTCAGCACCAGTTCCGCGTCGACCGTGCCGAGCGACGGCAACGTCAGCGTCAGGCGCGTGCGCCATGCGATGCCGTCGCCCGGGCCGTCGTCGCCGCGCGGCGCGCGGCTGCCCGGATCGTCCGGCTCGATCGTCCAGTCGAGCCGCGCGCCGGGCCACGCCTCGCCCGTCCAGCGGAACTGGTCGGTCGCGAGCGCGTCGAGCTGCTGCCTGACGAGCGGCACGGCGGCCGGATGCACGGGCGCCAGCGTCTGCGCCTGGGAGTCGGACGACGCGGTGGCCAGTTGCGGGGGCGTCCCGCGCACATCAGGGCGTTCGCCGAGCAGATCGAACGTATCGGGCGGCAGCGACGCGCCGTGCCGCGCGCCCGCCGGCAAGCCTTGCGCAGGATCGCGTGTCGGTGCGCCACCCTGGGCCGGTGTACCCGGCTGCGCCGTCGCCCGCGCGGTCGCGGGCAGCGGCGGCCGCTGCGCGAGCAGTTCGTCTAGCACGTCGGTCGAGTCGTGCTGCGCGGCATCCGGGTCGACCGGCGCGAGCGCGGCCGCAAGGCGCGCCTGCGGCTCGCGCATCAACGCCGCGAGCGGGCGCTGGCCGGCCAGCCACTGCGCCAGATGGGATTCGTAGAAAAGGCCGCTTTCGCTCACGGCCTGCGCGAGCGCTGCGCGCAGCGCCGCGACCGGCAGGGCTGCGGCCGCTTCGTGTGCCGCCGCAGCAGCGGAAGATGCCGCGGCGGAGGCCGGTGTGGAAGGCGCAGCCGAATCGGAAGCGGCCGGCGCGCGGGCCGGCAAGGCCGTATCGGTCAGCAGCACGGTGGGATCGGCCAGCAGCGGCACGCGCCCGGCAATGGCCGGCGTCGAGTCGCCACCGGCCCGCGAGATCGCGTCGAGCACGCGCCCGACATCGGACAGTGCGGTCTGGGTAGAGGCCGGCGGCGCGGCCGGCGGGCTGCCGGCCGAAGGCGTGGACGCCGTGCCGGTGCCCGGCGTGCCGACCTGCGAGGTCGCGCCGCCGCCGGCGGGCGCCGATACGGTGCCGGTCAGCAGGCTGTCGAGGCGGCTCGCCAGCAGCGCGGCCGCAACGGAGTCGATACCGGTCATGATCGGAGCCTGCTCACCTCAGCCACATCGTTGCGAATCCGGGAACGGCACGCCGGTGCCGCTCGCGGGAACTGCGCGCCTCCCGCAACGGGCTCGTGCGCCCCGCGCCCGCCCCTCCGCCTCCCGGCTTCCCGGGAAACGGGCCCTACCCGCGCGCGCGGTAGAGATCGGTCAATACCTTGGTCGAGCGCCGCGCCTCGAACAGCGCGGACAGCCGCGCGACGTCCGGGCTCGCGAGGTCGCGGATCGCGGCGTCGTCGGCCAGGATGCGGCGGATCAGGTCGAGCTTGCGGCCGAGATCCGATTCGTCGAGCACGACGCCCGGATCGGCTTCCTTCAGCCCGTCGACGAGTGCCGTGAATTCGGCCTGCAACCCCGGCAACGCGCTCCAGTCGGCGCTGCGGGCGGCGCCCAGCATCCGGCCCGACACGGCGGCGAGCGCCTCGTAACGTGCGAAGTATTCGGCCTTGCGATTCATCTCGATGCTTCCACTGCCTGTTGCGCGGCCATCCGCGCGACTTCCGGGGCGATCCCCGTCCATGCTTCCTCGAGCGTCGCGAGCAGCCCGTCGACCTCGACCAGCATCGCGTCGCTCGCCTGTGCGTTCGCTTCCAGCAGACGCCGGCCGATATACGCATACAGCGCGTCCAGCCGCTCCGCGATCTCGCCGCCCGCGTCGCGGTTCAGCGACGCCTTCAGCCCGCTCTCGACGATCCGGATCGCCTTGCCGATCGCATCGCCGCGCGCGGACACATTGCCCTGCTGCAAATGCATGCGCGCCAGCGCAACCGCCTGCCGCGCGCCCTGGTACAGCATCGCGATCAAACGGTGCGGGGAGGCGCCCATCACCCCCGTCTCGACGCCGACACGCGCGTATGCACTGGCTCCAGCGTGTCCTGGGGAAAACATGCGCTTCTCCTTGTTATGCCTTGGCTATACGGGAACCGCCGCCGTGCATCGCACGACGCGGCCTTCACCGGAGTTATCGGAAGGGATTTGAAAAGCTTTAGGCAAGCGCGGCCTGCCGCCGGGGCGCCGAAGGCGCCGGCCCGGAGGCCTTCCCTGAACGACTTTCGCCGGATGGCCGCCCACGGGTGCCCGTCGCCGGGTACCCGTCCCCGGGTGCCGCACGCATCACACCGACATCTGCATGATGTCGTTGTAAGCGCTCACCAGCTTGTTGCGGACCTGGAGCCCGAACTGGAAGCCGATGTTGGCTTTCTGCATGTCGACCATCACGTCGTTCAGCGAGACGTTCGGCGCACCGACCTCGAACGCCTGCGCCTCGCCGAGCGCGTGCTGCTGGTCGCCGCTGATCTTGTCGAGCGACGCCTTCATCGCGCTCGCGAACGTGCCGGCCGTCGCCGCGCCTGAACCGGCCAGCGCTGCCGTCGGGCTCGCGACGCCGCCGGACGCCTGCGCGGCCATCGACTGCATCTGTTGCAACACCGAACCGATTCCGCTGACGTTCGCAGTCATGCTGTCCCCAAAACCGAGAGAAGAGACCCGGCGCACCGGGTGTTTCCGCCGGCGCCGCACCACGCGCACCATGCCGGATCGCGAAAAAGGATAGCAGCGCGCCGCGCGTCAAAGCCGAGAAAGTACGGGGGAAACCCCGCTCTTTTCAGTCGATCGGAACAGGGCCCGGGTCACGATAATCGCATCGTGTCATTGTCCGCCCGCTCGCCCGAGCGAGCTCAGTCGTCCCGCTCCGGAGAAACTCGACGCATGGATTCGCAGGCCAACTCGCTGATCAACCCAGACGCCCGCGCGGGCCTCGCCAGCCCGGCGCCCGGCGCCGCCGCGGCCGCCGCGTTGCCGGGCGCGGGTGGCGCAGGCGCGGACTTCGGGCTTGGCGGCTTCGCGGAACGCATTCCCGGCATCTCGCGGATGAAGGGCAACCCGAAGCTGCCGTTCCTGATCGCCGTCGCGTTCGCGGTCGCCGTGATCACCGCGCTCGTGCTGTGGAGCCGCGCGCCCGACTATCGCGTGCTGTACAGCAACCTGTCGGATCGCGACGGCGGCGCGATCATCGCCGCGCTCCAGCAGGCAAACGTTCCCTACAAGTTCGCCGATGCCGGCGGCGCGATCCTCGTGCCGTCGAACCAGGTACATGAAACGCGCCTGAAGCTCGCCGCGATGGGGCTGCCGAAGGGCGGCTCGGTCGGCTTCGAGCTGATGGACAACCAGAAGTTCGGCATCAGCCAGTTCGCCGAGCAGATCAACTACCAGCGCGCGCTCGAAGGCGAGCTGCAGCGCACCATCGAATCGATCAACGCCGTGCGCGGCGCGCGCGTGCATCTCGCGATCCCGAAGCCGTCGGTGTTCGTGCGCGACAAGGAAGCGCCGAGCGCGTCGGTGTTCGTCGACCTCTACCCGGGCCGCGTGCTCGACGAGGGCCAGGTGCAGGCGATCACGCGGATGGTGTCGTCCGGCGTGCCCGACATGCCCGCGAAGAACGTGACGATCGTCGACCAGGACGGCAACCTGCTGACCCAGACCGCCTCGGCATCCGGCCTCGACGCGAGCCAGCTCAAGTACGTGCAGCAGGTCGAGCACAACACGCAGAAGCGCATCGACGCGATCCTCGCGCCGATCTTCGGCACGGGCAACGCGCGCTCGCAGGTCAGCGCGGACCTCGATTTCTCGAAGGTCGAGCAGACGTCGGAAAGCTACGGCCCGAACGGCAATCCGCAGCAATCCGCGATCCGCAGCCAGCAGACCAGCAGCGCGACCGAGCTCGCGCAGGGCGGCGCGTCGGGCGTGCCGGGCGCGTTGTCGAACACGCCGCCGCAGCCGGCGTCCGCGCCGATCGTCGCCGGCAACGGCCAGAACGCGCCGCAGACGACGCCCGTGAGCGACCGCAAGGACCAGACGACCAACTACGAGCTCGACAAGACGATCCGTCACCTCGAGCAGCCGATGGGCAGCGTGAAGCGGCTGTCGGTCGCGGTCGTCGTCAACTACCAGCCGGTCGCCGACGCGAAGGGCCACGTGACGATGCAGCCGCTGCCGCCGGCGAAGCTCGCGCAGGTCGAGCAGCTCGTGAAGGACGCGATGGGCTACGACGCCAAGCGCGGCGACTCGGTGAACGTCGTGAACAGCGCGTTCTCGACCGCGAGCGACCCGTACGCCGACCTGCCGTGGTGGCGCCAGCCCGACATGATCGCGATGGCGAAGGAAGCCGCGAAGTGGCTCGGCATCGCGGCGGCCGCGGCGGCGCTCTACTTCATGTTCGTGCGCCCGGCGATGCGCCGCGCGTTCCCGCCGCCCGAACCGGTCGCGCCGGCGCTCGCCGCGCCGGAAGATCCGGTCGCGCTCGACGGCCTGCCGGCGCCGGAGAAGGCCGAAGAGCCCGACGCGCTGCTGCTCGGTTTCGAAAGCGAAAAGAACCGTTACGAACGCAACCTCGACTACGCGCGCTCGATCGCCCGCCAGGATCCGAAGATCGTCGCCACCGTCGTGAAGAACTGGGTGTCCGATGAACGCTGAAGGCTTGACCAAGAGCGCGCTGCTGCTGATGTCGATCGGCGAGGAAGAGGCCGCGCAGGTATTCAAGTTCCTCGCGCCGCGCGAGGTCCAGAAGATCGGCGCCGCGATGGCCGCGCTGAAGAACGTCACGCGCGAGCAGGTCGAGGACGTGCTGCAGGAATTCGCGAAGGAAGCGGAGCAGCACACCGCGCTGTCGCTCGATTCGAGCGACTACATCCGCTCGGTGCTGACCAAGGCGCTCGGCGAGGACAAGGCCGGCGTGCTGATCGACCGCATCCTGCAGGGCAGCGACACGAGCGGCATCGAGGGCCTGAAGTGGATGGACTCGGGCGCGGTGGCCGAACTGATCAAGAACGAGCATCCGCAGATCATCGCGACGATCCTCGTGCACCTCGACCGCGACCAGGCATCCGAGATCGCGTCGTGCTTCACCGAACGCCTGCGTAACGACGTGATGCTGCGGATCGCGACGCTCGACGGCATCCAGCCGGCCGCGCTGCGCGAACTCGACGACGTGCTGACGGGCCTGCTGTCCGGCAGCGACAACCTGAAGCGCAGCCCGATGGGCGGCATCCGCACCGCGGCCGAGATCCTGAACTTCATGACGAGCGTACATGAGGAAGGCGTGCTCGAAAGCGTGCGCCAGTACGACGCGGATCTCGCGCAGAAGATCGTCGACCAGATGTTCGTGTTCGAGAACCTGCTCGACCTCGAGGACCGCGCGATCCAGATGGTGCTCAAGGAAGTCGAGTCGGAAACGCTGATCATCGCGCTGAAGGGCGCGCCGCCCGCGCTGCGCCAGAAGTTCCTCGCGAACATGTCGCAGCGCGCGGCCGAACTGCTCGCCGAGGATCTCGACGCGCGCGGCCCGGTACGCGTGTCCGAAGTCGAGACGCAGCAGCGCCGCATCCTGCAGATCGTGCGCAACCTGGCCGAGAGCGGCGCGATCGCGATCGGCGGCAAGGCGGAAGACGCGTATGTCTGATTCGGCGAGCGATCGCGCGGGCACCCTCACCGCCTACCAGCGGTGGGAGATGGCGTCGTTCGACCCGCCGCCGCCCCCGCCGCCGCCCGACGACGCGGCAGCGGCCGCCGCCGCGCTCGCCGAGGACCTGCAGCGCGTGCGCGACGCCGCGCACGCCGAAGGCCATGCGGCCGGCCATGTCGAAGGCCAGGCGCTCGGCTACCAGGCCGGTTTCGAGCAGGGCCGCGCACAGGGGTTCGAAGCCGGCCAGGCCGACGCGCGCGAACAGGCCGCGCAGCTCGCGGCGCTCGCCGCGTCGTTCCGCGAGGCCGTGTCGAGCGTCGAGCACGATCTGGCCGCCGACATCGCGCAGCTCGCGCTCGACATCGCGCAACAGGTCGTGCGCCAGCACGTGAAGCACGACCCCGCCGCGCTCGTCGCGGCCGTGCGCGACGTGCTCGCGGCCGAACCCGCGCTGTCCGGCGCGCCGCATCTCGCGGTGAATCCGGCCGACCTGCCCGTCGTCGAAGCCTATCTGCAGGACGATCTCGATACGCTCGGCTGGAACGTGCGCACCGACGCGTCGATCGAGCGCGGCGGCTGCCGCGCGCACGCCGCGACCGGCGAGGTCGACGCGACGCTGCCCACGCGCTGGCAGCGCGTCGCCGCCGCGATCGGCAAGGTGAGCACGTGGTGACGCGGCCGCCCGAAGCGCTCGCGCACGACGGCCTGACGCCGCTCGAACGCGAGCTCGCGCTCGCGTCGTTCGGCCCCGACGCCGCACACGACACGCATGACGCACACCCGCACGGCGCCGCCGCAGCGGCCGACGCCTCCGGCGCCACGCCGCCCGCCGGGCACGCTCCGCGCGCGCCGCACAACCCGCATCTCGCGCACTGGCGCACGCACCTGAACGGCCTCGCAGCGCGCAGCCACCGCGCGCTGCCGCTGCGCCCGTGCGGACGCCTGACGCGCGCGGCCGGCCTCGTGCTCGAGGCAATCGGGCTGCGCCTGTCGGTCGGCGCCGAATGCACGATCGAACTGCCGCCCGGCAGCACGCTGCCGCACGCGGAAGCGGAAGTCGTCGGCTTCGCCGGCGACCGCCTGTTCCTGATGCCGACCACCGACGTCGCCGGCGTGCTGCCCGGTGCGCGCGTCTGGCCCCGCGAAACCGCGCCGGTGGCCGATCCGCTCGCGGGCGCGAAGCGTCTGCCGGTCGGCTGGGAGATGCTCGGGCGCGTCGTCGACGCGTCGGGCCGCCCGCTCGACGGCCTCGGCCCGCTCGCGTCGAAGGTCGACGCGCCGCTGTCGGCGCCGTCGATCAACCCGCTCGAGCGCGAACCGATCCACCACGTGCTCGACGTCGGCGTGCGTGCGATCAACGCGCTGCTCACCGTCGGCCGCGGCCAGCGGATGGGCCTGTTCGCCGGCTCCGGCGTCGGCAAGTCGGTGCTGCTCGGCACGATGGCGCGCTACACGAGCGCGGAAGTGATCGTGATCGGGCTGATCGGCGAACGCGGCCGCGAAGTGAAGGAGTTCATCGAACAGATCCTCGGCGAGGACGGGCTCGCACGCTCGGTCGTCGTCGCGGCGCCGGCCGACGTCTCGCCGCTGCTGCGGATGCAGGGCGCGGCCTATGCGACGTCGCTCGCCGAGTATTTCCGCGACCAGGGCAAGCACGTGCTGCTGCTGATGGATTCGCTGACGCGCTACGCGATGGCGCAGCGCGAGATCGCGCTCGCGATCGGCGAGCCGCCCGCGACCAAGGGTTACCCGCCGTCGGTGTTCGCGAAGCTGCCGGCGCTCGTCGAGCGCACCGGCAACGGGCCGGAGGGCGGCGGCTCGATCACCGCGTTCTACACGGTGCTGACCGAAGGCGACGACCAGCAGGACCCGATCGCCGATTCGGCGCGCGCGATCCTCGACGGCCACGTCGTGCTGTCGCGTGCGCTTGCCGAGGCCGGCCACTATCCGGCGATCGACATCGAGGCGTCGATCAGCCGCGCGATGACCGCGCTGATCGACGAAACGCATCTCGACCACGTCCGGCAGTTCAAGCAGATGCTGTCGCGCTACCAGCGCAATCGCGACCTGATCGCGGTCGGCGCGTACGCGCCCGGCCGCGACGCGCAGCTCGACCGCGCGATCGCGCTCTATCCGCGCATCGAGGCGTTCCTGCAGCAGGGCTTTCGCGAATGCGCGCCGTTCGCGTCGAGCCTCGCCGGGCTCGATGCACTGTTCGACGCTTACGGAGGCTGATCCAGATGGCTCACGGCTTTCCCCTTCAGTTGCTGCTCGACCGCGCGCAGGACGACCTCGACTCGGCCGCGAAGCAGCTCGGCACCGCGCAGCGCGACCGCACCGCGGCCGCCGAGCAGCTCGACGCGTTGCTGCGCTACCGCGACGAATACCACGCGCGCTTCTCGCAATCCGCCCAGCACGGGATGCCGGCCGGCAACTGGCGCAATTTCCAGGCGTTCATCGACACGCTCGACGCCGCGATCGCGCAGCAGCGCAGCGTGCTGGCCGCGGCCGAAGTCCGCATCGACGAAGCACGCCCGAACTGGCAACAGAAGAAACGCACCGTCGGCTCGTATGAAATCCTGCAGGCGCGCGGCGTCGCGCAGGAAGCGAAGCGCGAAGCCCGGCGCGAACAGCGCGATGCCGACGAACACGCCGCGAAGATCCTGCGCATGCGGGCCGACGCGGCCCGTTCGTCGTAACCGACCACCGCATTCGAACGAGAGAACGTCATGCCTCCCCTGCCCCTGCTCGGCGCGCTGCTCGACACCGCCGGCACCGCACTCCAGGCCGCCCGCGGCTCGGGTTCGTCCGGCGCCGCCGCCGGCAACGATGCCGCGACCGCGGTGCCGTTCGCGCAGACGCTGAAGCAAAGCGTCGTCACGCGTCGCGATTCGTCGAATGCCGGCGCGCCGGATGCTTCGACGAAACAGGCTTCGTCGAAGCCGGCCGCCGGCACGAAGCCGTCCGCGACCGATGACGACGACGCGACCGACGATACGACCACGAACACCGCCGCCAACCCCGACGCCGCCGCGCTCGCGGCCGCCGCTGCCGTGCAGGCGCAACTGCAGGCGCGCATGGACAACGCAGCGCCGGTCGATCCGGCTGCTGCCGCCGCCGCTGCACAAAAGGCGGCCGTGTCCGGCCAGCCCGATGCCACGGCCACGCTGGCGGATCACGCGGCCACGGACGCCGCCGCGGCCGCCCAGCCGGCCACGCCCGCGTCGGGCCGCGATGCGCTGCAGACCGCGCTCGACAGGCTGACGGGCGGCTCGGGCGCGATCGCGATACCCGCGGCCGGCCCGACCGCGTCGGCCCCGGCATCGACCGCATCGACCGGCGCCACCGCACCGCTGACACCGAAGGTCCCGACCTTCGACCGCACCCTCGCCGACGCGAAGGGGGCGCTCGCGCCCCAGCAAACGCCGACGCAGGCCACCGCGCAGGCGCTGCAGGCCAACGCGAATGCGCAGTCGGGCGAGCAGCACGCGCTCGCGGCAGCCGGCGACGCGACGGATCCGGCCGCCAGCGCGACGCTCGCGGCCGGCGCAACGGCGGCCGCCGCGACACAGGCGAACCTGCAGTTGTCGCCGGCCGCGGGAGCGATCGCCGCGGCGAACGCGCACGTGCTCGCCCCGCACGTCGGCACCCCGGACTGGACGGACGCGCTGAGCCAGAAGGTCGTGTTTCTGTCGAATGCGCACCAGCAGAGCGCCGAGCTGACCCTCAACCCGCCCGATCTCGGGCCGCTGCAGGTCGTGCTGCGCGTCGCGGACAATCACGCGCACGCGCTGTTCGTGTCGCAGCACGCGCAGGTGCGCGACGCGGTCGAAGCCGCGCTGCCGAAGCTGCGCGAAGCGATGGAATCGGGCGGGCTCGGACTGGGCAGCGCGACCGTCAGCGACGGCGGCTTCGCTTCGCAGCAGCAGAACCCGCAATCGTCCTTCGCCGGCGGGCAGTCGTCGCGGCGCGGGAGCGGCGGATCGTCAGCCGTCGATGCACCGGTCGACGCTGCGCAATCCGCACCGGTCGCCGCGAGCGTGAGCCGCGCCGGCCTCGTCGATACGTTTGCCTGAGCATGACTGCCCGCGTGCGCGCGCCGTTCAGCGGCCGTGCACCGCGGCAGCCGCCTCGCCGCGCGACACGCCGCCCTTGCGCGCCGCGACGATGAAGTCCGCCGCGCGTTCGCCGATCATCACCGACGGCGCATTCGTGTTCCCGCCGACCAGCGTCGGCATCACCGACGCATCCACCACGCGCAATCCTTCGACGCCGCGCACGCGCAGTTGCGGATCGACGACCGCGTGCGCGTCCGACCCCATCCGGCAGGTGCCGACCGGGTGGTAGATCGTGTCGGCATGCTCGACGATCGTCTTGCGCAGCTCCGCTTCGCTCTGGTCCGCCCGCGTGTACAGCTCGCGCCCGCCCTGCGACGCGAGCGGCGCCTGCGACAGGATCCTGCGCATCGCCTGCGTGCCCCGCACGAGCAGGTCGAGATCGCGCGAATCGCTGAAGAAGCGCGGATCGATCAGCGGTGCGTCACGCGCATCGCCGGTCGCGAGCGTCACCGTGCCGCGGCTGAACGGCCGCAGCGCGCACACGTGCAGCGAATAGCCGAAGCCCCAGTGCATCTTGCGGTTGTGGTCGTCCACGAGCGCCGTGCAGAAATGCAGCTGCAGGTCGGGGCGCTCGAGCGACGGATCGCTCTTGATGAAGCCGCCGGCCTCCGCGACGTTGCTCGTCATCATCCCGGTGCGGCTCGATAAATAGCGCGCGAGCGCGGGCGTCATCTTCGCGATCCCGCGCAGGCACACGCCGACCAGTTCCGACGAATTCACGCGCGTGTTGATGATGAAGTCGATATGGTCGATCAGGTTCGTGCCGACGTCCGGCGCATCCTGCACGACGGCGATCCCGTGCCGGCGCAGTTGCTCGGCCGGGCCGATTCCCGAGCACATCAGCAGCTGCGGCGAATTGAACGCGCCGGCCGACAGGATCACTTCCGCGCGCGCGTCGAGCGTCTCGACGCGCCCGTTGCGTGCAACCGCGACGCCGGCCGCGCGCTTGCCGTCGAACGTGACGCGCAGCACCGTCGCATCGGTGATCACGTGCAGGTTCGGCCGGTTGCGGCCGTAGATGTACGCACGCGCGACGCTGCAGCGCGAGCCGTCGCGGTGCGTGACCTGATAGAAGCCGACGCCTTCCTGCGTCGCGCCGTTGAAGTCGTCATTCAGCGGATAGCCAGCCGCATGCGCGGCCTGGATGAATCGTTCGGAGAACGGATTGCGAAAGCGCAGATCCGACACCGACAGCGGGCCGTCCGCGCCGTGCCACGCATCGGCGCCGCGTTCGTTGCCTTCCGCGCGCCGGAAATACGGCAGCACGTCCTGCCAGCCCCAGCCCGTCGCGCCGAGTTGCGCCCATTCGTCGTAGTCGCCCGGGTGGCCGCGCGTGTAGATCATCGCGTTGATCGCGCTCGAGCCGCCCATCCCGCGCCCGCGCGGCTGGTAGCCGCGCCGCCCGCCGAGGCCCGGCTGCGGCACCGTCTCGTAGCCGTAGTTCGTGCCGAGCTTGAACGGTACCAGCGCCGCGATGCCGACCGGCATGTTGACCAGCAGGTTGCGCTCCGTATGCGAGCCGGCCTCGATCAGCGCGATCGTCGCATCGGGGCAGGCATCGGCGAGGCGGCCTGCCAGGCTCGATCCGCCCGACCCGCCGCCGACGATGATGTAGTCGTATTGCATGTCACGTCTCCGTCGTCTCATGGAAGGCGCCCGGCACCGCCGCGCGACCGCGTCCTTGTAGTGTTCGGGCATTGTAGGAATCGCCACCGTGCGCGCGGCGCGCGGATTCAAGAGCGATTCCTCTAAACGCTCGCGTGAACTAAATTTAAGATGTATCGATTCGCTTTGCGCGACGCGCCGGCCACGAGAAGCCGATCCGTCGCGAAACGGGAGAGACGACGATGCAGCGCCAGGTTCTGCAGGCCGCGTGCCGACCGGGTTGTCCGGATGCGATGCGCGCAGCCCGCATTTCATTTCAAACGGCTGCCCGCGCGGAGGTGCCCCGCGTCATGCGCGCAGTCGATCGAAATCGAACGGCACGCGTCGTCGCCGACCGTTTGGACGGTTTGTCGCCACGGCGGCACGATGCGCCGCGGCATGGTTTGACGGCCCCGTCGCGCCACCCCGCTTCGGTGCGCAGGCGGGCAGTCGCGCCGCGGCGTCGCGCGCCCGGCAACGGTTGCATCGCACTGCATGCCCACGCGCCGCAACACGGTTTCCGGATGCACACACCGTCGCGTGGATGCGACGCCCGCTGCACGCTTGAACCGGTTTTCGAGCACACGTCGCATCCGGCCCCGCGCCGCGCGACACGCACCACCCCGATCCGCGTCGCCGCGCTCGCCGAGCGTGCGCATGCGGCGTGACGGCCGGCCGACCAGCCAGGCCCAACTGGAGGAGACGACATGAAGAACGACCTGCCCGAACTGGCCCCGCAAGCACTGCCGTCGGTCGATGCACTGACGTCGCTGCTGCGCGACCAGCGCGCGGCCTACCTGCGCGCACCGTACCCGGCATGGGAAACGCGCGTGCAGCACTTGCGCGCGCTGCGCACGATGCTGATCGACCACGCGGACGCACTCGCCGAAGCGATCAGCGCCGATTTCGGTCATCGCGCGAAGCAGGAAGTGCTGCTGTCGGAAATCTGGATGGCGAAGGAAGAGATCGACGACGCGCTCAAGCACGGCAAGCGCTGGATGAAACCGATCCGCAAGCCGATGAACAAGTGGCTGCGCCCGGCGCGCGCGAAGGTGATTCCGCAGCCTCTCGGCGTGGTCGGCATCGTCGTACCGTGGAACTACCCGGTGCTGCTCGCGGCCGGCCCGCTGATCTGCGCGCTCGCGGCCGGCAACCGCGCGATCATCAAGATGTCCGAACTGACGCCGCGCACGTCGGCGCTGTTCGAGCAGCTCATTGCGAAGACCTTCACGCGCGACCACGTCGCGGTCGTGAACGGCGATGCGGAAGTGGGCGCCGCGTTCAGCGGGCTGCCGTTCGATCACCTGCTGTTCACCGGCTCGACGCACGTCGGCCGCCACGTGATGCGCGCGGCCGCCGACAACCTCACGCCCGTCACGCTCGAACTCGGCGGCAAGTCACCGGCCATCGTCGGGCCGAACGCGCGCTTCGATGCGGCCGTCGACGCGATCGTCGCGGGCAAGACGCTGAACGCGGGCCAGACCTGCATCGCGCCCGACTACGTGCTGCTGCCGCGCGGGATGGAGGCCGCGTTCATCGAGCGCGCGCGGGCACGGTTCGCGAAGATGTACCCCGACCTGTCGACCAACGGCGACTACACGACGATCGTGTCGCCGCGCCACTACGCCCGGCTGCAGCAGCTCGCCAGCGACGCGCAGGCGGCCGGCGCGCAGCTGCATCCGCTGTCCGACGCACAATCCGATCCTGCATCGCGCCGCTTCGTGCCGTGCGCGGTCACGCAGGTGCCGGCCGCGTCGCAGCTGATGCAGGAGGAAATCTTCGGGCCGCTGCTGCCGCTCGTGCCGTACGAGCGGCTCGACGAAGCGATCGCATACGTGAATGCGCGCCCGCGTCCGCTTGCGCTCTACCTGTTCGACGAGGACGGCGGCACGATCGACCGCGTGATGCGCGAAACGGTCTCGGGCGGCGTGTCGATCAACGAAACGCTGATGCACATCGCGTGCGGCAGCCTGCCGTTCGGCGGTGTCGGTGCGAGCGGCATGGGCGCATATCACGGCTACGACGGCTTCGTGACGTTCTCGAAGATGAAGCCGGTACTCACGCAGACGCGCCTGAACACGCGCAACCTGCTCGCGCCGCCGTACGGCAAGCGCTTCTCCGCGCTGATCAAGCTGATGCTGAAGTTCTGAACGGAAGGGATCGAACGGGCCGCGCGCATCGCGCCGCGGCCCGCACCGGCAGGCCGCGCGGCGCCGGTGCCGCGCGCGCCGTCACACGGGCCAGAGCGGCCCTTCCTGCATCGCGCCGATCTGCTCGCGCAACTCGAGCACGCGTGCTTCCCAGTAGCGGTGCGTGTTGAACCACGGGAACGCGGCGGGGAAGGCGGGATCGTCCCAGCGTCGCGCGAGCCATGCCGCGTAGTGGATCAGCCGCAGCGTGCGCAGCGCTTCGACGAGATGCAACTCGCGCGGCTCGAATTCGCAGAAATCCTCGTAGCCGGCCAGCAGGTCCGCGAGCGCACGCGACGCGCCTTCGCGATCGCCCGGCAACAACAGCCACAGATCCTGGATCGCGGGCGCCATCCGGCTGTCGTCGAAGTCGACGAAGTGCGGGCCGGCATCGGTCCACAGCACGTTGCTCGGATGACAATCGCCGTGGGTGCGCAGCAGGCGGATCTCGCCCGCCCGCTCGAACGCGGCCTCGACGCCTTCGAGCGCGAGCGTCACGGCGGTCTCATACGCGGGCCGTACATCGTCCGGAATGAAATCGTGCGCGAGCAGGTAGTCGCGCGGCTCGTAGCCGAACGTACTGATATCGAGCACGGGACGCGCGGCATACGGCTGCGTCGCGCCGACCGCATGGATCCGGCCGATGAAGCGGCCGAGCCATTCGAGCGTGTCGCTGCGGTCGAGGTCAGGCGCGCGGCCGCCGCGCCGCTCGAAGATCGAGAAGCGGAAACCGTCGAACGCGTGCAGCGTGCGGCCGTCGAATGTGCGCGCGGGCACCGCCGGAATCTCGCGCGCGGCGAGCTCGGCGACGAACGCATGCTCTTCGAGGATCGCTTCGTCCGACCAGCGGGCCGGACGGTAGAACTTCGCGACGACCGGCGGGCCGTCTTCGATGCCCACCTGATACACGCGGTTTTCGTAGCTGTTGAGCGCGAGCAGGCGCCCGTCGGTGCGCAGGCCGGCCGGCATCAGCACGCTGTCGAGCGCATCGAGCACGCACTCGGGCGTGAGTCCGGCGAACGGCGGGCCGGCGGGAGAAGCGGGAGCGGAAGTGACGTCTTTCATGCCCCGCATTGTGCCGCCAGCCGGGCCGAAAGACGAGCGCCCGGTGCGGCGTATGCGCTCAGTGAAGCGCCGCGCCGGCCGGCAGCACGGATTCGCCGGTGTCGATCAGGTCCTCGAGAAAGAACGGCTCGGTGTTGAGTTCCTTCGACTCGCCCGGTACGCCCGCGTACCAGGTCACCATGGCCATGTCGCCCAGGATGCGCTGGACGATGCCGCGTGCGCCCTTCGGCACAGCGATATGGGTAGTGCAGACAATCGACCCGACATGCATGATGGTTCCCCACTCTTGACTCTTGAAACCCGGCTCGGTGGCGAGCCGGCAAATGCACGATCCGCGCGCTCTCGTCGGAGCGTTGCGCGTAATCCCATTGTTCACGGTTTATCGAAGCGCGAAAAGAAGAAGAAGCAGGCGAAGTGCCGCGAATTCGTCGAATGTCTCCAATCAACCACTGCGCCGGACAGGCGCTTGCCCGCCCGGTTACCCCCATCATACCCTGTCGAATGTGACTGCCCGCCGAATCCGCGTCGGCACCGCGACGCACCCGTGACGCATGCCGCACGCGCATCGCGGGCCCGGTGTCGCATCACCGGGAAATTTCGCGCGACCGCCGTGGCCGCACGACGTCGCACCGTCATCGCCTTCCCCGTACCTCGAACGCAACCGGCACGACGACGGTTGCGCACGCACCGCCCGCTTCGCCACCCACTTCGCCACCCGCATCACCGCGTGCTTCACCGCACGCCGCGCTGCGTCATGCAATGCCACCGACAGTGGTTGCGTCCGATGTCGGCCTTGCGGTACCTTTGATGCTTCATTCGCGTTCCAGCGCATTCCGATCCGATGCATCCGCTCACGTCCGCCCTTGCAAAATCCCGGCCGCAGTTCGACTCGCGGCCGCAGGCGTGTGCGCATCCGTCGGTTCTTCCTCCTCCTGTCGCACCGCCGCTCGTCGGCGCCGCGCCGCCCCCTCCGGCGGCACGCGCCGGCTGACCAGCCGGCTTCCGTTTCGTCTTCCATTCGCCCGCAGGCTTGCATTCGTGCGTCGTGACGCCCGGCTCGCTGCTGCGCGCGCGAATGGAACGTTCCGATCCGTTCGACAGGTGGATTCACATGGTTTCGTTCAAACGCGCGCTCGCCGCGCATGGCGCGACGTCGCTCTTCGTGCTGCTGTGGAGCAGCGGCGCGATCTTCGCTGAACTCGGTCTGCGTCACGCATCCGCATTCGTCTTTCTCACCGCACGTTTCGCCCTTGCATCGCTCGTGCTGCTCGGGCTGGCCTTCGTGCGCAAACGCTGGCTGCCGCCGCGCGGCGAACGGCGCATGGCCGCGTCGACCGGCTTGCTGATGATGGGCGGCTATTCGATCTTCTACCTGCTCGCGCTCGAACGCGGGATCGCGCCGGGTGTGCTCGCCACGATCCTCGGCGTGCAGCCGATCCTCACGCTCGCGCTCGTCGAGCGACGCTGGCAGCCCGTGCGCATCGCGGGACTCGCGCTGTCACTCGCCGGCCTCGCGCTCGTCGTGTGCCGCGGCGTGGGCGACGGCGTGGGCGACGGCGTGGGCGACGGCGGCCTGTCGCTCGCGGGCATCGCGTGCGCGCTCACCGCGCTCGTCGCACTGACCGCCGGCTCGCTGCTGCAAAAGCGCGTACGGGCGGCGCCCGCCGACGTGCTGCCGTTGCAGAATGCGATCGGCCTCGCGCTGTGCGTGGCGATCGTGCCGTTCCGGCCGGTGTCGTTCGACATGAGCTGGGCGTTCGTGATCCCGCTGCTGTGGCTCGGCATCGTGATTTCGGTGATCGCGCAACTGCTGTTCTACCGGTTGATGCAGCGCGGCGATCTCGTCAACGTGACGAGCCTGTTCTATCTCGTGCCCGTCGTCACCACGCTGATGGATGCCGTGTGGCTCGGCAACCGGCCCGAGCCGCTCGCGCTCGCCGGCATGGGCGCGATCATCGCGGGGCTCGCGCTCGTGTTTCGCGCGCCGGCCGGCCGCGTGCGACCCGACCGCGCATGAGCGGGCGTGCCGCCGCGCCCGCGGGTGCGGCGGCACGCCCCGGACACATGCGATGAATCCGCAGAAATCGAAAGGCACGAGAAAGATGTGCGCAAGGCGTTCGTCTGACTTGCGGGAAAAATGCGTGATACGCCGGGCATTCCGCTGATTTTTAATGGTTCGGATAGCGAAAAGCGCTGCCGGTTGCCTATACTCGAATTGACCGGCCCGCTCGCAATCGGGTCGCGACCAACACTAGAAACACCCGGCATGGAGCCGGAGCAAACGCTGAAGTGCCGACTCCGCCCGAGATCCCACAGGGATGGGGCCGGAGTAAGCGCTGAAGTGCCGACTCCGGCCGAGATCCCACAGGGATGGGGCCGGAGTAAGCGCTAAAGCGCTAACTCCGGCCGACACTGGAGACACGCATGACAACCTACTTCACGATCGGCGACTTCATCCTGTTGATTCCGATGGCGCTGGCCGGAGCGCTATTTCTCGGCGCGGTGCCGTGCGCAACCGAATTCCGCCACAACCTGCTACGCGTGCTGGGCGTCATCCTCGGCGTCGGCGTCGCGGTATTGCTCGTCGAAGGCCTGCCTGCGCTGATCTAGCGGCGCACCACCCGTGCGTGCCGTGCATCGCTGCACCGCAGCGATGCGACAGGCCACACGCGAGCCATTGATACGGCACGCGATATTTCGCATGCCGTATCGACCGCCGGTCAGATCGCCTGATCGGTGGACGGCTTTTCCCACAGATTGATGCCGCCTTCCGTCGCGTAACGGTCGATCTCCGCGAGTTCCTCCGCCGAGAATTCGAGGTGCTTCAGCGCACCGACGTTTTCACGCACCTGCTCCGCACGGCTCGCGCCGATCAGCGCGGACGTCACGCGGCCGTTGCGCAGCACCCATGCGAGCGCCATCTGCGCAAGGCTCTGCCCGCGCCGCTCGGCGATCGCGTTGAGCTTGCGCACGTGCTCGAGGTTGTCCGCGCTCAGGTGATCCTGCTTCAGCGAGCCGCCGCCCGGCTTGTTCACGCGCGCGTCGGCCGGCACGCCGTTCAGGTACTTCGACGTGAGCAACCCCTGCGCGAGCGGCGTGAACGCGATACTGCCCGTGCCGATCTCGTCGAGCGTGCCGAGCAGCTCGGTTTCGACCCAGCGGTTCAGCAGGTTGTACGACGGCTGATGGATCAGCAGCGGCACCTTGTACTGCGCGAGCAGCTCGGCCATCTCGCGCGTCTTCGCCGCCGAATACGACGAAATGCCGATATAGAGCGCCTTGCCCTGCTGCACGGCCGACGCGAGCGCGCCCGCCGTTTCCTCGAGCGGCGTGTGCGCGTCGAAGCGGTGCGAATAGAAGATGTCGACGTAGTCGAGCCCCATCCGCTGCAGGCTCTGGTCGAGGCTCGCGAGCACGTACTTGCGCGACCCGCCGCCGCTGCCGTACGGCCCCGGCCACATGTCCCAGCCGGCCTTCGTCGAGATCAGCAACTCGTCGCGATACGGCCGGAAATCCTCCTTCAGCAGCCGGCCGAAGTTGGTTTCGGCACTGCCGTACGGCGGCCCGTAGTTGTTCGCGAGATCGAAGTGGTTGATGCCGAGGTCGAACGCGGTACGCAGGATTTCGCGCTGCGTCGAGATCGGCGTCGAGTCGCCGAAGTTGTGCCACAGGCCGAGCGACAGCGCGGGCAGTTTGAGCCCGGATTTGCCACAGGTGCGGTATTGCATGTCGGCATAACGTTCGGAAGCTGCTTCGTAGGCCATGAGTCTGTTCCGTCAGGACATCGGAGGAAGGGACGCGCGCCGGCCGCGCCGATGGCGCGACGGCGGCGAAGGAGTCATACGACGACTATGGTAGCGAAAGCGGCCGGATCGCGCACGGCGGCACGGCGATGGACGCGGCCGCGGTCGTCGCCTACACTGCGGCGTCTCGAATCACCGTTTCAGCGAGGTTGGTATGTCCCGGGTCATCTCGGTTGCACTGCTCGTCGGCGGCGTCGTGCTGCTGTATTTCGGCGGCCAGTCGTTCCATTCGATCAACGACAACGTGTCGCGCTTCTTCACCGGTTCGCCCGCGACGAAGACGATCCTACTGATCGCGGGCGGCGCCGTCGCATCGTTCATCGGCCTGATCGGCCTCGCGATGCCGGGCAACAAGCGCTGATCGCGCAGCCGCGCGATGCACACGCGGCCCGCGTCGTGCGACCGCGCCGCGCCAAGCGAAACGGGCGGCCAGGCCGCCCGTTGCTTCATCCGCCGGCGATGCACCGCATCGCGTGACCGCGGTGGTGTCACCGCCCGTCCGGTCCGAACCTAGAACTGCACTTCCGGCTTCGACGCCGAGCGCGTGCCGGGTAGCGGCCGGTTGCTCGCGCCGTGATAGGTGTACACGAGCGAGAACTTCACCTGGTCGGAGCGGTTCTGCCCGGCCGAATGCAGCGTGTTGCTGTGGAAGAACACCACGTCGCCCGTCTGCAGCGACGGGCACGTGGCCGCATCGATCATCTTCCGGTTCGCCGGCAGGTCGCTGCGGAAGAACTTCGCATCGTCGAACGCTTCAGGCCCGAATTCGGCCGTATGCGACCCCGGCACGAGCCACAGTGCGCCGTTCTCGTTCGTTTCCGGCCCGAGTGCGAGCCACACCGACACCATGTCCGGGCGCTCGAACGACCAGTAGCGGAAATCGCGATGCCAGCCGGTCAGGCTGCCGTACGCGGGATGCTTCGTCATCATGCAGTTGTGATGCGCGCGCGACAGCACGGGTTCTTCGCCGAAATACTCGCGCATCCACGCCCCGATTTCGGGTGCGATCGCGCGCTCGGCGAACGCCGGATCGCGTGAATACGCATCGAGCAGCCGCCGCACCGTATGCCCGCCCGGCGCATGCTTGGACTCGGGGGCGCCCGGGTAGCGCAGATCCGCCTCGAACTCGATCGGCTCGGCCGCCTCCCGCAACTGGCGCTCCGCGATCTGCCTGAGCACCGCGCACTGCGCTTCGCCGACGAGGCCACGCGCGACGACAAAGCCGCGCTCGCGCAATTCCGCGACTTGCGCGCGGATCGATTCCGACTGCAATGGAGACGACATGGGATGCCAGACGTTTATTGTGTGAATGTGACGATTGTAAATCGGCGCCGGATGCCGCGAACAGCACCATTGTCATGCGCAGGGGCATGCCAATCGCGGATTTGATCCGGCTCAAGGGAACTGTTCGTCGCGGTACCTGCCTCACCGACAGGCGGTATGCGGCACACGCCTTGTGGCACAAGGGTTTATCGCGACTTTTGCCCGTCATGAATCCCCTGTAGCCTGTCGCGGCCTGTCAATTCTGGCGGGCGCGGCGCGCAGCGAGTTTCAGTAAGATCCGTTGCGTCATCCGAGGCCGTTCATACCAGTGCGCTCTCCAGGGCGCCATCCATACAAGCGAAGCATCGTTCACATGCCATTCCGTCTGACTTCCCGTCTCAGCCGCGCTGCGAAGCGCGTCGTGCCGACCGCTCCTGCCCGCTCGCTGCGCCATCACCGCGCACGCACGCAGGCGCTGGCCGAGCGCACGCCCGCCCACAGCCGGCTGGATGGTATCCGTGCGTGGTTCCACGCATTTTTCTCGATGATGAGTGCACAGGCGTTCTCGCGCCGTGCCGGCCTGCGCTCGCTGCTGCAGAAACCGTCGTCGCTGCGCGCGCTCGCGCTGCGCCGCACGCTCGGGCCGCAACGCCGCGTCAACCGTCCGCGCCGCCTCGCGGCCAGCAACGGCTGGTTCGGGTTCGGCGCGCGCTGAGCGCACGCCGGCGGGCACCGCGCGCGACGATCGCCGTCGCGCCGTTTGTCCGGTTGCCCCGACGATCGGATCCCATAAAAAAACCCCGGCTAGCCGGGGTTTTTCATTTCAGGCGAACGACGCTTACGCGACGCGTGCCGTCGGCTCGACGCCGGCCGCTTCGGCCAGTGCGAGCGCCTTGTCGGTCGCTTCCCACGAGAATTCCGGCTCTTCGCGGCCGAAGTGGCCGTAAGCAGCCGTCTTCTCGTAGATCGGGCGCAGCAGGTCGAGCATCTTGATGATGCCCTTCGGACGCAGGTCGAAATGCTCGCGCACGAGCTTCGTGATCACCGCATCCGACACGCGGCCCGTGCCGAACGTGTTGACCATCACCGAGGTCGGCTCGGCGACGCCGATCGCGTACGACACCTGGATCAGCGCGCGCGACGCGAGGCCGGCGGCGACGATGTTCTTCGCGACGTAGCGGCCTGCGTACGCAGCCGAACGGTCGACCTTCGACGGATCCTTGCCCGAGAACGCGCCGCCGCCGTGCGGTGCGGCACCGCCGTACGTGTCGACGATGATCTTGCGGCCGGTCAGGCCGCAATCGCCCTGCGGGCCGCCGATCACGAACCGGCCGGTCGGGTTCACCAGGAACTTGATGTCGCCCTTGATCAGGTCGGCCGGCAGCGTCGGCTTGATGATTTCCTCGATCACGGCTTCGCGCAGCGCGGGCAGCTCGATGTCCGGTGCGTGCTGCGTCGACAGCACGACGGTGTCGATCGAATGCGGCTTGCCGTCGACGTAGCGGACGGTGACCTGCGACTTCGCGTCCGGGCGCAGCCATTGCAGGCGGCCGTCGCGGCGCAGGCTGGCCTGGCGCTCGACGAGACGGTGCGACAGGTAGATCGGCAGCGGCATCAGTTCCGGCGTTTCATCGCACGCGTAACCGAACATCAGGCCCTGGTCGCCCGCGCCCTGATCGAGGTTGTCGTCGTGTGCACGATCGACGCCCTGGGCGATGTCCGGCGACTGCTTGTCGTACGCGACGAGCACCGCGCAACCCTTGTAGTCGATGCCGTAGTCGGTGTTGTCGTAGCCGATGCGCTTGATCGTGTCGCGCGCGATCTGGATGTAGTCGATGTTGGCCGTCGTGGTGATTTCACCGGCCAGGACGACGAGACCCGTGTTGCACAGCGTTTCCGCCGCGACGCGGGAATACTTGTCTTGCTCGAGGATGGCGTCGAGGATCGCGTCCGAGATTTGGTCCGCGACCTTGTCCGGATGGCCTTCGGAGACGGATTCGGACGTGAAGAGATAATCGTTTGCCACTTTTTCAGGCTCCTGTGTGGTTACGGTTGGTTTCACGTAGCCAGCTTCGTTGGGCCTGAAGCGGCGACGCTTTAGCGGATTACCAGGACCGGGCAGCGCGTATGACGCCAACCGGCTTCGCCCCGCAAGTTGTCAGTTAACTCGGCGAAGCCCGTATTATAGCGGCTTTCCTGAATTGTCACAGAGCGCCGCCCGTGCTGCATCTTCCGCTGTCTCACCTACCTGTTCGCAACGCGCCGGCCAGCCGGTTCCACGGAGGTTTCGCATGCTAGGTCGTCTAGGCACGCACCTCGCCATTGGCTTGCTGAAACTGCTCGCCCTGTTGCCGTACGGCCTGACCGCACGGTTCGGCGATGGTCTCGGCTGGCTGCTCTACAAGATCCCCAGCCGGCGAAAACGCATCGTACACACCAATCTGAAACTCTGCTTCCCGGATTGGAGCGACGCACGCCGCGAGGAAGTGGCAGGCCAGCATTTCCGCCATGCGATCCGCAGCTACGTCGAGCGCAGCGTGCAGTGGTTCGGCTCGGAGAAAAAGCTCGCGAAGCTGATCCAGGTCGACAGCGCGGTCGACCTCGACGATCCGGACCTGCCGCCGACGCTGTTCCTCGGCCTGCATTTCGTCGGCATCGAAGCCGGCTCGATCTGGCTGAACCGTTCGCTCCACCGCCGCTGCGGGTCGCTCTATCAGCCGTTCTCGAACGCCGTGCTCGAGGAAGAGGCGAAGAAGGCGCGCGGGCGTTTCGACGCCGAGATGGTCGGCCGCGCGGACAGCGCGCGCGTCGTGCTGCGCTGGCTGCGCGACCGCAAGCCGGTGATGCTCGGCGCCGACATGGATTACGGGCTGCGCAATTCGACCTTCGTCCCGTTTTTCGGCGTGCCCGCGTGCACGCTGACGGCGGTCGGCCGGCTCGCGAAGACGGGCCGCGCGCAGGTCGTGCCGTTCATCGGCGAAGTGCTGCCGAACTACAAGGGTTATCGCCTGAAGGTATTCAAGCCGTGGGATCACTACCCGACGGGCGACGACGATCTCGACGCGCGGCGGATGAACGAATTCCTCGAGGAACAGATCCCGCTGATGCCCGAGCAATACTATTGGGTCCACAAGCGCTTCAAGACGCGCCCGGCCGGCGAGCCGAGCCTGTACTGACCCTGCCGGAAGACGTTCGCAGGCGGGGCGTCATGCGCGCGCCTGCGCCCTCGCCACCTTCGGCGCGCCCTTCGCGCGCGCCCGCCACAGATCGTGGGCCGACTGCTGCGCGAGCCACAGATCGGCCCGCCCCCCGTTTTCCTCGCCGAGCCACGCTTCGAGGCGCAGCGCCATTTCCGGCGAGATGCCGGCATGGCCGTGCAGGATCCGCGACAGTGCGGCACGCGTCACGCCCAGCTGCGACGCGGCCTCGGTGACGGTCAGGCCAAGCGCCGGCAGCACGTCGTCGCGCAGCGTTTCGCCCGGATGGGGCGGATTGAAGATGCGGTTCATGGCTTGAATGAGCTCGCTGGAGGTTGACAGGGCGTATGGCGAAACAATACGAATCTCCGGGTGGCCTCATCAATTGAACGAGTACGAAAACGCCCGGAACGCCCGCGCAGGACGCCCCTGTCGGCTGCATGTATCATTTGCGGTTGAGATCAGCACGACGAACGAGGCCGCCCGGCATGGCGCGACGTCGCGCGAGCCGTGCTGACCGCCTTGTTCGCCATGGAAATCCGGACCCAGTGAAACTCTCGTTCACCAAGATGCACGGCGCGGGCAACGACTTCGTCGTGCTCGACGGCTATTCGCGCGCATTGCCGCCGCTCACCGAAGCGCAGGTGCGCGCGCTCGCCAACCGCCACTTCGGCATCGGCGCCGATCAGTTGCTGCTCGTCGAAAAACCGACCGTCGACGGCGTCGATTTCAAGTACCGGATCTTCAATTGCGACGGCGGCGAGGTCGAACACTGCGGCAACGGCGCGCGCTGCTTCGTGAAGTTCGTCAGCGACCGCGGCCTGACCGACAAGCGCAGCGTGCGCGTGCAGGTCATGAAGGGTCTGATCACGCTGACGATGCAGGACAACGGCGAAGTCGTCGTCGACATGGGTGCGCCCGTGTTCGCGCCGGCGCAGGTGCCGTTCGATGCGGCGGGCCTCGACGGCCGCACCGAGGGCCGCGACACGCTGTGGCCGCTCGACGTCGGCGGCGCGACGCGCTGGATCTCGACGGTGTCGATGGGCAACCCGCACGCGGTGCAGATCGTCGACGACGCCGAAGCGTATCCGGTGCTCGAGGAAGGCCCGCTGATCGAGCACCACGCGCGCTTCCCGGAACGCGTGAACGCCGGCTTCATGCAGATCGTGTCGCGCAGCGAAGTGCGGCTGCGCGTGTACGAACGCGCGGCGGGCGAGACGCTCGCGTGCGGCACCGGCGCGTGCGCGGCGGTCGCGGCCGGCATCCGGCGCGGCCTGCTCGATTCGCCCGTGACCGTGCACACGCACGGCGGCACGCTGACGATCAGCTGGGACGGCGCACGCGACGAAGCTGCCGCGCTGATGATGGCCGGGCCCGCCACGACCGTGTTCGAAGGCGAGATCGACCTGCCCGCCTGACCCTGCAACGTCCTTGATAACTGAACGCTCCAGCCACATGAACGATCGCGAAGTCGCCGACTACCTGCTCGCCAATCCCGAATTCTTCGCGCAGCACGCCGAACTGCTCGCGACGATCCGCCTCGCGAACCCGCACGGCAAGGCCGCGATCTCGCTGCAGGAGCGGCAGATGGAGATGTTGCGCGACAAGAACAAGCATCTCGAGCGCCGGCTCGCCGAACTCGTGCGCTACGGCCACGAGAACGACAGCCTGTCTGCGAAGTTCAGCCGCTGGACCGCCCGCGTGATCGCGGAACGCGATCCGTACGCGCTGCCGCGCACGATCGCCGACGGCATCGCCGACGTATTCGACGTGCCGCAGACGGCACTGCGCGTGTGGGACGTCGCCGACACCTATTCGCAGGCCGACTTCGCGCGCCAGGTCGGCGAGGAAGTGCGCCTGTTCACGAACGGCCTGTCGACGCCGTACTGCGGTGCGAACACGGGCTTCGAGGCCGCGCAGTGGCTCGCGCCCGCGGTCGCCGCCCCGGCCGCGAATGCGGCGGAAGGCGCGGACGCCGCGCCGCCGGCCGGCGACGGCTCGGCCGCTTCGGTCGCACTGCTCGCGCTGCGCGCGCCGCTCGCCGGCACCGATGCTTCCGCGTTCGGCCTGCTCGTACTGGGTTCGCCCGACCCGCGCCGCTTCCACGACGGGATGGCCACCGACTTCCTCGCGCAGATCGCAACGCTCGCGAGCGCCGCGCTCACGCGCCTGCTGCCGCACTGAGCCTGCCACACGCGATGACAGACGATCCGGTCGCCGCCTACCTGTCGAACCTGAAGCACGTCAGGCAGCTGTCGGAGCACACGCTGCGCGCCTACACGCACGAACTCGACGAACTGAAGAAGCTTGCGGCCGGCCGGCCGCTCGAAGTGCTGACGGCCGCCGACATGCGCGGCGCGGTCGCGCGCGCGCATGCGGGCGGGCTGTCCGCACGGTCGATCGCGCACCGGCTGTCCGCGTGGCGCGCGTTCTACCGCTGGCTCGCGCAGCGCATCGACATGCCCGCGAACCCGGTCGCCGCGGTGCGCGCGCCGAAACGCCCGAAGACCTTGCCGAAGGCGCTGTCGGTCGACGACGCATCGGCCCTGATGGACGCACCGCTCGCCGGCACGACCGAAAGCATCCGCGATCACGCGATCCTCGAGCTGTTCTACTCGTCGGGGCTGCGCCTCGCGGAGCTGATCGGGCTCGACGTCATGTACACGCAGGCCGACGGCTACCGCTCGGCCGGCTGGCTCGATCTCGCCGAAGCCGAAGTCACCGTGCGCGGCAAGGGCAACAAGGAGCGCAAGGTGCCGGTCGGCCGCAAGGCAATCGATGCGCTGAACGCATGGCTCTCGGTGCGCGGCGAATTCGTGAAGCACGATCCGCATCCGCTGTTCGTGTCCGTGCGCGGCAACCGGATGTCGCCGGGCGTCGTGCGCGAGCGCGTGAAGCGCGCGGCGCTCGCCGCGGGCATCCCCGCCAACGTCCATCCGCACGTGCTGCGCCACTCGTTCGCGACGCACGTGCTGCAGTCGAGCGGCGACCTGCGCGCGGTGCAGGAACTGCTCGGCCACGCGAGCGTGTCCGCGACGCAGGTCTATACGTCGCTCGACTTCCAGCATCTCGCGAAGATTTACGACAGCGCGCATCCGCGCGCGAAGAAGCGCGACTGACGCGCGTCCCGTGTTACCCGCCGCGCGCGGCGACCGGCCACGGTCGGCTTCGCGCACGGCCCATTTCGATCCCATCATGCAAACCGTCACCCTCAAGCCATCCAAGGACAAATCGCTGCTGCGCCGCCATCCGTGGATCTACGCCAATGCGATCGACCGCATCGACGGCAAGCCCGCGCCCGGCGCGACCGTGATCGTGCGCGCGCACGACGGCCGCTTCCTCGCGCGCGGCGCGTACAGCCCGCAGTCGCAGATCCGCGTGCGCGTGTGGAGCTTCGACGAGAACGAGCCGATCGACCACGCGTTCTTCAAGCGCCGCGTGCAGCGCGCCGTTGCGCACCGCACGACGATGGTGTCGGGCACGGGCGCGGTGCGGCTCGTGTTCGGCGAAGCCGACGGGCTGCCGGGGCTGATCGTCGACTATTACGTCGCGGACACTGCCGAAGCCGGCGCGGCGCCGCGCGGCCAGCTCGTCTGCCAGTTCATGGCCGCGGGCGTCGAAGCATGGAAGGACGCGATCGTGAAGGCGCTCGTCGGCGCGACCGGCTGCCCGAACGTGTACGAGCGCTCAGACGTGTCGATCCGCGACAAGGAAGGGCTCGAGCAGACGACCGGCGTGCTGGCCGGCGACGCGCCACCCGCGACGCTGATCTCGAACGAAAACGGCGTGCGCTATCACGTCGACGTGCCGAACGGCCACAAGACGGGCTTCTACGTCGACCAGCGCGACAACCGCGCGCTGGTTGCGCAGTACGCGGCTGATCGCGACGTGCTGAACTGCTTCTGCTACACCGGCGGCTTCTCGCTCGCGGCGCTCAAGGGCGGCGCGAAGCGTGTCGTGTCGATCGACTCGTCGGGCGATGCGCTCGCGCTCGCGCAGCAAAACGTCGTCGCCAACGGTTTCGACGCCGAACGCGCGACCTGGCTCGACGCCGACGCGTTCAAGACGCTGCGCCGCCTCGTCGACGAAGGCGACCGTTTCGACCTGATCGTGCTCGATCCGCCGAAGTTCGCGCCGACCCGCGACAGCGTCGATCGCGCGGCCCGCGCGTACAAGGACATCAACCTGAGCGGCTTCAAGCTGCTGCGTCCGGGCGGCCTGCTGTTCACGTACTCGTGCTCGGGCGCGATCGACATGGACCTGTTCCAGAAGATCGTCGCGGGCGCGGCTGCCGACGCGAAGGTCGACGCGCGCATCCTGAAGCGGCTCGGCGCGGGCGTCGATCACCCGCTGCTCGCGGCATTCCCGGAAGGCGAATATCTGAAGGGCCTGCTGTTGCAAATCGTCTGATCGCCCCGATCTACGCGCGTAACCTTCCGCCGGCCGCGGCCTCGCGCCCGGCGGATTCGCGTTCCCGCCTGTCGTTCGGACGACGGGCGGGGGCTTGACAGGTATGTTTCAATGGATGGTTGTGCGCCCCGGCTGGCAGCGCGAGCGGGCGCAACGCACATCCTGGTTTTGACCCCGATTCACGAACCACAGGCGATTGACATGGCCACTCCCGTCACCATCCTCACCGGCTTCCTCGGCAGCGGCAAGACGACGCTGCTCAAGCGCATCCTGAACGAACAGCACGGCATGAAGATCGCCGTGATCGAGAACGAGTTCGGCGAAGAGAACATCGACAACGAAATCCTCGTGCAGGATTCGAACGAGCAGATCATCCAGATGAGCAACGGCTGCATCTGCTGCACGATCCGCGGCGACCTTGCCCGCGCGCTCGGCGACCTGGCCGCGAAGAAGCGCGAAGGCAAGCTCGACTTCGACCGCATCGTGATCGAAACCACCGGCCTTGCGAACCCGGGCCCCGTCGCGCAAACCTTCTTCATCGACAGCGAAATCGCCGACGACTTCCTGCTCGACGCGGTCATCACGCTGGTCGACGCGAAGCACGCGAACGCGCAGCTCGACGAGCACGAAGTCGTGCAGCGCCAGGTCGGCTTCGCCGACCGGCTGTTCATCACGAAGTCGGACCTGGTCGACGACCAGACCGTGGCCGGCCTGAAGCACCGCCTGATGCACATGAACCCGAAGGCCGCGATCAAGGTCGTGAACTTCGGCGAAGCCGACATCAAGGAAATCTTCGACCTGCGCGGCTTCAACCTGAACGCGAAGCTCGAGATCGACCCCGACTTCCTCGCCGAGGACGATCACGCGCATCATCACCACGATCACGACCATGATCACGATCACGCCAATTGCGACCACGATCACGGCCAATGCGCGCACGATCACGACCACGGCCACCACCATCACCACCACGCGCACCACGACGACAAGATCAAGTCGTTCGTGTATCGCAACGACCGCCCGTTCGACCCGAACAAGCTGGAAGACTTCCTCGGTGGCATCCTGCAGATCTACGGCGAGCGGATGCTGCGCTACAAGGGCGTGCTGTACATGAAGGGCGTCGACCGCAAGGTCGTGTTCCAGGGCGTGCATCAGATGATGGGCAGCGACCTCGCCGCGAAGTGGCTGCCGATCGAGAAGAAGACGAACAAGATGGTGTTCATCGGCGTCGATCTGCCGCAGGACCTGATCACCGACGGCCTCGACGCCTGTCTCGCCTGACGCGCGCGGGCAACCGCCGCACACGCCGCCGCGCGGGCGCCCCGCGGGCGGCTGCGGCGCCCGCGGGGCGCCCGTTTCGGGCAGGGTTTCGCCGTCATCGCTTTTTCGCGATTTGCGCGTTATATTTTCTAGATATTGGCGCAGCCGACGGGGATCGACCCGATACGGCGCCCGCTTGCGATTCAGTTACAATACGTGCCCGCTGGAGTACGGCAACAAACAGGCCCGGTTCTTGCTGAACCAGTTTTCCGGGCATCGCAACCGCGCCGGATCGCCAATCCGCCTCCCGGCCGCGGCCGATGCGATGTGCCGCGCAGCACACCGGTTCGCAGCGCGCGCAACTCCGCGCCAGGCCTATCCTGGTATTTGAGAACCGGTTTTCCAGAGGCTTTCGGCCCCGCGGCGGCAAATCGCAAATGATTGCAAGCGCGGTTGCGGGTAATCCCAAAGTGCAGGCAATATCTCTCGATTTGCCGCACATTGAAGAAGCAAGCAGATGACGAAGAAACTCTTGACCGAAGCCGAAATCCTGAAGATGAGCGACAAGGATTACATGAATGAGGATCAGCTCGCCTTCTTCAAAAATCGGCTCGAACAGTTGCAGGCGGACATCCTCAAGAATGCAGGCCAGACGACCGAGAACCTGCGCGAGACGGTGATCGTCCCCGATCCCGCCGATCGCGCGACGATCGAGGAAGAGCACGCGCTCGAGCTGCGCACGCGCGATCGCGAACGCAAGCTCCTCAAGAAGGTTCAGCAGTCGCTCGCCCGCATCGATTCCGGCGATTATGGCTGGTGCGAGGAAACCGGCGAGCCGATCGGCATTCCGCGGCTGCTCGCCCGTCCGACCGCCACGCTGTCGCTCGAGGCGCAGGAGCGCCGCGAGTTGCGCCAGAAGCTGTTCGGCGACTGATCGAGCGGCGTTCCGCTCAGACACGCTGCTTCCCGAAAGCGCGCGGCCTGCCGCGCGCTTTTTGTTTTTCCGGCACCGGCTTGCGGTTGGCCGGTTTTCCGATTTGCCTCCCGCCTCTTGATATCCCCGCGCCCGCCCTAAAATGAAACGGACGCGCGCCGGGCCGCTTCCCGGCGCACTGCGAGTTACGCGGCGGCGCCTCGCGCCGCCCGACTCTTCCCCGTTTTTCTCAAGGAACGCAGATGGAGCAATTTCACGGCACGACCATCGTTTCGGTCCGGCGCGGCGACAAGGTCGCGCTCGGCGGCGACGGCCAGGTAACCCTCGGCAACATCGTCATGAAGGGTGGCGCGCGGAAAGTGCGGCGGATCTACAACAACCAGGTGCTGGTCGGATTCGCGGGCGGCACCGCCGATGCGTTCTCGCTGCTCGACCGCTTCGAGGCGAAGCTCGAGAAGCACCAAGGCAACCTGACCCGCGCGGCCGTCGAGCTCGCGAAGGACTGGCGCACCGACCGGATGCTGCGCCGCCTCGAGGCGATGCTGATCACGGCCGATGCCACCACCACGCTCGTGATCACCGGCAACGGCGACGTGCTCGACCCGGAAGAGGGCATCTGCGCGATCGGTTCGGGCGGTGCATATGCGCAGGCCGCGGCCCGCGCGCTCGCGGAGAACACCGAGCTGTCGCCGCGCGAGATCGTCGAGAAGTCGCTGAAGATTGCCGGCGACATGTGCATCTACACGAACCACAACCGCATCATCGAAACGATCGAGTAAGGACCGCACCATGAGCACCATGACCCCTGCCGAGATCGTCTCGGAACTCGACAAGCACATCATCGGCCAGGCCAAGGCGAAGAAGGCCGTCGCGGTCGCGCTGCGCAACCGCTGGCGCCGCCAGCAGGTCGCCGACCCGCTGCGCCAGGAAATCACGCCGAAGAACATCCTGATGATCGGGCCGACGGGCGTCGGCAAGACCGAAATCGCACGCCGCCTCGCGAAGCTCGCCGACGCGCCGTTCATCAAGATCGAAGCGACCAAGTTCACCGAGGTCGGCTACGTCGGCCGCGACGTCGACAGCATCGTGCGCGACCTGATCGAGATCTCGGTCAAGCAGACGCGCGAATCCGAGATGCGCAAGGTGCGCAGCAAGGCCACCGACCAGGCGGAAGACCGCATCCTCGACATCCTGCTGCCGCAGCCGCGCGCGGTGGGCTTCGGCGGCAATGCCGACCACGCGAACGACGACAACAACGCGACGCGCCAGACCTTCCGCAAGCGCCTGCGCGAAGGCCAGCTCGACGACAAGGAAGTCGAGCTCGACCTCGAGCAGCCGTCGGCCGGCATGGACATCATGGCGCCGCCGGGGATGGAAGAGATGACCGAGCAGATCCGCTCGATGTTCTCGAACCTCGGCAGCGGCAAGAAGCAGCGTCGCAAGGTGAAGATCAAGGAAGCGCTGAAGCTGCTGACCGACGAGGAAGCGGCGAAGATGCTGAACGACGAGGAAGTGAAGACGAAGGCCGTGCAGAACGTCGAGCAGAACGGCATCGTGTTCCTCGACGAGATCGACAAGATCACGTCGCGCAACAACGAAGGCAGCGGCGGCGAAGTGTCGCGCCAGGGCGTGCAGCGCGACCTGCTGCCGCTCGTCGAGGGCACGACGGTCAACACGAAGTACGGGATGGTGAAGACCGATCACATCCTGTTCATCGCGAGCGGCGCGTTCCACCTCGCGAAACCGAGCGACCTGATTCCCGAACTGCAGGGCCGCTTCCCGATCCGCGTCGAGCTCGACTCGCTGTCGGTGAACGATTTCGAGGCGATCCTCGTCGCCACCGACGCCAGCCTCGTCAAGCAGTACCAGGCGCTGCTCGCGACCGAAGACGTGCAGCTCGAGTTCGCCGACGACGGCATCCGCCGTCTCGCGGAGATCGCGTATGCGGTCAACGAGAAGACCGAGAACATCGGTGCGCGCCGGCTGTACACGGTGATCGAGAAACTGCTCGAGGAAGTGTCGTTCTCGGCCGGCAACCATGCCGGCGAGCGCGTGACGATCGACGCGAAGTATGTCGACCGCGCGCTGGGCGAAGTGTCGCAGGACGAAGACCTGTCGCGCTACGTGCTGTAACGCGCGCGGCGTCCGACGAAAAACGGGCGGCCCCTTGCGGGGTCGCCCGTTTTTTCATGGTCAGGCGATGCGGCGCCCGTGCCTGCCCCTGGAATGCGGCTGATGGCAAGCGCGCTGGTGCGTCCCTATAATCCGGACTCCTCCGGCCAAGTACCGACGCATTCGTCACCGCTTTCGAATGACCATCTACCCGTCCGTCGCCGGCCGAATCGTGCCGGCCTTGCTCGCGCTCACACGCGCCGACATCCTGTCGCTCCTGCGCCGGATCAGGCGGGATTCGCTGCGGCGCTACAGCGTCGCGTTTGTACTCGCGTGGCTGGGCACGCTGGCGGGCATCGCATTCGCCAGCGTGGCGATCAGCATCGGCATCCAGTTCGTCGCGCGTGCTGTATCGGCAACGCCGTGGCCGCTGGCCAGCGCCATCGTCGTCGGCGGATGCGCGCCGCTGCTCGCCAACGTCTTCTACTCGGCGCTGCTCACGCTCCTGCTGAAACGCGAGATCGTCGCCCGCCTGTCGCGAGCCCCGGGCTCGCCCGGCTGACGCGCCGGGCGCAAGTACCCGCTTACTGCCGCACCGGCTTCTTCGCGAGCTTGCGCTGCAACGTGCGGCGGTGCATGTTCAGCGCGCGCGCCGTCGCCGAGATGTTGTTGTTGTTCTCGGCCAGCACGCGCTGGATGTGCTCCCATTCGAGCCGGTCGACCGACAGCACGACCGGATTCTCGAGCGCTTCGTCGGCCTGCACTTCGGTCGCGTTGGTCTGCAGCGCGGCCAGGATCGACTCGACGTTCGCGGGTTTCGCGAGATAGTTGTCGGCGCCTTCCTTCACCGCCTGCACGGCGGTCGCGATGCTCGCGTAGCCGGTCAGCACCAGGATCCGCGCATCGGGCTGCAGGTCGCACAGCGGCGCGATCAGGCTCAGGCCCGAATCCTCGCCGAGATGCAGGTCGACGGTGATGAACTGGAACTTGCCGCCCGCGGCAAGCCGCAGCGCCGCCTCCTTGTCGTGCGCCTGCTGGACCGCGTAACCGCGGCGCTCGAGGCCGCGCGCGAGCGTGCCCGCGAACACCTCGTTGTCGTCGATCACCAGGAAATTGTTCTCGCTCATGTGGTTTCTCCGTCTACGTGTTGGTTGAGGCGACCGGCGCCGCGACGCGCACCGCCGGCAGGCGCAGCACGGCCCGCGTGCCGCGCGCGGCGGATGTGCCGGCCGCGCGGCTGTCCGGCGTGCCGGTTGTCCGTTCGGACGCGCGCTGGCCCGCACGCTGTCCCGAGCCGGCCGCGGCGTGACCATTCGCCGCCCCGCCGGCCCGCCCGTTGCCGCCCGCCGCGCGCGGCACGACATCGGACAGTTCGATCTCGCCGCCGAGCCGCGCGGCCGCGCTGAACGCGAGATACAGGCCGACCCCGTGCCCGCCCTGCGTGCTGTCGACCGGCATCGCGCCGAGCGACTCGCGCAGCGCGGCCGGAATGCCGGGCCCGTCGTCGCACACCTCGAATTCGATCTCGTCGGCCGCGCCGGCGTGCGCGACCTTCGCGGCCAGCGTCACGCGCTGCGGGCTCGCGCGCGCGGCGTTGTCGAGCAGGATCGTCAGGATCTGGCCGGCCGCGACCGTGTCGTCGAGCGCGACGCCCGCCGGGCGCGCACCGAGCAGTTCGAACTGCACGTGCGGATGCCGCAGGCGCCAGTGCTCGACGAACGTGTCGAGCCAGTCGTCCACCGGCTGGCGGCTCGCGGGTGCGCTCGCGCGGCTGCGCAGGCGCGCGAGCGCCGACGTGCAGAGTGTCATCTGCTCCTCGAGCACCTTCAGGTCGGCTTCGTAGCGGGCCAGCCCCGGATCGGCGCGCGCCGCGTCGCGCAGTTCCTCGGCAAGCATCGCGATCGTCGACAGCGGCGTACCCATCTCGTGCGCAACGGTGGCGGCCTGCACGCCGAGCGCGACCGCCCGCTCGTCGCGCAGCAGGTGCGCCTGCGCTTCGCCGAGCGCCGCGTCGCGCTGGCGCAGCGCATTCGACATGCGCGCGACGAACCACGCGATCAGCCCGACGCTGACCATGAAGTTCGCCCACATCCCGGTACGGTAGTAGTCGAACAGGTTGGCCGGGTTATCCATGTTGAGCGGCACCGAGTCGAAGCCGAGCGCCGCGTAGCACGCGACCGCGAACGCCGCGAGCCAGATCATCAGGTGCCACGGCAGCACGGCCGCCGCGATCGCGAGCGAAGGCAGGTACAGCGACACGAACGGGTTGGTCGTGCCGCCCGACAGGAACAGCAGCGCGGACAGCGCGCCGAGGTCGACCCACAGCTGGCCGAGCAGCTCGAAATTGGTCTCGGGCCGCGCGCGCAGCACGCGCACCCAGGTCAGCGCGTTGAAAACGATTTCGAGCGCGATGACCATCAGCATCGCCGGCAACGGCAGATGCACGCCGAAATAGGTCTGCACGACGCCGATCGTCACGAGCTGGCCGATGATCGCGAGATTGCGGAGCCAGAACAGGTGACTGAGGTTGACGCGCCCGGTGGTGGTGATTCGTTGCATCCGGGCAGTTTACCCGTTTAGCGGGCAGCGCCTCTAGCGGGGCCGGATCGGAACGCGGTGAACGGGATGCGCTGCGTGCACGGCCGGTGCCGTCAGCCGGCCGCGCCGGCCATCCGCTGCGCGATCTCGTCGGCCAGGCATTCGGGGCACCGGCAGCGCGCGCCGGCAGCCGGCGGCGTACTGCCGGGCACGACCGGCATCGACGCGCACCAGCATTCGAACGGTTGCGAGCGGGCGCCGCAGTCGAAGCTGCGCCCGCAGTGCGGGCAACGCGCGCGGCGCGGGGCGGAACGGGCGTCGGCGGCGGGATCGGTCATGGCGGAAACGCGGAAGCGGGCGTGAAACCGCCCTACGCGACAAGCATAGCGCGGCGAACGGATTTTGCACGCCGTCCATCCGGCCGACGACCGTCGTAAACGCTCGCGAGCCACCTCGGCGCCGCTACCCGCACACCGTTGCGCACACCGCCGCCCGAACGGCCGCCCGCATCGCGCCGCGCCATAGCCGGCGGGCCGCCGCGCGCTGTACCCGAGCCGCGCCGCACGTGTTCCGGCCCGTCCAAAAACCCGATGCTGCGCTGCGCCACTCCTGTACAATTCGCCGTGTTTCAACCGTTCCCAGCCAGAGCCGCCGCCATGTCCGAGCCCATCGACCTCTCGCAGATCGCCCCCACGCTGAAAGCAGAAATCCTCGCCGAGGCGCTGCCGTATATCCGCCGTTACCACGGGAAAACCGTGGTCATCAAATACGGCGGCAACGCGATGACGGAAGAGCGGCTCAAGCAAGGCTTCGCGCGCGACGTGATCCTGCTGAAACTGGTCGGCATCAACCCGGTGATCGTCCACGGCGGCGGTCCGCAGATCGATCACGCGCTGAAGAAGATCGGCAAGGCCGGCACCTTCATCCAGGGCATGCGCGTCACCGACGAAGAGACGATGGAAGTCGTCGAATGGGTGCTGGGCGGCGAAGTGCAGCAGGACATCGTGATGCTGATCAACCACTTCGGCGGCCACGCGGTGGGCCTGACGGGCAAGGACGGCGGCCTGATCCACGCACGCAAGCTGCTGATGCCGGACCGCGACAACCCGGGCCAGTACATCGACATCGGCCAGGTCGGCGAAGTCGAGGCGATCAACCCGGCGGTCGTGAAGGCGCTGCAGGACGACGCGTTCATCCCGGTGATCTCGCCGATCGGCTTCGGCGAGGACGGCCTCTCGTACAACATCAATGCCGATCTGGTCGCGGGCAAGCTCGCCACGGTGCTGAACGCCGAGAAGCTGCTGATGATGACCAATATCCCCGGCGTGATGGACAAGGACGGCAACCTGCTGACCGACCTGTCCGCGCGCGAGATCGACGCGCTGTTCGAGGACGGCACGATCTCGGGCGGCATGCTGCCGAAGATCTCGTCGGCGCTCGACGCGGCGAAGAGCGGCGTGAAGTCGGTGCATATCGTCGACGGCCGGATCGAACATTCGGTGCTGCTGGAAATCCTGACCGAGCAGCCGTTCGGCACGATGATCCGCTCGCATTGAGCGCGCGCCGCAAACCCTCCGGCCCCGACCTGCCGGCGTCGCTGCGACGCCGGCGCATCTCCCGCAGCCG
This sequence comes from Burkholderia sp. LS-044, assembly GCF_004803625.1. Taxonomy (NCBI): domain Bacteria; kingdom Pseudomonadati; phylum Pseudomonadota; class Betaproteobacteria; order Burkholderiales; family Burkholderiaceae; genus Burkholderia; species Burkholderia sp. LS-044. The sequence goes on from NZ_SSWO01000021.1 coordinate 102,958, forward strand.
GCCGCACGCCGGCTCGCCCGTCTGGCTGTTCGATCTCGACAACACGCTGCACCACGCATCGCACGCGATCTTTCCGGAGATCAACCGCGCGATGACGCAGTACATCATCGACGCGCTGCAGGTCGAGCGCGCCGAAGCCGACCGCCTGCGCACCGGCTACACGCAGCGCTACGGCGCCGCGCTCCTCGGCCTCACGCGCCATCACCCGATCGATCCGCACGACTTCCTGCGCGTGGTCCACACGTTCGCCGATCTTCCCGCGATGGTGCGCGCCGAGCGCGGCCTCGCGCACATCATCGCCGCGCTGCCGGGCCGCAAGTTCGTGCTGACCAATGCGCCCGAGAACTATGCGCGCGCGGTGCTGCGCGAATTGCGCATCGAGCGGCTGTTCGAACGCGTGATCGCGATCGAGCACATGCGCGACCGCCGCACATGGCGCGCGAAGCCCGATCACACGATGCTGCGCCGTACGCTGCGCGCCGTGCGTGCCCGTGCGTCCGACGCGATCCTCGTCGAGGATACGCTCGGCCACCTGAAGCGCTACAAGCGCCTCGGCATCGGCACGGTGTGGATCACCGGGCACCTGCCGGGCCACCTGCCAGGCACCGGACGCCCACTTTATGTCGACCAGCGCATTCGTTCGCTAAAATCGCTCCGACTGGGCACACGATCGGGGCGACAAAAATGCAGCCGACTTACCCGCAGGACCAAGCCGTAACCGAAGGCCGGACCACACCTGCTCGCCCGCGCCCGAAGCCGGGCGAGCGCCGCGTGATGATCCTGCAGACCCTCGCGGCGATGCTCGAAGCGCCGAAACCCGAAAAAATCACGACCGCCTCGCTCGCGGCCCGGCTCGACGTGTCGGAAGCCGCGCTGTACCGGCACTTCCCCAGCAAGGCGAAGATGTACGAAGGGCTGATCGAGTTCATCGAGCAGGCGCTGTTCGGGCTCGTCAACCAGATCGTCGCGAAGGAGCCGAACGGCGTGCAGCAGGCGCGCACGATCGCACTGACGATGCTCAATTTCGCCGCGAAGAATCCGGGCATGACGCGCGTGCTGACCGGCGAGGCGCTGGTCGGCGAGGACGAGCGTCTGACCGAGCGCGTGAACCAGTTGCTCGACCGGATCGAGGCGACCGTCAAGCAGTGCCTGCGGGTCGCGCGTACCGAGGCGCAAGCGCCCGACGGCGCGGCGCCGTTCGCGCTGCCCGCCGACTACGATCCCGCCGCCCGCGCGAGCCTGCTCGTCAGCTATGTGATCGGCCGGTGGCATCGCTTCGCGAAAGGCGGGTTCCAGAAACCGCCCGGCGAGCAGGCCGATGCGCATTTGCGGCTGATCCTGCAGTAAGCGTGGTCGGCGGCAAAACGGTTCATCGTCGCCACGCGCGGTCGGCAAAGCGTGCGACACATCGGGCCGCCCTCCGCCAGCGACGCCTCACTGGTAACTGAGCGTGAACGTCATTCGCCCCTTGGCCTTGCCCGCGGTAACGGTCGGCGACGTCTGAATGAATCGGGCGCTCAACGGGATCGAGAAGAAGCCGTTACCTGTCGTGCCGGCATACCACTGATTCTTGTTCCCCGCCACTGACGAGTCGGGCCCGTAGCTGAGCAGCGTCGAATCCTTGAAAACCTGGATACCCAATCCCTTGGCCGTCGAATCGGACGAGAGATTCAGCGTATTCGACGTGTTGGACTGGTACGTGACGTCGGTCAAAGTCATATAGAGCTTCGCATCGACGCTCTCGTCACCACCGGAACAGATCAAGTTGATCGCGAAAGGCTTCAAATCCGAGGTCGAGCCGATCCCGGTGAATTTCTTTGTGGAATAGGTACCGAGATCCACATTTTGCGTCGCCGCAGCAGCATTACAGGTCGGCGCCTTGATCTGTAAATCACCGGACCATCGATAGCTGACGACTTTGTCCGTCAGAGAGGTCACCGAGTGAAAAGCAAACTCGCCCGACAATCTGCCTTTTCCCGTAATGGGGCCGATTTTGTAAAATTGCAGCATCACGGACGCTTTGTTACCACCACCAACACCTATCTCATATTCCGGATAATACGCATCCCGACTATCTATCGGAAGAAACTTCCCACTGCTCGCTATTTTTACCGCAACGCCTTCAATCCCCGATTGAAACATCTTCTGATTGACACCGTAAGCCGGCAAAGGAGAATGCCAATAAGAAAGGCTAAATATAGGGTACACACATCGAATCCAAAACGGCGGCGGGACATTGTCCGACTCTAGCGTTATGCCGAGTAACAGCGTGCCATCCGGCACATTGGGATTGAATGGCGGTATTTTATTGGCGTCGAAATTGTACTCTGCCGTCTTTAACGGACCAGTCGGATTGATGGTGAAGCAATAAGGGGCTGCGTGCGCGAGACCCGACAGCCCCGACATCATCGCCATCGCAATAATCCATTTCCATTTTTTCATCGCAATTTCTCTATCGATCAACTTGAATGTCTTTCGCGGGGCATCGACCGCCGCGATCTTTCCGCGACGAGCCGTGTCTCTTCCAGTCAGCGCCCCGTCGGTGCTGGCGTCGCGGCTTGACGAGCGCGCGGCGCCTGCGACGTTGTCCGCGTAGACGCGTGTTACTCGCCGGGTGCAGCATCCGTTCCATCGGTCGGTGGCTCTGCGCTGCGACAAAGCGCATCAACACGCTGGTAGCTGTCCGATCCCGAATGTTTTTCGCGCACCGGCAGGTCATATGTGATGCGGCACCGCGCGTCGGGCTCCTCGCCCCATCTGACCGAGAGTTCGCCGCGATCCTCCAGCCCCCGGGCGAATATCTTGCTGGCCTGCCCGACTATGCCGACACGCTTGCCGTGTACGTCGATCACATCTGCACCGAACGGTAACGGCTTGCCGTTCGACCGCGTGGTGTGGATCACCGCCGAGCGGCCCATTTCGGTTTCATACTTCAGCATCACGATCGCCCCTGCGCGGGGAGCGATCTGCTGACTGGTGGATTTCAATTCGACATCGGTGGACAGCCCCTTCGGATCGATATCGACCGAATTGACGCTATAGGGTGTCAGGTAAGGCACGATCGCGTAGCCACGGCCATCCACTCGCAAACCCGATGAATTGAGGACGCGCGCCCCCTGGGCATTCTTTGCCTCGACGATCCCGAATGTTTCAGAAACCGGCTGCGACAGCGTGATCCCGCCCGGATGCGCAACCAATGCGCCGCGCACGCCGAGCGAGCCTTGCGAATACCCCTTTCCGGTGCCCGCGCTGGCCGAAATATCGGCTACGCGGCCGTGATACAGCGCATTTGCACTGCCCGACGTGCTGCCCTGATCGTTGCCGGAAACGTGGTTGACGTTCACGCCGTACGAAAGATTGCGATCCGCGCCAAGCGAACCCGTCATGGCCGTCCGAACCTGCGTGCTGCCGCTCGTATCGCGTGACACGCTTGAGCTGATGGTGAGCGGGCGATCACGGCCGAGCGGAATCGTCAGACTCGCGTAGTAAAGCGTGCTCTGCCGGCCGAATTGCATCTGCTGCCGCGTCGCCTGGAGGTTCACGCTGATGTTGCGGATCGTATTGCTGTAACCGACCGAGTAGTTGATATCGGAACCGGCGCGATTCCAGTAATTCACCGTCGACGCCGTCAGCGATACGACGCCGCCTCGCTGGCCGAGCGACTGACTGATCGTCGCCTGTGCGCGGTTGCGCGGACGCACCACGTTGCCTCCCGCAGTCAGGCCACGCTTGCTTGCGTCGCGCATCTGCATGGCATTGACCAGGTCAAGGAAGCCGCCGGTCGAATAGCGATAGGCTGCGATGGAAATGTCCGAGCCGGTCTGCGGAAGATTCTTCGAGTAACCGATTCGCATGCTGCCGCCCACCATCCGGCCCGATCCCGGAATCAGCGCGTTCGATTGCGTGTAGTCGAAGCTGAACGCACCGACCTTCGTGGCCAGCACGCCGCCCACCAACGCTGTCGCGTAACCCTCGGCGGCCGCCGCACCGACATATCCGGTCAGTGCATTCGTGAAACCGCGCTGCCAGGTCCCCTGGATGAACGGCGGATTGCCGGAGAGCGATGCATCGCGAAGCGTGCCCGCCGTGATGCTGTAACGGCTGATGCCCGGCCGCAACGACAACGGCAGCGCGGCATAGGGCACGCTGAAGGAATGCACGCGGCCGTCCGCCTCGGTAACGTCCACCTTGAGGTCGCCGCCGTACCCTGTCGCATAAAGATCGTTGATCTCGAATGCACCGGGTGCGACGACCGTCTCGTAAATCGTCGCGCCGTTCTGCCTGATCGTCACCCTGGCGTTGCTGTTGGCCACGCCCCGTACGGTCGGCGCGTAGCCGCGCAGCGAGTCGGGCAGCATCCGGTCGTCGCTTGCGAGCCGGGCACCACGGAACGCAACCGAATCGAAGAGTTCACCGGTGGTATACGACTCGCCAAGCGTGAGTTGGGACGACAGGCGCGGCACATCGCGTTGCACGAAAATCCTGAGGCTTTGATATTGCCCCTTGCTCTGCGAACTCCAGTTGTATGAACCGTCATGCCGAAAATGCCACGGGCCGAGGTTCATGCCGGCGCTCAGCCCGACATATCCCTGCGTTTGCGTTTCCGCACCGTGGCTGTTGTACATATAGACATTCGTGTCGTAGCCGAGAAATGCGGCGTTCACCCCGCTATCCCAGTACGCCTGGCCGACATAACCACGCGGATTTCGGCTGAGCGACATTTGCTGGATCGTCAGATCGAGACGTTGCGTGCCGAAATCGAAGTCTGCCTTTGCGCTGTCGATGACCCGTTCTATCGGCAGGCACGCGCCCGGCACGTCCAGCGCCTCGGCGGTTGCGGAGGCGAGCCGGGTCAGATCGACGCCGGTGCGAAGCAGCAGTGGCTTGTCAAAGCAGGCGCGCGCATTGCTGCCACGCAATCCGTCCGGCTCCTTGAACGGGACGTCGATACGGCCGACCCAGCGTTCGTTGACGTAAACGTCGACGTTGTATGTACCAGGCAGCACCGTGTCGCCCTTTTCGAAGCGCGAAAGATTGGTCGCCGCGCTGCTGCCAGGCGCGAGAAATTCCTTTTCGAACTCGATCGGCGCGACCATGAATCGCGCATTGCTCGATTCGACTTCAGCGGCCACCACCTGATAAGTGGACAACATCGACAGCACCGCGGCAGAAAGCGGCCGCAGGCGTGGCAGGATACCCTGCGCTTCGGGTTTTACGGTCTTCGTCATGGTGTCACGCACTTCATTACTCGGTGCGCCCGGAGACCGGGCAAAATGCTCCGTTGAATGCGCGGTTGTGTCTTTCGACGTCGGGAGGCAATTCAGGGAAGGACGGCCGCGTCGATGCGGCCGGTCAGGCACGGCGCGGCATGCGTGCCGCGCCGCCGCGGGTCAGCGTTGCGCCGGGCTCTTGAGCGGGTGCGTGCCCGGCACGCCGGCACCGTAGTCGTTGATGGACAGGTAATCGACTTCGGCGTCGGCATCCGGCTGCCGTGCCAGCCTTTCGATCGGGAAAGTTTGGGACGAGAACGGCGGGACGTAACCGTTTCCGGCGCTATAGCTGCGGCCGCCAGACTTCAGCGTGACCTCACCGAGATTGACGAAATACGGCGTCGGGTTCTCGCCTTTCAGCACATAACCGCCGCCCCCTTCGCTTCGCATAACCGACCATCTCACCTTCCCGGGTGCGTCCAGAGGATCGCCGGACAGCCCCTTCGGTCGGTACATCACCTTGATGCGGGTACGGAAGGCGAATTGCAGGTAGTTCTCGCCGGATTCCTCATCCGTCGCTTTCGGCGGCACCTCGAGCGCGTTCAGCCAGAACAGCGTTTCCCTGTCCTGCGCAAGTGGTTCCCGGGTATAGATCATGCGGACCGTCTGCCCCTTCTTTGCATCGAGCCGGAACATGGTCGGCGTCAACGTGAACGGTACGTCGATCGTCTCAGGCGACGCCTGAACCTCACCCTTGTCGATCCAGACCTGAACGAATGCGGGCCGGTCACCTGCATTCGTCATCTTGATCGACGTTTCACGCTCGGTGCCGCGGAAAATCACGCGCGTGTTGTCGATCACCACGCTCGCGTGTGCACTGTCGATCGCCGCGGCCGCGCTCAGGCCAAGCAGTGCGGCATACAATCCGTTTCTCCACGAAATTTTCATACGCATTCCTATTTAATATGTACTCGCGTCATTCCTGAGAAGCCGTCTCGCGTGACGACGAAACGGCTTGATACGAGAACGCGAAGGGGCGGCGGTGAAATTACCGGCCGCCTACGCGGCGTGCTTATTGATACGTGATCGTGTAGTTCACGCGCGACTTGACCGCACCCGCCGTGGCGTTGCCGAGCGACTGGTACTGTGCGTAGAACTGCAGGTCGGCCTTGCCCGAAGCAAGGCTGACCTTGTCGACGTTCTGCTGACCGATCGGCTTCGATGCATCAATCGGGTCGTAACTGCTGTTGAGCAGGGCAACTTCGACCTTCGTCGCCCCGCCGGCGTCAGGCTTCAGATTGCCGGTGGCCGAATTCACCGTCGGACCGGGCTCGAGGTACGCACTCACGATGCCCGTGGACGGCGTGCAATCGGTCAGGGACAGCTTGAACCCCTGACGACCGGCCCAGGAACCCGGCGCGGCCAGCGTCTTCGTGGACATCGGCGGCAGCGTGACGGTGAAATCCTTGCTGCCGTTATTGATCGTGCAGGTTGCCGATGTCAGCACACCATCGAACTCGACCAATCCGTCCGCGGCGTGCGCGGCGGGGGCAAGCATCAAGACTGAAATACCGGCCAGCAGCATCGGAACAAACGCTTTTTTCATGTCGATAATTGCCTATAAGGTTTAAGGTAAAGTTGAAATGTTCCGTCGCTTTTTTTCAGGACAAATCGATCATCCCCGTTGCCGGCGACGGCATTTCGCTGGGAATTTTCCGAAAAAACACAAGTTCATCACACCCATCGTCGTCCTAATTTATCGTCGGATTTCATCGTAAATGTACGAAAGTTCGTCGATCGACAGGCGTCACGCCATGTTTTATCGCCCACTGTCATCGATACATAACAATTGATGTCCGGCAGCGGTGCTCCTGCTTACCCTGTCTCGGGAACACACAACACTCGCACCTGCTTTGCCGCACCAGTTGATCGCGGTGCGATCACGCCCCAGCGCCCCGACCGCATCGCACGGCCGATTCACGACATGAATCGGATCAGTCACGGTGACCGTCTCCGTCGCCATTCAGTGCATGGCCCCCGTACCCGACATGACGGGTACGAACAGCGTGGCGCAATCGGGCATTCGCGATGCCGGTACGGCAACAATTCGGTCTGCAAATTCGAACTCGTCAAATTTCCAAACCCTCTCTCACAAGATACATTTCGCTCGAACATTCAAGCAAAACCGGAGTGAACCAGTGAAATGCAGGCATGTGCTCTTCAAATTTGGCATCGGTGGGCATTTCGCCCGTGCGGCGATACTCGCCGGCACGGCGATGTCATTGCCGTCCCAGGCCCAATCTCCCGGCGGTAACGGCCAGCGTGCGGACGGCACCGCGCTCGAAGTCGCGCCCGGCGACTATTCGACGTTCAGCCATGGCGCTCCAGCATTGGCCGCACTCAACGGCGGCACGCTCACTACCGGCGGCAAGACGCGCCTGTTCACGTTCGGCCACGGTTCAAGCGGCGCAATCGCCGAAGGGGCCCGCTCATATATCGAATTGAACAACGCCGAAATCCGCACGCGCGGCATATTCGGCACGGGAATCGATGCGCGCCAGGGAGGCAGCGTGGTGGCGCGACAGCTTTCCATCGATACGGACAATGACAGTGCCCACGGTGCCTATGTCGACGGCGCCGACAGCCACATCGATCTCTCCGACAGCCTGATTGCCACACGCGGCCGTGAAGCGCATGGCGTCGCCGTGCACTATGCGCCGGGCGCCTCCGTGAGCGTCGCCGATACGAAGATCATCACCGGCGGCGAATTCTCTTTCGGCGTGTTCGTGAGTCACGGCGACGTGCGTGCGGCCTTCGATCGAGTCGACATCATGACAATCGGCGACTACGCGTCGGCGCTGTCCAAACCGGGCACATCCACCGTCACGTTCAGCGACTCGCTCCTGCAAACGAGCGGCTATGCCGCGCTCGGCGTGGATGCCCGCGAAGGCCGTGTCGAACTCGCCCGCTCGAACGTGCTCACGCACGGCGAGAGCGCCCATGGCCTGTATGCCTCGAAGGAATTTGCGAACGCGCCCGTCGCACAAGCGATCGATACGTACGTCACCACAACCGGTACGCGCTCGATCGGCGCCATCGCCCGGCTCGGCGGCAAGGTCGCGATGACACGCGGCGGCATCGTGACGAGCGGCGAACGCGCGCGCGGCGTGCTGTCGGCCGGCGCAGGCTCCGTCGCCTCGCTCACCGAGACGAGCGTCGAGACGCACGGCGCCGAAGCCACCGCGTTGCATGCGAGTGTCGGCGGCTCGGTCGATCTGCTGCGCAGCGACGCCCGCACGACCGGTGCCGACGCGTATGGGGCGGCCGTCCATGGCGGCACGCTGACGATCGACGACGGCACGCTCGTCAGCGAGCGCCATGGCGCGATCGACGCATCCGATGCGACGGTCACGCTGAAAAACGGCACGCGCGCGATCGGCGGCAACGGCAAGCTGCTGTCCGTCCATGCCGAGTCGGGTGCGCCGGTACGCCTGACGCTCGACGAGCGCTCCCATGCCGCAGGCGACATCGTCAACCACCCGACCGACGACGGCAGTCCGACGCACGCGGTGACGGACGTCGCGCTCACGAACGCGTCCGCGTGGACGGGCGCGACCGACGCGGTTCGCACGCTGTCGCTGGACACGAACAGTCTCTGGACCGTCACCGCGGATTCGTCGGTCGGCTCCGTCGCGCTGAACGATTCGACGATCGCATTCGACGCGCCGGCGGCCCGAGGCGCGCCGACACCGCGCACGCTCGTGGTGACGGGCGACTATGCGGCCCGCAACGGCAAGCTCGTCCTCCATACGACGCTGCAGGACGACGCGTCGCCCAGCGACCGCCTCGTGATCGACGGCGGCCACGCATCGGGCGATACCGGCATCGTCGTGAAGCGCGCGGGCGGCGACGGCGCGGCGACGACCGTCGGCATCCCGCTCGTCGAAACCCGCAACGGCGGCACGACCGATGCATCGGCATTCACGCTCGATGCGGCATCGGACGGCTACCGGAACGGCTTCGGTACGTTGTCGGCAGGCGGCTACGATTACATGCTCAAACGTGGCGGCGACGGCGGGCAGGCGGAAGACTGGTATCTCGTCTCCGCGGCAAAGCCACTGCCGCCGGTCCAGCCCGACCCGCCGATCGTGCCGGAAGTCGTCCCCCCTCCTCCGCGCGCCGCCGCACCGGAACCCGACGCGTATCTGGCAAACGCAGACGCCGCAGCGACGATGGCGATTCATTCGCTGCATCAGCGTGACGATCGTTCGCTACGCGCCGAGGCAACCGGCCCGCTGGACGGCGCCGTGTGGCTGCGCGCCGAGGGCCAGATGACGTCGATGTCGGGCGGCAACCGCAGCGTGTCGGGCAACGGCCGCCTGATTCACGCGGGCGCCGACCTGCTCCGCTTCGACGACGGCCGCGGCGGCAGCGTGCGCATCGGCGCGATGGGCATGTACGGCAGCCAGACGAACTGGTCGACACGCCCGCTGTGGAACCCGATCGAGGGACGCGTCATGAACGCCACCGCGCGCGGCAGCGTGGCCGGCTACAACGTCGGCGTGTACGGCACGTGGTACGGCAGCCGCGACATCCTGACCGGTCCTTACGTCGATGCGTGGTTCATGTACGGCGCCTACGCGAACAGCGTCGGCGGCAGCCTCGCGGCCGATTCGTATCGGTCGCGCACCGTGACCGGTTCGATCGAGACCGGCTATTCACTCGGGTTCTACGAGCGGGGCGACACGCGGTTCTTCGTCGAGCCCGAAGCGCAGCTCGTCGTGTCCGACTATCGCGCGGACGCGCACGGCACCGCCGGCGGCCGCCTCGACGGCCAGGGCGCCACCGATGTGCTCACCCGCCTGGGCGTACGCGTGCACGGCGTGACCGCGATGTCGCACGGCCGTGAGTTGCGCCCGTTCATCGAGGCGAACTGGTGGCACGGCCCCGGCTCGCGCACGCTGACGCTCGACCGCAATGCTTTCTCGTTCAGCGTCCCGCGCGACCGCGCGGCGTTCCGGATCGGCGCGCGAGGCCAGGTGTCGAAGCGCTTCGCGATATCGGCGGGCCTCGGGGTGGAGGCGAACCTGTCCGACTATGCGGTGGTCAAGGGCGAGCTGGCGGCGAAGTACCACTGGTGACGGGGCGCGGCCTGTGCCGCCTGCTCCCGCGCAGGCGGTTCCGGCCACCCCGCGCACCTCCCGAATCCGGGTCCCGCAATTTCCGCTATACTCGTCCGACTTGCCGCCTCCCTGGCGGCAGGTCGGAAGCGCGCCGATTTGCTGACTCGATTGCGGGCGCGCGAACCGGCCGGGGCCTTGATGCGTCGCGCGTCGCTCCCCGGCGGTTCACTACAAATGCGGCTAAAGAGGTCGTCAGCCGCGCACCTTCGACTCCGCGCCCCGCCGACACCATTTAGCCGCCCAGTCATATGGCATAAGGCGGAACGAATGGAATCGATCGGCATCGTCGCTCCACAGACCATGCACTTCGCCGAACCGCTGCGCTTGCAAAGCGGCAGCGTGCTCGGCAACTATCAGCTCGTCGTCGAGACGTACGGCGAGCTCAACGCCGCGCGCTCGAACGCGGTGCTCGTCTGCCACGCGCTCAACGCGTCGCATCACGTCGCCGGCGTCTACGCGGACGATCCGCGCAGCACCGGCTGGTGGGACAACATGGTCGGCCCGGGCAAGCCGCTCGACACCAACCGCTTCTTCGTGATCGGCGTGAACAACCTCGGCTCGTGCTTCGGCTCGACCGGCCCGATGAGCGTCGATCCGTCGACCGGCACGCCGTACGGTGCACGCTTCCCGGTGGTCACCGTCGAGGACTGGGTGCACGCGCAGGCGCGCGTCGCCGACGCGTTCGGCATCGAACGCTTCGCCGCGGTGATGGGCGGGAGCCTCGGCGGGATGCAGGCGCTCGCGTGGAGCCTGATGTATCCGGAGCGCGTCGCGCACTGCATCGACATCGCGTCGACGCCGAAGCTGTCCGCGCAGAACATCGCGTTCAACGAGGTCGCGCGTTCGGCGATCCTGTCCGACCCCGACTTCCACGGCGGCGACTATTACGCGCACGGCGTGAAGCCGAAGCGCGGCCTGCGCGTCGCGCGGATGATCGGCCACATCACGTACCTGTCCGACGACGACATGGCCGAGAAATTCGGCCGTGCGCTGCGCCGCGCGGACGGGGCGCTCGACGCGTACAACTTCAGCTTCGACGTCGAGTTCGAGGTCGAGTCGTACCTGCGCTACCAGGGCGACAAGTTCGCCGACTACTTCGACGCGAACACCTACCTGCTGATCACGCGCGCGCTCGACTACTTCGACCCGGCGAAGGCGTTCGACGGCAACCTGACGGCCGCGCTCGCGCACACGCAGGCGAAATACCTGATCGCGAGCTTCTCGACCGACTGGCGCTTCGCGCCGGCGCGTTCGCGCGAGATCGTGAAGGCGCTGCTCGACAACAAGCGCACGGTCAGCTACGCGGAAATCGACGCGCCGCACGGCCACGACGCGTTCCTGCTCGACGACGCGCGTTATCACAACCTGCTCCGCGCGTATTACGAACGAATCGCCATCGAGGTGGGGGCATGAACCAGCAAGCACTGAACTCCCTGTCCGCGCGCGCGGACTTCCGCACGATCGCCCGCTGGGTCGAGCCGCGCTCGACCGTGCTCGACCTCGGCTGCGGCGACGGCTCGCTGCTCGCGCTGCTGATGGAAGAACTGGACGTCACCGGTTACGGCATCGAACTGAACGACGCGGGCGTGCTCGCGAGCGCGAAGAACGGCATCAACGTGATCCAGCAGAATCTCGAGGACGGCCTGCGGCTGTTCGAAGACCACAGCTTCGACATCGCGATCCTGTCGCAAACCCTGCAGACGATCCACCAGACTGCCGCGATCCTGCGCGAAACGGCGCGCGTCGGCCGCGAGTGCATCGTGTCGTTCCCGAACTTCGGCTACTGGTCGCACCGGCTGTCGGTGCTGCACGGCCGGATGCCCGTGTCGAAATCGCTGCCCTACCAGTGGCACAACACGCCGAACGTCCGGGTGCTGACGATCAAGGATTTCGAGGCGCTCGCGCCGGAAGTCGGCGTCACGATCCTCGACCGCGTCGTGCTGCACGAAGGCCAGCCGATTCGATGGGGAGCGAACTGGCGTGGTAGTCTTGCTGTCTACCGCGTCAAGCGCAGCTGAGCCGGGGGGCCGTTGACGGAAGATCCGGCCCGCACGAGCGTGCGGCCGCCCCTCTCGCGTCGCTCGCACCGCCGCCTGCGCTGCCGCCGCAATCAGTCAACGCTACTCAGTTTCTGTCCATGTCGAAATCGCCACACGAGGCGCCCGCACTCACCGCTCACGAGGATCACCCCGGCTGGCGAGCCTATCTGAACACGCACATGCTGATCTGCGTGTTCCTGGGCTTCACGTCGGGCCTGCCCCTGTTCACGCTCGTCTATCTCGTGCAGGCTTGGCTGCGCTCGGAAGGCGTGAACCTGAAGGAAATCGGCCTGTTCGCGCTGATCCAGTTCCCGTATACGTGGAAGTTCCTGTGGGCGCCGCTGATGGACCGCTACATCCCGCGCCTGCCCGGCTGGCGGCCGGGCCGCCGGCGCGGCTGGATGCTGCTCACGCAGGTGCTGGTCGCGGGCGCGATCGCCGCGCTCGGCTTCGTGTCGCCGCGCGATTCGATCTGGACGGTCGCCGCGCTCACCACGCTCGTCGCGTTCTTCGGCGCGAGTTCCGACATCGTGATCGACGCATACCGCCGCGAGCTGCTGCGCGACACCGAGCAGGGCCTCGGCAACGCGGTGCACGTGAACGCGTACAAACTCGCCGCGCTGATTCCCGGTTCGCTCGCGCTGATCCTGTCCGATCACATGCCGTGGGACGCCGTGTTCGCGCTCACCGGCGCGTTCATGCTGCCGGGCATCCTGATGACGCTGCTGGTGCGCGAGCCCGAAGTGGTCGGCGCGCCGCCGCGCAACCTGCGCGACGCGATCGTGCTGCCGTTCCGCGAATTCATCCAGCGCGACGGCTGGACCGGCGCGCTGCTCGTCATCGCATTCATCTTCCTGTTCAAGATCGGCGACACGATGGCCACCACGCTGTCGACGTCGTTCTTCCTCGACATCGGCTTCTCGCGCACCGAGATCGGCATCGTCGCGAAAACCACCGCGCTCGTCGCGAGCGTCGCCGGCGGCATCATCGGCGGCGTCTGGCTCGTGAAGATCGGCATCGGCCGCGGGCTATGGGTCTTCGGCGCGCTGCAGATGGTGTCGACGCTCGGCTTCGCGTGGCTCGCGCAGGTCGGCCCCAGCTCGCCGGTGCTCGCGGCGCTCTACGACTTCACGGTCGCGGCCAGCCATGCGCTCGCGTCGTTCCTGTCGATCTTCGGCTTCGAGGTCACGCCGCATCTGAGCCCGATGACCGTCGCGCTCGCGATCGTCTACGGCTTCGAAACCTTCACGACCGGCCTGACGATGGCCGCGTTCGTCGCGTACATCGCGAGCACGACCGACCCGCGCTACACGGCCACGCAGTTCGCGCTGTTCACGAGCCTCGCGTCGGTACCGCGCACGCTCGCGTCGGCCGCGAGCGGCTTCATCGTCGCGAAGATCGGCTGGTTCGACTACTTCATCGTGTGCACCGCGCTCGCGATTCCCGGCATGCTGCTGCTGTTCAGGATCGCGCCGTGGAACGGCGCCGCACGCAACGGCGAGGCCAGCCGTGCGCAGTAACCGCCTGCACCGCCTCGCGCGCGTTGCGGCTTCGTGGAGCGTCGGTGCCGCGGCGCTCGCCGCCGGGTTCGCCGCGCATGCGTCCGACACCGGCGCGACCGCTGCAACCGCCGCGGGCTCCGCGCCGGCCGCCGCACCGGCTTCACCGCCGGCAACATCGACTTCCGCCGCCCCCGCCCAGCCGGCCACCGCCGAACCCGCGCAGCCGACCGGCGCCGCCGCGTCGACGAAGGCTTATACGCCGACACCGCAGCAGGTTCGCTACGGCAATGCGATCGCATTCCGCACGCTGATCCCGTCGCCGCTGCTCGAGCAGCTCACCGCGAGCGAATACGCGCAGATCGTGCAGGCGGCCGCCGACAGCAACCGCCTGCTGCCGGCAAACCAGCCGCGCGTGAAGCGCCTGCGCGCGATCGTCACGAAGCTCGCGCCGTATTCGGTGAAGTGGAACGATCGCGTGAAGAACTGGGCGTGGGACGTGAACGTGATCCGCTCGCGCGACATCCGCCTGACCTGCCTGCCGGGCGGCAAGGTGCTCGTGTACGGCGGCCTGCTCGAGCGCCTCCGGCTGAACGACGACGAACTCGGCGTGCTGGCCGCGCACGGCATCGCGCACGCGCTGCGCGAACATGCGCGCAGCAACTTCAGCGCGGCATCGCAAACTTCGCTGCGCGCCGCCGCGTTGCCGCCGCTGTTCGGCGTCGGCGATCCGCTGCCGCAGGCGCTGAACCTCGGCGAGCGCCTGCAGTCGCTCCACTACGACCCGACCGACGAGACCGAAGCCGACGTGATCGGCGGCGACATCGCCGCCCGCGCGGGCTTCGATCCGCGCGCGGCGATCACGCTGTGGGACAAGCTCGCGGCCGCGACGCGCGCGAACAAGGCCACGGGCTTCATCTACACGCACCCGTACGGCACCGCGCGGCGCCAGGATCTGCTGAACCGGCTGCCGGACCTGATGCCGCTGTACGCGAAGGCGATCGGCAAGCGTGTCGACTCACTGCCCGACTACGCGGGCATCAGCGCGCAGCGGCGCAAGGTCGTGCGGCGCGGCGCCACCGGCTGACGCCGGACGCTACGCGTCCGTATCGGCCACGACCGGGCGAATCCCGATTTCACGCATCCAGCGCACTTCGTCACCGGGGCTGCGGCCGAACAGCCGCTTGAACTCGCGGCTGAACTGCGACGCGCTCGCATAACCGACGCGCGCGGCCGCCGTACCGGCGCCGACGCCGTCCTGCACCATCATCAGCCGCGCCTGGTGCAGGCGCGCGGCCTTCACGTACTGCATCGGCGACGTCGCCGTCACGTGCTTGAAGTGCGCGTGGAACACCGCGAGGCTCATCCCGGCCTCGCGCGCCAGGGTCTCGACATCGAGGTCGGCCTTCAGCTCCGCATGGATGCGCCGCAACGCCTTCGCGATGCGGCCGAAGTGATGCTGCTGCACGAGCGCCGCGCGGATCGCGTCGCCCTGCGCGCCCGTCAGCACGCGATACGCGATCTCGCGCATGATCGCGGGGCCCAGCACGCGCGTGTCGTGCGGCGAAGCCAGCGCTTCGAGCAGCCGCACGACCGCATCGGCCAGCGGCGCGTCGAGCGGCGTCGAATAGACGCCGAGCGGTTCGCTCGCGGCCGCGCCGAGCGTCTCGTCGAGCAGGATCGCGAGTTCGGCGATCACCGCGAGATCGACGCGGATCGAGATCGCGAGAAACGGCTCGTCCATGCTCGCGAAAGTCTCGCATTCGAACGGCAGCGGCACCGACAGCACCAGGTATTGCTGCGCGTCGTACACGAACGAGCGGTCGCCGAGATAACCGAGCTTGCGCCCCTGACACACGACGATGATGCTCGGCTCGTACAGCACGGGCATGCGCGGCCCCGGACGGCTCACGCGAATCAAACGCACGCCGTCGAGCGCCGCCAGCGTGTCGCCCTCGTTCGGCGCGAGGCGCGTGTGCAGCTCGACCATGCGGCGCTGCACGCGGTCGCCCGTGTCGGCGAAAAGGGGCTCGAAGCTCATCTGCGTCATCCTGTCCGGCAAGAGAATCTGGCTCGCAATGTAGCATCTTGAATGCGTTTTGGCGGCCGTTTGCACGCAGTTCGAGAGGAATAGGCAAATCTTCCAGACCTTCGTGTATTTCATCGCGGCGCCGTGCTCCTTACGATGACGTCCTGCCTCGCCGCATCGCCATAGGGTGCGACGGCAGTTCGTTTCGCCGGATGTTTTCCCGGCCAAGGAGCCCCCTGCATGAGCACCACCTACGCTTACGCGGCAACCGATTCGCAGTCGCCGCTCGCCCCGTTCGAATTCCAGCGTCGCGCGCTGCGCGACCTCGACGTCCAGATCGACGTCCTCTACTGCGGCGTCTGCCACTCGGACCTGCACCAGGCGCGCAACGAATGGCGCAACACGATCTACCCGGTCGTGCCGGGCCATGAAATCGTCGGCCGCGTGACCGCGACCGGCCCGCAGGTATCGCGCTTCAAGGTCGGCGAGCTGGTCGGCGTCGGCTGTCTCGTCGATTCGTGCCGCACCTGCCCGAGCTGCGCCGACGGGCTCGAGCAGTATTGCGAGAACGGCTTCGTCGGCACCTACAACGGCCAGGACCGCGTGACGGGCGACGTCACGTACGGCGGCTACTCGACGCAGCTCGTCGTCGACGAGGCGTTCGTGCTGCGCGTGCCCGAGACGCTCGACCCGGCCGGTGCCGCGCCGCTCCTGTGCGCGGGGATCACGACCTACTCGCCGCTGCGGCAGTGGAACGTCGGCCCCGGCAAGAAGGTCGGCATCGTCGGGCTCGGCGGCCTCGGCCACATGGGCGTGAAGCTGGCGCGCGCGATGGGCGCGCACGTCGTGCTGTTCACGACGTCGCCGTCGAAGATCGAGGACGGCAAGCGCGTCGGCGCGCACGAAGTCGTGATCTCGAAGGACGAAGCGCAGATGAACGCGCACCTGAACAGCTTCGACTTCATCCTGAACACGGTCGCCGCGCAGCACGACCTGAACCCGTTCCTGCACCTGCTGAAGCGCGACGGCACGATGACGCTCGTCGGCGCGCCGGAGCACGACCATCCGTCGCCGCAGGTGTTCAACCTGATCTTCAAGCGCCGCCGCCTCGCGGGCTCGCTGATCGGCGGGATCGCGGAAACGCAGGAAATGCTCGACTTCTGCGCGGAGCACGGGATCACGTCGGATATCGAGACGATTCCGATGCAGCAGATCAACGCCGCTTACGAGCGGATGCTGAAGAGCGACGTGAAGTACCGGTTCGTGATCGACATGGCATCGATCAAGCAGTAAGCGCCACCGGGCAGCCCGCACGATCGCCGCCCCAAATGAAACGGGCCGCATGTTCGACATGCGGCCCGTTCTGCATCCGGCGACCGGCGGGTTCGGGCGCTACGCGCGCGGCGCGGCGCCGGCAATCACTTCTTGTAGTCGTAGTCCACCGTCAGCGGCGCGTGGTCGCTGAACTTGATGTCCTTGAAGATCGACGTGCTTTTCGCGGTGCCGGCGACGCCCGGCGTCGCGATCTGGTAATCGATCCGCCACCCGACGTTCTTCGCATACGCCTGGCCGCGGTTGCTCCACCACGTGTACTGCTCGGCGCGCGGGTCGAGCGTGCGGAACACGTCGACGTAGCCGACATCGTCGAACAGCTTCGTGAGCCACTCGCGCTCTTCCGGCAGGCAGCCCGAGTTCTTCTGGTTGCTCTTCCAGTTCTTGATGTCGATTTCCTTGTGGACGATGTTCACGTCGCCGCACAGGATCACCTCGCGCTTCTTCTTGAGCTGGGCAAGGTGCGGCATGAACTCGTCCATGAAGCGGTACTTCGCCTGCTGGCGCTCTTCGCCGCTCGAGCCGGACGGCACGTACACCGACACGACCGACAGCTTGCCGTAGCGCGCCTCGACATAACGACCCTCGGCATCGAATTCGCTGCTGCCGAAGCCGATGATCACGTCGTCGGGCTCGCGGCGGCTGTACACGCCCGCGCCGCTGTAGCCCTTTTTCTCGGCGTGGTGAAAATAGCTCTTGAAGCCGTGCGGCTCGACGAATTCGGCCGGCAGGTCGTCGGCCGAGACCTTGATTTCCTGCACGCACACGCAATCGGCGTTCTGTTCGCCGAGCCACTCGAAGAAGCCCTTCTTCGCGGCGGAGCGGATGCCGTTCAGGTTGGCGGTAATCACTCGCATCATGTCGGATTCCGTTCAGTTCGATGTTTTACAGGGTGGCAGCTTAACGGATCTTCACGCCTTCGAGCTCGGGCTTCGGCGGCGGGAATTCCAGCTTCATGTCGGTCATCGTGCGCAGCAGCAGCTCGGCGATCATCACGTTGCGGTGCGTCTTCGAGTTGGCCGGGATCACGTACCACGGCGCATGCTCGGCGGACGTCGCGGCGAGCGCGTCGCGGTACGCGGACTGGTACGCATCCCAGTGCTTGCGCGCGTCGAGATCGGAGATGTCGAACTTCCAGTGCTTGGTCGGATCGTCGATGCGCGCCTGCAGCCGCTCGCGCTGCTCGTCCTTCGAGATGTGCAGGAAGCACTTGATGATCGTCGTGCCGTTCTCGACCAGCATCGTCTCGAAATCGCGGATCTGCCGGTAGCGGCGCTCGCATTCCTTCGCGTCGATCAGGTCGAGCACGCGCGGCACGAGCACGTCTTCATAGTGGCTGCGGTTGAAGATCGCGAGCTCGCCCGCGGCCGCCACCTGCGCATGCACGCGCCACAGGAAGTCGTGCGCGGCCTCGATCGGCGTCGGCGCCTTGAACGACACGACGCGCAGGCCGAGCGGATCGACCTCGCGGAACACCGCGCGCACGGTGCCGTCCTTGCCGCTGGTGTCCATCCCCTGCAGCACGAGCAGCACGCGCTTCTTCTGCTGCGTGTGCAGGCGCTCCTGCTGCACGTCGAGTTCGGTCGACACGACCGACAGCCGTTCGCGGTCGTCATCCTTCGAGCCGGACGAAAACGGCTTCGCGGCCGGGTCGAACGCATCGAGCTTGAATGCGGCGGCTTCCTTCTCGCGCGTGAAATAAGGCACGCGGAAATCGTCGAGCGACGGTTGTTTCGCCATTCGTTCCTCCGTTGGACGGTGTGACGCATACGATAACGCATCCGCCAAACGCAACGGGCCGCCCCGAACTGGTTCGGGGCGGCCCGTCGTCAAGCGCGGTTCAGGCGCGCGCTCATGCTCAGCCGAGCTTCTTCTTCAGCAGTTCGTTGACCTGCTGCGGATTGGCCTTGCCCTTGGTCGCCTTCATCGCCTGGCCGATCAGCGCGTTGAACGCCTTTTCCTTGCCCGCGCGGAATTCCTCGACCGACTTCGCGTTCGCCGCGAGCACTTCGTCGATGATCGCTTCCAGCGCGCCGGTGTCGGAGATCTGCTTCAGGCCCTTCGCGTCGATGATGCGGTCGGCCGCACCTTCGTCGTCCGGCTTCTCGTCCCAGATCGTCGCGAAGATTTCCTTCGCGATCTTGTTCGAGATCGTGCCGTCGGCGATGCGCTGCAGCAGCAGCGCGAGCTGCGCGGCCGACACGGGGATCGCGTCGATCTCGATGCCGTCGCGGTTCAGCTGCGACGATACGTCGCCCATCAACCAGTTCGCGGCGATCTTCGCGTTCGCGGCGCCGGCCTTCGCGACCACCGACTCGAAATACGCGGCCATCGCCTTGCTCGACGTCAGCACGCCCGCGTCGTACGCGGACACGCCGTACTGCTCGGCGAAGCGCTGCTGCATCGCGGCCGGCAGCTCGGGCATCCCGGACTGCACGCGATCGATCCAGTCCTGGCCGATCACGAGCGGCATCAGGTCGGGGTCGGGGAAGTAGCGGTAGTCGTGCGCGTCTTCCTTGCTGCGCATCGAGCGCGTCTCGCGCTTGTCCGGATCGTAGAGGCGCGTTTCCTGCACGACTTCGCCGCCGTCCTCGATCAGCTCGATCTGGCGACGCACTTCGTAGTTGATCGCTTCCTCGAGGAACCGGAACGAGTTCAGGTTCTTGATTTCCGCGCGCGTGCCGAACTTCTCCTGGCCGACCGGTCGCACCGACACGTTCGCGTCGCAGCGGAACGAGCCTTCCTGCATGTTGCCGTCGCAGATGCCGAGCCACACGACGAGCCCGTGCAACGCCTTCGCATAGGCCACGGCCTCGGCCGCGCTGCGCATTTCCGGCTCGGTGACGATCTCGAGCAGCGGCGTGCCTGCGCGGTTCAGGTCGATCCCGGTCATCCCGGCGAAGTCTTCATGCAGCGACTTGCCCGCGTCTTCCTCGAGGTGCGCGCGGGTCAGGTTGACCGTCTTCTCGTACGCTTCCTTGCCGGCCTTTTCGTTGGCGGGCACCTGGATCGTGATCTGGCCGCCCTGCACGACCGGAATCTCGTACTGGCTGATCTGATAGCCCTTCGGCAGATCGGGGTAGAAATAATTCTTGCGCGCGAAGATGCTGCGCGGCGCGATGGTCGAGCCGATCGCGAGGCCGAAGCGGATTGCGCGCTCGACCGCACCGCGGTTCAGCACCGGCAGCACGCCCGGCAGCGCCAGGTCGACCGGGCACGCCTGCGTGTTCGGCTCGGCGCCGAACTGCGTCGACGCGCCCGAGAAAATCTTCGAGACGGTCGACAGTTGCGCGTGCGTCTCGAGACCGATAACGACTTCCCATTGAGTAGCCATGTGCTTACACCCCTGCCGGAACTTGCTTGTGCCAGTCGGTCGCGCGCTGGAACGCGTCGGCGACCTGCAGCATCCGGGCTTCGTTGAAATAGTTGCCGATGATCTGCAGGCCGACCGGGCGCTTCGCGTTCGCGCCCGCGCCGAAGCCGCACGGCACGCTCATGCCGGGCAGGCCCGCGAGGCTCACCGACAGCGTGTAGATATCCGCGAGATACATCTGCACCGGATCGTCGCCCTTCGAACCGAGATCCCATGCGACCGTCGGCGAGGCCGGGCCCATGATCACGTCGCAGGTCTTGAACGCTTCCTGGAAATCGTTCGCGATGATGCGGCGGATCTTCTGCGCCTGCAGGTAGTACGCGTCGTAGTAGCCGTGCGACAGCACGTACGTGCCGACCAGGATCCGGCGCTTCACCTCGGGGCCGAAGCCTTCTGCGCGCGACTTCTTGTACATGTCGAGCAGGTCGCCGTATTGCGCGGCGCGGTGGCCGAAACGCACGCCGTCGAAACGCGACAGGTTCGACGATGCCTCGGCCGGCGCGATCACGTAATACACGGGGATCGACAGCTCCGTCTTCGGCAGCGACACGGGCACGAGCGTCGCGCCGAGCGCTTCATACTGCTTCAGTGCCGCGTCGATCGTCGCGCGTACGTCGTCGGCCAGGCCGTCGCCGAAATACTCGTTCGGCAAGCCGATGCGCAGGCCCGCGAGCGGCTTGCCCGCATCGTTGCCGGCCGCCCACGGCTGGCCGAGGTGGCGCGTGAAGTCTTCATCGTCGCGATCGAGGCTCGTCGAGTCGCGCTCGTCGAAGCCGGCCATCGCGTTCAGCAGCAGCGCGCAGTCGGACGCGCTCTGGGCCATCGGGCCGCCCTGGTCGAGCGACGACGCGAACGCGATCATCCCGTAGCGCGACACGCGGCCGTAGGTCGGCTTGATGCCCGTCACGCCCGCGAACGACGCGGGCTGGCGGATCGAGCCGCCGGTGTCGGTGCCGGTTGCCGCCGGCGCGAGGCGCGCGGCGACGGCGGCCGAGCTGCCGCCCGAGCTGCCGCCCGGCACGGCATTCGTGTCCCACGGGCTCTTCACCGCGCCGAACGCCGAGTTCTCGTTCGACGAGCCCATCGCGAACTCGTCCATGTTGGTCTTGCCGAGCGTGACCATGCCGGCCGCCTGCAGGCGGGCGACGACGGTCGCGTCGAACGGGCTCGCGTAGTTCGCGAGCATCTTCGAGCCGGCGGTCGAGTGCCAGCCGCGCGTGACGAACACGTCCTTGTGCGCGATCGGCAGGCCGGTGAGCGCGCCGCCCGCGCCGCGCGCGAGCTCCGCGTCGGCAGCTTTCGCCTGCGCGAGGGTCAGGTCGGCATCGACGTGGACGAACGCGTTCAGGTCGCGCGCGGCGTCGATCCGTTTCAGGTAGAGCTGCGCGAGCTCGACGGCCGAGCATTCCTTGGCGGCGAGCGCGGCGCGCAGTTCGGTCAGGCTTTTTGCGTGCATTGAGTGGTTTTCCTGGGAATTCTGGGTGGCGCGCGGCGCTGGCCGGCGCGCTTGTCGTCGAATGCTTACTCGATCACCTTCGGCACGAGATAGAGGCCGTCCTGGACGGCCGGCGCCGGACGCTGGTTGTCGTCGCGATTGACGACTTCCGTCACGGCGTCGTCGCGCAGGCGCTGCGCGACTTCCTGGATCTGTTCGATCGGGTGGGCGAGCGGCGCGATGCCGGCGGTGTCGACCGCCTGCATCTGCTCGACGAGGCCGAAGAGATCATTGAGCTGGCCGAGCATGTGCTCGGCGTCGGCGTCGGCCATTTCGAGTCGCGCCAGGTGCGCGATGCGTTTCACATCGGTCAGGGTCAGGGCCATGCGATCACCGGAAAAACAAGACTGCGCAATGCATCGAAAGCAGCACTGCGGCGGGGGGTTGGAGGGTGCGATCCCACCCTCAAAAATCGGGGCCGAAGCGGCAAAAATACCGCCCGTTTCGATTCAAATACCGTGAAATTATAAGGTATCATTACGCGTTCGACCCAAACCCGGCAGCCTTTTCCCGCACCGTTTCGCCCCGCTTCGGCAAGCCGTGCGTGCTTCGTGCGATCCCCGGTAGACATCACTCGCAGCTTCGTGCGCCGCGGCGGCCGCTTCCGCCACGCTTCCCGAGGCTGTTATTTTTTCCGCTGCCGCCCTCAGCGCTCGCTATGCAGGGCCGGCCCAGAGCGAAACAGGATTCTGAATGTTCGGTTTTTTGCGCAGCTACTTCTCCAACGATCTCGCGATCGACCTCGGCACCGCAAACACCCTGATCTACATGCGCGGCAAGGGCATCGTGCTCGATGAGCCGTCCGTCGTGTCGATCCGCCAGGAAGGCGGCCCCAACGGCAAGAAGACGATCCAGGCAGTCGGCAAGGAAGCCAAGCAGATGCTCGGCAAGGTACCGGGCAACATCGAGGCGATCCGCCCGATGAAGGACGGCGTGATCGCCGACTTCACCGTCACCGAGCAGATGATCAAGCAGTTCATCAAGACGGCCCACGAGTCGCGCATGTTCTCGCCGTCGCCGCGCATCATCATCTGCGTGCCGTGCGGCTCGACCCAGGTCGAGCGCCGCGCGATCAAGGAAGCCGCGCACGGCGCCGGCGCATCGCAGGTCTACCTGATCGAGGAGCCGATGGCGGCCGCGATCGGCGCAGGCCTGCCGGTGTCGGAAGCCACCGGCTCGATGGTCGTCGACATCGGCGGCGGCACGACGGAAGTCGGCGTGATCTCGCTCGGCGGCATCGTCTATAAAGGCTCGGTGCGCGTCGGCGGCGACAAGTTCGACGAAGCGATCGTCAACTACATCCGCCGCAACTACGGGATGCTGATCGGCGAGCAGACCGCCGAGGCGATCAAGAAGGAAATCGGCTCCGCGTTCCCGGGCTCCGAAGTCAAGGAAATGGAAGTGAAGGGCCGCAACCTGTCGGAAGGCATTCCGCGCAGCTTCACGATCTCCAGCAACGAAATCCTCGAAGCGCTGACCGATCCGCTGAACCAGATCGTGTCGTCGGTGAAGATCGCGCTCGAACAGACGCCGCCGGAACTCGGCGCCGACATCGCCGAACGCGGGATGATGCTGACGGGCGGCGGCGCGCTGCTGCGCGACCTCGATCGCCTGCTCGCGGAAGAAACCGGCCTGCCGGTGCTCGTCGCGGAAGATCCGCTCACCTGCGTCGTGCGCGGTTCGGGCATGGCGCTCGAGCGCATGGACAAGCTGGGCAGCATCTTCTCGTACGAGTGATCGTCTAGGCAGTCTTCCTGACATGACGCACCCGCGGCGTGGCCGGCTCGCTCATTCAGAACGAACCGCCGCGCCGTTTGCGCGTCTGAGCTTCATTTAACCGATCATTCGCGCCCGGCGCCGACCATGGAATACAGTCCGCCGCCCCTCTTCAAGCAAGGCCCGCCCGCGCTCGCGCGGCTCATCTTTTTCGTCGCCGTCGCGATCGCACTGCTGGTGTCGGACGCGCGCTTCAACACGCTCGAAATCGTCCGCGGCGTGCTCGGCACCGTGCTCTATCCGCTGCAGCGCGCCGCGCTCGTGCCGCGCGACCTGTTCATGGGCGCGGCCGACATCGCCGTCACCGGCGCGTCGCTGCGCCATGACAACGACGATCTCCGCAAGCGCAACCTGCAGCTGTCCACGCAGGCCAACCAGGCCGCCGTGCTCGCGCAGGAGAACGCGCACCTGCGCGCCGTGCTCGAGCTGCGCCAGCACATCGCGACGCAATCGACGCCGGCCGAGATCCAGTACGACACGAGCGATCCGTTCACGCAGAAGATCGTGATCGGCCAGGGTTCGCAGCAGGGCATCCAGAACGGCGCGCCCGTCGTCAGCGAGAACGGCGTGGTCGGCCAGGTCACGCGCGTGTTCCCGCTGCAGTCCGAAGTCACGCTGGTCACCGACCGCGATCTCGCGATTCCCGTGCAGGTGCTGCGCACCGGCCTGCGCAGCGTGATCTACGGCACGCCGAAAGGCGATTCGCTCGACCTGCGCTTCGTGCCGACGAGCGCGGATCTCGTCGTCGGCGACGAGCTCGTCACGAGCGGCCTCGACGGCGTCTATCCGCCCGGCCTGCCGGTCGCGAAGGTCGTACGCGTCGACAAGCTCGCCGATACCGCATTCGCGCGCGTGACCTGCGCGCCGATCGCCGCCGTGCGCGGCGCGCGCCAGATGCTCGTGCTGCATTACCAGAACGACATCCCGCCGCGCCCGGCCGAGCCCGATCCGGCCGCCGACAAGAACGCGAAGGGCAAGAAAGGCGCGAAAGCCGCCGCGAAAGGCGAGAAGGCCGACGCCGGCGCGAAGCCGGCCGCCGCGGCCCAGCCCGGCGCCAAGCCGGCGCCTGCCGCGCCTGCGCCTGCGGCCAAGCCCGCCGCCGCGCCCGCGAAGCCCGCGGCCGGGCAACCAGGAGCCCAGCGATGAATCGCCCGCAATACATCCTGCAGCCGGTCAATCCGTACTTCATCGTCTTCAGCCTCGCCGCCGCGTTCCTGCTGAACCTGATGCCGTGGGGCCGCCTGCCCGGCGTGCCCGACTTCGTCGCGCTCGTGCTGCTGTTCTGGAACATCCATCAGCCGCGCAAGGTCGGGATGGGCGTCGCGTTCGCGCTCGGCATCCTGATGGACGTGCATGACGCGGGGCTGCTCGGCGAGCACGCGCTCGCCTATACGCTGCTGTCGTACGGCGCGATCACGATCCACCGTCGCGTGCTGTGGATGCCGATCGGCGTGCAGGTGCTGTACGTCACGCCGCTGCTGGTCGTCGCGCAGCTCGTTCCGTTCGTGATCCGCCTCGTGATGGGCGCCGCGTTCCCGGGCTGGCGCTACCTGGTCGACGGCTTCGTCGAGGCCGCGCTGTGGCCGATCGCGAGCCACCTGCTGCTGATGCCGCAACGCCGCCCGGTCGATCCGGACGATACGCGCCCCATCTGAACCCGGGGCCTGCCTTGACTACCCGCCGCCTCCACGCCCGCCGCGCTCCGGGGCGGCCCCTCGCCCGCAGCCGCATCGTGCGCGGGCCAGATCGATCGTAACCGCATGACCGAATTCAACGACACCCAACAGCAGCTCTCGAAGTTCCGCCTGCGCGTCGCGGCGGCGGGCGTGTTCGTGTTCGTCTGCTTCGGGCTGCTCGCGAGCCGCTTTTTCTACCTGCAGTTGATGCAGCACGGCAAATACGCGCTGCAGGCCGAGGAGAACCGCATCTCGGTCGCGCCGATCGTGCCGAACCGCGGGATCATCACCGACCGCAACGGCGTGATCCTCGCGAAGAACTATTCGGCGTACACGCTCGAGATCACGCCGTCGAAGCTCGACGACACGCTCGAGAACACGATCGACAAGCTGTCCGAGATCATCCCGATCGACGCGCGCGACCGCCGCCGCTTCAAGAAGCTGCAGGAAGACTCGAAGAACTTCGAGAGCCTGCCGATCCGCACCCGGCTCACCGACGAGGAAGTCGCGCGCTTCACCGCGCAGCGCTTCCGCTTCCCCGGCGTCGACGTGCGCGCGCGCCTGTTCCGCCAATATCCGCTCGGCACGACGGCCGCGCACGTGATCGGCTACATCGGCCGGATCTCGAAGCGCGACCAGGATCGCATCGACGCGATGAGCGACGACAACGACAGCGACCAGGAAAACTACGATCCGCGCCGCGACGCGAACAACTACAAGGGCACCGACTACATCGGCAAGATCGGCGTCGAGCAGAGCTACGAAACCGAGCTGCACGGGCTGACGGGCTTCGAGGAAGTCGAGGTGACGGCCGGCGGCCGGCCGGTGCGCACGCTGTCGCGCACGCAGGCGACGCCCGGCAACAACCTCGTGCTGTCGCTCGACATCGGGCTGCAGCAGGTCGCCGAGCAGGCGTTCGCCGGCAAGCGCGGCGCACTGGTCGCGATCGAGCCGAAGACGGGCGACGTGCTCGCGTTCGTGTCGTCGCCGAGTTTCGACCCGAACTCGTTCGTCGACGGCATCGACCAGCAGACCTGGGACGAGCTGAACAACTCGACCGACAAGCCGCTGCTGAACCGCCCGCTGCACGGCACCTACCCGCCCGGCTCGACGTACAAGCCGTTCATGGCGCTCGCCGGCCTGACGCTCGGCAAGCGCACGCCGGGCTGGGGCTTCCAGGATCCCGGCTACTTCACGTTCGGCGGCCACACGTTCCGCAACGACGTGCGCTCGGGCCAGGGCTGGGTCGACATGAACAAGGCGATCATGGTGTCGAACGACACCTACTTCTACATGCTCGCGCGCGACCTCGGCGTGAACGCGATCGCGAACTTCATGAAGCCGTTCGGCTTCGGCCAGATCACCGGGATCGACATCCAGGGCGAGGCGCGCGGGATCCTGCCGTCGACCGACTGGAAGAAGAAGGCGTTCAAGAAGGCCGCGCAGCAGAAGTGGTTCGACGGCGAGACGATCAGCCTCGGGATCGGCCAGGGCTACAACTCGTTCACGATCCTGCAGCTCGCGCACGCGACCGCGACGCTCGCGAACAACGGCGTCGTGATGAAGCCTCACCTGGTGAAGGAAATCGAGGACCCGATCACGCGCGGGCGCCGCCTGACCGTGCCGAAGGAAAGCGAAGTGATCCCGCTCAAGCAGGCCGACATCGATGTCGTGAAGCGCGGGATGGAGAACGTGATCGAGAACCCGTCCGGCACCGCGTACAAGGTGTTCCGCGGCGCGCCGTACCTCGCCGCCGGCAAGACCGGCACCGCGCAGGTGTTCTCGCTGCAAGGCTCCAACTACAAGGGCCACCTGCTCGCCGAGCACCTGCGCGACCACGCGCTGTTCATCGCGTACGCACCGGTCGACCATCCGCAGATCGCCGTCGCGCTGGTCGTCGAGAACGGCGGCTGGGGGGCGCAGGCCGCGGGCCCGATCGCGCGCCGCGTGCTCGACTTCTATCTCGTCGACCGCCAGAACCCGCAGAACGAGGCCGCGGCCGTGGCTGCCGCGGCGTCGGCGACCGAACCCGTCAACGCGCCGGTGATCGGCGACGCGAACCGGCCCGCCGCCGTCGCGGCCGGCTTCACGGCGCTGCCGCAGCCGGTCGTGCCGAGCGCGGCCAGTGCGGCGGAAGCGGCATCGGCCGCCGCGGCCTCCGAAGCGTCGGCCGCCGGCGCAAGCGCCGCCGCGCCGGCGAGCGCCGGTGCCGATG
>NZ_SSWO01000022.1:0-124487 GCF_004803625.1 Burkholderia sp. LS-044
ATAGCGAGTCGGTCCCACCCCTTCCCATCCCGAACAGGACCGTGAAACGACTCTACGCCGATGATAGTGCGGATTCCCGTGTGAAAGTAGGTAATCGTCAGGCTCCCTAAGCCAGAAACCCCCGCCCAAAAGGCGGGGGTTTTTGCATTCCAGCGACGGAAATGCGCGAGTGATCGGGATCTGTGGCCAGGCCGCTGCTCGAGCTGGGGCCGGGGGTGCCGATTCTCCAGGATTGCCTCTGCGAGACTGACGCAAAAGGCGATCAGACCGACCGATCGGGTTGGCCTTGCACCGCTAGCTGGCGCCGGCCAAGACCTACCATCCAAACATCCCTCCACTTGCTGTTCACAGAGAGGAGATCGGATCGAGTCGCGACTCCGCCGCATTTCTGACCACTTCTCGCCGCAGATTCGTGCGTTGCTGGTTACGACCTGGAGTAGCATGGCGCTGCTGCGCGAACGCCGGTTATTGTGCGCGGTTCCTCGGCGTATTGAGCACTTCTCCGCCCACAATCGTCGTTGCCATTTCGTATCAGAGGGTCGCGCCTGGCGGTTCCCGACATGAGCCATCAGGGTGACCTGGGCAACGAGTGGCGCAAATCCGCCGTTTGGCGTCCTTTTGCCGAAAGCTCCAGGCGACTGCTGCCAATCGAGCGCACAAAGTCGGATTTTGCCAAAAATGACATCTCGTAGTGATCTTGGATTGTTTGTTTCTCAACTCGTCGCATCTTCTCTCAAATCGACCCGTTCAAAAAATTGACGCTTCCGGCGTGCCACACGGAAGTCGTTGACGCATAGCGCGAACCGGACATACGCAAATTCCTCAACCAGATGCCATCAGAAATTCGCGCCGGTTCTTTTGATGAGCACTGGCTGCCCGTCCCGAAACACGTAGACTTCTTCGATGAGCGAATAGGCGGCGCCGCCAAAGCAGTCCCGCCTTTCACCTATCGACGTGAAGGGCGTGCCCCCGCATCGACGTCAGTCGATCACGCCCTGCATGCGGTATCCGGATCGGTGCGGAGCTATTGCCCGGCGTAAACCGGCGCGTCGTATTCAGGCCTTGATCCCCGGTCGACGCGAGAAATGCCGGGCAGCTCGCAGCGGTCGTGGAAGTGTGGAGGTCGTGGGCCTGCTTTCCCGCGTCTTCGGATGAATGCGATGCGGAAAACGCGCCGGCGCCGAATCCTGCCCAGGTATCGGTGTTCAGCTGCACGAGGCGAACATCGTACGTGCATGGGGGGGCTCGTGTATTTGCCGCGATAGGTCGGCCAGATGCCGACGTTGGTCGGTTCGCACGGCGGCGAAGTGCAGTTGGCCGTGCACTGCAGAACGTCCGCAGAGATTGCAGGGACAAACCAGCGTGGCAGCTCCCGGCACGGCCGTATGTCGTCGCCAAGAAATGGCTGCAATGTGTCGATGCGGGCTGGGCTGCAGGATTCGCCTGTCGACGCGTCATCACCGGCGCCGGCGGCCATGGCGTGCATGGTGCATCGTTGATCAGCCATGCATGGGCGACCGCATCCTGACTCCACGAGGGTCCCCGGCCTACCCGACGTATACCGTACTTAGGCCCCCGGCATTGCGCGCGGGCTTCAACCTGTCGTATGCAACGAGCGGCGCGGCTGCTGCCGGGCATCCGGGGCATGGCTATCAGCTAGCGCCTTCTAACGGATCCAGGTGATCGTGCTCGGGCGACACGGGCGTCTGCCGGCCCGGCGGCATGTGCGATCAAAACCATGAAGGCCGGAAAAGAGCAAGCAGACGCATGAAGATACGAATCAGGGCGGGCAGGTGGCCCGGGACGCCATTGCTCCTGTCGCTGATGTTGGCAAAGTCTAGCGCCGCCATCACGATTTCTCGTTGGAAGCGTTGCTCAAGCTCATGATGCGATTGCTGGAAAGCGTTCGAAAGTCGTGTCACGTCAATCGCTGGCCGGTCGGGCCAGGCAACCCGAGAAACCAGCTATGGACTCCCAGGAGGTATCTAAAACAGATCATGGCATCCGCCCGGCACGAAATTTGCGGAAATTTTGCATCTACCCGCTTGGCAGAGTGCTCAAGAGATCGTATGATGGCGGTCTTTCGTTTTCGGCGCAGATGCAGATCGACGCTGAAAGCGGAGTCTGACGAAGATGTGGCACTGATCGGTAGCACCCATGCTTGCCTTAGCCGGGCAAGGGCGGGAGATCGGTGGTCAGGCAGGTATCGGGAAGGGAGTAAAAATAATCTTCCGGATGTGCTTGACAGGGGTGCGATGTACCCCCATAATCGTCAGTTCTCTACGGAGGGGTGCCCGAGTGGCTAAAGGGGGCAGACTGTAAATCTGTTGGCTTACGCCTACGTTGGTTCGAATCCAACCTCCTCCACCAAGATATCAGCGCAGTGAGCGGTAAGGAATCGTTTGTGGCCCGTGCGGGTGTAGCTCAATGGTAGAGCAGAAGCCTTCCAAGCTTACGACGAGGGTTCGATTCCCTTCACCCGCTCCAGACCGCGAAGTTGAAGCGTAAAGCGCCCATGTGGCTCAGTGGTAGAGCACTCCCTTGGTAAGGGAGAGGTCGGCAGTTCGATCCTGCCCATGGGCACCAGCAGTAAAAAGTCAGTGTCTTGTTGTTTGCGCGCGGCGCAACCTGTGAAATTCCTTTTGGGAGTTGAAAATGGCCAAGGAAAAGTTTGAGCGGACCAAGCCGCACGTGAACGTTGGTACGATTGGTCACGTTGACCACGGCAAGACGACGCTGACGGCAGCGATCACGACGGTTCTGACGAAGAAGTTCGGCGGCGAAGCGAAGGCGTACGACCAGATCGACGCGGCACCGGAAGAAAAGGCGCGCGGCATCACGATCAACACGGCACACGTCGAGTACGAAACGGCTAACCGCCACTACGCACACGTCGACTGCCCGGGCCACGCTGACTATGTGAAGAACATGATCACGGGCGCAGCGCAGATGGACGGCGCGATCCTGGTTTGCTCGGCAGCAGACGGCCCGATGCCGCAAACGCGTGAGCACATCCTGCTGGCGCGTCAGGTTGGCGTTCCGTACATCATCGTGTTCCTGAACAAGTGCGACATGGTGGACGACGCTGAACTGCTCGAGCTGGTCGAGATGGAAGTTCGCGAACTCCTGTCGAAGTACGACTTCCCGGGTGACGACACGCCGATCGTGAAGGGTTCGGCAAAGCTGGCGCTGGAAGGCGACACGGGCGAGCTGGGCGAAGTGGCGATCATGAGCCTGGCAGACGCGCTGGACACGTACATCCCGACGCCGGAGCGTGCAGTTGACGGCGCGTTCCTGATGCCGGTGGAAGACGTGTTCTCGATCTCGGGCCGTGGTACGGTGGTGACGGGTCGTGTCGAGCGCGGCATCGTGAAGGTCGGCGAAGAAATCGAAATCGTCGGTATCAAGCCGACGGTGAAGACGACCTGCACGGGCGTTGAAATGTTCCGCAAGCTGCTGGACCAAGGTCAGGCAGGCGACAACGTCGGTATCCTGCTGCGCGGCACGAAGCGTGAAGACGTGGAGCGTGGCCAGGTTCTGGCGAAGCCGGGTTCGATCACGCCGCACACGCACTTCACGGCTGAAGTGTACGTGCTGAGCAAGGACGAAGGCGGCCGTCACACGCCGTTCTTCAACAACTACCGTCCGCAGTTCTACTTCCGTACGACGGACGTGACGGGCTCGATCGAGCTGCCGAAGGACAAGGAAATGGTGATGCCGGGCGACAACGTGTCGATCACGGTGAAGCTGATTGCACCGATCGCGATGGAAGAAGGTCTGCGCTTCGCAATCCGCGAAGGTGGCCGTACGGTCGGCGCCGGCGTCGTTGCCAAGATCATCGAGTAAGCCAGTTATTCGTTGATCGACAGTTTTGGGGCTGGCAACAGCCAGCCCCAGTATGGTTTAGGGGTATAGCTCAACTGGCAGAGCGTCGGTCTCCAAAACCGAAGGTTGGGGGTTCGATTCCCTCTGCCCCTGCCAAAAAATAGCCACGTGTTCTACGTGGCATTTGTTTTAAGGTGTTATGGCGAATCCATCCGTCGAAACTGTAAATACCTCCGGCGATAAGCTGATGCTGGCCCTGGGCGTATTGTTGGTCTTGGCCGGATTCGTGGGCTTCTTCTGGCTGGCCAATCAGCAGTGGTATGTCCGCGGTGCCGCGTTGGCGGTAGGGATCATCGCCGGCGTGGCCGTCGGGCTGATGTCCGCCCCTGGCAAGAGCCTCATCGCCTTTGCCAAGGATTCGTACAAGGAAGTCCGGAAGGTCGTTTGGCCCACCCGCAAAGAAGCAACGCAAACCACACTCGTCGTGTTCGGTTTCGTGCTCGTGATGGCGATTTTCCTCTGGTTGAGTGACAAATCGATCGAATGGGTGATTTTCTCGGCGATTCTGGGTTGGAAATGATATGAGCGATACTCCGGCATCCCCGAGCGGAAAGCGTTGGTACGTCGTGCACGCCTACTCCGGTATGGAGAAGAGCGTGCAACGTGCGCTTCAGGAGCGCATCGAACGTGCTGGCATGCAGGACAAATTCGGTCAGATCCTGGTTCCGACCGAAGAAGTGGTCGAAGTCAAAGGCGGCCACAAGGCAGTAACCGAGCGTCGATTTTTCCCCGGCTACGTGCTGGTGGAGATGGAGATGACGGACGAAACGTGGCACCTCGTGAAGAACACTGCGAAGGTTACCGGTTTCGTCGGCGGTGCACGTAACCGCCCGACCCCGATTTCCCCGAAGGAAGTCGAGAAGATCATGTCGCAGATGCAGGAAGGCGTCGAGAAGCCGCGCCCGAAGACCCTGTTCGAAGTCGGCGAGATGGTGCGTGTCAAGGAAGGCCCATTCACGGACTTCAACGGCACCGTCGAAGAAGTCAACTACGAAAAATCGCGCGTGCGTGTGTCGGTCACCATCTTTGGCCGATCCACTCCGGTCGAACTCGAGTTCGGCCAGGTCGAAAAAGTTTGATCCCGATTCGGTGGGCAGCCTCGGCTGCCCACCTTCGCGCTTACGGCCCGCGTCATGGCCGTTGAGGAGCGTCAGTAGCCAGAGGCGAAAGCGCGTTATCACTCACCGAACGCCCTTCCGGCGTTCCAATGAGGTTCACAAATGGCAAAGAAGATTATCGGCTTTATCAAGCTGCAGATCCCTGCAGGTAAAGCCAACCCGTCGCCGCCGGTCGGTCCGGCACTGGGCCAGCGCGGCCTGAACATCATGGAGTTCTGCAAGGCGTTCAACGCGCAGACTCAAGGCATGGAGCCGGGTCTGCCGGTGCCGGTGGTCATCACGGCATTCGCTGACAAGAGCTTCACGTTCGTGATGAAGACGCCGCCGGCGACCGTCCTGATCAAGAAGGCGGCGAAGGTGGACAAGGGCTCGAGCAAGCCGCACACCGACAAGGTCGGTTCGATCACGCGCGCTCAAGCCGAAGAAATCGCGAAGACCAAGATGCCGGACCTTACGGCAGCTGATCTGGACGCAGCCGTTCGCACCATCGCTGGTAGCGCACGCTCGATGGGCATCACTGTGGAGGGCGTGTAAATGGCTAAGATCTCCAAGCGCCGTCAGGCATTTGCCGCCAAGGTTGATCGTCAGAAGCTGTACGCGATCGAAGACGCACTGAGCCTCGTGAAGGAATGCGCGAGCGCGAAGTTCGACGAGTCGATCGACGTCGCAGTCCAGCTCGGCATCGATGCGAAGAAGTCGGACCAGGTCGTTCGCGGTTCGGTCGTTCTGCCGGCAGGTACGGGCAAGTCGGTTCGCGTTGCAGTGTTCGCGCAAGGCGAGAAGGCTGAGCAAGCTCGTGCAGCAGGCGCGGAAATCGTCGGTATGGAAGACCTGGCTGAGCAGATCAAGGCTGGCCAGATGGACTTCGACATCGTGATCGCTTCGCCGGACACGATGCGTATCGTCGGTACGCTGGGTCAGATCCTCGGCCCGCGCGGCCTGATGCCGAACCCGAAGGTCGGTACGGTCACGCCGGACGTGGCAACCGCCGTCAAGAACGCGAAGGCTGGTCAGGTGCAATTCCGTGTCGACAAGGCCGGTATCATCCACGCGACCATCGGCCGTGCATCGTTCGAGCCGACCGCACTGCGTTCGAACCTGTCGGCGCTGATCGAAGCGCTGCAGAAGGCAAAGCCGGCAACGAGCAAGGGCGTCTACCTGCGCAAGATCGCACTGTCGAGCACGATGGGCGTCGGCGTGCGTGTCGACCAGGCTACGCTGGCAGCACAGTAAGCAAGATTTCGGGCCGCTTCGTTCGCGAAGCGGCCTACATGGGCTTTGGGCGGTTGTTCGTGCAGGCAGGGCGGGCAACCGGTTATCAAAGACCGTTGGTGGGGCGCAGCAGTCAGGTGATCCCTTAATTCAAGCCAACGCAGATGGCGAACCCGAAAAAGTTTTGCAGTGGTGAAGCCGCAGGCCGTGAAGCGATTCGCGGCATGAGGTGGAAATACTCCTAACGAGGTCGGACGCCGTTGTTGAACGAGGTACGTGAGGTTTCGTGCCGAACGTATCGTTTCTGGAGGCTAACCGTGCCGCTTAATAGAGAAGACAAGCAAGCCGTCGTCGCTGAGGTTTCCGCGCAAGTCGCGAAGGCCCAGACCGTTGTGCTGGCTGAGTATCGTGGAATTGCGGTTGGCGATCTGACCAAGCTGCGCGCGCAAGCGCGTGAGCAACAGGTTTACCTGCGCGTGTTGAAGAACACGCTGGCGCGCCGCGCCGTTGAAGGTACGCCGTTTGCTCCGCTGGCAGAGCAGATGACTGGCCCGTTGATCTACGGCATCTCGGAAGATGCAATTGCTGCTGCTAAGGTCGTCAACGACTTCAGCAAGAGCAATGACAAGTTGGTCATCAAGGCTGGTTCGTTCGATGGCAAGGTGATGGACAAGGCTGGCGTGCAAGCGCTGGCAAGCATCCCGAGCCGCGAAGAACTGCTCTCGAAGCTGCTGTTCGTTATGCAATCGCCTGTTTCGGGCTTCGCGCGTGCCCTGGCCGCGCTGGCAGAGAAGAAGCAAGCGGAAGCTGCGTAATCGAACGTGCATCAGCGTCATTGATCGCTGGCTGTATCCGAATTCAATTTAGGAGTATTTCAAATGGCAATCGCAAAAGAAGACATCCT
This sequence comes from Burkholderia sp. LS-044, assembly GCF_004803625.1. Taxonomy (NCBI): domain Bacteria; kingdom Pseudomonadati; phylum Pseudomonadota; class Betaproteobacteria; order Burkholderiales; family Burkholderiaceae; genus Burkholderia; species Burkholderia sp. LS-044. The sequence continues at coordinate 7,120 of NZ_SSWO01000022.1, forward strand.
GGCAGCAGTCGAAGGGATGACCGTTCTGGAACTGAACGAACTGGTCAAGGCATTCGAAGAGAAGTTTGGCGTGTCGGCAGCTGCAGTGGCAGTCGCTGGCCCGGCAGGCGGCGGCGCTGCTGCTGCTGCAGAAGAGAAGACCGAATTCACGGTCGTTCTGGCTGAAGCAGGCAGCAACAAGGTTGCAGTCATCAAGGCAGTTCGCGAACTGACGGGCCTGGGCCTGAAGGAAGCGAAGGACGTCGTTGACGGCGCACCGAAGGCTGTCAAGGAAGGCGTCGACAAGGCTGCTGCTGAAGAAGCCAAGAAGAAGCTGGAAGAAGCTGGCGCGAAGGTCGAAGTCAAGTAAGTTTCGGCGCGCTGTGCGAAGGCTGGCGGTATTTTCACCGCCGGCCTTTTTGTGCTTTGTGGGGACGTTATTCTGGCACTCATTCGGGAGCCCGAATAATCGGCCCCAGAAGCCAAAGAAAACCGCCTGATCGTTGTGATTGGTCACGAATGGCGGTTCTCTTTGTCTTCTGAAGCGACTGCAGAAGGCAAGTTTGGTCGGGTAGCGGGCAACACAGGCATCCGCTGCCGTCAGCCAGCGGTTGGTAGCGGCCAACCACCAAGCTTCTCGGCTCGTTCAAGCCGTCGGACGGCCATCGGGTCTCAGTCGGTGAACACTCGGGTTTGAAACGTCCAGGTATTCCGCCTCGATAGCACCCGCCGTGATTCGGAGATCGTATGCAATATTCCTTCACCGAGAAGAAGCGCATTCGCAAGAGTTTCGCGAAGCGCCCCATCGTTCACCAAGTTCCTTTCTTGCTGGCTACCCAGCTTGAATCATTCAGCACGTTTCTGCAAGCCGATGTGCCGGCCACGCAACGCAAGCCTGAAGGTTTGCAGGCCGCGTTCACATCGGTATTTCCCATTGTTTCGCACAACGGCTTCGCGCGCCTCGAGTTCGTGAGCTACGCGTTGTCCGCGCCGGCATTCAACATCAAGGAATGCCAGCAGCGCGGCCTGACGTACTGCTCCGCGCTGCGCGCGAAGGTCCGCCTTGTCATCCTCGACAAGGAATCGCCGAACAAGCCGGTCGTCAAGGAAGTGAAAGAGCAGGAAGTGTACATGGGCGAAATTCCGCTCATGACGCCGACGGGCTCGTTCGTCATCAACGGCACCGAGCGTGTCATCGTCTCGCAGCTGCACCGTTCGCCGGGCGTGTTCTTCGAACACGACAAGGGCAAGACGCACAGCTCGGGCAAGCTGCTGTTCTCGGCACGGATCATTCCGTACCGCGGCTCGTGGCTCGACTTCGAATTCGATCCGAAGGACATCCTGTACTTCCGCGTCGACCGTCGCCGCAAGATGCCGGTCACGATCCTGCTGAAGGCCATCGGCCTGACGCCGGAACAGATCCTCGCGAACTTCTTCGTGTTCGACAACTTCACGCTGATGGACGAAGGCGCACAACTCGAGTTCGTGCCCGAGCGCCTGCGTGGTGAAGTCGCGCGTTTCGACATCACGGATCGTGATGGCAAGGTCATCGTCCAGAAGGACAAGCGGATCAACGCGAAGCACATTCGCGATCTTGAAGCCGCGAAGACCAAGTTCATCTCGGTGCCGGAAGACTATCTGCTCGGCCGCGTGCTGGCGAAGAACGTCGTCGACGGCGACACCGGCGAAGTGATCGCGAGCGCGAACGACGAAGTCACGGAAAGCGTGCTCGAGAAGCTGCGCGAAGCGGGCATCAAAGACATCCAGACGCTCTACACGAACGACCTGGACCAGGGCCCGTACATTTCGTCGACGCTGCGTGTCGACGAAACGACCGACAAGACGGCCGCGCGCATCGCGATCTACCGCATGATGCGTCCGGGCGAGCCGCCGACCGAAGAAGCGGTCGAGGCCCTGTTCAATCGTCTGTTCTACAGCGAAGAAGCGTACGACCTGTCGAAGGTCGGCCGCATGAAGTTCAACCGCCGCGTCAGCCGTGACGAGATCACCGGCCCGATGACGCTGCAGGACGACGACATCCTCGCGACGATCAAGATCCTCGTCGAACTGCGCAACGGCAAGGGCGAAGTGGACGACATCGACCACCTCGGCAACCGTCGCGTGCGTTGCGTCGGCGAACTGGCGGAAAACCAGTTCCGCGCCGGTCTCGTGCGTGTCGAGCGCGCGGTCAAGGAACGCCTCGGCCAGGCCGAAAGCGAAAACCTGATGCCGCACGACCTGATCAACTCGAAGCCGATTTCGTCGGCGATCCGCGAGTTCTTCGGTTCGTCGCAGCTGTCGCAGTTCATGGACCAGACCAACCCGCTGTCGGAAATCACGCACAAGCGCCGTGTTTCCGCACTGGGCCCGGGCGGTCTGACGCGCGAACGCGCAGGCTTCGAAGTTCGTGACGTGCACCCGACCCACTATGGCCGCGTGTGCCCGATCGAAACGCCGGAAGGTCCGAACATCGGTCTGATCAACTCGCTCGCACTGTACGCGCACCTGAACGAGTACGGCTTCCTCGAGACGCCGTACCGCAAGGTCGTGGACAGCAAGGTGACCGACCAGATCGACTACCTGTCGGCGATCGAGGAAGGCCGCTACATGATCGCTCAGGCGAACGCCGCGATCGACGAGAACGGTACGCTGATCGACGAACTCGTGTCGTCGCGTGAAGCCGGCGAAACGATGATGGTCACGCCGGACCGTATCCAGTACATGGACGTCGCGCCGTCGCAGATCGTGTCGGTTGCAGCCTCGCTGATTCCGTTCCTCGAGCACGACGATGCGAACCGTGCACTGATGGGTTCGAACATGCAGCGTCAGGCCGTGCCGTGTCTGCGTCCGGAAAAGCCGGTCGTCGGGACGGGTATCGAGCGCACCTGCGCGGTCGACTCGGGTACGACGGTTCAGGCGTTCCGCGGCGGCGTCGTCGACTATGTCGACGCAGGCCGTATCGTGATTCGCGTGAACGACGACGAAGCGGTCGCAGGTGAAGTCGGTGTCGACATCTACAACCTGATCAAGTACACGCGTTCGAACCAGAACACGAACATCAACCAGCGTCCGATCGTGAAGATGGGCGACAAGGTCTCGCGCGGCGACGTGCTGGCCGACGGCGCCTCGACGGACCTGGGCGAGCTCGCGCTCGGCCAGAACATGCTGATCGCGTTCATGCCGTGGAACGGCTACAACTTCGAAGACTCGATCCTGATCTCGGAGAAGGTGGTTGCGGACGATCGCTACACGTCGATCCACATCGAAGAGCTGAACGTCGTTGCACGCGACACGAAGCTCGGGCCGGAAGAAATCACGCGCGACATCTCGAACCTGGCGGAAGTCCAGCTCGGCCGTCTCGACGAATCGGGCATCGTGTACATCGGTGCTGAAGTCGAAGCAGGCGACGTGCTGGTCGGCAAGGTCACGCCGAAGGGCGAGACCCAGCTGACGCCGGAAGAGAAGCTGCTGCGCGCGATCTTCGGCGAGAAGGCTTCGGACGTGAAGGACACGTCGCTGCGTGTGCCGTCGGGCATGAGCGGTACCGTGATCGACGTCCAGGTGTTCACGCGTGAAGGCATCCAGCGCGACAAGCGTGCGCAACAGATCATCGACGACGAACTGAAGCGCTACCGTCTCGACCTGAACGACCAGCTGCGCATCGTGGAAGGCGACGCGTTCCAGCGTCTCGCACGCATGCTGGTGGGCAAGGTCGCGAACGGCGGTCCGAAGAAGCTCGCGAAGGGCACGAAGATCGACCAGGCTTACCTGGAAGACCTCGACCACTACCACTGGTTCGACATCCGCCTCGCGGACGACGAAGCAGCGGCATCGCTCGAAGCGATCAAGAACTCGATCGAAGAGAAGCGTCACCAGTTCGACCTCGCGTTCGAAGAGAAGCGCAAGAAGCTCACGCAAGGCGACGAACTGCCGCCGGGCGTGCTGAAGATGGTCAAGGTGTACCTCGCGGTGAAGCGCCGTCTGCAGCCTGGCGACAAGATGGCAGGCCGTCACGGTAACAAGGGTGTCGTGTCGAAGATCGTCCCGATCGAAGACATGCCGTACATGGCCGACGGCCGTCCGGCAGACGTCGTGCTGAACCCGCTGGGCGTTCCGTCGCGGATGAACGTGGGTCAGGTTCTGGAAGTGCACCTCGGCTGGGCTGCGAAGGGCCTCGGCTGGCGTATCGGCGAAATGCTGCAGCGTCAGGCGAAGATCGAGGAACTGCGCGTGTTCCTGACGAAGATCTACAACGAGTCGGGCCGCCAGGAAGACCTGGAAAGCTTCACCGACGACGAGATCCTCGAACTCGCGAAGAACCTGCGCGAAGGCGTGCCGTTCGCGACGCCGGTGTTCGACGGTGCGACCGAGGAAGAAATGGGCAAGATGCTCGACCTCGCGTTCCCGGACGACATCGCTGAACAGCTCGGCATGAACCCGTCGAAGAACCAGGTCCGTCTGTACGACGGCCGCACGGGTGAAATGTTCGAACGTCGCGTGACGCTGGGCTACATGCACTACCTGAAGCTGCACCACTTGGTCGACGACAAGATGCACGCGCGTTCGACCGGCCCGTACTCGCTCGTCACGCAGCAGCCGCTGGGTGGTAAGGCGCAGTTCGGTGGCCAGCGTTTCGGTGAAATGGAAGTGTGGGCGCTCGAAGCGTACGGCGCGTCCTACGTGCTGCAGGAAATGCTGACGGTGAAGTCGGACGACGTGACCGGCCGGACGAAGGTGTACGAAAACCTCGTCAAGGGCGACCACGTGATCGATGCAGGCATGCCGGAATCCTTCAACGTGCTCGTGAAGGAAATCCGCTCGCTCGGTATCGATATCGATCTCGACCGCAATTAATCGGACTACGGAGAGAAAGCAATGAAAGCTCTGCTCGATCTATTCAAGCAAGTCCAACAGGAAGAAGTTTTCGACGCGATCAAGATCGGTCTGGCTTCGCCTGACAAGATCCGTTCGTGGTCGTTCGGCGAAGTGAAGAAGCCGGAGACCATCAACTACCGTACGTTCAAGCCGGAACGCGATGGTCTCTTCTGCGCGAAGATCTTCGGGCCGATCAAGGACTACGAGTGCCTGTGCGGCAAGTACAAGCGCCTGAAGCACCGCGGCGTGATCTGCGAGAAGTGCGGCGTCGAAGTGACGCTGGCGAAGGTGCGTCGCGAACGGATGGGCCACATCGAACTGGCCTCGCCGGTCGCGCACATCTGGTTCCTGAAGTCGCTGCCGTCGCGTCTGGGCATGGTGCTCGACATGACGCTGCGCGACATCGAACGCGTGCTGTACTTCGAAGCGTACGTGGTGATCGAACCGGGCATGACGCCGCTGAAGGCGCGGCAGATCATGACCGAAGAGGATTACTACAACAAGGTCGAGGAATACGGCGACGAATTCCGTGCCGAAATGGGCGCGGAAGGCGTGCGTGAACTGCTGCGCGCGATCAACATCGACGAGCAGGTCGAGACGCTGCGCACCGAGCTGAAGAACACCGGCTCGGAAGCGAAGATCAAGAAGTATGCGAAGCGCCTGAAGGTCCTCGAGGCATTCCAGCGCTCGGGCATCAAGCCCGAGTGGATGATCCTCGAAGTGCTGCCGGTGCTGCCGCCGGAACTGCGTCCGCTCGTGCCGCTGGACGGCGGCCGTTTCGCGACGTCGGACCTGAACGACCTGTACCGCCGCGTGATCAACCGTAACAACCGGTTGAAGCGCCTGCTCGAGCTGAAGGCACCTGAAATCATCGTCCGCAACGAAAAGCGGATGCTGCAGGAAGCCGTCGACTCGCTGCTCGACAACGGCCGTCGCGGCAAGGCGATGACGGGTGCGAACAAGCGTCCGCTGAAGTCGCTCGCCGACATGATCAAGGGTAAGGGCGGTCGTTTCCGTCAGAACCTGCTGGGCAAGCGCGTCGACTACTCGGGCCGTTCGGTCATCGTGGTCGGCCCGACGCTGAAGCTGCACCAGTGCGGTCTGCCGAAGCTGATGGCGCTCGAGCTGTTCAAGCCGTTCATCTTCAACAAGCTGGAAGTGATGGGCGTCGCGACGACCATCAAGGCTGCGAAGAAGGAAGTCGAGAACCAGACGCCGGTGGTGTGGGACATCCTCGAAGAGGTGATCCGCGAGCACCCGGTGATGCTGAACCGTGCGCCGACGCTGCACCGTCTCGGTATCCAGGCGTTCGAGCCGGTGCTGATCGAAGGCAAGGCAATTCAGCTGCACCCGCTCGTCTGCGCGGCGTTCAACGCCGACTTCGACGGTGACCAGATGGCCGTTCACGTGCCGCTGTCGCTCGAAGCGCAGATGGAAGCGCGTACGCTGATGCTGGCGTCGAACAACGTGCTGTTCCCGGCCAACGGCGATCCGTCGATCGTGCCGTCGCAGGATATCGTGCTGGGTCTGTACTACGCGACCCGCGAAGCGGTCAACGGCAAGGGCGAAGGCCTGTCGTTCACGGGCGTGTCGGAAGTGATCCGCGCGTACGAGAACAAGGAAGTCGAGCTCGCATCGCGCGTCAACGTGCGGATCACCGAAATGGTCCACAACGAGGACACGTCGGAAGGCGCGCCGCCGTTCGTGCCGAAGATCTCGCTGTACGCGACGACCGTCGGCCGCGCGATCCTGTCGGAGATCCTGCCGCACGGTCTGCCGTTCTCGGTGCTGAACAAGCCGCTGAAGAAGAAGGAAATCTCGCGCCTGATCAACACGGCGTTCCGCAAGTGCGGTCTGCGCGCGACGGTGGTGTTTGCCGACCAGCTGATGCAGTCGGGTTTCCGTCTCGCGACGCGCGCCGGCATTTCGATCTGCGTGGACGACATGCTCGTGCCGCCGCAGAAGGAAACGATCGTCGGCGACGCCGCGAAGAAGGTGAAGGAGTACGACCGCCAGTACATGTCGGGTCTCGTCACCGCGCAGGAACGCTACAACAACGTGGTCGACATCTGGTCGGCAACGTCGGAAGCGGTCGGCAAGGCGATGATGGAGCAGCTGTCGACGGAGCCGGTGACGGACCGCGACGGCAACGAGACGCGCCAGGAGTCGTTCAACTCGATCTACATGATGGCCGACTCGGGCGCCCGGGGTTCGGCGGTTCAGATTCGTCAGCTGGCCGGTATGCGTGGCCTGATGGCGAAGCCGGACGGCTCGATTATCGAGACGCCGATTACCGCGAACTTCCGCGAAGGTCTGAACGTGTTGCAGTACTTCATCTCGACCCACGGTGCACGTAAGGGTCTGGCTGATACGGCACTGAAGACCGCGAACTCGGGTTACCTGACGCGTCGTCTCGTCGACGTCACGCAGGATCTGGTCGTCGTGGAAGACGATTGCGGCACGTCGAACGGCGTGGCGATGAAGGCACTCGTCGAAGGCGGTGAAGTCGTCGAGGCGCTGCGCGACCGTATCCTCGGCCGCGTTGCGGTTGCGGACGTCGTGAACCCGGAAACGCAGGAAACGGTGTACGAATCGGGCACGCTGCTCGATGAAACGGCGGTCGAGGAAATCGAACGCCTCGGCATCGACGAAGTGCGCGTGCGCACGCCGCTGACCTGCGAAACGCGCTACGGTCTGTGTGCGTCGTGTTACGGCCGTGACCTCGGCCGCGGCTCGCTCGTGAACGTCGGCGAAGCAGTCGGTGTGATCGCGGCACAGTCGATCGGTGAACCGGGCACGCAGCTGACGATGCGTACGTTCCACATCGGTGGTGCGGCATCGCGTGCGGCAGTGGCTTCGTCGGTCGAAGCGAAGAGCAACGGTATCGTCCGCTTCACGGCGACGATGCGTTACGTCACGAACGCGAAGGGCGAGCAGATCGTCATTTCCCGTTCGGGCGAAGCGATGATCACCGACGATTTCGGTCGCGAGCGCGAGCGTCACAAAGTGCCGTACGGCGCGACGCTGCTGCAGCTCGACGGCGCGACGATCAAGGCAGGCACGCAGCTCGCCACGTGGGATCCGCTGACGCGTCCGATCATCACCGAGTACGGTGGTACGGTGAAGTTCGAGAACGTCGAGGAAGGCGTGACCGTCGCGAAGCAGATCGACGACGTGACCGGCCTGTCGACGCTGGTGGTGATCGACGTGAAGCGCCGTGGTTCGCAGGCTTCGAAGAGCGTGCGTCCGCAGGTCAAGCTGCTCGATGCGAACGGCGACGAAGTGAAGATTCCGGGCACGGAGCACGCGGTGCAGATCGGCTTCCAGGTCGGCGCACTGATCACCGTGAAGGATGGTCAGCAAGTGCAGGTCGGTGAAGTGCTCGCACGTATCCCGACGGAAGCGCAGAAGACGCGTGACATTACCGGCGGTCTGCCGCGGGTGGCGGAACTGTTCGAAGCGCGTTCGCCGAAGGATGCCGGCATTCTCGCGGAAGTCACCGGTACGACGTCGTTCGGTAAGGACACGAAGGGCAAGCAGCGTCTCGTCATCACGGATCTCGAGGGCAACCAGCACGAGTTCCTGATCGCGAAGGAAAAGCAGGTTCTGGTTCACGATGCCCAGGTCGTCAACAAGGGCGAAATGATCGTGGACGGTCCGGCCGATCCGCACGACATCCTGCGTCTGCAGGGTATCGAGGCGCTGTCGCGCTACATCGTCGACGAAGTGCAGGACGTGTATCGTCTGCAGGGCGTGAAGATCAACGACAAGCACATCGAGGTGATCGTTCGCCAGATGCTGCGTCGTGTGCAGATCACCGACAACGGCGATACGCGCTTCATCCCGGGCGAACAGGTCGAGCGTTCCGACATGCTGGACGAGAACGATCGCATGATCGCCGAGGACAAGCGTCCGGCTTCGTACGACAACGTGCTGCTCGGTATCACGAAGGCATCGCTGTCGACCGACTCGTTCATCTCCGCGGCATCGTTCCAGGAAACGACCCGCGTGCTGACCGAAGCGGCGATCATGGGCAAGCGCGACGATCTGCGCGGCCTGAAGGAAAACGTGATCGTCGGCCGCCTGATTCCGGCCGGTACGGGTCTCGCGTTCCACAAGGCACGCAAGGCGAAGGAATCGTCGGATCGCGAGCGTTTCGACCAGATCGCAGCGGAAGAGGCGTTCGATTTCGGCACGCCGAGCACGCCTGCTGCGGAAGAGCCGCAACAGCACCCGGCAGCCGAGTAAGCGCGGGCGGCGCGAGCCGCCTTGCCTCACCACGCTGTCACCGAGACCGCCCGGTTTTGCCGGGCGGTTTTTTTTCATCTGTCGTTCGCGTGCATGACGCGCCTGTGCCGTGCCGGCCTCGCTTGCTCGCGACGGACGTGCGGCCTGACTGCAAGCGCCACCGAAGCCGTTGCAATCACTTGCGGCGCGGTCGTGGCAGGCTCGTCATGCACGCGAACGAACCCTGGCCGATCGGCCAAAACCGCACGATTCGCCACGCGTCCCGCGAGCGGGTTGTTAAAATTGCGGTCATCGTCCAGCCGTCCCCGTCCTCTTTCATGTCCCGCGCCCTCGAAATCCTCGACGAAGTATTTGGTTATCCCGCTTTTCGCGGCCAGCAGGGCGAAATCGTCGAACACGTCGCCGGCGGCGGCGATTGTCTCGTGCTGATGCCGACCGGCGGCGGCAAGTCGCTGTGCTACCAGATTCCGGCGCTGCTGCGTCGCGAGGCCGGGCAGGGTGCCGGTATCGTCGTGTCGCCGCTGATCGCGCTGATGCAGGACCAGGTCGCCGCACTGAGCGAAGTGGGCGTGCGCGCGGCGTACCTGAACTCGACACTGTCGGGCGCCGAGGCCGCGGCGACCGAGCGGGCGCTGCGCGAAGGCGAAATCGACCTGCTGTATGTCGCGCCCGAGCGGCTGATGACAGGGCGCTTCCTCGACCTGCTCGAGCGCGCGAAGATCGGCCTGTTCGCGATCGACGAAGCGCACTGCGTGTCGCAATGGGGGCACGATTTCCGCCCGGAATACATCCAGCTGTCGGTGCTGCACGAGCGATTTCCGTCGGTGCCGCGCATCGCATTGACCGCGACGGCCGATGCGATCACGCGCGACGAGATCATCCACCGTCTCGCGCTCGACGACGCACGCGTGTTCGTGTCGAGCTTCGACCGCCCGAACATCCGCTACCGGATCGTCGAAAAGGACAACGCGCGATCGCAGCTGCTCGATTTCATCCGCGCCGAACACACGAATGCCGACGGCACGACGGATGCGGGTGTCGTTTATTGCCTGTCGCGCCGCAAGGTCGAGGAAACGGCCGAATGGCTGAAGGCGCAAGGCGTGCGCGCTCTGCCGTATCACGCGGGGATGGAGTTCGAGGTGCGGCAGAAGCACCAGGAAATGTTCCAGCGCGAGGAAGGCATCGTGATGTGCGCGACGATCGCGTTCGGCATGGGCATCGACAAGCCGGACGTGCGCTTCGTCGCGCACCTGGATCTGCCGAAGAGCGTCGAAGGCTACTACCAGGAAACGGGCCGCGCCGGCCGCGACGGGATGCCCGCGAATGCGTGGATGGCGTACGGGCTCGGCGACGTCGTCCAGCAGCGCAAGATGATCGACGAATCGGATGCCGACGACGCACACAAGCGCGTCCAGACGTCGAAGCTCGACGCGCTGCTCGGGCTGTGCGAGACGATCTCGTGCCGCCGCGTGCGGCTGCTGAACTACTTCGGCGAGGAGAGCAAGCCGTGCGGCAACTGCGATACGTGCCTCGAGCCGCCCGCTTCATGGGACGCGACGCGTGAGGCGCAGATGGCGCTGTCGTGCGTGTTCCGCGCGCAGCGCGCGAGCGGCTTCAATTTCGGCTCGAGCCACCTGATCGAGATCCTGCGCGGCGGGCGCACCGAGAAGGTGTTGCAGCGGGGCCACGACCAGCTGACGACGTTCGGGATCGGCGCGTCGCTGTCGGAGCCCGAGTGGCGCGCGATATTTCGGCAGCTCGTCGCGTACGGCTACCTCGCCGTCGATCACGGCGGCTTCGGCGCACTCGTGCTGACCGAGGCCGCGAAGCCGGTGTTGAAGAACGAGGAGAAGGTCACGCTGCGCCGCTACGTGAAGCCGCAGCGCACGCGCCAGTCGTCGAGCCGCAGCGGCACGCGCGTCGATCCGACGGCCGGCATGGGCACACGCGAGCGCGCAAGGTGGGATGCGCTGCGCGCGTGGCGCGCGGAAACGGCGAAGACGGACGGCGTGCCGGCCTACGTGATTTTCCACGACGCGACGCTCGCCGAGATCGCACGCAACGCGCCGGAGACGATCGACGACCTGCGCCATATCCCCGGCATGGGGGTGCGCAAGCTGGAGCGCTTCGGCGACGAGATCATCGACGTCGTCGAGTCTGCCTGATACAGGCGTTCCGACCCTTCCGGTAAACCACGCGTCCGGCCGGCGAATCACGCAAGCCGTTGACTTAGTTGGTATTTCCGGAATATGATGTTGGGTTCCGGTATTCGGTGGGCCGAGTTGCGTTCGAAAGCTCGCACCCGTTTCGCCGGTTCGGAAGTCAACTGTGCGCCGATTCTCGCTTTGCCCGAAATCGATGTGCAGATTTTGTTCAATTTCAGGAATAAACAATGCCAACCATCAACCAACTGGTTCGCAAAGGCCGTCAGTCGGAAACGACGAAGAGCAAGAGCCCGGCCCTGCAGGACTGCCCCCAGCGTCGCGGCGTGTGCACCCGTGTGTACACGACGACGCCGAAGAAGCCGAACTCGGCACTCCGTAAGGTCGCCAAGGTTCGTCTGACGAACGGCTTCGAAGTGATTTCGTACATCGGCGGTGAAGGCCACAACCTGCAGGAACACTCGGTTGTGCTGATCCGCGGCGGCCGTGTGAAGGACTTGCCGGGTGTGCGTTACCACATGGTTCGCGGCTCGCTGGATACCCAGGGCGTCAAGGACCGTAAGCAAGCGCGCTCGAAGTACGGCGCGAAGCGTGCAAAGGCTGCCAAGTAAGCAGTTTTTGATCAGGGATCGCCACAGGGCGGTCAAGGCGGGAGTGCCGGATTGCCGGTGCTGTCGAGTAAGTGGTCACCCGGCCAAGCTGGTTAGTCGTGAAGATGTGATCGGGTTTGTTGGTGGCCGCGGAGCTGGAACCAGCTCCAACTGAACAAGTAAAGGAAGAATCATGCCGCGTCGTCGCGAAGTCCCCAAGCGGGAAGTGTTGCCGGATCCGAAGTTCGGTAACGTTGATGTAGCCAAGTTCATGAACATGCTGATGCTGTCCGGCAAGAAGTCGGTCGCGGAGCGCATCGTTTATGGCGCATTCGAACAGATCCAGACCAAGGGTGGCAAGGACCCGCTGGAAGTGTTCACGGTTGCGCTCAACAACGTCAAGCCGGTGGTCGAAGTGAAGAGCCGTCGCGTTGGTGGTGCCAACTATCAAGTTCCGGTCGAAGTGCGCCCGTCGCGTCGTATGGCATTGGCGATGCGCTGGCTGCGTGAGGCTGCGAAGAAGCGCAGCGAGAAGTCGATGGCTCTGCGCCTGGCAGGTGAACTCTCCGAAGCGGCCGAAGGCCGTGGCGGCGCGATGAAGAAGCGCGATGAAGTTCACCGCATGGCAGAAGCCAACCGCGCGTTCTCGCATTTCCGTTTCTAAGCGCCTGGCTGGGCTGTTTGCGGAAATAAATTCCGGGCGGGTGCGCTTTTCAGGCGCCTCGCCCGTTTGTGTTGAAGCATGATGCAGCAGGGCTGCATCGTGTCATCCCAGTAGAGGATCAAAGTGGCTCGCAAGACTCCTATCGAGCGCTACCGCAATATCGGTATTAGCGCTCACATCGACGCCGGCAAAACGACGACGACCGAGCGCATTCTGTTTTACACCGGTGTGAACCACAAGATCGGTGAAGTCCACGACGGCGCAGCCACGATGGACTGGATGGAGCAGGAACAGGAGCGTGGCATCACGATCACGTCCGCTGCTACCACGGCCTTCTGGAAGGGCATGGGCGGCAACTATCCGGAACACCGCATCAACATCATCGACACCCCGGGCCACGTCGACTTCACGATCGAAGTGGAGCGTTCGATGCGCGTGCTCGACGGCGCGTGCATGGTGTACTGCGCAGTGGGCGGCGTGCAGCCGCAGTCGGAAACGGTGTGGCGCCAGGCTAACAAGTACAAGGTGCCGCGTCTCGCGTTCGTCAACAAGATGGACCGTACCGGCGCGAACTTCTTCAAGGTCTACGACCAGCTCCGTCTGCGCCTGAAGGCGAACCCGGTTCCGGTCGTGGTGCCGATCGGCGCGGAAGAAAACTTCAAGGGCGTCGTCGACCTGATCAAGATGAAGGCGATCATTTGGGACGAAGCGTCGCAAGGCACGAAGTTCGACTACGTCGACATCCCGGCCGAGCTCGCAGAGACCTGCAAGGAATGGCGCGAAAAGATGGTCGAAGTGGCTGCTGAGGCCAGCGAAGACCTGATGAACAAGTACCTGGAAGAAGGCGATCTGCCGGAAGCCGACATCGTCAAGGCGCTGCGTGATCGTACGATCGCGTGCGAAATCCAGCCGATGCTGTGCGGTACCGCGTTCAAGAACAAGGGCGTGCAGCGTATGCTCGACGCCGTGATCGACTTCCTGCCGTCGCCGGTCGACATCCCGCCGGTCAAGGGCGAGCTCGAAAACGGTGAAGAAGCGGAGCGCAAGGCGTCGGACGACGAGAAGTTCTCGTCGCTCGCGTTCAAGATCATGACCGACCCGTTCGTCGGCCAGCTGATCTTCTTCCGTGTGTACTCGGGCGTCGTCAACTCGGGCGACACGCTGCTGAACTCGACCAAGGGCAAGAAGGAACGCCTCGGCCGTATTCTGCAGATGCACGCGAACCAGCGTGAAGAAATCAAGGAAGTCCGTGCAGGCGACATCGCTGCTGCAGTCGGCCTGAAGGAAGCGACCACCGGCGACACGCTGTGCGATCCGGCAAACCCGATCGTGCTCGAGCGCATGGTGTTCCCGGAGCCGGTGATTTCGCAGGCTGTCGAGCCGAAGACCAAGGCTGACCAGGAAAAGATGGGCCTGGCGCTGAACCGTCTGGCACAGGAAGATCCGTCGTTCCGCGTGCAGACCGACGAAGAGTCGGGCCAGACCATCATTTCGGGCATGGGCGAGCTCCACCTCGAAATTCTGGTCGACCGGATGAAGCGTGAATTCGGCGTGGAAGCAACCGTCGGCAAGCCGCAGGTTGCATACCGCGAAACGATCCGTTCGACGGCGAAGGACGTCGACGGCAAGTTCGTCAAGCAGTCGGGTGGTCGCGGCCAGTACGGTCACGCGGTCATCACGCTCGAGCCGAACGAACAAGGCAAGGGCTACGAGTTCTTCGACGAGATCAAGGGTGGTGTGATTCCGCGTGAATACATCCCGGCGGTCGACAAGGGTATCCAGGACACGCTGAAGTCGGGCGTGCTGGCTGGCTTCCCGGTCGTCGACGTGAAGGTTCACCTGACGTTCGGTTCGTACCACGACGTTGACTCGAACGAAAACGCGTTCCGCATGGCCGGTTCGATGGCGTTCAAGGAAGCAATGCGCAAGGCGAACCCGGTCGTCCTCGAGCCGATGATGGCTGTCGAAGTCGAGACGCCGGAAGACTACATGGGCAACGTGATGGGCGACCTGTCGGGCCGTCGCGGTATCGTCCAGGGCATGGAAGACATGGTTGGCGGCGGCAAGATCGTGCGCGCCGAAGTGCCGCTGTCGGAAATGTTCGGCTATTCGACGTCGCTGCGCTCGCTGACGCAAGGTCGTGCAACGTACACGATGGAGTTCAAGCACTACGCTGAAGCTCCGCGCAACGTTGCTGATGCGATCATCAGCGCGAAGTCGAAGTAATTCGCTATCTCAATCGATAATTTTTGAAAGAAGAGAATCATGGCAAAAGGTAAATTCGAGCGGACCAAGCCGCACGTGAACGTTGGTACGATTGGTCACGTTGACCACGGCAAGACGACGCTGACGGCAGCGATCACGACGGTTCTGACGAAGAAGTTCGGCGGCGAAGCGAAGGCGTACGACCAGATCGACGCGGCACCGGAAGAAAAGGCGCGCGGCATCACGATCAACACGGCACACGTCGAGTACGAAACGGCTAACCGCCACTACGCACACGTCGACTGCCCGGGCCACGCTGACTATGTGAAGAACATGATCACGGGCGCAGCGCAGATGGACGGCGCGATCCTGGTTTGCTCGGCAGCAGACGGCCCGATGCCGCAAACGCGTGAGCACATCCTGCTGGCGCGTCAGGTTGGCGTTCCGTACATCATCGTGTTCCTGAACAAGTGCGACATGGTGGACGACGCTGAACTGCTCGAGCTGGTCGAGATGGAAGTTCGCGAACTCCTGTCGAAGTACGACTTCCCGGGTGACGACACGCCGATCGTGAAGGGTTCGGCAAAGCTGGCGCTGGAAGGCGACACGGGCGAGCTGGGCGAAGTGGCGATCATGAGCCTGGCAGACGCGCTGGACACGTACATCCCGACGCCGGAGCGTGCAGTTGACGGCGCGTTCCTGATGCCGGTGGAAGACGTGTTCTCGATCTCGGGCCGTGGTACGGTGGTGACGGGTCGTGTCGAGCGCGGCATCGTGAAGGTCGGCGAAGAAATCGAAATCGTCGGTATCAAGCCGACGGTGAAGACGACCTGCACGGGCGTTGAAATGTTCCGCAAGCTGCTGGACCAAGGTCAGGCAGGCGACAACGTCGGTATCCTGCTGCGCGGCACGAAGCGTGAAGACGTGGAGCGTGGCCAGGTTCTGGCGAAGCCGGGTTCGATCACGCCGCACACGCACTTCACGGCTGAAGTGTACGTGCTGAGCAAGGACGAAGGCGGCCGTCACACGCCGTTCTTCAACAACTACCGTCCGCAGTTCTACTTCCGTACGACGGACGTGACGGGCTCGATCGAGCTGCCGAAGGACAAGGAAATGGTGATGCCGGGCGACAACGTGTCGATCACGGTGAAGCTGATTGCACCGATCGCGATGGAAGAAGGTCTGCGCTTCGCAATCCGCGAAGGTGGCCGTACGGTCGGCGCCGGCGTCGTTGCCAAGATCCTCGACTAAGGTCGACGATCCGCGGATCCTTCCGGGATCCGCGTTCCCACGGTATGCAGTTGTACCGTCGAAACCGGGTGTTCAGCTTGCGCTGGCACCCGGTTTTTCTTTATGGCGTGCCGTCACGCACATTGACAAACCCGCACCACCTCTCCGATTTTTCGTGTAGAATCGCGGGCTTAGCAGTGGAAGTACCGTTCGGAACCTGTCGCTTCGCTCCCCGCAGGCAGCAGGTTTCGCGTTCTTTTGGTGTCCGGCGGTGCAACATCGCCTCGCTCTTTTCAAGGAATCGTCATGCAGCAACAGAAAATCCGCATTCGCCTGAAGGCTTTCGACTATCGTCTGATCGATCAATCGGCTGCCGAAATCGTCGATACCGCGAAGCGGACTGGCGCAATCGTCCGTGGCCCGGTGCCGCTGCCGACGCGCATTCAGCGTTTTGACATCCTGCGTTCGCCGCACGTCAACAAGACGTCGCGCGATCAGCTCGAAATCCGTACCCACCAGCGCCTGATGGACATCGTCGATCCGACCGACAAGACGGTTGACGCGCTGATGAAGCTCGATCTGCCGGCTGGCGTCGACGTGGAAATCAAGCTGCAGTAAGGCTTCCGGCGCCAACCGGCTTGTCGGGTGGCGCTAAGTCTTTGTATTGCTTGCGGAAATCGAGGGGTCGGGCTATACTGCTTGGCTTTTCGCGTATTCGCGTAAAAAAGTTGGGCCTTGCGTGCCCGGCATTTTGTAAATCAGCCCCGACCAATCGCAGTCGGGAATGGAGAAAATGATGAGCCTTGGACTCGTAGGTCGCAAGGTTGGCATGACCCGTATCTTCACGGCTGAAGGGGATTCGATTCCCGTCACCGTGCTGGACGTGTCGGACAACCGCGTGACGCAGATCAAGACTGTTGAAACCGACGGCTACACGGCCGTGCAGGTTGCATTCGGCTCCCGTCGTGCATCGCGCGTGACGAAGCCGCTGGCAGGTCATCTCGCCAAAGCCGGTGTCGAAGCCGGTGAAATCCTCAAGGAATTCCGCATTGACGCGGCCAAGGCAGCTGAGCTGTCGAATGGCGCCGTGGTCGGTGCTGATCTTTTCGAAGTGGGCCAGAAGGTCGACGTGCAAGGCGTGTCGATCGGTAAGGGCTACGCCGGTACGATCAAGCGTTACAACTTCTCCTCCGGCCGTGCGACGCACGGTAACTCGCGCTCGCACAACGTGCCGGGCTCGATCGGTATGGCGCAGGATCCGGGTCGTGTTTTCCCGGGTAAACGCATGACGGGTCACATGGGTGACGTGACGGTGACGGTGCAGAACCTCGAAATCGCTCGTATCGACGCAGAGCGCAAGCTGCTGCTCGTGAAGGGTGCGATTCCGGGCGCGAAGGGCGGCAAGGTCTTCGTGACGCCGGCCGTCAAGACCAAGGGGGCGAAATAATGGAACTCAAGCTCCTGAACGAAAATGGTCAGGAAGGTGCAGTGGTCAACGCGTCGGACGTCGTGTTCGGTCGTGACTACAACGAAGCGCTGATCCACCAGGTCGTCGTCGCTTACCAGGCGAATGCTCGCCAGGGTAACCGCGCACAGAAGGACCGTGAGCAAGTCAAGCACACGACCAAGAAGCCGTGGCGCCAGAAGGGTACGGGCCGTGCTCGTGCCGGTATGTCGTCGAGCCCGCTGTGGCGTGGCGGTGGTCGTATCTTCCCGAATTCGCCGGAAGAAAACTTCTCGCACAAGGTCAACAAGAAGATGCATCGCGCAGGTCTCTGCTCGATCTTCTCGCAGCTGGCCCGTGAAGGCCGCCTGTCGGTCGTCGAGGACATCATCCTCGAAGCGCCGAAGACCAAGCTGCTGGCTGACAAATTCAAGACCATGGGTCTCGACTCCGTGCTGATCATCACCGACACGGTTGACGAAAACCTGTACCTGGCATCGCGCAACCTGCCGCACGTGGCAATTGTCGAGCCGCGCTACGCTGACCCGCTGTCGCTGATCTACTTCAAGAAAGTGCTGGTCACGAAGGCTGCGGTCGCCCAGATCGAGGAGTTGCTGTCATGAGCGAGATTCGCAAGAACGATCATCGTTTGATGCAGGTCCTGCTCGCACCGGTGATCTCGGAAAAGGCGACGCTGGTTGCCGACAAGAACGAGCAAGTCGTGTTCGAAGTCGCACCGGATGCCACGAAGCAGGAAGTGAAGGCGGCTGTCGAGCTGCTGTTCAAGGTTGAAGTTGATTCCGTCAACGTGCTGGTTCAGAAGGGCAAGCAAAAGCGCTTTGGCCGTTCGATGGGCCGCCGCAAGGACGTGAAGAAGGCGTACGTTTGCCTGAAGCCCGGCCAGGAAATCAACTTTGAAGCGGAGGCCAAGTAATCATGGCAATCGTTAAAGTTAAGCCGACATCGCCGGGTCGCCGCGCGATGGTCAAGGTGGTCAACAAGAACCTGCACCAGGGCAAGCCGTTCGCGGCACTGCTCGACTCGCAGAGCTCGACCGCCGGCCGTAACAACAATGGCCGTATCACCACGCGTCACAAGGGTGGTGGTCACAAGCAACACTATCGTATCGTCGATTTCCGTCGCACGAAGGATGGCATCCCGGCAAAGGTCGAGCGTCTCGAGTACGACCCGAACCGTAGCGCGAACATCGCGCTGGTGCTCTACGCAGACGGCGAACGTCGCTACATCATCGCCCCGAAGGGCCTGACCGTCGGCCAACAGCTGATGTCGGGTTCGGAAGCGCCGATCCGCGCAGGCAACACGCTGCCGATCCGCAACATTCCGGTCGGTACGACGATCCACTGCATCGAGATGCTGCCGGGCAAGGGCGCGCAAATGGCGCGTTCGGCTGGTACGTCGGCCATGCTGCTCGCACGTGAAGGCGTCTACGCGCAGGTTCGTCTGCGTTCGGGCGAAATCCGCCGCGTGCACATCGAGTGCCGTGCAACGATCGGTGAAGTCGGCAACGAAGAGCATAGCCTGCGCCAGATCGGCAAGGCTGGCGCGAACCGCTGGCGCGGTATCCGCCCGACGGTGCGTGGCGTTGCGATGAACCCGGTTGATCACCCGCACGGTGGTGGTGAGGGCAAGACGGCTGCAGGTCGCGATCCGGTTAGCCCGTGGGGTACGCCGGCTAAGGGTTATCGCACCCGTAGCAACAAGCGCACGACGACGATGATCGTCCAGCGCCGTCACAAGCGTTAAGGAGTAGGCAATGGCACGTTCTGTAAAAAAAGGTCCGTTCTGCGACGCCCATTTGCTGAAGAAAGTTGAGGCGGCTGCAGCTTCGCGCGACAAAAAGCCGATCAAGACCTGGTCGCGTCGCTCGACGATTCTGCCGGATTTCATCGGCCTGACGATCGCTGTTCATAACGGCCGTCAACACGTTCCGGTGTACATCTCGGAAAACATGGTCGGCCACAAGCTTGGCGAGTTCGCACTGACCCGTACGTTCAAGGGTCACGCGGCCGACAAGAAGGCCAAGAAATAAGGGGCAATCAAGATGGAAGTGAAAGCAATTCATCGCGGTGCCCGCATCTCGGCGCAAAAAACGCGCCTTGTGGCTGACCAGATCCGCGGTTTGCCGGTCGACAAGGCGCTGAACGTTCTGACGTTCTCGCCGAAGAAAGCGGCTGGCATCGTGAAGAAGGTTGTGCTGTCGGCAATCGCGAATGCGGAGCACAACGAAGGCGCCGATATCGACGAGCTCAAGATCAAGAGCATCTACGTCGACAAGGCTGCATCGCTCAAGCGTTTCACCGCGCGCGCCAAGGGCCGCGGTAACCGCATCGAGAAGCAATCCTGTCACATCACTGTGACGGTCGGGAATTAAGGAGCCATACGATGGGACAGAAAATTCATCCGACTGGCTTCCGCCTGGCTGTCAGCCGCAATTGGGCTTCGCGTTGGTACGCGAACAACAACAATTTCGCGGCGATGCTTCAGGAAGACATCGGTGTTCGTGAATACCTGAAGAAGAAGCTGAAGAACGCTTCGGTCGGTCGGGTCGTCATCGAGCGTCCGGCGAAGAACGCGCGCATCACGATTTACAGCTCGCGTCCGGGCGTGGTCATCGGCAAGAAGGGCGAGGATATCGAGCAGCTGAAGACGGAACTGCAACGCCGCATGGGCGTTCCGGTTCACGTCAACATCGAAGAAATCCGCAAGCCGGAAACCGATGCTCAGTTGATCGCTGACTCGATCACGCAACAGCTCGAGCGCCGGATCATGTTCCGTCGCGCGATGAAGCGTGCGATGCAGAACGCGATGCGTCTGGGTGCCCAAGGCATCAAGATCATGAGCGCAGGCCGTCTGAACGGTATCGAAATCGCTCGTACGGAGTGGTATCGCGAAGGTCGCGTGCCGCTTCACACGCTGCGTGCTGATATCGACTACGCGACTTCGGAAGCGAAGACGACTTACGGGATCATCGGCGTCAAGGTGTGGGTCTACAAGGGCGATACGCTCGGCCGCAACGACGCACCGGTGGTGGAAGAAGTAGCCGAAGACAAGCGTCCGCGTCGCAATGCGCGTCCGGGCGACCGTCGTCCGCGCCGTGACGGCGAAGGCGGCGCTCCGGGTGCTCGTCGTGGCGCACCGCGCCGCGGCGCCGGCAAGCCCGAAGACGGCAAGACTGGAGAATAACGATGCTGCAACCGAAACGCAGAAAGTATCGTAAAGAGCAGAAGGGTCGTAACACCGGCAAGGCGACGCGCGGCAACGCAGTGTCGTTCGGTGAATTCGGCCTGAAGGCGATCGGTCGCGGTCGTTTGACCGCACGTCAGATTGAAGCGGCACGTCGTGCAATGACGCGTCACATCAAGCGTGGCGGCCGCATCTGGATCCGGATCTTCCCGGACAAGCCGATTTCGCAGAAGCCGGCCGAAGTGCGTATGGGTAACGGTAAGGGTAACCCGGAGTACTACGTCGCCGAGATTCAGCCGGGCAAGATGCTCTATGAAATGGACGGCGTAACCGAAGAACTGGCACGCGAAGCGTTCCGTCTGGCTGCAGCCAAGCTGCCGCTCAAGACGGCATTCATCGTGCGCCAGCTCGGCGCCTAAGGAGAAAACATGAAGGCTTCCGAACTTCTCCAGAAAGACCAGGCCGCGCTCAACAAGGAGCTGGCGGACCTGCTGAAGGCGCAATTCGGCCTGCGCATGCAACTCGCGACCCAGCAGCTCACGAACACGAGCCAGCTGAAGAAGGTTCGTCGCGACATCGCACGTGTGCGGACCGTCATGACTCAGAAGGCGAACCAGAAATGAACGATAGCGTGAAAACCTCGCTGAAGCGGACGCTGGTCGGTCGGGTCGTCAGCAACAAGATGGACAAGACCGTCACCGTGCTGATCGAGCACCGCGTCAAGCATCCGATCTACGGCAAGTATGTCGTGCGCTCGAAGAAGTACCACGCGCATGATGAAGCGAACACCTACAACGAAGGCGATCTCGTCGAAATCCAGGAAACTCGTCCTGTTTCGAAGACGAAGGCCTGGACGGTGTCGCGCCTCGTCGAAGCAGCTCGCGTCATCTAAGCGGGCAGCGCAGTAGGCAGTAACAGGCACTTCTCCACGAAGTGCTTGAAATCGCAAAGTTTTTGCTTGCGTGACCGGGATTATTTGTTATAATCCCGGTCTTCCCTCTTTATGGGAGCCCCGTCGCGGGCGAAGTTGGTGGGGGAAGCGGATTGGCGCCTGCCTGTCCGAAAGATTCACCGAATTGCGATGGCGGGTTTCGTTTGCCGTCGCTGCTGTTCCAACCCAAGCAGCCGATTGGCTGACGGGACCAAGACTGACCGAATGCATCATGGTGGTGCATCCGGATTAAGTTGGGAAAGACAAACCATGATCCAGACCGAATCTCGGCTCGAAGTAGCCGACAACACGGGTGCACGTGAAGTCCTGTGCATCAAGGTGCTCGGCGGCTCGAAGCGTCGTTATGCCGGCATTGGCGACATCATCAAGGTGAGCGTCAAAGAGGCAACGCCGCGCGGGCGCGTGAAGAAAGGCGAAATTTACAACGCCGTGGTGGTCCGCACCGCCAAGGGCGTGCGCCGTCAAGACGGCTCGCTGATCAAGTTCGACGGCAACGCCGCTGTGCTTTTGAATAACAAGCTCGAGCCGATCGGCACCCGTATCTTCGGGCCGGTGACGCGTGAGCTGCGTAGCGAACGATTCATGAAGATCGTTTCGCTGGCGCCGGAAGTGCTGTAAGGAGTCGCGATGAACAAGATTCGCAAAGGTGACGAAGTCATCGTCGTCACTGGCAAGGACAAGGGCAAGCGCGGCGTCGTGCTGGCTGTCGGTGCAGAGCATGTGACGGTTGAAGGTATCAACCTCGTCAAGAAGCATGTGAAGCCGAACCCGATGAAGGGTACGACGGGTGGCGTGGAAGCGAAGACGATGCCCCTGCATATTTCGAACGTCGCACTGGTCGACGCGAATGGCAAGGCGTCGCGTGTTGGCATCAAGGTCGAGGAAGGCAAGAAGGTTCGCTTCCTGAAGACGACCGGTGCCGTACTGAGCGCCTGACGCAGCGGAGTAAAAAATGGCTCGTTTTCAAGAGTTTTACAAAGAAAAGGTTGTGCCCGGCCTGATCGAGAAGTTCGGTTACAAGTCGGTCATGGAAGTGCCGCGCATCACCAAGATCACGCTGAACATGGGTCTTGGCGAAGCGATCGCTGACAAGAAGATCATCGAGAACGCCGTCGGCGACCTCACGAAGATCGCTGGTCAGAAGCCGGTCGTGACGAAGGCACGCAAGGCAATCGCAGGCTTCAAGATCCGCCAGGGTTACCCGATCGGCGCGATGGTGACGCTGCGTGGCCGTGCAATGTACGAATTCCTCGACCGTTTCGTGACGGTTGCCCTGCCCCGCGTGCGTGACTTCCGCGGCGTGTCGGGTCGTGCTTTCGATGGCCGTGGCAACTACAACATCGGTGTGAAAGAGCAGATCATTTTCCCCGAAATCGACTACGACAAGATCGACGCACTGCGTGGGCTGAACATCAGCATCACGACGACTGCGAAGACCGACGACGAAGCAAAGGCTCTGCTCGCCAGCTTCAAGTTCCCGTTCAGAAACTGAGGTTACCGTGGCTAAACTGGCACTGATCGAACGTGAAAAGAAGCGCGCCCGCCTGGTCGCGAAGTTCGCAGCAAAGCGCGATGCGCTGAAGGCGATCGTCGAAGACCAAAGCAAGTCGGAAGAAGAGCGCTACGAAGCACGCCTTGAGCTGCAGCAACTGCCCCGCAACGCAAACCCGACCCGCCAGCGTAACCGCTGCGCGATTACGGGCCGTCCGCGTGGCACGTTCCGTAAATTCGGCCTCGCGCGTAACAAGATTCGTGAAATCGCATTCCGTGGCGAGATTCCTGGCCTGACCAAGGCGAGCTGGTAATAGGAGAAACGTAAATGAGCATGAGTGATCCTATCGCCGATATGCTGACTCGCATCCGCAACGCGCAGATGGTCGAGAAGGTATCGGTTGCGATGCCCTCGTCGAAGGTCAAGGTTGCAATCGCGCAAGTCCTGAAGGACGAAGGTTACATCGACGATTTCGCCGTCAAGGCGGAAGGTGCGAAGTCCGAACTGAATATCGCGCTGAAGTACTACGCAGGTCGCCCGGTCATCGAACGCCTCGAGCGCGTGTCGAAGCCTGGTCTGCGCGTGTACCGCGGCCGTAACGACATTCCGCAGGTCATGAACGGCCTGGGCGTGGCAATCGTGTCGACGCCGAAGGGCGTGATGACCGACCGCAAGGCGCGCGCTACCGGCGTCGGCGGCGAAGTCATCTGCTACGTCGCTTAAAGCCGAGGAGAGAGAAACATGTCTCGAGTAGGTAAGAGCCCGATCGCGCTGCAAGGCGCGGAAGTCAAGCTGGCCGACGGTGCGATCACCGTCAAGGGCCCGCTGGGCACCATCACGCAAGCGATCAATCCGCTCGTGAACGTGGCGAACAACGACGGCACGCTGAACCTGTCGCCGGTGGACGAAAGCCGCGAAGCAAATGCACTGTCGGGCACGATGCGCGCGATCATCGCGAATGCCGTGCACGGCGTGACCAAGGGTTTCGAGCGCAAGCTGACGCTGGTTGGCGTCGGTTATCGTGCGCAAGCGCAAGGCGACAAGCTGAACCTGTCGCTGGGTTTCTCGCACCCGGTGGTGCACCAGATGCCGGAAGGCGTCAAGGCAGAAACCCCGACGCAAACCGAAATCGTGATCAAGGGGATCAACAAGCAACAAGTCGGTCAAGTAGCTGCGGAAGTTCGCGGTTACCGTCCGCCGGAGCCCTACAAGGGCAAGGGCGTGCGCTATTCCGACGAGGTTGTGATCCTCAAAGAAACGAAGAAGAAGTAAGGGTGCGCAATCATGGATAAGACTCAATCTCGCCTGCGCCGCGCTCGCCAGACGCGTATCAAGATCGCTGAGCTGCAGGTCGCGCGTCTCGCCGTGCATCGCACGAACACGCACATCTACGCTCAAGTGTTCTCGCCCTGCGGCACCAAGGTGCTCGCCAGCGCGTCGACGCTCGAAGCAGAAGTGCGCGCTGAACTGGCCGACAAGTCGGGCAAGGGCGGCAACGTTAATGCCGCGACGCTGATCGGCAAGCGTATTGCCGAGAAGGCAAAGGCTGCCGGCATCGAATCCGTCGCCTTCGACCGCTCGGGCTTCCGCTACCACGGCCGCGTCAAGGCGCTGGCTGAGGCAGCTCGCGAAGCTGGGCTCAAGTTCTAAGGAAGGAATTCGTCATGGCAAAGATGCAAGCGAAAGTTCAGGCTGACGAGCGCGACGACGGCCTTCGTGAAAAGATGATTTCGGTCAACCGCGTGACCAAGGTCGTGAAGGGTGGCCGTATTCTCGGCTTCGCCGCACTGACCGTGGTTGGCGACGGCGATGGCCGCATCGGTATGGGCAAGGGCAAGGCGAAGGAAGTGCCGGTCGCTGTCCAGAAGGCAATGGAACAAGCTCGCCGCAACATGTTCAAGGTGCCGCTCAAGAACGGCACGCTGCAACACGAAGTGCACGGCAAGCATGGCGCATCGGCTGTCCTCCTCGCTCCGGCGAAGGCAGGTACGGGCGTGATCGCCGGCGGCCCGATGCGCGCAGTGTTCGACGTGATGGGCGTTCAGAACGTCGTGGCAAAGAGCCACGGTTCGACGAACCCGTACAACCTCGTTCGCGCCACGCTGGACGGTCTGCGCAAGCAGTCCACCCCGGCAGACATCGCGGCGAAGCGCGGCAAGTCCGTCGAAGAAATTTTGGGCTAAGCCCGGGTGGTCACCATGTCTGAAAAAACTGTCAAGGTTCAGCTCGTTAAGAGCCTGATCGGGACCCGCGAATCGCACCGCGCGACCGTGCGTGGCCTGGGCCTGCGCCGACTCAACTCGGTCAGCGAGCTTCAGGACACGCCGGCGGTCCGCGGCATGATCAACAAGGTCTCGTACCTCGTTAAGGTCATCGCGTAAGCGGCCCTACGGATCAAGGAGTTGATATGGAATTGAATAACCTGAAGCCGGCAGCTGGCGCCAAGCACGCCAAGCGTCGCGTCGGCCGTGGCATCGGTTCGGGCCTCGGCAAGACGGCTGGCCGTGGTCACAAGGGTCAGAAATCGCGTTCGGGCGGCTTCCACAAAGTCGGTTTCGAAGGCGGTCAGATGCCGCTGCAACGTCGTCTGCCGAAGCGCGGCTTCACGTCGCTGACGAAGGAATTCGTCGGTGAAGTGCGCCTGGGCGACCTCGAGAAGCTGCCGGTCGATGAGATCGATCTGCTCGCACTGAAGCAAGCCGGCCTGGTCGGCGAGCTGACGAAGAGCGCAAAGATCATCGCGACGGGCGAGCTGAAGCGCAAGATCGTCGTGAAGGGTCTCGGTGCCACCAAGGGTGCGCGTGCTGCGATCGAAGCGGCTGGCGGTTCGTTCGCCGAGTGACACGCGTAGCGCGTCGTCATTTGCATTCATCGGAGAAGGTACTTGGCTAACAGCCCGAGTCTTGCAAAACCCGGTCGAAGCACGGCGAAATTCGGCGATCTGCGCCGGCGAGCGATGTTCCTGCTCCTGGCGCTGATCGTCTATCGCATCGGCGCGCACATTCCCGTGCCGGGCATCGATCCGGATCAACTGGCTAAGCTGTTCCAGAGCCAGGCGGGCGGCATCCTGGGCATGTTCAACATGTTCTCGGGTGGCGCGCTTTCCCGCTTCACGATCTTTGCGCTGGGGATCATGCCGTACATTTCGGCGTCGATCATCATGCAGTTGCTGGCGATCGTATCGCCGCAGCTCGAGGCGCTGAAGAAGGAAGGGCAGGCAGGGCAACGGAAGATCACGCAGTACACACGGTATTTCACCGTCGTGCTCGCGACCTTCCAGGCGTTCGGTATCGCGGCTGCGCTGGAAAACCAGCCGGGCCTCGTCACCGATCCCGGCATGCTGTTCCGTCTGACGACGGTCGTGACGCTGGTTACCGGCACGATGTTCCTGATGTGGCTCGGCGAGCAGATTACCGAGCGTGGTCTGGGCAACGGTATCTCGATCATCATCTTCGGCGGGATCGCAGCAGGGTTCCCGAATGCCGTCGGTGGGTTGTTCGAGCTGGTACGTACGGGTTCGATGAGCATCATTTCGGCGATCATCATCGTCGTCCTGATTGCCGCGGTGACTTACCTGGTCGTGTTCATCGAACGCGGGCAGCGCAAGATCCTCGTGAACTACGCGAAGCGCCAGGTCGGCAACAAGATCTACGGTGGGCAGTCGTCGCATCTGCCGCTGAAGCTGAACATGTCGGGTGTGATTCCGCCGATCTTCGCGTCGTCGATCATTCTGTTCCCGGCAACGATTCTCGGCTGGTTCAGTACCGGTCAGCCGACGGGAAGCTGGATTTCCAACACGTTGCATAACGTTGCGGAAGCGCTGAAGCCGGGCCAGCCGGTCTATGTGTTGCTGTACACGCTGGCGATCGTGTTTTTCTGCTTCTTCTACACCGCACTGGTGTTCAACAGCAGGGAAACCGCAGACAACCTGAAGAAGAGCGGCGCGTTTGTTCCGGGTATCCGTCCGGGCGATCAGACCGCACGATATATCGACCGCATCCTCACGCGTCTGACGCTGGCCGGTGCGATCTACATCGTCTTTGTGTGTCTGCTGCCGGAATTCCTGGTACTGCGCTGGAACGTGCCGTTTTATTTTGGTGGAACGTCGCTGCTGATCATTGTCGTCGTCACGATGGACTTTATGGCGCAGGTGCAGTCGTACGTTATGTCGCAACAGTATGAGTCACTGCTCAAGAAGGCTAACTTCAAGGGCGGCAACATCCCAATGCGTTAATAAGGACTATGGCCAAAGACGATGTAATCCAGATGCAAGGCGAGGTGATCGAAAACCTCCCGAATGCTACCTTCCGCGTGAAGCTGGAAAACGGCCATGTCGTGTTGGGGCATATCTCCGGAAAGATGCGGATGCACTACATCCGCATTCTCCCGGGCGACAAGGTGACGGTTGAATTGACGCCTTACGATCTGTCTCGTGCGCGGATCGTGTTCCGGGCGAAGTGATTTGAAAAAAGGGTATTATCATGAAAGTGATGGCATCGGTTAAGCGCATTTGCCGCAATTGCAAGATCATCAAGCGCAAAGGCGTCGTTCGCGTGATCTGCAGCTCGGATCCGCGCCACAAGCAGCGCCAAGGCTGACCGCGCGTTTGTTTGCGCTTTTTGTTTGAGGAAAAACAATGGCTCGTATCGCAGGGGTTAACATCCCGAATC
Organism: Burkholderia sp. LS-044; assembly: GCF_004803625.1. NCBI lineage: Bacteria > Pseudomonadati > Pseudomonadota > Betaproteobacteria > Burkholderiales > Burkholderiaceae > Burkholderia > Burkholderia sp. LS-044. The sequence continues at coordinate 34,835 of NZ_SSWO01000022.1, forward strand.
ACCAGCATACCGAGATCGGCCTGACGGCTATCTTCGGTATCGGCCGCACCCGTTCGCGCAGCATCTGCGTGGCAGCTGGCGTCGATTTTTCGAAGAAGGTCAAGGACTTGACCGACGCAGACTTGGAAAAGCTGCGTGAAGAAGTGGGCAAGTTTGTCGTCGAAGGCGATCTGCGCCGTGAAGTGACGATGAACATCAAGCGCCTGATGGACCTCGGTTGCTACCGTGGTGTTCGTCATCGCAAGGGCCTGCCGATGCGCGGTCAGCGTACGCGTACGAACGCACGTACTCGCAAGGGTCCGCGTCGTGCAGCGCAAGCGCTGAAGAAGTAAGCGGAACTGACAGTTACAGGAAAACGTAATGGCTAAGGCTTCGAACACCGCGGCGCAACGCGTTCGCAAGAAGGTTAAGAAGAACGTCGCTGAAGGCGTGGTTCACGTTCACGCGTCGTTCAACAACACGATCATCACGATCACCGATCGCCAAGGCAACGCACTGGCATGGGCGACGTCGGGCGGTCAGGGCTTCAAGGGCTCGCGCAAATCGACGCCGTTCGCTGCCCAGGTCGCAGCCGAGTCGGCTGGCCGCGTCGCGATGGAATACGGCGTGAAGAATCTGGAAGTGCGGATCAAGGGCCCGGGCCCGGGTCGTGAGTCGGCAGTGCGCGCACTGCACGGCCTCGGCATCAAGATCACCGCGATTTCGGATGTCACCCCGATTCCGCACAACGGCTGCCGTCCGCCGAAGCGTCGTCGTATCTAAAGGTGTGCTGGCACGTTCGTGCTGGCACATTGCCTGTCGCCGCGTAGCGTCGACGGGCGTTGCTTTTTTGATTGACTAAGCCCACCGTTCGCCCCAAAGGGAGCGAACTAGCGCGGATTTCGATCCGCGTGACTGATTGATAAAGGAATGCAAAGTGGCACGTTATATCGGCCCTAAGGCCAAGCTGTCCCGCCGTGAAGGCACCGACCTGTTCCTGAAGAGCGCACGCCGCTCGCTCGCCGACAAGTGCAAGCTCGACAGCAAGCCGGGCCAGCACGGCCGTACCTCGGGCGCACGTACGTCCGACTACGGTACGCAGCTGCGTGAAAAGCAGAAGGTCAAGCGCATCTACGGCGTGCTGGAGCGTCAGTTCCGTCGCTACTTCGCTGAAGCCGACCGCCGCAAGGGCAACACGGGTGAAAACCTGCTGCAACTGCTCGAGTCGCGCCTCGACAACGTCGTGTATCGCATGGGCTTCGGCTCGACCCGCGCTGAAGCGCGTCAGCTGGTGAGCCACAAGTCGATCACCGTGAACGGCGTCGTCGCAAACGTCCCGTCGCAGCAAGTGAAGGCGGGTGACATCGTCGCGATCCGCGAAAAGGCGAAGAAGCAAGCGCGTATCGTCGAAGCGCTGTCGCTGGCCGAGCAAGGCGGCATGCCGAGCTGGGTTGCAGTCGATGCGAAGAAGTTCGAAGGCACGTTCAAGCAAATGCCGGAACGCGCTGAAATCGCAGGCGACATCAACGAAAGCCTGATCGTCGAATTGTATTCGCGTTAATCCGATTGACGGCCGAGGTACCCCGATTGCGTTGCGCAAGGAGGGGCCTCGGCTGTTTATTTTCTGGTTGTTACCGGTCAGCCTTATCGGTGTAACGAGCCGAGGGTATTGAAAAGGAAAGCCCATGCAAACCAGTTTGCTGAAACCCAAGATCATCGCCGTGGAATCGCTGGGCGAGAACCACGCGAGGGTGGTCATGGAACCGTTCGAACGCGGTTACGGCCATACCTTGGGCAATGCGCTTCGCCGCGTGCTGCTGTCGTCGATGGTTGGCTACGCGCCGACCGAAGTGACGATCGCGGGCGTGGTGCACGAGTACTCGACGCTGGATGGCGTGCAGGAAGACGTCGTCAACCTGCTGCTGAACCTGAAGGGCGTGGTGTTCAAGCTGCATAACCGTGACGAAGTGACGGTTACGCTGCGCAAGGAAGGTGAAGGCGTTGTCACGGCCGGCGATATCGAGCTGGCTCACGACTGCGAAGTCATCAACCCGAATCACGTGATTGCGCACCTGTCGAAGGGTGGCAAGCTCGACGTTCAGATCAAGATCGAAAAGGGTCGCGGCTATGTGCCCGGCAACGTCCGTCGCTACGGCGAAGACACGGCCAAGATCATCGGCCGCATCGTCCTCGACGCATCGTTCTCGCCGGTTCGCCGCGTGAGCTATGCGGTCGAAAGCGCACGTGTCGAGCAGCGTACCGACCTCGACAAGCTCGTGATGAACATCGAAACGAGCGGTGTGATCACGCCGGAAGAAGCGATCCGTCAATCGGCCCGCATCCTGGTCGACCAGCTGTCCGTGTTCGCGGCGCTGGAAGGCACGGAAACGGCAGCCGAAGCGCCGTCGCGTGCACCGCAGATCGATCCGATCCTGCTGCGTCCGGTGGACGATCTCGAGCTGACGGTTCGTTCGGCGAACTGCCTGAAGGCCGAGAACATCTACTACATCGGCGATCTCATCCAGCGCACGGAAAACGAGCTGCTGAAGACGCCGAACCTCGGTCGCAAGTCGCTCAACGAGATCAAGGAAGTGCTCGCTTCGCGCGGTCTCACGCTGGGCATGAAGCTCGAAAACTGGCCGCCGGCTGGTCTCGACAAGTAAGCCCGCTTGTAGCACTGCTGTTGCTGTAGTTGGCAAAGATGCGGATTTTCCTTTAAAATCCGCATCTTGCTTTTTTCGTTACCGGCCCGTGCACCCATCGAGGTGCGATAGAAGAGCTGGATCAAAACTTTGAATCAAGGAAACTGAAATGCGCCATCGTCATGGTCTGCGGAAACTGAACCGCACGAGCAGCCACCGTCTGGCTATGCTCCGTAACATGTCCAACTCGCTGATCGAGCACGAAGTCATCAAGACGACGCTGCCGAAGGCGAAGGAACTCCGTAAAGTCGTCGAGCCGCTGATCACGCTCGGCAAGAAGCCGTCGCTGGCAAACCGTCGCCTGGCGTTCAACCGCCTGCGCGATCGTGACTCGGTGGCGAAGCTGTTCGACGTGCTCGGTCCGCGTTTCGCGAACCGTCCGGGCGGCTACCTGCGCGTGCTGAAGTTCGGCTTCCGCGTGGGCGACAACGCACCGATGGCACTGGTCGAGCTGCTCGATCGTCCGGAAGTCGACGAAACGGAAACCGTGCAAGAAGCTGAATAAGCTTCCGGTGCGCAGCAGTATCTGAAAGGGGCCGAGCAATTGCTTGGCCCTTTTTGTTTTTGAAGCGGCGGCTGCGATCGATTGTCGCAGGGTGGTGCCGGCAGTGTTGCGCGGGCTGCGCTACGATACGGGGCAGCCGGTGCGCCCCCGGGTGGGCAACGCGCGCCGGCAGGAGCCAGGAGTCGATAGACCAGCCAGGAGGGCGCGGATGATAGTGGTGCTGATGCTGACGACGGTGCCCGATGCCGCGACCGCCGAGGCGCTTTCCGCCGGTGCGCTCGATGCGCGGCTTGCCGCGTGTGTGTCGGAGCTCGGTGCGATCAGGTCGCGCTATCACTGGCAGGGCAAGGTCGAAACGGCCGACGAGATCCAGTTGCTGTTCAAGACGAGCCCCGTGCGGGCGCTCGAACTGGAGCGATTTATTCTCGCGCATCATCCATACGAGACACCTGAAATCGTCTCGTGGCAGGCGACGGCCTCGGCCGCTTACGGCCAGTGGGTGACCAGCGAAACTCAACGTCTATTTCATGTTTAACGGTATGGCGCTTTCCGTGCGCGTGCGCGCGCTGCGGTTCCTCGCAGTCCTGTTGTCGTTCATGCTCGTGCTGGGCGGCGGCCTGTCGGTCGCGCGTGCGGCCGACGATTTCCTCGATCCGTCGGTGGCGTTCAAGTTCAGCGCGAGCGAATCGCCGGGGCAGGTGGACGTCCGCTTCAAGGTCGCCAACGGCTATTACCTGTACCGCGAGCGGTTCGCGTTCGCGGTGAAGAGCGGGCAGGCGACGCTCGGCGAGCCGCAGTTCCCCGCCGGCCATGTGAAGTTCGACCAGACGTTCCAGAAGAACGTCGAGACCTACCGTGACGAAGTCGTCGTTCACGTGCCCGTCAAGCAGGCGTCGGGGCCGTTCGAGCTCGCGGTGACGTCGCAGGGCTGCGCCGACGAAGGGATCTGCTATCCGCCCGCCGAGCACGTAGTGAAGGTCGACGGCGCCGCACTGGGTGCGGCCTCGTCTTCCGGCGATGCGGCAGCCGAGGGCAGTTGGTTCGACAAGGTCACGAGCGCCGATTTCGCGCAGTCGCTGCTCGAGGGGCATGGCTTCTTCACGATCGTCGCGCTGTATTTCGTCGCGGGCGTCGTGCTGAGCCTCCTGCCGTGTTCGTACCCGATGATCCCGATCGTGTCGGCGATCATCATCGGCCAGGGCACGCGCGCGACGCATGCGCGCGGCTTCGCGCTGTCGCTGACGTACGTGGTCGGCATGGCGCTCGTCTATACGGTGCTGGGCATCGCCGCGGCGCTGGTCGGCCAGAGCCTCGGCGCGTGGCTGCAGAACCCGTGGGTGCTCGGCGCGTTCGGCGTGCTGCTCACCGCATTCGCGGTGTCGCTGATTTCGGGCAAGGATATCGCGCTGCCCGCGCGCTGGCAGAACGGTGCAGCCGAAGTGTCGAGTGCGCGACAGGGGGGCCACTTCGTTGCGGTTGCCGCGATGGGCGCGTTGTCGGCGCTGGTGGTCGGCGCATGCATGACGGCGCCGCTGTTCGCGGTGCTCGCTTTCATCGCACACACGGGCAATGCGCTGCTCGGCGGTGCCGCGCTGTTCGCGATGGGGCTGGGGCTCGGCGTGCCGTTGCTCGTGGTCGGCATCGGTGCCGGTACGGTGCTGCCGCGCGCAGGTGGATGGATGGACGGCGTGAAGGTGTTCTTCGGCATCGTGCTGCTCGCGGCCGCGCTGTGGATCGTGTGGCCGGTGCTTGCCGGCGGCCTGAAGATGGTGCTCGCTGCGTTGTGGCTGCTCATCGCGGCCGCGGCGCTTGGCTTGTTCACGCCGCATGCCGGCGCCGCGTCGATCTGGCGCCGCCTCGGCCGTGGCCTCGGCGCTGCGCTCGCGATCTGGGCGGCGACGCTGCTCGTCGGTCTTGCGGCGGGCTCCAACGACCCCGTGAAACCGCTGGCTGTCCTTGCTGCGCGCACGGTCGCGTCGGGCGATGTGTCGGCAGCCGGTGCGGCTGCCGGGCAGCAGGGGCCGGCGTTCGCTTCGGTGCGCTCCAGCGGCGAACTCGACGCGCTGCTGAAGACGTCGGGCCAGCCCGTGATGCTCGACTTCTACGCCGACTGGTGCGTGAGCTGCAAGGAGATGGAGCACCTGACGTTCACGGATTCACGCGTGCAGGCGCGGCTCGCGCAGCTTCACCTGGTACGTGCGGACGTCACCGCGAACAATCCGGACGATCAGGCGCTGCTCAAGCGCTTCAACCTGTTCGGGCCGCCCGGCATCATCTTCTTCGATCGCAACGGCAACGAAATCGGCCGTGTGGTCGGCTATCAGGCGGCCGAGACGTTTCTGCGCAGTCTCGATCGCGCGGCGGTACCGACGGTGTAGCGCACGCTTGTCGGTGGCTTGTACACCGATTGCAAATGAAAACGGCGGGACACCGAAGTGTCCCGCCGTTTTTCGTGGCGCTGCCGGCGCGTGGCTTAGCGCTGCGCTTTCAGGAGGCGCGCGGCGTCGAGTGCGAAGTACGTGAGCACGCCGTCGGCGCCCGCACGCTTGAACGCGAGCAGCGATTCGAGCACGACCTTGTCGTGGTCGAGCCAGCCGTTCATCGCGGCGGCCTTCAGCATCGCGTATTCGCCGCTCACCTGATACACGTAGGTCGGGAAGCGGAACTCGTCCTTCACCCGGCGCACGATGTCGAGGTACGGCATGCCGGGCTTGACCATCACCATGTCGGCGCCTTCGTCGATGTCGAGGCGCACTTCGCGCAACGCTTCGTCGCTGTTCGCCGGGTCCATCTGGTAGGTCATCTTGTTGCCCTTGCCCAGGTTGGACGCCGAGCCGACCGCGTCGCGGAACGGGCCATAGAACGCCGATGCGAACTTGGCCGAATAGGCCATGATGCGCGTATGGATATGGCCGTCGCTTTCCAGCATCTCGCGGATTGCGCCGATGCGGCCGTCCATCATGTCCGACGGCGCGACGATGTCGACGCCGGCTTCGGCCTGTGCGCGCGCCTGATCGATCAGGATCTCGATCGTGTCGTCGTTGATCACGTAGCCGTTCTCGTCGAGCACGCCGTCCTGGCCGTGGCTCGTGTACGGATCGAGTGCGACGTCGGTCAGCACGCCGAGTTCGGGAAAGCGCTTCTTCAGCTCGCGCACCGCGCGCGGGATCAGGCCTTCCGGGTTGGCTGCCTCGCGGCCGTCAGGCGTTTTCACCGACGGCTCGATGGCCGGGAACAGCGACAGCACAGGCACGCCGAGTTCGACGCATTGCTCGGCGACATGCATCAGCAGATCGACGGACACGCGTTCGACGCCGGGCATCGACGGCACCGGCTGCCGCTCGTTGGTGCCTTCGACGACGAATACCGGATAGATCAGGTCGTCGGTGGTCAGGCGGTTTTCGCGCATCAGGCGCCGGGAGAAGTCGTCGCGGCGCATCCGGCGCGGACGATGAAGCGGATGAAAGCTCATGGCGATTGGGTAGAAATCAGGGCAAGAAGGACCTTACGGAACCCTTCGGTCATTTTCGGGAGCGTTGGTATATGATAGCGATCGAGCGGCACGCGTCGCGTGCAGCTCCCCGCTTCTCCTCCCTGAGCGGGTGCCTGTCGTTTTTCGATTAGGCTGTTTGACCCGCCGTTCAACGGCGGGTTTTTTTATGAGCCGGCCGAATCCGCAGGCGCCGTCAGGTGCGCGCCGCCGATCCCGGCCGCGCGTTGCCCGATCATTGTGCTACAGGCTCGCTTTTTTCGTCGGCGGCGGACGGCCGCACCCAGCTCTCGATCAGTTCGTGCGCCTCGTCGAGGCCCGTGCGCTTCATCGCGGAAAACAGCTGAACCGTCAGCTTGCCCTGGACGCCCTGGTCACGATACGCATCGAGCCCCTTTTGCGTGGTCCGCAGCGCATTGATGCTTTCTTGCCGCGTCAATTTGTCGCACTTCGTCAGCAGCGTGTGGATCGGCTTGCCGGTCGGTACGAACCACTCGATCATGCGGCGATCGAGGTCGGTCAGCGGGCGGCGCGAATCCATCATCAGAATCAGGCCGCAAAGCTGCGAGCGGGTTGCCAGGTAGGACGACAGCAGCATTTCCCAGTGGGCCTTGGCGGCGCCGGGCACTTCCGCGTAGCCGTAGCCGGGCAGGTCGACGAGATTCGCGACGGGCTCGGCGGCCGGGCCGACGGAGAAGTAGTTGATATGCTGCGTGCGGCCGGGCGTCTTCGACGCGAAGGCCAGCCGCTTCTGGTTGCACAGCACGTTGATCGCCGTCGACTTGCCGGCATTCGAGCGGCCCGCGAACGCGATTTCCGGCTGGACCGTCGGCGGCAGGTCGCGCAGATGGTTGACGGTCGTGTAGAAGCGGGCTTGATGGAGCAGAAAGGCCATGGGAACCGGAAGGACGGGCGGCGCGAGCCGCTTGGTGGAGGCGGGGTAGCCCCGATAGGCGCGGGAGCTTTCAACGCGATATTGTACAATACGGCGGTTTTACCGAAGGCCACCGGGCGCCTGCCTCGCGCTTTTATGTGGCTTCTGCGGTAGACTGAACGCCGTCGTTTTTTGCAGAACCTCAAATTCCCACAAGACGAAACAGGGTGTGCGAATGAATCGACTGTGCAAGTCTCTGATGGTGCTTCAGGTTGCAGCAGGGTTCGTAGGTTTCGTAGCAGAGGCAAACGCGGCGGAGGCGGCAAAGCCGGATCTCGACCGCGGCAAGGCGATTGCCGGGCAGGTGTGCGCATCGTGTCACGGTGCCGATGGCAATAGCGCGTCGGGCAGTTTCCCGAAGCTTGCCGGCCAGCATCCCGAATATCTGGTCAAGCAGTTGAACGACTTCAAGACGCAGCCGGGCGCGAAGGGGCCGGTGCGGACCAACGCAGTGATGGTCGGATTCGCGAGCGCGCTGAGCGCGGACGACATGCGCAACGTCGCCGCGTACTACGGGTCGCAGACGACGAAGCTCGGCACCGCACGCGATGCGGCGACCGTGCCGATCGGCCAGAAGATCTATCGCGGCGGCATCGCGGAGAAGGGCGTACCCGCCTGCGCGAGCTGCCACGGGCCGACAGGGCAGGGTCTCCCGGTCCAGTACCCGCGTCTGTCTGGACAGTGGGCCGATTACACGGTCGCGCAGTTGACCGCGTTCCAGCAGGGTGCCGGCGCGCGCAACAACAACGAGGCGATGCATCAGATCGCGACGCGGCTGTCGGACAACGAGATCAAGGCCGTCGCGGATTACATCGCGGGCCTGCGTTGAGCGGCCAGCCGCGAAGGAAATGACCGGACGCCCGAAGGGCGGCCGGAGTCAGAACAAGAAAAGGGTGGGGCGCCGCGCAGTCGCGGCCGCCTTGCCCTTTTTTGTTGTCAGTCGGAGTTTGAATGAGCGTTACCACGTCGGGGTTGCAGTCGAAGTCGAGTCAGGGTGCGTCGAAGCGCGCGGTCGAGCTGCTGAGCTCGATGCGCTTCGCGATTGCGTTGCTGGTGGTGCTGTCGATCGCGAGCATCATTGGCACGGTCCTGACCCAGGACGATCCGTATCCGAATTACGTGAACCAGTTCGGGCCGTTCTGGGCGGACATCTTCCGCTCGCTCGGCCTGTACAACGTGTACAGCGCGTGGTGGTTCATGCTGATCCTGATCTTCCTCGTCGTGTCGATCTCGCTGTGCGTGATCCGCAACGCGCCGAAGATGCTCGCCGATGCAAAGAGCTGGAAGGACAAGGTTCGCGAAGGCAGCCTGCGGGCTTTCCACCACAAGGCCGAGTACACGGCTTCCGGCACGCGCGCGACCGTCACGGCAACGCTCGCCACGTTCGTCACCAAGGCCGGCTACAAGCACGTCGTGCGTGAAAACGACGGCGCGACGCTGATCTCCGCGAAGCGCGGCGCGATGACCAAGTGGGGCTATATCTCCGCGCACCTCGCGATCGTCGTGATCTGTATCGGCGGCCTGCTCGACAGCAACCTGCCGATCAAATTCCAGATGTGGATGTTCGGCAAGAGCCCGGTCAACACGAGCGCGACGATCAGCGAGATCTCGCCCGACCATCGCCTGTCCGCGTCGAACCCGACGTTCCGCGGCTACGCGTGGGTGCCCGAGGGCCAGTTCGTGTCGACCGCGATCCTGAACCAGCCGAGCGGCTCGCTGATCCAGGACCTGCCGTTCTCGATCCAGCTCAACAAGTTCATCGTCGACTACTACACGACGGGCATGCCGAAACTGTTCGCGAGCGACATCGTCGTGATCGATCGCGAGACCGGCCGGAAAATCCCGGCGCGCGTCGAGGTCAACAAGCCGTTCACGTACAAGGGCGTGTCGATCTACCAGTCGAGCTTCCAGGACGGCGGCTCGCAGATGCAGATGACGGCCTATCCGATGACGGGCGGCAACGCGAAGACCTTCCCCGTGCAGGGCACGATCGGCAGTTCGGCGCCGCTGCAGATGCCGGGCGCCGACGGCGACACGATCGAGTTCGCCGATTTCCGCGCGATCAACGTCGAGAACATGGCCGACGCGAACGGCAAGCCGGACGTGCGTGGTGTGGCGACGACGAGCTCGCTGAAGGAAGTGTTCGACGAACGGCTCGGCTCCGGCGCGAAGACGTCGAAGCCGACGCAGCTCCACAACATCGGCCCGTCCGTGCAGTACAAGATCCGCGGCAAGGACGGCCAGGCGCGCGAATTCAACAACTACATGCTGCCCGTCGACATGAACGGCGAGCGCGTGTTCCTCGCCGGCGTGCGCACGAGCCCGAACGACCCGTTCCGCTACATGCGGATTCCGGCCGACAGCCAGGATTCGATCGGCGAATGGATGCACCTGCGCGCCGCGCTCGAGGATCCTTCCGTGCGCGCCGAAGCCGCCGCGCGCTTCGCGCAGCGTTCGCTGCCGGGCACCGACGCATCGCTGCGCGGCCGCCTGCAGGACAGCGCGTTGAAGGTGCTGACCCTGTTTGCGGCGAGCGACGACAGCGTCGGCCGCGGCGCCGACGGCCAGCCGATCGGCGGCTTCCAGGCCGTGGCGACGTTCATCGACCGCTCGGTGCCGAAGGCCGAGCAGGAGAAGGCCGCGAGCCTGCTGCTGCGGATGCTCGAAGGCTCGATGTGGGAGGTCTGGCAGATCGCGCGCGAGCGTGCGGGGGAGCCGGCGGCGCAGCAGGGCACCGACACGATCCGTTTCGTACAGAACGCGATCAACGCGCTATCCGACAGCTTTTTGTATGGATCGCCGGTCTATTTGCAGCTTGACTCATTCAAGCAGGTGCAAGCTTCGGTATTTCAGTTGACGCGCGCACCCGGCAAGAATCTGGTGTATCTTGGCAGCCTGCTGCTGGTCGCCGGCATCTTCTCGATGTTCTACGTGCGCGAGCGGCGCCTCTGGTTCTGGCTGAAGGACGCCGGTTCGGGCGTCGATGTGGTGATGGCAATGTCCACGGCCCGCAAGACCTTCGATTTCGAGAAAGAATACGTGCAGACGCGCGACGCGGCCGGTGCCGCCTTGCACGCCGCACCTCGCGACGCCGCACCGGCCGGTGCGGCATCGACGGCCCGTTCGCCTGCCGGCGGCGGTTCCGATTCCGAGAATTCCACCCGGTAACATCATGGATCTCACGCAAGTTTCCTCTTCCCATCGGGCGTCGGCCCAGGCGCCGGTCACGGCGCCGCTGTTCGACGATCGTCCGTTCCTCGCGCGCCTGTCGTTGCTCGACTGGCTGTTCGCACTGGCGCTCGTGGTGGGCGCGGGCTATGCGCTCGTGCACTACAACGCGCACATGGATTACTACGACAAGGCGGTGATGATCGGCACCGTGCCGGCGCTCGTCGCGCTCGGCTGGCGCTGGAAGCCCGCGCGGCTGATGATGGCGTCGATCGCCGTGCTGGCGCTACTGTCGATCCAGATCTACCAGGGCGATCTCGCGCGCGCCGATTCGGCGTTCTTCCTCAAGTACTTCCTGTCGAGCCAGTCGGCAATCCTGTGGATGAGCGCGCTGTTCGTGCTCGCGACGATCTTCTACTGGATCGGCCTGCTCGCGCGCTCGGAATCGGGCTCCGCGATCGGCCAGAAGCTCACTTGGGTCGCCGTGCTGATGGGCTTCACCGGCCTGATGGTGCGCTGGTACGAGTCCTACCTGATCGGTGCGGATGTCGGGCACATTCCGGTGTCGAACCTCTATGAAGTGTTCGTGCTGTTCAGCCTGATCACCGCGCTGCTCTATCTCTATTACGAAGGCCACTACGGGACGCGTTCGCTCGGCGCGTTCGTGCTGCTGGTGATCAGCGCGGCGGTCGGCTTCCTGATGTGGTACTCGGTCGCACGCGATGCGCAGCAGATCCAGCCGCTCGTGCCGGCGCTGCAGAGCTGGTGGATGAAGATCCACGTGCCCGCGAACTTCATCGGCTACGGCAGCTTCGCGTTGTCGGCGATGGTGTCGGTCGCGTACCTGATGAAGGAGCGCGGCGTGCTCGCGGATCGCCTGCCGACGCTCGACGTGCTCGACGACGTGATGTACAAGTCGATCGCGGTCGGTTTCGCGTTCTTCACGATCGCGACGATCCTCGGCGCGCTGTGGGCGGCCGAGGCATGGGGCGGCTACTGGAGCTGGGACCCGAAGGAAACCTGGGCGCTGATCGTGTGGCTCAACTATGCGGCGTGGCTGCACATGCGCCTGATGAAGGGCCTGCGCGGTACGGTGGCCGCGTGGTGGGCGCTGACGGGCCTGCTCGTGACGACCTTCGCGTTCCTCGGCGTCAACATGTTCCTGTCCGGGCTGCACAGCTACGGCAAGCTGTAAGATTCCCGCTGCTCGTCCGACTATGAGACCGCCGGTGCACTGCGTGCCCGGCGGTTTTCTTTTGTAACGGACGGGCGGTCCGGCCGGCGAACGGCGCAAGATGAGTCGGGTCGAACGCCCATGAAGCTGCGCGCGGCGCAGGCAGGAGGAGCAGCACGATGTGGATCAAACGCCCTTTGCTGAACGTACTGACCGGTGGCGATATCGCGCCCGGCGAAATCACGCCGCGCGCGGTCTTCGAGAACCGGCGGCGCGTGTTGCAGGCGGCCGGCCTCGCGGCGGCGGGCGGGCTGCTCGGCGGCAGCGGCGCGGCATTTGCCGCCTATGCGTCGCCCGACGCGCGGGCAGCGAAGCTCGCGGCGAAAACGAACCCGAAGTTCGTCGCGGCCGACAAGGTGACGCCGTTCAAGGACATCACGTCCTACAACAACTTCTACGAATTCGGCACCGACAAGAGCGACCCCGCGCAGAATGCGGGCACGCTGCGGCCGCGCCCGTGGCGCGTGAGCGTCGAGGGCGAGGTGCTGCATCCGAAGGTGTTCGATCTCGACGAACTGATGAAGCTCGCGCCGCTCGAAGAGCGCGTGTACCGGTTGCGCTGCGTCGAGGGATGGTCGATGGTGATCCCGTGGATCGGCGTGCCGCTGTCCGAGCTGATCAAGCGGGTGCAGCCGACCGGCAATGCGAAATACGTGCAGTTCATCACGCTGGCCGACCCGTCGCAGATGCCCGGCCTGTCGACACCCGTGCTCGACTGGCCGTACTCGGAAGGGCTGCGGATGGACGAGGCGATGAATCCGCTGACGCTGTTGACGATGGGCGTCTACGGGCAGGTGCTGCCGAACCAGAACGGCGCGCCGGTGCGTATCGTCGTGCCGTGGAAGTACGGCTTCAAGAGCGCGAAGTCGCTCGTGAAGATTCGCTTCGTCGACAAGCAGCCGAAGACGAGCTGGAACACGTATGCGTCGAACGAGTACGGCTTTTATTCGAACGTGAACCCGAACGTCGATCATCCGCGCTGGAGCCAGGCGACCGAGCGGCGCATCGGCGAGGACGGCTTTTTCACGCCGAAGCGCAAGACGCTGATGTTCAACGGCTACGGCGACCTGGTCGCGTCGATGTATCAGGGCATGGACCTGAAGAAGAATTTCTGAGGGCGAAGGTGAGAAACGACATGCCTCCTTCGACGCTGACGCCCGCGCGTGCAGCGGGCGCCGGCCCGGCTGCACGTGCCGTGCGGGCCGGCGCGACTCGCCCCGCCGCGCCGCGCTGGCTCGCGCCGGCCAAGGTGCTGGTATTCGCGGCGGGCCTTTATCCGCTCACGCGTCTCGTGCTGTTCGGGCTGACCGACCGGCTCGGCGCGAATCCGATCGAGTTCATCACGCGCTCGACGGGCCTCTGGACGCTCGTGATGCTGTGCGTCACGCTCGCCGTCACGCCGCTTCGGCGCATGACGGGGTTCGCCGCGCTGCTGCGCTTTCGCCGGATGATCGGGCTGTTCGCGTTCTTCTACGCGACGCTGCACTTCACGACTTACCTGTGGTTCGACAAGTGGTTCGATGTCATCGCGATCCTGAAGGACGTCGGCAAGCGCCCGTTCATCACGGTCGGTTTCGCCGCGTTCGTGCTGCTGATTCCGCTCGCGGCAACGTCGCCGCGCGCGATGGTGCGCCGGCTCGGCCGCCACTGGGCGACGCTGCACAGCGCGATCTACGCGATCGCGCTGTTCGGTGTGCTGCACTTCTGGTGGATGAGGGCCGGCAAGCACAATCTCGCGCAGCCGAAGCTGTATGCGGCGATCGTCGTCGCGCTGCTCGGCTGGCGGCTGGTTGCATGGGGATGGCGGCGCGTGCGCGCGTGACGGCGCAGCCAAAAACAAAAGGCGATGACCGGGAAGTCATCGCCTCGTTTCGAGAGCCTGCGCGGGCGGCGCGTCGTTACTTCGCGACGGCCGGGCTCGATGCCGGTGCAGCCGTGGCGGATGCCCCGCTCGACAATTCGGGCGACAGCATGAGCGGCGTGCCGGACGAATCGGGCACACTGTCGGACGACGCGTTTTCATCGGTCGGCTTCACGTCCGACGGCGGTGTGTCCTGCTGCTGGAGTGGCTTGGGCAGCGGAGGCACGGTGGGCAGATAGAGCGCGCCGCTTTGACCGCAGCCGGCAAGAATCGCCAAAGCCGCTACAATCGCGCTCATCCGGAAAACGACTCGCATGATCGTCCCTGAACAATTGAACCGATAGAGTTTAGCATGTCCGATACCGAATACCTGACCCGTGCCGAGGCCGTGCTGGCGGCCGTCGAGCGTACCGTCGACGACGCCAACGACGGCGATCACGACATCGATCTGGAGCGCAACGGCAGCGTCCTGACGCTGACGTTCGAGAACGGCTCGAAGATCATCGTCAACCTGCAGCCGCCGATGAAGGAGGTGTGGATCGCCGCGAAGGCCGGCGGTTTCCATTACCGGTTCATCGACGGCGCATGGCGCGATACGCGCACGGGCACCGAGTTCTTCTCGGCGCTCACCGAATACGCGACGCAGCAGGCCGGCCTGCCGATCACGTTCAGCGCATGACGATCGGGGCCCCGCCCCGACGCGTGACCCAACGAAAAAGCGCCCCGCGGGGCGCTTTTTTCATGTCCGGGCCGAGAGTCAGTGCGCCTGGAACAGGTTCATGATGTCCTGCTTTTCCTGCTCGTCGACGTGCGGCACGGTCGCATCGACGTTCTGCGCGGCTGGCGCTTGCGGCACGCCGACCGTCGACACGAAGCCGTGACCCGGCGCGAACTCGGTGAAGTACAGCTCGCCGCCGAGCGATTCGACGCTGTCCGGCATCGTCGGCTTGAACTCGGGCACACCCTTCAGCGCGGCACCCATGTAGTCGATCCAGACGGGCAGCGACAGGCCGCCGCCCGTTTCGCGATCGCCGAGGCTGCGCGGATTGTCGTAGCCGATCCACGCGATCGCGGCGAGCGTGTGCTGGTAGCCGGCGAACCACGCGTCGTGCGAGTCGTTCGTCGTGCCGGTCTTGCCCGCGAGGTCGGTGCGCTTCAGCACGTTGGTCCGTGCGCCCGTGCCGCGTTGCGCGACGCTCTGCAGCAGGCTGTTCATCACGTACGCGTTACGCGCGTCGATGGCGCGCGGCGCATTCTGTTCGGCGACGAGCGGCTGCGCGCGCACGACGATCGCGCCGTTCGGATCGGTGACTTCGGCGATCAGGTACGGATTGACGCGGTAGCCGCCGTTCGCGAATACCGAATACGCGCCCGCCATCTGCAGCGGCGTGACCTGGCCCGCGCCGAGTGCCATCGGCAGGTACGCCGGATGGCGTTCGGCGTCGAAGCCGAAGCGCGTGATGTACTGCTGCGCGTACTTCGTGCCGATGTGGTTCAGGATCCGGATCGACACGAGGTTGCGCGAACGCTGCAGCGCGGTGCGCATCGACATCGGGCCTTCGAAGCCGCCGCCGTAGTTCTTCGGCTCCCACGGCTGGCCGCCCGTTTCGGCCGCGCTGAAATACAGCGGACCGTCGTTGATCACCGTTGCCGGCCCGAGGCCCTTGTCGAGCGACGCCGAATAGATGAACGGCTTGAACGACGAACCCGGCTGCCGCCACGCCTGCGTGACGTGGTTGAACTTGTTCTTGTTGTAGTCGAAGCCGCCGACGAGCGAGCGGATCGCGCCGTCCTGCGGGACGATCGACAGGAACGCCCCCTCGACCTGCGGCAACTGCGTGATCGACCATTTGCCGGCGTCGTTCTTCACGACGCGGACGATCGCACCCGGGCGGATGCGGCGATTCGGCTGCGCGTTGGCCGACAGCGCGCCCGACGCGAAGCGCAGGTTGTCGCCTTCGATCGTCGCATTGCTGCCGTCGATGAACGCGACCGTGATCTGGCGCGGGTTTGCGGCCGTGACGACCGCTGCAATCAGTTCGCCGTTGTCGGGGTGTTCGAGCAGCGCATCGTCGATCGCCTGTTCGCGGTCGTCGGCGCCGGCCGGCAGCTCGATGAAGCCTTCCGGCCCCCGATAGCCGTGCCGGCGTTCGTAATCCATGATGCCCTTGCGCAGCGCCGTATAGGCGACCTGCTGATCCGCGGAGTCGATCGTCGTGACGACGTTGAAGCCGCGCGTGTAGGTTTCCTCGTGGTACTGCGCGTACATCATTTGTCGGACCATTTCCGCGACGTACTCGGCGTGCACGCTGAAATCGCGGCCCGGACCCTTGACGACGAGCGGCTGTGCGACGGCTTCGTCGTACTGCTCGCGCGAGATGAAGTTCAGCTCGAGCATCCGTTGCAGGATGTATTCCTGGCGCACCTTCGCGCGCTTCGGGTTCACGACCGGGTTGTACGCAGACGGCGCCTTCGGCAGCCCCGCGAGCATCGCCGCTTCGGCGAGCGTGATGTCCTTCAGGTCCTTGCCGAAGTAGACCCGCGCGGCGCTCGCGAAGCCGTATGCGCGCTGGCCGAGATAGATCTGATTCATGTAGACCTCGAGAATCTGATCCTTCGTCAGCGCACGCTCGATCCGGTACGCGAGCAGCATCTCGTAGATCTTGCGCGTGTAGGTCTTCTCGCTCGACAGGAAGAAGTTGCGCGCGACCTGCATCGTGATCGTGCTCGCCCCCTGCGACGCATGGCCGTTCGTCAGCGCGACGAAGCCGGCGCGCACGATGCCGGTGAGGTCGACACCGCCGTGATCGTAGAACCGCGCGTCCTCGATCGCGAGGATCGCCTTCTTCAGCGAGTCGGGCACGTCCTTGAAATGGACGACGTCGCGGCGCTCTTCGCCGAATTCGCCGATCAGCACGTGATCGGACGTATAGATGCGCAGCGGCACCTTCGGGCGATAGTCGGTCAGCGCGTCGAGCGACGGCATGTTCGGCCACGCGACGACGAGCGCGTAGCCGAGCACGAGGCCGCCGGCCACGACGAGCGCCACGCACATCGTGGCGAATCCGAGCAGGACTTTTTGCCACCAGGGCCGCTTCTTCGGCTCCGGGGCGGGAGGCGGGGACGTAGGAGTCGTGGATTGCATAGGCATACCGGAAAACAGTCCCGCGATTATAGCTGCCCGGTAAGACCGGTCCTGACGCGGGGGCCGCCCGCCCTGAAGCCGCGGGCCGGCGTACTTCCAGCATAGCCCGCGCGCGGCCGTCGCGAGCGGATGCTGGCCGTTAGGCCGACTGTCGGCCCGACGCGCCGTTTTGCAGAATCAGTCCCGGAAGCGCGGCGTGGGCCGCGACGATCTCGGGAGGCTGGGATGGCGGGAAGATGGCGAGCGCGGTTTGCGCAGGGCGGGCACCGGTCGACGGGAATCGACGTCGGTGCGGACGAGGTGAGGGTGGTCGTGCTGAGCCGGCGCGGCCGGGGCGCCGAGGTGTGCGTCGAGGGGCTGGAGCGGGAGCCGGTCGGGTTGGCGGGCGGCCCGGAGGATGCGCGTTGGGCGGCGGTCGCGCGGGCGCTGGCCGCGGCCGTGTCGAGACTGTCGGCGGCCGACGTGCGGTGCGGCGCGCGCGGCGTGATGGCGTTGCCCGATGACGAGATGCGCACCGCGATGCTGGACCTGGCCGGGCGGGACGACATCGAGGACGCCGCGCGGCAGGCGGCCGAACGCATTTCGGGGCTCGCGCCGGACAGTCTCGCGTTCGACTGGCGGCAGGATGGCGGTGCGGGGGAGATCGAGGTTGCCGTGGCCTCGCTGGCGCTGATCGAACGGCGGGTCGACGTGGCCGCGCAGGCCGGTGTCGATCTGACGGTGGTCGACGGCGAATCGGCCGCCGCGCTGCGTGCGTTGCGCTATGCGGCGCAATGCGAACTCGACGCGCAGGCGGGCCTCTGCGCGGCGCTCTGGTTCCATGACTCGGGCGTGCAGGGCTGGCGAATCGACGGTCCGTCGGCCGTACCGGTGCTGACGCTGTCCGGCGCGGTGCCGGGGGCGTTTTCCGATGCATTGCGCCGGCGCGCGCTCGGGGCCGTGCGCTGTGTCCTCGTGGCCGGGGACGAGCGGTGTATCGCCCGCTTCGAAACGTCCGTCGCCGAGATCGGTGACGTGGTCGGCGCGGTTGCGGTGCCGTTCGACTGCACGGGTTGGGGCGCGCAATCGTGCCTGTCCACCGGCACGCCGGGCGGCCCGGCATTGGCTGTTGCATTCGGGCTGGCATTGCGCGGGGTGTGGGAATGACGGCCCTCCATGCGGAGCCGGGCGGCTTCAACCTGTTGCCGTACCGGGAGCGGCTGGCGCGGGCGTTGCGACGTCGTCGGGTCGCGCAGTGCGGTACGGCGGTTCTGCTCGGCGTACTCGGCGCCGGCCTGTGGACGGGTGTCGCCAGCGGAGCGCGGTGGCGTGTGGATGCGGAGCGCGCAATCGTGGAGGCGCGGCTGCGGCAATTGCAGCCGCAGATGGGCGCCGCGACACGCGCCGCCAATGCGGCGGCCGTCGTCGCGCAGCGTGACGCGCAGGCGGCCGCGCATGCCGCACCTTACCGGCACGTCGCGGGGCTGCTGGCGACCCTGGCGCAGGTGCACGACGGCACGGTTCGGCTCGATGCGTTGCGCACGACGTCGGCCGGTGCCGTGCTCGATGTCCGCGCCGTGAGCTACCGGGCGGCTGCGCGATGGCTTGCGGGGATGGCGCGCGAGCAGCGTGGCTGGCGGATCGATATCGATGCGTTGAAGCCAGCCCCGGATGCACCGGTCGCTGCCGGCGGGATGCCGTTCCGGTTCTCGGTCCAGTTGCGCTGGCACGACGCGATGCCGTCCCGGAAAGCATCGGGAGGTGGCGCATGACGGCGCTCGCGCATCGGCCCGCACCGTATCGCGGAGGATGGCGGAACGGCGTGCGGCGCGTGTCGCCGGCGACCGCGCATATCGCAGGCTGCGTGCTCGCGTTCGCGGCCGTGCTGACGGGCGGCATTCATCTGGCGAATGCCGCGGACTGGAGCGGGCTCGCGCACAGCCGCGCGTTGCTGGCGGCGGCGCAGAAGCAAGAGGCCGACGCGCGGCGTGTTCTCGCAGCCGCTTCACGGCAACACGACGCGCATCCGGCGGCGGCCGACGGCGATCGCTCGTCGCGTGCGCCGGAATGGGCCGCGTTGATGCTGGAGCTGGCCGATCACGCCGCGTCGAGCGGGCTGCGCGGCGTATCGATCGAACCGCTGCGCGCCGAGGGGGCAGTGCCGGAAGGGCAGCGCTCGGTGCGCATCGTCGCGGATGGCGGGTTTCGCGCGTTGCTGCAGATGGTCGGATGGCTGGCGCGTTTTCCGGTGCTGGCGGTGCCGACCACGCTGCGTGTCGAACGAGGAAAGGAGGCCGCGCGTGTGGAAATGGCGGTCGACGTGTTTCCAGGGTTACCGGCGATGACGTCCAAGGGCGGGGAGACGCCGGTTCTGGCCGACGCGCCCGGCGCCGATCCGTTCGGCGGGGCCGGCTCGTCTGAAACGGAGGGGGCGGCTGCCCGCCTGGCCGGCACGATTCGCGACAGGCGTGCCGGTCTCGCGTTGTTCGACGACGGTGGCGGCGCATTCGCTGCCCTGGTGCCCGGCGAAGCCCTCGGGGCCGCGCGGGTGGTGCGAGTCGATCCCGTCGCCGTGACGCTCGCGACGGCGGATGGCGCGTACCGAGTCGCTCTGGACGACGGGAGGCACCCATGATGAAGCACGGATGTCGGGCGCTCGCCGTCTGGGCCGGATTGACGGCGGCCGGTGCAAGCGCCTCGTTGCCGCCGCTGCCGGCCGTCTGGCCAGCGGCATCGATGGAGGTGCCGGTGCCGGGCCTGCCGTTGCCCCAAGGCCCGGTGGACGGGGCGGACGGCCCCGCATCTGCGGAGGCCGGCCCGCCGCCGTTCGACCAGGCGGCTCGCACGGCGCTTCAGGCGGAGGCCGCCGCCCCGGCCCCCGGGCTGGAGGGGCCGCCGATCCCGTTGGCGCCGCCGGCCCGGATGGGCGACGCCGCCGCGCGGCAACCGGGCGATGCGGACGACGCACGGCGGATTTCGCTGAATCTGCAGGGAGCGGGGCTTGCGGCCGCGTTCGACGCATTCGCGCGGTTCACCGGGCTCAATATCGTCGTCGGCGAGCAGGCGCGCGGCACCGTCACGTTACGTCTGAACAATGTCCGCTGGCGCGATGCCTTCGACACGCTGCTCGACACGCACGGGCTCGCGATGTCGCGGCGGG
The DNA here is from genome assembly GCF_004803625.1 of Burkholderia sp. LS-044. NCBI lineage: Bacteria > Pseudomonadati > Pseudomonadota > Betaproteobacteria > Burkholderiales > Burkholderiaceae > Burkholderia > Burkholderia sp. LS-044. The sequence goes on from NZ_SSWO01000022.1 coordinate 54,992, forward strand.
GTAACGTGATATGGATCACGCCGGCGGCCGAGCTGGCGGCTCGCGAACGCGCGCGCTTCGAAATGCACGCGCGGGCCGCGGATCTGGAGCCGCTTGCGAGCCGGACGTTCGCGCTGCGCTACCCGCGCGCGCAGGACGTGCAACGGCTGCTGGCCGGCGCGACCGGCCAGCGCCTGCTGTCGAAGCGCGGCGCCGCGGCGGCGGATCCGCGGACAAACCTGCTGTTCGTCACCGATCTCGCGCCGCGCCTCGACCAGATCGCAAGCCTGATCGATGCGATCGACCGGCCGTCGCGGCAGGTCCGGATCGAGGCCCGCATCGTCGAGGGCGAGCAAGGCTTTTCGCGCAATCTCGGCGCACGTGTCGCGCTGAGGGCGCAGGCGCGGCCGCCGTCGGGCGAGAGCGCCAGCGAAAGCGCCTCGTTCACGACCGGCGCGCGCAACGCGCTCGACCTTGCCGGGCGGCCGCTCGGCGGCTTCGAAGCGGCGACCGCCGGCTTCACGCTGTTTGCCGCGCCGCTCAGCCGTGTGCTCGACGTCGAACTGAGCGCGCTCGAGGCGCAGGGGCGGGGCCAGATCGTTTCGAGCCCGCGCGTGGTGACCGCCGATCGCGTCAAGGCGATCGTCGAACAGGGTTCGGAACTGCCGTACCAGGCGAAGGTGGGCAATGGCGTGAGCGGCGTGCAGTTCCGCCGGGCGACGCTCAAGCTCGAGGTCGAGCCGCAGATCACGCCGGACGGGCGCGTCGTGCTCGACCTGGACGTGACGAAGGACAGCGTCGGCGAGCCGACGGCGGCCGGCCCGGCGATTCATACGAAGCACGTACAGACGCGCGTCGAGGTCGAGAACGGCGGGACGGTCGCGATCGGCGGGATCTATGAGCAACTGAACCGGAACGATGTGACGCGCGTGCCGCTCTTGGGCAAAATACCGTTTCTGGGCGCGCTTTTCCGGCACCGCGCGCAACGCGACCAGCGCAGCGAACTGGTCGTCTTCATCACGCCGACGGTCGTCGATGCGCGCTGCGATGCACGCGGCATGGGCAGCGCGGATGCCGATAAAACGGGGCCGGAAGCCGCCGGCGCAGGCTCGACAAGGCAGCCGCTTTGCCAGTAAGCTGCGCCACACACCAGCAAGATTGAAGCAGAGGAAGCCGTTGCAAGCGCGGGACCCACATGCAAACGTATTTTTCGTCGGCCTTATGGGAGCGGGTAAGACCACCGTGGGCCGTGCGGTCGCGCGTCGTCTCGACAGGACGTTCTTCGACTCCGACCACGAAATCGAGGCCCGTACGGGCGCGCGCATTCCGGTGATCTTCGAGCTGGAGGGCGAGGCCGGGTTTCGCGATCGCGAAACGCAGGTCATCGCCGATCTCACGCAGCGCGAGAACATCGTGCTCGCGACGGGCGGCGGCGCGGTGCTGCGCCCGGAAAATCGCGACTGCCTGAAAAGCAACGGTATCGTCGTCTACCTGCGCGCGAACCCGCACGACCTGTGGCTGCGCACGCGCAAGGACAAAAACCGCCCGCTGCTGCAGACCGAAGACCCGAAGGGGCGCCTCGAAGCGCTATATGAAGTGCGCGACCCGCTGTACCGCGAATGCGCGGATTTCGTCATCGAGACCGGCCGTCCGTCGGTCAACGGTCTCGTCAACATGGTGCTGATGCAACTCGAACTGGCGGGCGTCATCGCCAAGCCGCTACAAGCATGATTACTGTCAACGTCGACCTGGGCGACCGCGCCTACCCGATTCACATTGGCGCCGGCCTGATCGGCCGCGCCGAGCTGTTCGCACCTCACATCAAGGGTTCTTCCGTCACGATCGTCACGAACACGACGGTCGATCCGCTCTACGGCGACGCGCTGCGCGCGGCGCTCGCGCCGCTCGGCAAGCGCGTGTCGACGGTCGTGCTGCCGGACGGCGAGGCGTACAAGAACTGGGAGACGCTGAACCTGATCTTCGACGGCCTGCTGACCGACCGCGCGGACCGCAAGACGACGCTCGTCGCGCTCGGCGGCGGCGTGATCGGCGACATGACGGGCTTTGCGGCCGCATGCTACATGCGCGGCGTGCCGTTCATCCAGGTGCCGACGACGCTGCTGTCGCAGGTCGATTCGTCGGTCGGTGGCAAGACGGGCATCAACCACCCGCTCGGCAAGAACATGATCGGCGCGTTCTACCAGCCGCAGGCCGTGATCGCGGACATCGGCGCGCTGACGACGCTGCCCGATCGTGAACTGGCGGCCGGTGTCGCCGAGATCATCAAGACCGGCGCGATCGCCGATGCGGCATTCTTCGACTGGATCGAGGCGAACGTCGACGCGCTGAACCGTCGCGACCCGGCGGCGCTCGCGCACGCGGTGAAGCGCTCGTGCGAGATCAAGGCGAGCGTGGTGGCGGCCGATGAACGCGAAGGCGGCCTGCGCGCGATCCTGAACTTCGGCCACACGTTCGGTCATGCGATCGAGGCCGGGCTCGGCTACGGCGAGTGGCTGCACGGCGAGGCGGTCGGCTGCGGGATGGTGATGGCGGGCGACCTGTCGGTGCGGCTCGGCCTGCTCGACGAAGCGTCGCGGCAGCGCCTCGATGCGGTGATCGCGGCTGCGCACCTGCCGACCCGCGGGCCCGCGCTCGGCGACGCGCGCTACATGGACCTGATGCGCGTCGACAAGAAGGCGGAGGCCGGCGCGATCAAGTTCATCCTGCTGAAGCGATTCGGCGATACGCTGATCACGCAGGCGCCGGACGAAGCCGTATTCGCTACACTGGCGCAGACGACGCGCTAACGGGCGGCCCGGATGCAACGGCGCCCCTGACATGGAGGAGACGTGAGCGAGACATCCAGCAGCACACTGCCCGAAGCCGGCCGCGTATCCGCTGCGCCGGTGGCCGAGCCGCCGACACTGGCGGCGCTGGAAGCCCATCTCGCTCCGTATGCCGCACACGCGTCGCAGTCGCGCGGCCGCCGCCATCCGGAAACACCACCGGCGGCGCGCACCGAATTCCAGCGCGACCGCGACCGCATCGTCCATTCGACCGCGTTTCGCCGGCTCGAATACAAGACACAGGTCTTCGTCAATCATGAAGGCGACCTGTTCCGCACGCGTCTCACGCACAGCCTCGAAGTCGCGCAGATCGCCCGCTCGGTCGCGCGCAACCTGCGCCTGAACGAGGATCTCGTCGAGGCGATCTCGCTCGCGCACGATCTCGGCCATACGCCGTTCGGCCATGCCGGGCAGGACGCGCTGAACGCCTGCATGCGCGAGCATGGCGGCTTCGAGCACAACCTGCAGAGCCTGGCGGTCGTCGACGAGCTCGAGGAGCACTACGGCGCGTTCAACGGGCTGAACCTGTGCTTCGAGACACGCGAAGGCATTCTGAAGCACTGCTCGCGCGAGAATGCGCGCAAGCTCGGTGCGCTCGGCGAGCGCTTCCTGCAGGGCCGCCAGCCGTCGCTCGAAGCGCAGCTTGCCAACATCGCGGACGAGATCGCGTACAACAACCACGACGTCGACGACGGCCTGCGTTCCGGCCTGATCACGATCGAGCAGCTCGCGGAAGTCGAGCTGTGGCAGCGCCACTACGAGGCGGCGCTCGCCGAGTTCCCGCACCTCGAAGGCCGCCGTCTCGTGCACGAGACGGTGCGCCGCATCATCAACACGCTGATCGTCGACCTGATCGACGAAACGACGCGCAATCTCGCGCGCGTCGCACCGGCGTCGCTCGACGACGTGCGCGCGGCGCCGCCGCTCGTGTCGCACAGCGAATCCGTTGCCGCCCAGGCGGCCGCCCTCAAGCGTTTCCTCTTCAAGAACCTCTATCGCCACTACAAGGTGATGCGCATGGCGAGCAAGGCGCAGCGCGTCGTCACCGGGCTGTTCGATGCGTTCATCGACGATCCGCGGCTGCTGCCGCCGCCGTACCAGTCCGACGACGCCGCGCAGCAGCCGCGCCTCGTCGCGCACTACATCGCCGGCATGACCGACCGCTTCGCGCTGAAGGAGTATCAGCGCCTGTTCGTCATCAACGACAACTGACTGTCACAAACGATCACTAGACTTCGCCGGTTCAATGGCGATGGGAATGTTGCACACGCTGTTGGTAACGTTTTCATAGGAGAGAGGTCGATGAAGAAGAAGCCTGCGGGGACACTGGTTCGTTCGATCGCGCTCGGCGGCGCGCTGATGTTCGGGGTGCAGCACGTGGCGCTCGCCGCGACGGAAATCCAGTTCTGGCATGCGATGGAGGCCGCGCTCGGCGAGCGGGTCAACGCGATCGCCGACCAGTTCAACGCGTCGCAGAGCGACTACAAGATCGTGCCGGTCTTCAAGGGCACCTACGACCAGGCGCTCGCGGCCGGCATCGCGGCCTACCGCAGCGGCAATGCGCCGGCGATCCTCCAGGTCTATGAAGTCGGCACGGCCACGATGATGCAGGCGAAGAAGGCCGTCGTGCCCGTCTACGACGTGTTCAGGCAGGCCGGCGTGCAGCTCGACGAAAAGGCGTTCGTGCCGACCATCGCGAGCTACTACAGCGACGCGAAGACGGGCCATCTCGTGTCGATGCCGTTCAACAGCTCGACGCCGGTGCTGTACTACAACAAGGACGCGTTCAAGAAGGCCGGGCTCGATCCGAACCAGCCGCCGAAGACGTGGGCCGACGTGAAGGACGATGCCGAGAAACTGCGCAAGTCGGGGATGGCGTGCGGCTTCACGACCGGCTGGCAGGGCTGGATCCAGCTCGAAAACTACAGCGCGTGGCATGCACTGCCGTTCGCGAGCCGCAACAACGGCTTCGACGGTACGGACGCCGTGCTCGAATTCAACAAGCCGCAGCAGATCGCGCACGTGTCGTTCCTGCAGCAGATGGCGAAGGACGGCACGTTCACGTACGCGGGCCGCAAGGACGAAGCATCGGCGAAGTTCTACAGCGGCGACTGCGGGATCATGACGACGTCGTCGGGCGCGCTCGCGAACCTGCAGAAGTTCGCGAAGTTCAGCTTCGGCACGGGCATGATGCCGTACGACGCGAACGTGAAGGGCGCGCCGCAGAACGCGATCATCGGCGGCGCGAGCCTGTGGGTGCTGGCGGGCAAGGATCCGGCGACCTACAAGGGCGTCGCGAAATTCCTCGCGTTTCTCGCATCGCCGGCCGTCGCCGCTAAGTGGCACCAGGACACGGGTTACCTGCCGGTCACCAAGGCGGCGTACGACCTGACGCGCGAACAGGGCTTCTACGCGAAGAACCCGAGCGCCGAAACCGCGATCAAGCAGATGCTGAACAAGCCGCCGCTGCCGTACACGAAGGGGCTGCGCCTGGGCAACATGCCGCAGATCCGCACGGTCGTCGACGAGGAGTTCGAACAGGTCTGGGCGCAGAAGAAATCGCCGAAGGACGCGCTCGATTCGGCGGCCTCGCGCGGCAACGAGCTGCTGCGCCGCTTCGAGAAGTCGGGCAGCTGAGCGCGCATCGCGTTCGTGCCGCCGGCCGCGCCGCGCAAGTGCGCGGGCCGGCCGGCGGCGCGGTTTCCTTTCCGTTTCGCCTGACCGGATATCCGCGATGCAATCCCGTTCCCGTTTCGGCACGAGCCTGCTGCCGTACCTGCTGATCGCGCCGCAACTCGCGATCACCGCCGTGTTCTTCCTGTGGCCGGCCGGCGTCGCACTGTGGCAGTCGACGCAGATGCAGGACGCGTTCGGCACGTCGAGTGAATTCGTCGGCTTCGCGAACTTCACGCACCTGTTCGCCGATCCGCTGTATCTCGATTCGTTCCGCACGACGCTCGTGTTCAGCACGCTCGTCACGGTGAGCGGGCTCGTCGTGTCGCTGCTGCTCGCCGCGTGCGCCGACCGCGTAACCCGTGGCGCGCGCACATATCGCACGCTGTTGATCTGGCCGTACGCGGTCGCGCCGACGATCGCCGCCGTGCTGTGGGCGTTCCTGTTCAATCCGAGCATCGGCCTGATCACCTATGCGCTCGCGAAGGGCGGCATCGTGTGGAATCACGCGCTGAACGGCGGGCAGGCGATGTTCCTCGTCGTGCTCGCGTCGGTGTGGAAGCAGGTGAGCTACAACTTCCTGTTCTTCTACGCGGGCCTGCAGGCAATTCCGCGTTCGCTGATCGAGGCGGCGGCGATCGACGGCGCGGGGCCGGTGCGACGTTTCTTCAACCTCGTGCTGCCGCTGCTGTCGCCCACCAGTTTCTTCCTGCTGGTCGTCAACCTCGTCTATTCGTTCTTCGACACGTTCCCGGTGATCGACGCGGCCACCGGCGGCGGCCCCGCGCAGAGCACGAAGACGCTGATCTACAAGATCTACGCGGAAGGCTTCCAGGGGCTCGACATCGGCAGCTCCGGCGCGCAGTCGGTCGTACTGATGATCATCGTCGTCGGGCTCACGGTGATCCAGTTCCGTTTCGTCGAACGCAGGGTGCAATACGCATGATCGAAAATCGCAAGGGTTTCGACCTGTTCTGCCACGCGGTGCTGATCGCGGGCGTCGTGCTGATCGTGTTCCCCGTCTACGTCGCGTTCTGTGCGGCGACGATGAGCGCGCAGGAAGTGCTCACGGTGCCGCTGTCGCTCGTGCCGAGCACGCACCTGTTCGAGAACATCGCCTATATCTGGGGCCACGGCAGCGGCGCCGCGACGGCGCCGTTCGGCCGCCTGCTCGTCAACAGCTTCGCGATGGCGCTCGGCATCTCGGTCGGCAAGATCGCGGTGTCGATCCTGTCAGCGTACGCGATCGTCTATTTCCGCTTCCCGTTTCGCAATACGGCGTTCTGGCTGATCTTCGTCACGTTGATGCTGCCGGTGGAAGTGCGGATCTTCCCGACCGTGCAGGTCGTGTCGACGCTGCATCTGACGAACACCTACGCCGGGCTGACGCTGCCGCTGATCGCGTCGGCCACCGCGACGTTCCTGTTCCGGCAGTTCTTCATGACGCTGCCCGACGAACTGATGGACGCCGCGCGCATCGACGGCGCGGGGCCGATGCGCTTCTTCTGGGACGTCGTGCTGCCGCTGTCGAAGACGAGCATCGCGGCGCTGTTCGTGATCACGTTCATCTATGGCTGGAGCCAGTACCTGTGGCCGATCCTGATCACGACGGAGGCATCGCTGTCGACGGCGGTGGTGGGCATCAAGATGATGATCGCGAGCGGCGACGCCGCGACCGAATGGCAATACGTGATGGCGGCGACGCTGCTGGCGATGATTCCGCCGCTCGTCGTCGTGCTGGCGATGCAGCGCTGGTTCGTGCGCGGCCTCGTCGATTCCGAGAAATGAACCACGGACGGTAACCGGGAGAAGGACCAGGTATGGCTGCGCTGAGCTTGAAGGGCGTCAGGAAATCCTACGACGGCAAGCAGCACGTGCTGCATGGCATCGACGTGGAGATCGCCGACGGCGAATTCATCGTGCTGGTCGGCCCGTCGGGCTGCGGCAAGTCGACGTTGCTGCGGATGATCGCGGGGCTCGAGACGGTGACGGACGGCGAGATCGCGATCGGCGAGCGCGTCGTCAACACGCTGGAGCCGAAGGATCGCGACATCGCGATGGTGTTCCAGAACTATGCGCTGTATCCGCACATGACGGTCGCGCAGAACATGGGCTACGGGCTGAAGATCCGCGGGATCGAGCGTGCGACGATCGACTCGCGGGTGGCGGCGGCCGCGAAGATCCTCGAACTCGAGCCGCTGCTCGCGCGGCGCCCGCGCGAGCTGTCGGGCGGCCAGCGGCAGCGCGTCGCGATGGGGCGCGCGATCGTGCGCGAGCCGTCGGTGTTCCTGTTCGACGAGCCGTTGTCGAACCTCGACGCGAAATTGCGCGTGCAGATGCGGCTCGAGATCCAGCGGCTGCATGCGCGGCTCGCGACGACGAGCGTCTACGTGACGCACGACCAGATCGAGGCGATGACGCTCGCGCAGCGCGTGATCGTGATGAACCGCGGCTACGCGGAGCAGATCGGCGCGCCGGTCGACGTGTACGAGAAGCCGGCAACGGTGTTCGTCGCGGGCTTCATCGGCTCGCCCGCGATGAACCTGATGCACGGCCGGCTGTCGGACGACGGCGCGACGTTTACGGTCGCGGGCGGCGGCCCCGCGCTGCCGGTCGCCGGTTCGCCCGGCATCGGCGCCGAGATCGCCACCGGGCGCGACTGGGTGCTCGGCGTGCGTCCGGAGCACATGACACCGCAGCCGGGCGTCGCGCAGGCGACGCTGCCGGTCGACTCGTGCGAGCTGCTCGGCGCGGACAACCTCGCGCACGGCCGCTGGGGCAACCACGACGTCGCGGTGCGCCTGCCGCACGCGGACCGCCCCGCGCGCGGCACGGCGCTGGCCGCCGCACTGCCCGCGCACCGGCTGCATTTCTTCGATCCGGAGACCGGCAAGCGTGCCGGCTGAACCTGCTGCACCTGCCGGGAGACCGACGATGACAACCCGTACCGACTGGCCCTATCCGCGCGTCGTCGCCCATCGCGGCGGCGGCACGCTCGCGCCGGAGAACACGCTCGCCGCGCTCGACGAGGGCGCGCGCCGTGGCCACCGGATGGTCGAATTCGACGCGAAGCTGTCGGCCGACGACGTGACGTTCCTGCTGCACGACGACACGGTCGACCGGACGTCGAACGGTCACGGGCCGGCGGCGGGCATGCGATACGAGGCGCTGGCCGCACTCGATGCCGGCGCGTGGCGCGACGCGCGCTTCGCGGGCGAGCGGATGCCGACGCTCGAGGCGGCGGCGGCGCGCTGCATCGCGCACGGGCTGGCCGCCAACGTCGAGATCAAGCCGTGCCCGGGGCGCGAGCGCGAGACCGGGCGGCGCGTAGCGGCCGACGCGGCCGCGTACTGGCGCGATGCCGCGGTGGAGCCGCTCTTGTCGTCGTTCTCGTTCGATGCGCTGCAACAGGCACGCGCGACGGCGCCGGCGCTGCCGCGCGGGATGCTTTACGAGGCCGTGCCGGACGACTGGCATGCGCAGGTTGTCGGCGCGCTCGGCTGCGTTTCGTTGCATGCAGACCACAAACGGCTGGATGAACCGCTCGTGCGCGCGATCAAGGCGGCCGGCCTGCGCATCCTGGTTTACACGGTGAACGACCTCGAACGGGCTCGCGAACTTGCGCGCTGGGGTGTCGACGCGGTCTGCACGGACCGGATCGACCTGATTGCCCCCGATGCGCTGGACGACATCGCGTAGCGGAATGCCCCGCGCGACGGCGCGTACGGGAAGACCCTGAGACAAAAAAACGACGCCCCGGCGGGATTTCCGCCGGGGCGTTTTACATCGTGGAGACGTTACGTCAGGAAAAATCCGCTACAAATTGCAGCAGGATTAACCATTCCCCAAATATTCGACTACGCTTAGAAGCGGTAGCCGACGTTCAGGTACGTGACGATCGGGTTCAGCGAGATGTGAGCCTTCGACGTTTCGGTCAGCGTGCCGACCTGGGTCCGCTTGGCCGTCGTGAAGGTCGCGGTCACGCTCACCGGGATGTACGACATCGAGAAGCCGGCGAACCAGTGTTTCGTGAAGTTGTACGTGAAGCCGGCGTTGAAGACGGGCGCCCACTGGTTGCTGGTCTGCGCGTTGGTCGGGCCGCCGAGCACGCCGTTCTCGAATGCGCTGTTCGTGATCTTTGCGCCGGTGAACCAGATATACGAAGCGCCGATGCCGACATACGGACGGAACTTCGCGTTGGCGTCGTTGAAGTAGTACTTCAGGAGGAGCGCGGGGCTCCACTGGTACGCACGGCCGAGCGTACCGAATCGCGAGAACTGGCCCTTGCCGGTGATGTCGAACTTCGGCGGGATGCCGGCGATGAACTCGGTAGCGATGTGGTCGGTCACGAAGTAACCGGTTGCCAGTGCGAGCGTGTCGGCGTCGCTGATGCCTGCGCCGGTGTTGGGAACCGACTGGTTGATCGGCGTGCCGCCTACGCCGTACAGGAACAGCGGGTCGCTGCTGTCCTGCGGCGCAAGGTGCAGCCAGCCGGTGCTGACGTAGAAATCACCTGCGGATTGTGCATGTGCCGTACCGCCCGCAAACGTAAATGCGAGCGCTGCAGCCCCCGTAATGGCCAGTTTTCGTTTCATTGTGTCTCCTCCGATCTAAGGCGTGCTCATTATGACGACTGCGTTTAAAACCAAACAAGCTCGTAAGTTAGAGTTTTCACCCTAGGATTAGTACGACCGTACGCATCCGCGCACCGACAGGACGGGCATTCTGTGCAAGTGCGCACTTCCGGACCCTCGGGTATTTCCTAACGCGTTCAAACGGACATTCAGCATGGCACGGTTAGCACGACTCTACGTTCCCGACCAGCCGCAGCACGTGATACTGCGCGGCCTGGATCAGCAACCCGCGTTCGTCGACGACCAGGACTACGAACTCTTCATCGATTGCCTGAAGGCCGCCGCGCGCGATCATCACCTGTCGGTGCACGCCTACGTGCTGCTGCCGCGCCAGGTGCAACTGCTCGTCACGCCGAGCGACGAGGCGAGCCTGCCGAAAGCGATGCAGGCTGTCGGCCGCCGCTACGTCGCGCATTTCAACCGGCGCTATTCGCGGCGCGGCACCCTGTGGGAAGGCCGCTATCGCGCGACCGTGATCGAAGGCGAGCGCTATTTCCTGCTCGCGAGCCGCGTCGTCGAGATGAGCCCGGTGCGCGCGCAGCTGGTCGCGACGCCGGAGGCCTATCGCTGGTCGAGCTACCGGCATCACGTCGGGCTCACCGTCGACAGCCTGATCACCGACCATCCGCTCTACTGGGCGCTCGGCAATACGCCGTTCGACCGCCAGCGCGCGTACAAGGAGCTGTGCGAGCAGCCGCTCGACGAGCGGCAGGCCGACCAGTTGCAGCAGGCGACGCTGAAAGGCTGGGTGCTCGGCGGCGAGAACTATCGCGAATGGGCGGCGCGCACGGCGAACCGGCGCGTGTCGCCGCTGCCGCGCGGACGCCCCAGAAAGGTGCGCGAGAACACGCCGCCGATCCAGCAGTAACGCGGGAAAGGCGGGCCAGAAGCGGCGCTGCGGGCGCCGCTTCTTTTTGCACCAAAACGATGCGGCCCCAATAAAATGGCACCAGATCGAAGCATCCATTTAATTGGGGTTCGATCAAGCGGTTTTTGTTGCTATTCCCTTGATTCGTCGCGTATATTCCGAATTCCGGTGGCCCGGGCGAAGCATGCCCATCCACTGTCGGCCGCGCCGTCTCCCGTCGGGAGCGGGATCGACGGCAACAAGAAAATGGTTCAACGGCCTCCAGGCCCCCTTTACGACGGTGTCCCCATGAACGACCACCAGCAGCCGCTCGCCGCGGTGCCCGCCGCACAAGGTCTGTATGACCCGCAAAACGAACACGACGCCTGCGGCGTCGGCTTCGTCGCTCACATCAAGGGCAAGAAGAGCCACGAGATCATTCAGCAGGGTCTGAAGATCCTCGAGAACCTCGATCACCGTGGCGCGGTCGGTGCCGATCCGCTGATGGGCGACGGCGCGGGCATCCTGATCCAGATTCCGGACGCGTTCTATCGCGAGGAAATGGCGAAGCAGGGCGTGAACCTGCCGCCGGCCGGCGAATATGGGGTCGGCATGATCTTCCTGCCGAAGGAAAACGCATCGCGTCTCGCGTGCGAGCAGGAGCTCGAGCGCACGGTGAAGGCCGAAGGTCAGGTCGTACTCGGCTGGCGCGACGTGCCGGTCGACCACGCGATGCCGATTTCGCCGACCGTGAAGGCGAGCGAGCCGCTGATCCGCCAGATCTTCATCGGCCGCGGCAAGGACATCATGGTGACGGACGCGCTCGAGCGGAAGCTGTACGTGATCCGCAAGACGGCCAGCCACCGCATCCAGGCGCTGAAGCTCAAGCACGGCAAGGAATACTTCGTGCCGTCGATGTCGGCGCGCACGATCGTCTACAAGGGGCTGCTGCTTGCGGGCCAGGTTGGCGTGTACTACCGCGACCTGCAGGACGCGCGCGTCGTGTCGGCGCTCGCGCTCGTGCACCAGCGCTTCTCGACCAACACGTTCCCGGCATGGGAACTGGCTCACCCGTACCGGATGATCGCGCACAACGGCGAGATCAACACCGTGAAGGGCAACGTGAACTGGCTGAACGCGCGTACCGGCGCGATCGCGTCGCACGTGCTCGCCGACGATCTTCCGAAGCTGTGGCCGCTGATCTACCCGGGCCAGTCCGATACGGCCTCGTTCGACAACTGTCTCGAACTGCTGGTGATGGCCGGCTACCCGCTCGTGCACGCGGTGATGATGATGATCCCGGAAGCGTGGGAACAGCACACGCTGATGGACGAGAACCGCCGCGCGTTCTACGAATACCACGCCGCGATGATGGAGCCGTGGGACGGCCCGGCCGCGATCGCGTTCACCGACGGCCGCCAGATCGGCGCGACGCTCGACCGTAACGGCCTGCGTCCGGCGCGCTACATCGTCACCGACGACGACCTCGTCATCATGGCGTCGGAAGCCGGCACGCTGCCGATCCCCGAATCGAAGATCGTCAAGAAGTGGCGCCTGCAGCCGGGCAAGATGTTCCTGATCGACATGGAACACGGCCGCATCATCGACGACAAGGAGCTCAAGGACAACCTCGCGAACGCGAAGCCGTACAAGAGCTGGATCGACGCGGTGCGCATCAAGCTCGACGAGATCGAGCCGAAGGCCGAGGAAGTCGCGGCCGGCCGTACGCAGGGCGCCGCGCTGCTCGACCGCCAGCAGGCGTTCGGCTATACGCAGGAAGACCTGAAGTTCCTGATGGCGCCGATGGCGCAGCAGGGCGAAGAGGCCGTCGGTTCGATGGGCAACGACTCGCCGCTCGCGGTGATGTCGAACAAGAACAAGACGCTCTATCACTACTTCAAGCAGCTGTTCGCGCAGGTCACGAACCCGCCGATCGACCCGATCCGCGAGAACATGGTCATGTCGCTCGTGTCGTTCATCGGCCCGAAGCCGAACCTGCTCGACACGAACAACATCAACCCGCCGATGCGTCTCGAAGTGTCGCAGCCGGTGCTCGACTTCAAGGACATCGCGAAGATCCGCGCGATCGACCAGTACACGGGCGGCAAGTTCAGCGCATACGAACTGAACATCTGCTATCCCGTCGCCTGGGGCAAGGAAGGCATCGAGGCGCGTCTCGCGTCGCTGTGCGCGGAAGCCGTCGACGCGGTGAAGTCGGGCTACAACATGCTGATCGTGTCCGACCGCAAGACGGACGCCGAGCATGTCGCGATCCCGGCGCTGCTCGCCACGTCGGCGATCCACACGCACCTCGTCCAGCAAGGGCTGCGCACGAGCACGGGCCTCGTCGTCGAGACGGGCTCCGCACGTGAGACGCACCACTTCGCGCTGCTCGCGGGCTACGGCGCGGAAGCCGTGCACCCGTACCTCGCGATGGAAACGCTCGCGAAGATGGCCGAAGGCCTGCCGGGCGACCTGTCGCCGGAGAAGGCCGTCTACAACTTCACGAAGGCGGTCGGCAAGGGCCTGCAGAAGGTGATGTCGAAGATGGGCATCTCGACGTACATGTCGTACACGGGCGCGCAGATCTTCGAAGCGCTCGGCCTGTCGAGCGACCTCGTCGAGAAGTACTTCAAGGGCACGGCGTCGAAGGTCGGCGGCATCGGCCTGTTCGAAGTCGCGGAAGAAGCGATCCGCCTGCACCGCGACGCATTCGGCGACAACCCGGTCCTGCGCGACATGCTCGACGCGGGCGGCGAGTACGCGTACCGCGTGCGCGGCGAAGACCACATGTGGACGCCGGATTCGATCGCGAAGCTCCAGCACGCGACGCGCAGCAACTCGTACCAGACGTACAAGGAATACGCGCACCTGATCAACGACCAGACCAAGCGTCACATGACGTTCCGCGGCCTGTTCGAGTTCAAGGTCGAGCCGACCAAGGCGATTCCGATCGACGACGTCGAGCCGGCGAAGGACATCGTCAAGCGCTTTGCGACGGGCGCGATGTCGCTCGGTTCGATCAGCACCGAAGCGCACGCGACGCTCGCGATCGCGATGAACCGGATCGGCGGCAAGTCGAACACCGGCGAAGGCGGCGAGGACGAGAAGCGTTACCGCAACGAGCTGCGCGGCATTCCGATCAAGTCGGGCGAGACGCTGAAGTCGGTGATCGGCGACGAGATCGTCAGCGACATTCCGCTGAAGGACGGCGATTCGCTGCGCTCGAAGATCAAGCAGGTCGCGTCGGGCCGCTTCGGCGTCACCGCCGAGTACCTGGCATCGGCCGACCAGATCCAGATCAAGATGGCGCAGGGCGCGAAGCCGGGCGAAGGCGGCCAGCTGCCGGGCCACAAGGTGTCCGAGTACATCGGCAAGCTGCGTTACTCGGTGCCGGGTGTCGGCCTGATCTCGCCGCCGCCGCACCACGACATCTACTCGATCGAGGATCTGGCGCAGCTGATCCACGACCTGAAGAACGTGAACCCGAGCTCGAGCATCTCGGTGAAGCTCGTGTCGGAAGTGGGCGTGGGCACGGTCGCGGCCGGTGTCGCGAAGGCGAAGGCCGATCACGTCGTGATCGCCGGCCATGACGGCGGCACGGGTGCGTCGCCGCTGTCGTCGGTCAAGCACGCGGGCACGCCGTGGGAACTCGGCCTGGCCGAAACGCAGCAGACGCTGGTGCTGAACCGCCTGCGCGGCCGGATCCGCGTGCAGGCCGACGGCCAGATGAAGACGGGCCGCGACGTCGTGATCGGCGCGCTGCTCGGCGCGGACGAATTCGGCTTCGCGACGGCACCGCTCGTCGTCGAAGGCTGCATCATGATGCGCAAGTGCCACCTGAACACGTGCCCGGTCGGCGTCGCGACGCAGGATCCGGTGCTGCGTGCGAAGTTCAAGGGCCAGCCCGAGCACGTCGTGAACTACTTCTTCTTCGTCGCCGAGGAAGTGCGCGAGATCATGGCGCAGCTCGGCGTCGCGAAGTTCGACGACCTGATCGGCCGTGCCGACCTGCTCGACACCCGCAAGGGCATCGAGCACTGGAAGGCGAAGGGCCTCGACTTCTCGCGCGTGTTCTACCAGCCGGAAGAGTGCGAGGACGTCGCACCGCGTCACGTCGACGTGCAGGATCACGGCCTCGAGCGCGCACTCGACCACGTGCTGATCGAGAAGGCGAAGGCGGCGATCGAGAACGGCGAGCACGTGTCGTTCATCCAGCCGGTGCGCAATGTGAACCGCACGGTCGGCGCGATGCTGTCGGGCGTGATCGCGAAGAAGCACGGCCACGAAGGCCTGGCCGACGACGCGGTGCATATCCAGCTGAAGGGCACGGCCGGCCAGAGCTTCGGCGCGTTCCTCGCGAAGGGCGTGACGCTCGACCTCGTCGGCGACGGCAACGACTACGTCGGCAAGGGCCTGTCGGGCGGCCGGATCATCATCCGTCCGACCAACGACTTCCGCGGCAAGTCCGAGGAAAACATCATCTGCGGCAACACGGTGATGTACGGCGCGATCGAAGGCGAATCGTTCTTCCGCGGCGTCGCGGGCGAGCGCTTCTGCGTGCGCAACTCGGGCGCGACGGCGGTCGTCGAAGGCACGGGCGACCACGGCTGCGAATACATGACGGGCGGTACGGTCGTCGTGCTCGGCGAGACCGGGCGCAACTTCGCGGCCGGCATGTCGGGCGGTCTCGCGTACATCTACGATCCGGAAGGCACGTTCGCGGCGAAGTGCAACAAGTCGATGGTCGCGCTCGAGCCGGTGCTGCAGCAGGCCGAGCAGGAGCGCACGGTCGACCGCGCACTCTGGCACGCAGGCACGACGGACGAAGCGCTGCTCAAGGGGCTCGTCGAGCGTCATTTCCAGTTCACGGGTTCGCCGCGCGCGAAGTCGCTGCTGGAAAACTGGGACGCGGCGCGCCGCCAGTTCGTGAAGGTGTTCCCGCACGAATACAAGCGCGCGCTGGGCGAGATCGGTGCGAAGAAGGCGGCGAAGGAAGAACTGGCCGCCTGAGCGACGAACGACATAGCGAATGCCGCGCGCGCCTGACGGCCGCGCGCGGCTCCCCCACCCGATACACCGAACAGAAGAGCACCTTATGGGCAAGGCAACCGGTTTTCTGGAGTTCGAACGCCGCCACGAGGCGTACGAAGCACCGCTCACGCGCGTGAAGCACTACAAGGAATTCGTCGCGGCACTGACCGACGCGGACGCGAAGGTCCAGGGCGCACGCTGCATGGATTGCGGCATCCCGTTCTGCAACAACGGCTGCCCGGTCAACAACATCATTCCGGATTTCAACGATCTCGTTTACCGCCAGGACTGGCAGCAGGCGATCGAAGTCCTGCACTCGACCAACAACTTCCCGGAGTTCACGGGCCGCATCTGCCCGGCGCCGTGCGAGGCGGCATGCACGCTCGGGATCAACAACGATCCGGTCGGCATCAAGTCGATCGAGCACGCGATCATCGACAAGGCCTGGGCGGAAGGCTGGGTGAAGCCGCTGCCGGCCGAGCACAAGACGGGCAAGAAGGTTGCGGTCGTCGGTTCGGGCCCCGCGGGCCTCGCCGCCGCGCAGCAGCTCGCGCGCGCGGGCCACGACGTGACGGTGTTCGAGAAGAACGATCGTGTCGGCGGCCTGCTGCGTTACGGGATTCCCGACTTCAAGCTCGAGAAGTGGCTGATCGATCGCCGCATGCGCCAGATGGAAGCGGAAGGCGTGACGTTCCGCACCAGCGTGTTCATCGGCAAGGATCCGCTGCCCGAGTCGATCGGCAGCCTCGCGAAGGAAACCATTTCTCCGGACACGCTGAAGGAAGAATTCGACGCGGTCGTGATCGCGGGCGGTTCGGAAACGCCGCGCGACCTGCCGGTGCCGGGCCGCGAGCTCGCCGGCGTGCATTACGCGATGGACTTCCTGCCGCAGCAGAACCGCGTGAACGCGGGCGACAAGCTCGCCGACCAGCTGCTCGCGAAGGGCAAGCACGTGATCGTGATCGGCGGCGGCGATACGGGTTCGGACTGCGTCGGCACGTCGAACCGTCACGGCGCGAAGCAGGTCACGCAGTTCGAGCTGCTGCCGCAGCCGCCGGAAGAGGAGAACAAGCCGCTCGTGTGGCCGTACTGGCCGATCAAGCTGCGCACGTCGTCGTCGCACGAGGAAGGCTGCGAGCGCGACTGGGCGGTCGCGACGAAGCGTCTCGAAGGCAAGAACGGCAAGGTCGAGAAGCTGATCGCCGCGCGCGTCGAGTGGAAGGACGGCAAGATGCAGGAAGTGCCGGGCTCCGAGTTCGAACTGAAGGCCGATCTCGTCCTGCTCGCGATGGGCTTCACGCAGCCGGCGGCGCCGGTGCTCGAAGCGTTCGGCGTCGCGAAGGACGCGCGCGGCAACGCGCGTGCGGCGACCGAAGGCGATCGCTCGTACTACACGTCGGTCGACAAGGTGTTCGCCGCGGGCGACATGCGTCGCGGCCAGTCGCTCGTGGTGTGGGCGATTCGCGAAGGCCGCCAGTGCGCGCGCTCGGTCGATGCGTACCTGATGGGGCATTCGAACCTGCCGCGCTGAGCTGAATATCGCGAGCGGGTTTCGACGAAAGCCGGGCGTCCGAAAGGGCGCCCGGTTTTTTTATGGCCGGCGCCAGCCGGGGCGCGCCGGTTTCGCGTGCGAGACGGCGCCGTCCGATCGGGCTGCCTTGCCGTGCCGACACGCATCATTTTCGCGAAGCGTCGTCTAACCTGATGACATCCGGATGCGATTTCTCGTCATCCCAAATCCTTTCGTTTTGTAATGTTCCTTGGAAACTGTCATATCATGTCGCCCCTCGGGCCGCGTTCGCGGTCGATGCTCATGACTGACCCTATTTACAAGGAAACCGGATGGAAGCACTCCTGCATGGGCTGATCGACGCCGTCAACGGCGTGTTGTGGAACTACGTGCTGATCGCGCTGCTGCTCGGCGCCGGTGCGTGGTTCACGTTGCGGTTCCGGATGATCCAGCTGAAGGCGCTGTTCCTCAGCATGAAACTGGTCGGCAGCAAGGGCGAGCCGGGCAGCATCTCGTCGTTCCAGGCGTTCGCGACCGGGCTCGCGAGCCGTGTCGGCACCGGCAACATCGCGGGCGTCGCGGTGGCGCTGACGGTCGGCGGGCCGGGCGCGATCTTCTGGATGTGGATGACGGCGCTGGTCGGGATGTCGTCCGCGTTCGTCGAGGCGACGCTCGCGCAGATCTTCAAGGTGTCGCACCCGGATGGCAGCTATCGCGGCGGCCCCGCGTACTACATCCAGACGGGCCTGCGCTCGCGCGGCTTCGGCGTGCTGTTCTCGCTGTCGCTGATCCTCGCGTTCGGTTTCGTGTTCAACGCGGTGCAGGCGAACGCGATCGCCGACGCATTCCATACGTCGTTCGGCTGGAGCCGCGAGACGGTCGGCCTCGGCCTCGTGCTGCTGTCCGCGCCGATCATCTTCGGCGGCATCCGCCGCATCGCGACGGTCGCGCAGGTGATCGTGCCGCTGATGGCGATCGGCTATCTCGCGCTCGCGGTCTATGCGGTCGCGACGCACATCGCGCTCGTGCCGGACGTGATCGCGCTGATCGTGAGGAGCGCATTCGGTCTCGAGCAGGCGGCAGGCGGCCTGGCCGGCTACGCGGTCAGCCAGGCAATCGCGATCGGCGTGAAGCGCGGGCTGTTCTCGAACGAAGCGGGGATGGGCAGCGCGCCGAACGCGGCCGCGACCGCGAGCACGCGGCACCCCGTCACGCAGGGGCTGATCCAGATGCTCGGCGTGTTCGTCGACACGATCGTGATCTGTAGCGCGACCGCGTTCGTGATCCTGCTGTCGGGCCAGTACGAAGTCGGCACGGGAATGGAAGGCGCGGCGCTCACGCAGCGCGCGATCTCGAGCCACGTCGGCGACTGGGGCGGCATCTACATGGCCGTCGCGATCTTCTTCCTCGCGTTTTCGTCGGTGATCGGCAACTACGCGTATGCGGAGGGCAACGTCGAATTCATCACGAAGCGGCGCGGCGTGCTGCCGTTGTTCCGTGTCGCGGTGCTCGGCATGGTGATGTTCGGCAGCGTCGGGCAACTGCCGCTCGTCTGGGCGATGGCCGATACGAGCATGGGGTTGATGGCGATCATCAACCTGATCGCGATCCTCGCGCTCGGCAAGCATGCGCACGCCGCGTGGGCCGACTATCGTCGCCAGCGCGCGGCGGGCATCGCCGATCCGGTGTTCACGCGCAACACGATCCCCGAACTCGCGCGTGTGCTGCCGGCCGACGTGTGGGGCGAGCACGGCCCGCTGCCGCAGCGTCCCGCTTCGGCTCAAACGGCACGCGCCCCGCGTGCCGCGGTGAGCGAGTCATGAACGGCGACCGGCTCCGTGCGTTCGTCGCGCTGATGCCCGATGCGGCTTCGCGCGACGCGCTGCACGCGTTGCCGGTCACCCGCGGGGCGCGGCGCACGCAGTCCGCGCAACTGCACATGACGCTCGCGTTCATCGGCGCGATCGAACGGGACCGATGCGAGGCGCTGGCCGCGCATCTGCCCGCGCTCGCGGCCGCCCATGCGCTGCCGTTGCTGCCGGTCGAGCGGATCGCGTGGTGGCCGAGCCTGCCGCGCGCGAGGCTGATCGTCGCGGAGCTCGCGGCCGATCCTGCCTGCCTGGCGCTGTATGCCGGGCTGGTCGCGCTGCTGGGCGAATTCGGCGTGCCGGCCGACCGGCGGCCGTTCCGGCCGCACGTGACGCTCGCGCGGCTGCCGCGCGATGCGGTCGGCCAGCCCGCGCACGGCGGTGCGCCCGGGCGGGCGGTCGCGGTGCGTGTCGAAGCGCTGACGTTGTTCGAAAGCCGGCTGTCGCACGAGGGCGTGTCGCATCGGCCGGTCGCGTCCGCGCCGATCGCATGGGCGGACGGTGAGGCGGACGGTCCGGCGCCGCAGTGAGCGGCTTGCGCGCCGCGGTGTGATTGCCGGACGCGATGTGTATCGCGTCGGCGATATCGTCCGGCCAGCCGGGCCAGCCGGGCCAGCCGGGCCAGCCGGGCCAGCTGGGCCACCGCGCCACCGCGCCACCGCGCCACCGGCCCTACCGGCCGTAGCGCGCGAGCGTCAGGCCCGACAAGTCGATCTCCGGTTCCCGCCCCGTGACGAGATCCGCCACCACCTTCCCCGACCCCATCGACATCGCCCAGCCCGTCGAGCCGTGGCCGACGTTGAGCCAGAGCCCGTCGATCCCGCTCGCGCCGAGCAGCGGCGGCCCGTCGGGCGTCATCGGCCGGCGGCCGACCCAGAAGCGCGCCGATGCGCGATCGGCCGCGTGCGGGAACCAGTCGTCGAGCACCTTCATCAGCGTATCGAGCGCCTGCCGGCGCAGCGCTGCGTGCCGGTTGCCGAGTTCCGCGGTACCCGCGACGCGCAGCGTCGGGCCGAAGCGCGTGATCGCCGTCTTCAGCGATTCGTCCATCAGCGCGGCGTGCGGCGCTTTTTCGTCGTCGACGACGGAGAGCGTCGCCGAGTAACCCTTCACCGGATAGAGCGGCACGTCGATGCCGTGCGGCCGCAGCAGTGCGGCGCTGTCGACGCCGAGCGCGACGACGATCGCGTCGGCGGCGAGCCGCGCGTCGCGTTGCTTGCCGCCGGCGTTCGATGCGAGCGGATGCGCTCGTGCGCGATCCGGCGTATCGCCATCCTCGTTGCCGTTACCGACGATCCGCACGCCGCGCACCCGGCCCGCTTCAACGTCGAGCGTCTGCACGTCCGTGTGAAAGCGGAACGTCACGCCGTTTGCTTCGCACAGCGCCCGCAGTTCACGCGTAAAGCGCGCGCAGTCGCCCGCTTCGTCGTCGGGCAGGTAGATGCCGCCGACGGGCGCCTGCCGCGCCCAGCGCAGTCCCGGCTCGATCGCCGTGCAGCCGGCCGCATCGAGCTCGCGAAACGCGATGCCGGCGTCGCGCAGCACCTTCAGCGCGGGCTGCACCATCTGCACGTCGAACGCGCCGCGCAGCAGCTGGAGGTAGCCCCGGCTCGCGCCGTAGTCGAACGGATGCCGGTCGCGAAACGCGTGCAGGCATGCGCGGCTGTAATAGGCGATGCGCTGCATCCGCTGCTTGTTCACACGAAACCGCTCGAATTCGCATTCGCGCAGCCAGCGCGCGATCCAGCGCCACTGCGCGGCTTCGAGCGTCGGCCGGAAGATCAGCGGCGACGCGGGCTCGAACAGGTACTTGAGGATCTTGCCGGGCATCCCGGGGGCGGCCCACGGCGTCACGTAGCCGGGCGCGATCACGCCCGCGTTGCCGAGGCTCGTCGCCTGCGCGACATCGGCCTCGCGTTCGATCACGGTGACCTCGCAACCGGCTTCGCGCAGGTGCCAGGCAGTGGTGACGCCGATCACGCCGGCGCCGAGAACGATCACATGCATGCGGGTTCCGGAACGTGGCGGTTGCTCAGGACGCGACGGCCGGATCGTCGACGAGCGACTTGCCGCGCGTTTCCGGCAGGACGAGCGCGGCGACGACCACGAGCAGGTAGCCGCCGCCCGCGACGAGGCCGATCGCCTTCACGAGCGACATCGACTGCGACAGCGAGCCGACGAGGATCGGGAAGAACGAGCCGAGCCCGCGCCCGAGGTTGTAGCAGAAACCCTGGCCCGAGCCGCGGATCGCACCGGGATACAGCTCCGACAGGTACGCGCCGACGCCCGCGAAGATCCCTTGCACGACGATCCCGAGCGGGAAGCCGAGCAGCAGCATTGCGGTGTCGGTGATCGGCAGCATCGTGTACGCCATGCCGAGCGAGAACGAGCCGATCGCGAACAGGATGAACGACGCGCGGCGGCCGAGGCGGTCGGACAGGATCGCGCCGACCACGTAGCCCACGAACGAGCCGACGATCAGCACGACGAGATAGCCGCTCGTATTGAACACCGACAGGTGGCGGACGGTTTTCAGGTAGGTGGGCAGCCACGTCGTGATCGCGTAGTAGCCGCCCAGCATCCCGGTGCACAGCGCGCTGCCGAACAGCGTCGCGCGCAGGTGCGGCGGCGAGAAGATCTCGAGGAAGTGGCCCGACACGCGGCCTTCGTCGCGCGCGCGGCGGGTGGCCGTGTAGATGTCCGGATCGCTGACGTTGCGGCGGATGTACAGGATCCACAGCGCGGGCGCGATGCCGATCCAGAAGCATGCGCGCCATGCGACCTGCTCGGGCAGCAGCGCGAAGAACGCCCAGTAGAGGATCGCGGCCGCGCCCCAGCCGAACGACCAGCTGCTCTGCACGGTGCCGACGGCCTTCGCGCGGTGTTCGGGCGAGCGGATCGTCTCGGCCATCATGATCGTCACGACCGACCATTCGCCGCCGAAGCCGAAGCCCTGCAGCGTGCGTGTCGCGAGCAGTTGCCAGAACGAATGGGTGAAGCCGGACAGGCACGTGAACAGCGCGAACGTCGCGATCGTCCACTGCAGCACGCGCACGCGGCCGTAGCGGTCGGCGAGGATGCCGGCGACCCAGCCGCCGAGCGCCGACGAGATCAGCGAGCTCGTCGCGATCATCCCGGCCTCGCTCTTCGTCATGCCCCAGGCTGCGATGAGCGTCGGAATCAGGAACGAATAGATCATGAAGTCGAACGCATCGACCGCGTAGCCGCCGAATCCGGCATACAGCGTCCTGCGTTCGCGTGTCGACAGCTCGTCGAACCACTGGAATGCCTGCATGCTTGCCGTCCCCCCTGTTGTCTCGTCCTGTCTCGCGCTGCCGCGTGGCGGTTATTTTACGGGCGGGGAGCGGGGCGCCAAAAAGACGGGAGCGAGAGCGCGATGGCGCGGCGGGCGGCGAGGGCGGCGGCGTGGAACGGCGGGTGTTCCGGGAACGTGCGAGCGCCACGCCAACGTCGGTGGCAGCGACGTCCCGCGCATCCGCACGACGTACGGCCGCTCGATTCAGAGCGTCAGGCCGCCGTCGATGTGGACGATCTGCCCGGTGATCTGCCGCGCCGCATCCGACAGCAGGAACGCGATCAGCGCGGCGACGTCGTCGGGTTCGGCGATCCGGCCGAGCGGTGTCGCCTGTTCGGCCTGCGCCCACGCGTCGGCGTTGCCGGCGCTCGGCCCGTGGTCCTTGCGCGTGAAGCCCGGCGCGACCGCGTTGACGGTGATGCCGCGCGCGGCGAATTCGGCGGCGGCGGTGCGCACGAGCGATTCGAGCGCGGCCTTCGCGGCAGCGGTGGCCGCGAACGGCGCGTCGGCGCGGTAGCGGTGCGCGACGAACGAACTGACCGCGACGATCCGCGGCGCGGCCGACGCCTCGAGCAGCGGCCGCGCGCGGCCCGCGAGCGCGGAGAACGCGCCGGGCATCGCCGCGAAGGCGGACGCGAGCGCGTCCGTGGAAAGACCGGAAAAGGATTGCCGCGCGGCGAAGCCGGCGTTGGCGACGAGATGATCGAGCCCGCCGAAGCGCGTGGCGGCGGCATCGACGAGCGAGGCGGCCACGCCTGGCTCGCCGAGATCGCCGGTGAGCGTGACGCACTCCGCGCCGGCCGCCGTGCACGCGCGGGCGACTTCGGCGAGCCGCGCGCGTGCCGCTTCGTCCGCGCCGCGTGCGTGCAGCGCCAGCGCGATGCCGGGCGCCGCGAGCCGCCGCGCGAGCGCCGCGCCGATCCCCGAACCGGCGCCGGTGATCAGCGCGATCCGGGCGACGTGCGCGGCGCGTGGCTTCACGCCGCGACCTTGTCGCTGTCGTTCACGCGCTCGACGTTGATCGTGCCGGCGTGGAACGCGGCCAGCGACTCGCGGTGCGCGATGCTGACGATCGCGGCCTTCGGCAGCCGTTCGGCGAACAGGTGGTACAGGCGCGCCTCGTTGTCGGCGTCGAGCGCGCTCGTCGCTTCGTCGAGGAACAGGAAGTCGGGCTTGTGCAGCAGCACGCGCGCGCCGGCAAGGCGCTGCTGTTCGCCCGGCGACAGCACGCGGGTCCAGTGCGCGGTCTCGTCGAGGCGCTCGGCATAATCCTCGAGGCGGCATGCGCGCAGCGCGTCGCGGCAGGCTTCGTCGCTGAACGCGTCGGCGGTCGCCGGATAGGTGAGCGCGGCCTTCAGCGTGCCGATCGGCAGATAGCTCGTTTGCGGCACGAACATCATCCGCGCGCCGACCGGCGCGTCGATCGCGCCGTCGCCGAACGGCCAGAGCCCCGCGAGCGCGCGCATGAACGTGCTCTTGCCGGAACCCGACTTACCGATCACGAGCCAGCGCGAGCCGGGCTCGATCGTGACGCTGCCGATGTTCGCGAGCGCGTTGCCGTTCGGCAGCGCGAGCTTGAGCGACGACGTCGACAGCTTCGCGCCGTCGACGTAATGCAGGTTGATGCCGCCGTGCTCGGTCGCGGGCGACAGACTTTCCTTCAGGTGCGACGTGCCCATCACGCGCTTGAATTCGCGCAGACGGTTGACGGTGGCGCGCCATTCGACGAGGGTCGAGTAACTGTTGATGAACCACGAGAACGAATCGCTGACGGTGCCGAACGCGGACGAGATCTGCATCAGCACGCCGAACGAGAACGCGCCCGCGAAATAGCGCGGCGCGGCGACGACGAGCGGGAAGATGATCGCGATCTGCCCGTAGAAGCTCAGCACGAACGTGAGCCGCTTCGTGTACTTCATCACGCGCCACCAGTTGTCGCGGATGCGCATGAAGAGGTTTTGCGCGTTGCCGGTCTCGGTCTTCTCGCCGTCGTAGAACGCGATCTGCTCGGCGTTCTCGCGCACGCGGATCAGCCCGAAGCGGAAGTCGGCCTCGACGCGCTGCTGCTGGTAGTTGATCGACACGAGCGGGTGGCCGACCTTCTGGATGATCAGCGAGCCGACCACCGCGTACAGCGCCGCCGCCCACACCATGTAGCCGGGGATCGTGATCGGCGTCGCGCCGAGCGAGAACGTCAGCGCGCCGGCGAGCGACCACAGGATCGTGATGAACGACACGAGCGTGACGACCGTCGACAGCAGGTCGAGCGACAGCGCGAGCGTGGTCGTCGAGAACGACTGAAGGTCGTCGGTGATCCGCTGGTCGGGGTTGTCGGCGAGACGGTCACGTTCGATCCGGTAGAACGCGCGATCGCCGAGCCACTGGCCGAGAAAGCGGTCGGTGAGCCACTGGCGCCAGCGGAAGCCGAGCATCTGCCGCAGGTAGCGGCCGTACACGGCGAGGATGATGAAGGCGAACGCGAGCGCGGAGAACTGCATCAGCAGGTTCGGGAAGTCGTGGACGTCCTTCGACTGCAGCGCGTTGTAGAACTCCGCGTTCCACTTGTTGAGCCGGACGTTGATCCAGACCACGCAGAGGTTGATCGCGATGATCGCGACCAGCAGGCCCCATGCGATTTTCCATTCGGACGATACCCAGTAGGGCTTGATGAGGCTCCATGCGGATACCGGGCGCTCGTCCTGCGGCGCGTCGGAGGCGGAGCGGACGGGATCGATCGATTGGGTCATGTGCTTCCTGATGAGTAGCCGGCGCGCGGGCCGGGCGAAGCCGGGCGCGCGCCGCGATACGGCATGCCGGGACGCGGCGCCGACTGACGGCGGGCGTCCGGATGGTCGCCCGCGTGTCTTAAACGGCACTTAAGGCCGGCGGTGACGCGGCAACCGGCCGCTCGCGCGGCCGGCCTGCGGGCATTGTGCCAGAGCGGCGCGGCACGACGGCGAATTTGCCGCAAGGGGGACAGTTTGCGGCGCTTTCCGCTTTTATGGTCTAATGGCCGACGACGAAACAGGGGTGCTTTGTAGCGCGGCCGGCGGATGTTCCGGGCAGCGCAATGAGGCTGAGAAAGACCCTTCGCACCCGATCCGGGTAATACCGGCGAGGGAAGTTTCTGATCCCGCCGGGTCGCGCTGGCTGCCATCCCACATGGTCAGCGCCCGAGTCCCGCCCGGCCGGCCTTTGCTGCCGGTTTCGTCCTTTTGGGTACGCGCATTGCGCGTTACGGAAGGAATGATGACCGCACAATCTTCAGTCTTTTGCATGGTTCCCGGCCCGATGTCGCGTGCATTCGCATGCGGCGGCGCGTGCGCGTCGACGTTCGTCGAGCGCGCCCGTGCGGAGGGGGCGCGATGAACGTCCGGGACACCCGCCCCGATTTCGCGGTGCTCGGCGGCGGCCTTGTCGGCCGCCTGATCGCATGGCGGCTCGCAGGCGACGGCCATCGCGTCGCGCTTTACGAGCGCGGCGGCCCGGACGGCGAGCAGTCGGCCGCGTGGATCGCTGCCGCCATGCTCGCACCGCTCGCGGAAGCGGCGAGCGCGGAGCTGCTGATCACCGAGCTCGGCGCCGCGTCGCTCGCGCGCTGGCCGCAGTGGCTCGCGGAACTGCCCGAACCCGTTTTCTTCCAGCATCACGGCACGCTCGTCGTCTGGCATCACGCGGACCGCGCGGAGGCGCCGCTGTTCGAGCGGCGCGTGCGCGCGAACGCGCCGGCCGGCCTGTTCGACAGCGGTTTCGTGACCCTCGCCGGCGCGCAGGTCGACGCGGCCGAGCCGGTGCTCGCGGGCCGTTTCGCGCGCGGCCTGCTGCTGCCGAACGAAGGCCAGCTCGACAATCGCCAGGCGTTGCGCGCCCTCGCGGCCGGCCTCGCCGAGCGCGGCGTCGACCTGCACTGGCACGTCACGATCGACGATGCGAACCTGCCCGCCGCGCATTTCACGATCGATTGCCGCGGCCTCGGCGCGAAACCCGCGCTGCCCGCGTTGCGCGGCATCCGCGGCGAAGTCGCGCGCGTGCACGCCCCCGGCATCGGGCTCACCCGGCCCGTGCGGCTGCTGCATCCGCGCTACCCGCTCTACATCGCACCGAAGCAGGACGATCTCTACGTGATCGGCGCGACCGAGGTGGAGGGCGAGGACATGTCGCCCGTCAGCGTGCGCTCCGCGCTAGAACTGCTGAGCGCGGCGTTCTCCGTGCATCCGGCGTTTGGCGAGGCGCGCATCCTCGAACTCAATGCGCAGTGCCGGCCGACGCTGCCCGATCATCGCCCGGCGGTGATCTGGGATGGTGCGTCGACGCTCGCCGTCAACGGCCTGTACCGGCACGGCTTCATGATCGCGCCGGAAGTCGCGCACGCGGCCGTCGCGCTTGCCGAAGCCGCGCTCGGCGGCGCGTTCGGCGATCCCGACGCGTTCGCCGCGTGGCGCGACGCCGAGCGCTGGCCGACGCTCCTTCATCACCGCAACGACGCGCGCCAGCCGGCCTGACGCGCACCGCCGACCGAATTCGACGAAGCCTCATGGACATCCAGATCAACCAACAGAACCTGACGTTGCCCGACGGCGCAACGGTGGCCGACGCGCTCGCCGCGTACGGCGCGCGTCCGCCGTACGCGGTCGCGCTGAACGGCAACTTCGTCGCGCGCACGCAGCATGCGGCGCGCGCACTCGCGGCGGGCGACAAGCTCGACGTCGTGCACCCGGTCGCGGGCGGCTGAGCGCCGCCGGTTCGTCCCCGCTCTTTCAGGAAAACGACATGACGTCCCTCACCTCCGCCGACGCGCTGACGCTGTACGGCGAAACCTTCGCAAGCCGCGTGCTGATCGGCACGTCGCGCTATCCGTCGCTGCAGTCGCTGTCCGATTCGATCGCCGCGTCGCGCCCCGGGATGGTGACGGTCGCGCTGCGCCGCCAGATGACGGGCGGCACGGCCGAAGCCGGCTTCTTCGACCTGCTCAAGCGTCACGCGGTGCCGCTCTTGCCGAACACGGCCGGCTGCCAGACCGTCGCGGAAGCCGTGACGACCGCGCACATGGCGCGCGAGGTCTTCGGCACCGACTGGATCAAGCTCGAGCTGATCGGCGACGACTACACGCTGCAGCCCGACCCGGTCGGCCTGATCGAGGCGGCCGCGCAACTGGTCAAGGACGGTTTCAAGGTACTGCCGTACTGCACCGAGGATCTCGTGATCGGCCGGCGCCTGCTCGACGCCGGCTGCGAGGCGCTGATGCCGTGGGGCGCGCCGATCGGCACCGGCAAGGGCGTCGTGAACCCGTACGGGCTGCGCGTGCTGCGCGAGCGCCTGCCGGACGTGCCGCTGATCGTCGACGCCGGGCTCGGCGTGCCGTCGCACGCGTGCCAGGTGATGGAATGGGGCTTCGACGGCGTGTTGCTGAACACGGCCGTGTCGCAGGCCACGCACCCGGAGATCATGGCGCGTGCGTTCGCGCAGGGCGTCGAGGCCGGCCGTGCCGCGTATCTCGCCGGGCCGATGGACGCGCGCGAGACCGCGCACGCCAGCACGCCGGTCGTCGGGATGCCGTTCTGGCACCAGGACGGGGGCGGCGCATGAGCGTGCGTTTCGCCGATGCATTCTGGCCGCCGGCCGACGAACTGGCCGAAGCGGCCGAACGGATTCGCGCCCGGCTGGGCGACTGGCCGGACGCCGCCGCGCCGTGGCGGCTTTGCGTCGCGGTGCCCGACGCGCCGGCCGACGGCGACGTGCTGATCGTATCGGCCGGCGACCGCGCCGCGCAGGCACGCGCGTCGGCCGCGTCGCGGCCCGCGGCGCCGGGCGCGGTCGCGATCGAATTCGACGAGCAGGGCGCGGTGCTGCACACGGCGGGCGCGCGCTACGCGCTCGACGCCGCGCATCCGCTCGCGGACGACTGGATTGCCGCGCTCGCCGCGTTCCTCGACTGCGGCTTTGCGCCGGTCGACGCGCTGGTGCTGGCGCTGGCCTGGCGCGACGGCGACGAAACGCGCGCCGCCGATGCGTGGCCGGTCGACGCCGCGCGGTTCCCGCGTGTCGCCGGGCTGCCGGCCGCGCCGGAACCCGCGTTCGCGCCGTGCCCCGCGCAGCTCGGCCTCTATCCGGTCGTGCCGGACGCCGAATGGGTCGAGCGCGTGCTCGATTGCGGTGTGCGGACCGTGCAACTGCGCGTGAAAGGCGCGACGCCGGACACGTTGCGGCGGGAAATCGCACGCGCGGTCGCGGCCGGGCGCCGCCATCCCGATGCGCGCGTGTTCATCAACGATCACTGGCAGATCGCCGTGGAAGAGGGGGCGTACGGCGTTCATCTGGGCCAGGAAGACCTCGAAACGGCCGATCTGGCCGCGATTGCGCGCGCGGGCCTGCGGCTCGGACTTTCGAGCCACGGTTATTACGAAATGTTGCGGGCATTGCACGAGCGCCCGAGCTACCTCGCGCTCGGCCCCGTGTATGCGACCGCGACCAAGGCCGTCGCCGCGCCGCCGCAGGGCCTGGCGCGGATTGCCCGCTATGCGCGCTTCGCGGGGGCGCGGGCGCCGCTCGTCGCGATCGGCGGGGTGGGGCTCGACGCGCTGCCGGCCGTGCTGGCGACGGGTGTCGGCAGTGTCGCGGTGGTCAGTGCGGTGACGGGCGCGGCCGACTATCGGGCTGCCGTTGTTGCGTTGCAGCAATGTTTTCCCGGACAATTTGACAATCATTGACCGCAGGGCCCGGAACGGCGTCACGACATCATTCCAATGCAGGCCCTATAATTCGGCGTTCTGCGTAAAAGGACTGTCAGCTCCGTGAGCCCCACTCCTACCGAGACCCTGCTGGAACTTCGCGACGTCGACTTTGGCTACGGCGACCGCCTCGTCCTGTCCAACCTGAACCTGCGCTTCGGGCGTGGGCAGGTCGTCGCGGTCATGGGCGGGTCGGGTTGCGGCAAGACGACCGTGCTGCGCCTGATCGGCGGCCTCGTGCGCGCGCGCCGAGGCCAGGTGCTGTTCGACGGCGCCGATGTCGGCGCGCAAACGCGCGACGGCCTGTATGCGCTGCGCCGCAAGATGGGCATGCTGTTCCAGTTCGGCGCGTTGTTCACCGACATGTCGGTGTTCGAGAACGTCGCGTTCGCGCTGCGCGAGCATACCGACCTGCCCGAAGACCTGATCCGCGACCTCGTGCTGATGAAGCTCAACGCGGTCGGGCTGCGCGGCGCGCGCGACCTGATGCCGTCCGAGGTGTCGGGCGGGATGGCGCGCCGCATCGCGCTGGCACGCGCGATCGCGCTCGATCCGCAGCTCATCATGTACGACGAGCCGTTCGCCGGCCTCGATCCGATCTCGCTCGGCATCACCGCGAACCTGATCCGCACGCTGAACGAGGCGCTGGGCGCCACGTCGATCCTCGTCACGCACGACGTGCCCGAATCGTTCGCGATCGCCGACTACGTGTATTTCCTGGCCAACGGCGGCGTGCTCGCGCAGGGGACGCCCGACGAGCTGCGCGCGTCGACCGATCCGAGCGTGCGGCAGTTCATCGACGGCGCGCCGGACGGCCCGTTCAAATTTCATTACACGAGCCCGCCGCTGGCGGCGGATTTCGGGCTCGGCGGAGGGCGCGCATGATCAGCGCGATCGGACGTTACGTCATCGGCGGCCTCGAGCGCGCGGGCTACGGCACGCGGCTGTTCGTGCGCCTCGTGCTGGAATTCTTCCCGCTGCTGCGCCGGCCTCGGCTGGTCACGAAGCAGATCCATTTCCTCGGCAACTATTCGTTCGTGATCATCGCCGTGTCGGGGCTGTTCGTCGGCTTCGTGCTCGGCCTGCAGGGGTACTACACGCTGAACCGCTACGGTTCAGAGCAGGCGCTCGGCCTGCTGGTCGCGCTGTCGCTCGTGCGCGAGCTCGGGCCGGTCGTCACCGCGCTGCTGTTCGCGGGCCGCGCGGGCACGTCGCTCACGGCCGAGATCGGTCTGATGAAAGCCGGCGAGCAGCTCACCGCGCTCGAGATGATGGCGGTGGACCCGATCAAGAACGTGATCGCGCCGCGCCTGTGGGCGGGCATCATCGCGATGCCGCTCCTGGCCGCGATCTTCAACGCGGTCGGCGTGCTCGGCGGGTACTTCGTCGGTGTCGTGCTGATCGGCGTCGATCCGGGTGCGTTCTGGTCGCAGATGCAGGGCGGGGTCCAGGTCTGGGCCGACGTCGGCAACGGCGTGATCAAGAGCATCGTGTTCGGGTTCGCCGTGACCTTCATTGCACTGTTTCAGGGGTATGAAGCGAAGCCCACGCCCGAGGGCGTGTCGCGCGCGACGACCAAGACGGTCGTGTTCGCGTCGCTCGCCGTACTCGGCCTCGATTTCCTGCTGACCGCGCTGATGTTCAGCTAAGCCTCAGCCAAGCCAAATTTTGGGATGACGATGAAAAAGACTGCTCTCGACTTCTGGGTCGGCCTGTTCGTGGTGGTGGGCTTCCTTGCGGTGCTGTTCCTGGCGCTGAAGGTCGGCAACATGAGCTCGTTTTCGTTTCAGCCGACCTACTCGGTGAAGATGAAATTCGACAATATCGGCGGGCTGAAGCCGCGCGCGGCCGTGAAGAGCGCGGGCGTCGTGGTCGGCCGCGTGAAGGCGATCGGTTTCGACACGAACACGTACCAGGCGCTTGTCACGATCGATGTCGACGGCCAGTATCAGTTCCCGAAGGATTCGTCGGCGAAGATCCTGACGTCGGGCCTGCTCGGCGAGCAATATATCGGCCTCGATCCGGGCGGCGACACCGAAATGCTGAAGTCGGGCGATACGATCACGATGACGCAATCGGCGATCGTGCTCGAGAACCTGATCGGCCAGTTCCTTTACAGCAAGGCCGCCGATGCGGGCGGTGCGAAGCCGGCAGCCGGCGCGCCGGCCGCGCCTGCACCGGTGGCGGTGCCGGCGTCGGCGGTGTCCGGTTCCGCGGCCCAATAACCACACGAGAGAATAGAAGAGGGTAATGACCATGCAGACGATCCGCATCAGGCACGCCGCGCTGGCGGTAGCGGCAGTCGCCGCGTTGAGCGGCTGCGCGACCGTGCAGACGCCGACCAAGGGCGATCCGCTCGAAGGCTTCAACCGGACGATGTACAAGTTCAACGACACGGTCGACACGTATGCGCTGAAGCCGGTCGCGAAGGGCTACCAGTACGTGGTGCCGCAGCCGGTGCGCGACAGCGTGACGAACTTCTTCTCGAACATCGGCGACGTCTACATCGCGGCGAACAACATCGTGCAGCTGCGGATCGCGGACGGCGTCGGCGACATCATGCGCGTCGTGATCAACACGGTGTTCGGCGTCGGCGGCCTGTTCGACGTCGCGACGATCGCGAAGCTGCCGAAGCACACGGCCGACTTCGGCATCACGATGGGCCGCTACGGCATGCCGTCGGGCCCGTATCTGGTGCTGCCGCTGCTCGGCCCGAGCACACTGCGCGACACGGCCGGCCTGGGCGTCGACTACGTCGGCAACCCGCTCACCTACGTGAAGCCGGATGGCCTGAGCTGGGGCCTGTTCGGCGTGAACCTCGTCAACACGCGCGCGAACCTGCTCGGCGCGGGCGACGTGCTGGATGCCGCGGCACTCGACAAGTATTCGTTCGTGCGTAACGCGTACCTGCAGCGTCGCCAGATGCTGATCAGCAACGCGCGCGGCGAGGCGGCCGCGACGTCGAGCAACGACGCGCTGCCGAAGTACGACTTGCCGGAAGACGGCGCGGCACCGGCGGCAGCCGGCGCGGCCGGTACGGCGGGCGCGGCAGCGGTGGGCGGCGCGACGGCGCCGGCAGGCGCATCGGGCGCGACGGTGGCCACACCGGCCTCGGGCACGGCCGAATCGCCGAACCCGGCCAGCGAAACGAACGTGCCGCCGATGCAGGTGGCGCCGCCGTCGCCGGGCGGGTTCCGCTTCCCGAGCATTCGTCTGCACTGACGGATTTACATTCGTTACAGCCAGAAACGATTCAGTCGGTAGCGTGCGCGAACTTGCGCGTAAGCTACCTGCTCCAACCTTCGCATCGACATATTCATGCAGGTCACTATGATGAAAAAACTGTTCCTGATCCCCGTTTTCGCGGCGCTGTTCTCGTTCGGCAGCGCAGCCCACGCGCAAGTCGACCAGTCGAACCCGCAGGCGCTGATCAAGACGGCGACGCAGCAGGTGCTCGACGAAGTCAAGCAGCAGACGATCAAGCAGGGCGACACCAACCGCATCATCACGATCGTCAACAAGGACATCCTGCCGTACACCGATTTCCGCCGCACCACGCAGCTCGCGATGGGCCGCAACTGGCGCGCGGCGACGGCCGAACAGCAGCAGCAGGTTCAGGAGCAGTTCAAGCTGCTGCTGATCCGCACGTATTCGGGCGCGCTGGCGCAACTGAAGCCGGACCAGCAGATCCAGTACCCGCCGTTCCGCGCCGATCCGGCCGATACCGACGTCGTGGTCAAGACGGTCGCGATGAACAACGGCCAGCCGGTCCAGATCGACTACCGCCTGTACAAGACGTCGAACGGCTGGAAGGTGTATGACCTGAACGTGCTCGGCGCATGGCTGATCCAGACGTACCAGCAG
The DNA here is from genome assembly GCF_004803625.1 of Burkholderia sp. LS-044. Taxonomy (NCBI): domain Bacteria; kingdom Pseudomonadati; phylum Pseudomonadota; class Betaproteobacteria; order Burkholderiales; family Burkholderiaceae; genus Burkholderia; species Burkholderia sp. LS-044. Next base: position 88,291 of record NZ_SSWO01000022.1, read on the forward strand.
CAGTTCAACGAGAAGATCCAGCAAAGCGGCGTGGAAGGGCTGATCCAGTTCCTCACGCAGCGCAACCAGCAACTTGCCGCCGGCAAGCAAGCGTCGTGAGCGGCTTCGAAGCCGGCTCCTCGCTGACCGTCGCGAGCGCGAAGTCCGCGCTCGCGGACGGTCTTGCGCGCATCGGCGCGGGCGCGACCGCCGTCGATTGCGCGGCGCTGACGCAGTTCGACTCGTCCGCGCTCGCCGTGCTGCTCGCATGGCAACGTGCCGCCAAGGCGCGCGGCGCGACCCTCGACATCCTCAATCTCCCCCCGAAGCTCGCCAGCCTCGCGCGCGCCTACGGCGTCGACGCGCTCATCGAAGGCACCGGGCGACATTGACCCTGTCCGACCGGAGCCTGCCGCGCCAGCCGGCGCGCGCACGCTTCAGGCCGCGTGCCTCCGGCACCGGCTCCACCAGCCGGTTTGCCCTATAATCAAGCGTTTTGCGGGGCAGCCAATCGGCGTCCGGCCCCCATTTTCATTCGCAGCAAGCACAGAATAGGCGTCGCGGCCCTTGCGCCGCGCACAGTCATGTCAGCCATAGAAATCCGTCACGTCAAGAAGCGCTACAAATCGCTTCAGGCGCTCAAGGGCGTCAGCCTGTCGGTCGAGGAAGGCGAGTTTTTCGGTCTGCTCGGCCCCAACGGCGCAGGCAAGACCACGCTCATCAGTATCCTCGCCGGGCTCGCCCGGGCCGACGAAGGCAGTATCTCGGTGCGCGGTCACGACGTCGTCAAGGACTTCCGTGGCGCGCGCCGCGCGCTCGGTGTCGTGCCGCAGGAACTCGTGTTCGACCCGTTCTTCACCGTCCGCGAGACGCTGCGGATCCAGTCCGGCTATTTCGGGCTGCGCCGCAACGACGACTGGATCGACGAAGTGATGGCCAATCTCGACCTCACCGAGAAAGCCGACGCGAACATGCGCGCGCTGTCCGGCGGGATGAAGCGCCGCGTGCTGGTCGCGCAGGCGCTCGTGCACCGGCCGCCCGTGATCGTGCTCGACGAGCCGACCGCCGGCGTCGACGTCGAATTGCGCCAGACGCTGTGGAAATTCATCTCGCGCCTGAACCGCGAAGGTCACACGATCGTGCTGACCACCCACTACCTCGAGGAAGCCGAGTCGCTGTGCGACCGCATCGCGATGCTGCGCCGTGGCGAAGTCGTCGCGCTCGACCGCACCGACGCGCTGCTGCGCCGCTTCGCGGGGCTGCAGCTGTACCTGCGGCTGGCAACGGGCGCGCTGCCCGCCGAGCTGCGCGGGCTGGAGACCGATCCGGCCGCGCGCGCGCCGGGCGAGCACCTGCTGCGCCTGACGAGCTACGACGATGTCGAGCGGATCCTTGCGCAATGCCGCGCGGCGGGCTGCACATTCGACGAGATCGAGGTCCGCAAGGCCGACCTCGAGGACGTGTTCGTCCAGGTGATGAACGGGGCCGAGGTGATCGAGGGACTGGCATGAATCAACAACCCCCACGCGAACTGCGTTCGCTCGGGGGGGCGAAGCCCCCCCGTTCCCTCCAAACTCCTGAGCCGGGCGCTATCGGGCGAGTGTCGGGTAGCGGTTTTCAAACGCTGTTCTACAAGGAACTGCTGCGTTTCTGGAAGGTGTCGTTCCAGACGGTGCTCGCGCCGATCGTGACGGCGCTGCTGTACCTGACGATCTTCGGCCACGCGCTGTCGGGCCGCGTCGAGGTCTATCCGGGCGTCGAGTACGTGAGTTTTCTCGTACCGGGCCTCGTGATGATGAGCGTGTTGCAGAACGCGTTCGCGAACAGCTCGTCGTCGCTGATCCAGTCGAAGATCACCGGCAATCTCGTGTTCGTGCTGCTGCCGCCGCTGTCGTACCGCGACATCTTCGGCGCGTACGTGCTCGCGTCCGTCGTGCGCGGCCTCGCGGTCGGCACGGGCGTGTTCGTCGTGACGATCTGGTTTATCCCGATGCATTTCGCGGCGCCGCTGTTCATCATTGCGTTCGCGCTGCTCGGCTCGGCGATCCTCGGCACGCTCGGCCTGATCGCCGGGATCTGGGCCGAGAAGTTCGACCAGCTCGCCGCGTTCCAGAACTTCCTGATCATGCCGCTGACGTTCCTGTCCGGCGTGTTCTATTCGACGCACTCGCTGCCGCCCGTGTGGCGCGAGATCTCGCGTCTCAATCCGTTTTTCTACATGATCGACGGCTTCCGTTTCGGGTTCTTCGGCGCGTCCGACATCAACCCGTTCGCGAGCCTCGCGATCGTCACCGGTTTCTTCGTGCTGCTCGCGCTGATCGCGATGCGGCTGCTCGCGACCGGCTACAAACTGCGTCATTGATATCGACAGGCAGCGGCCGCCATGCAGGCGGCGCGCGCCGACAGGAGCCTTACACCATGTTGCCGACTCCCGAACAGGTCAAGCAATACATCGCCGGCGGTCTCGCCTGCACGCATCTAGAAGTCGAAGGCGACGGCCAGCATTTCTTCGCGACGATCGTGTCGGCGGCCTTCGAAGGCAAGCGGCCGATCCAGCGGCACCAGCTCGTCTATGCGGCGCTCGGCGATCGCATGAAGCAGGAAATTCACGCGCTCAGCATGAAGACGCTGACGCCCGCCGAATGGCAGAACGCATAACCGGAACTCACTGAGTGCAAGTCACCGTCAACGAGCGCGACGCCGTCCAGAGCGTCGCCACGGCACACCCGGCCGCCAACGGGGAATCGCATGGCCATGGGATGGACAAGCTCGTGATCGAAGGCGGCCACCGCCTGTCGGGCGAGATCGTCGTGTCGGGTGCGAAGAATGCCGCGCTGCCGATCCTGTGCGCGGGGCTGCTCACCGCCGATCCGGTCGACCTCGACAACGTGCCGAACCTGAAAGACGTGCGCACCACGCTGAAGGTGCTGAACCAGATGGGCGTGAGGAGCGAGACCGACGGCTGCCGCGTGCAGCTCGACGCGTCGCGTGTCGACAACCTCGTGGCGCCGTACGAGCTCGTCAAGACGATGCGCGCGTCGATCCTCGTGCTCGGGCCGCTGCTCGCGCGTTTCGGCGAGGCGAAGGTGTCGCTGCCGGGCGGCTGCGCGATCGGCGCGCGTCCGGTCGACCAGCACATCAAGGGCCTGCAGGCGATGGGCGCCGAGATCAGCATCGAGCACGGTTTCATCGAAGCCCGCGCGAAGCGCCTGAAGGGCGCGCGCATCGTGACCGACATGATCACGGTGACGGGCACCGAGAACCTGCTGATGGCCGCGACGCTGGCAGACGGCGAGACGGTGATCGAAAACGCGGCGCGCGAGCCGGAAGTGAGCGATCTCGCACACTTGCTGGTCGCGATGGGCGCGAAAATCGACGGCGTCGGCACCGATCGCCTCGTGATCCAGGGCGTCGAGCGGCTGCACGGCGCGCGCCATTCGGTGATCCCCGATCGCATCGAGGCCGGCACGTTCCTGTGCGCGGTCGCGGCGGCGGGCGGCGACGTGATGCTGACGGGCGTGCGCCCGCACATCCTCGACGCGGTGATCGACAAGCTGCGCGAAGCCGGCGTGTCGATCGAGGAAGGCGACAGCTGGCTGCGCGTGAAGATGGACCGCCGGCCGTCGGCGGTCACGATCCGCACGTCGGAATACCCGGCGTTCCCGACCGACATGCAGGCGCAGTTCATGGCCCTCAATACGGTCGCGACGGGCACCGCGCAGGTCGTCGAAACCATTTTCGAGAACCGTTTCATGCACGTGCAGGAGCTGAACCGGCTCGGCGCGAACATCACGATCGACGGCAACACCGCGCTCGTGACGGGCGTCGAGAAGCTGTCGGGCGCGAACGTGATGGCGACCGACCTGCGTGCGTCGGCGAGCCTCGTGATCGCCGGGCTGCGTGCCGACGGCGAAACGCTCGTCGACCGCATCTATCACCTGGACCGCGGCTACGACCGCATGGAAGCCAAACTGACCGCCGTCGGCGCGAACGTGCGCCGCCTTTCCGGGAGCCAAGCATGACCGCACCGCTGACCCCGCCGTTGACCCTTGCGTTGTCGAAGGGCCGGATTTTCGAGGAAACCCTGCCGCTGCTCGCCGCCGCCGGCGTGCAGGTGACGGAGGATCCGGAAACGTCGCGCAAGCTGATCCTGCCGACGACGAACCCGGACCTGCGCGTGATCATCGTGCGCGCGAGCGACGTGCCGACCTATGTCGAATACGGCGCGGCCGATTTCGGCGTGGCCGGCAAGGACGTGCTGGTCGAGCACGGCGGCTCGGGCCTGTACCAGCCGATCGACCTGAACATTGCGCGTTGCCGGATGTCGGTGGCCGTATCGGCCGGCTTCGATTACGCGAGCGCCGTGCGCCAGGGCGCGCGGCTGCGCGTCGCGACGAAGTACGTCGAAACGGCGCGCGAACACTTTGCCGCGAAGGGCGTGCACGTCGACCTGATCAAGCTGTACGGCTCGATGGAACTCGCGCCGCTGGTGGGGCTGGCCGACGCGATCGTCGACCTCGTCAGCTCGGGCGGCACGCTGAAGGCGAACAATCTGGTCGAGGTCGAGGAGATCATGGCGATCTCGTCGCGCCTCGTCGTGAACCAGGCTGCGCTGAAGTTGAAGCGCACGGCACTCAAGCCGATCCTCGACGCGTTCGAACGCGCGTCGCAGAATGGCGGTTGAGCGCATCACCGTAACGGAACTCCCATGTCCATCACCATCCGCAAGCTCGATTCGACGAGCGAAGGCTTCGGCGCCGAGCTGCGCGCGCTGCTCGCATTCGAGGCAAGCGAAGACGCGGCGATCGAGCAATCGGTCGCGCAGATCCTCGCCGACGTGAAGTCGCGCGGCGACGCCGCGGTGCTCGAGTACACGAACCGCTTCGACCGGCTGAGCGCGAACAGCGTCGCCGCGCTGGAGCTGCCGCAGGACGCGCTGCAGACGGCGCTCGACGGCCTCGCGCCGAAGGCGCGCGCGGCGCTGGAAGCGGCGGCTGCGCGGGTGCGCGCGTACCACGAGAAGCAGAAGATCGAGTGCGGCACGCATAGCTGGCAGTACACGGAAAGCGACGGTACGGTGCTCGGCCAGAAGGTCACGCCGCTCGACCGCGTCGGCCTGTACGTGCCGGGCGGCAAGGCCGCGTATCCGTCGTCGGTGCTGATGAACGCGATTCCCGCGCGCGTCGCGGGCGTCGGCGAGATCGTGATGGTCGTGCCGACGCCGGACGGCGTGAAGAACGACCTCGTGCTCGCCGCGGCGCTGCTCGGCGGCGTCGATCGCGTGTTCACGATCGGCGGCGCGCAGGCGGTCGGCGCGCTCGCGTACGGCACGGCGACGGTGCCGGCCGTCGACAAGATCTGCGGCCCCGGCAATGCGTACGTCGCGTCGGCGAAGCGCCGCGTGTTCGGCACGGTCGGCATCGACATGATCGCCGGGCCGTCGGAAATCCTCGTGCTGTGCGACGGCACGACCGACCCGAACTGGGTCGCGATGGATCTCTTCTCGCAGGCCGAACACGACGAGCTCGCGCAGTCGATCCTGCTGTGTCCGGACGGTGCGTTCCTCGAGCGCGTCGAGAAGGCGATCAACGAACTGCTGCCGTCGATGCCGCGCCAGGACGTGATCCGCGCGTCGCTCGAAGGCCGCGGCGCGCTGATCAAGGTGCGCGACATGGCCGAAGCCTGCCGGATCGCGAACGACATCGCGCCCGAGCACCTGGAAATTTCCGCGCTGGAGCCGCAGCAATGGGGCCAGCAGATCCGCCATGCGGGCGCGATCTTCCTCGGCCGCTACACGAGCGAGAGCCTCGGCGACTACTGCGCGGGCCCGAACCACGTGCTGCCGACGTCGCGCACCGCGCGTTTCTCGTCGCCGCTCGGCGTGTACGACTTCATCAAGCGCTCGAGCCTGATCGAGGTCAGCGCCGAAGGCGCGCAGACGCTCGGCGAGATCGCATCCGAACTCGCGTACGGCGAGGGGCTGCAGGCGCACGCGAAGAGCGCCGAATTCCGGATGAAGAACTGAGCGCACGCAGCGCGGGGCCGGGGCAGGCGCGAATGTGCCGCCCGGCCCGCACCCCGAAGGCCGGGGCTGGAGACACCTGTGCAGGGCGGCGGCCGCCGCCTTGCCGATCATTTGACGCCGGCGCGACGCACGCCGGCTTGAGATCATGACGACGCCACAAGACATCATTCGCCGCGACGTGCTCGCGATGACGAGCTATCCGGTGCCGGACGCGAGCGGATTCGTGAAGCTCGACGCGATGGAGAACCCGTACCCGCTGCCCGAACCGCTCGCCGCGGCGCTCGGCGAGCGTCTCGCGCAGGTCGCGCTGAACCGCTACCCGGCGCCGCGCCCGGCCGCGCTGATCGACAAGCTGCGCCACGCGATGGGCGTGCCGGCTGCCTGCGACGTGCTGCTCGGCAACGGCTCGGACGAAATCATCAGCATGATGTCGGTGGCCTGCGCGAAGCCGGGCGCGAAGGTGCTCGCGCCGGTGCCGGGCTTCGTGATGTACGAACTGTCCGCCAAGCTCGCGCAGCTCGAATTCGTCGGCGTGCCGCTGAAGGCCGACCTGACGCTCGACGTCGACGCGACGCTCGCGGCGATCGCCGAGCATCGTCCGGCGCTCGTCTATCTCGCCTATCCGAACAACCCGACCGGCACGCTGTACGACGATGCCGACATCGAACGGATCGTCGCCGCCGCGCGGCACAGCCTGATCGTGATCGACGAGGCGTACCAGCCGTTCGCCGGGCGCTCGTGGCTGCCGCGCGCCGCCGAATTCGACAACGTCGTCGTGATGCGCACGGTGTCGAAGCTCGGCCTCGCGGGCATCCGCCTCGGCTATCTGGTCGGTTCGCCCGCATGGCTGACCGAATTCGACAAGGTGCGCCCGCCGTACAACATCAACGTGCTGACCCAGGCGACCGCCGATTTCCTGCTCGACCACCTCGGCGTGCTCGACGCGCAGGCGGCCGATCTGCGGGCGGAACGCGCGCGTCTCGCGCAGGCCGTGGCCGCGCTGCCGGGCGCGACGGTGTTCCCGAGCGCCGGCAATTTCCTGCTGGTGCGGGTGCCGGACGCGGCCGCCGTGTTCGACGCGCTGCTCACCGAGCGGGTTTTGGTCAAAAACGTGAGTAAAATGCATCCGTTGCTGGCTGAATGCGTGCGGCTCACCGTCGGTTCTCCCGACGAAAACGCGCGCCTGCTGGCCGCTTTGAAACTCGCGCTGCCCGGTTGAGCCTGCGGGCGCCGCAGTGCGAAACGATCAATCCCCATTTACATCGACTCAGTCAAGGAATTGCCATGCGTGTGGCGGAAGTCGTTCGCAATACCAGCGAAACGCAGATCCGTGTGAAGCTCAATCTCGACGGCACGGGCCAGCAGAAGCTGGCTACCGGCGTGCCGTTCCTCGACCATATGCTCGACCAGATCGCTCGACACGGTCTGGTCGATCTCGAGGTTGAAGCGCATGGCGATACGCATATCGACGACCACCACACGGTCGAGGATGTCGGCATCACGCTCGGGCAAGCCGTCGCGAAGGCGATCGGCGACCGCAAGGGCATCCGTCGCTACGGCCATTCGTACGTGCCGCTCGACGAGGCGCTGTCGCGCGTCGTGATCGACTTCTCCGGCCGGCCGGGCCTCGAATTCCACGTGCCGTTCACGCGTGCGCGGATCGGCACGTTCGACGTCGACCTGTCGATCGAGTTCTTCCGCGGTTTCGTGAACCACGCGGGCGTCACGCTGCACATCGACAACCTGCGCGGGATCAACGCGCACCATCAGCTCGAGACCGTGTTCAAGGCCTTCGGCCGTGCGCTGCGCGCGGCGGTGGAACTGGACGAGCGTGCGGCGGGGCAGATCCCGTCGACGAAGGGCAGCCTCTGAACCTGAACTGACCGGACGGAGCGTCAAGGACAACCTCACGGCTTCGGCGCGCGGCGCCGGCTTGCGATGGATCTGCTCAAATCGTTCATTTCGCTGCTGGCGCTGATCAACCCGATCGGTGCGGTGCCGTTCTTCCTGAGCCTGACGGCGCAGCAGACGGACATCGAGCGGCGGCGTTCGATCCGGATCGCATCGGTGTCGGTGTTCTGCGTGATGACGGTGACGGCGCTGCTCGGGCAGCAGATCATCGACTTCTTCGGCATTTCGGTCGGGTCGCTCGAGGTGGGCGGCGGGATCATCATGCTGCTGATGGCGATCAACATGCTGAACGCGCAGATCGGCAACACGCGATCGACGCCGGAGGAGCGCCACGAGGCCGAGCTGAAGGACAACATCGCGGTCGTGCCGTTGGCGATTCCGCTGCTCACGGGCCCCGGCTCGATCAGCACGGTGATCATTTACGCGGCGAACTCGCGTCACTGGTATGAGCGGGCCGGGCTGGTCGCGATCGGCGCGGCCCTGGCTTTTCTGTGTTTCGTCGCGATGCGGCTCGCCGAGCCGATCGCGAACTGGATCGGCCGCACGGGCATCAACATCGCCACGCGGCTGATGGGTCTGATGCTGTCGGCGCTGGCGGTGGAATTCATCGTCAATGGACTGAGGGCGCTACTGCCTGCACTGAGATGAAAACTTCGATTGCGATTGTGGATTATGGGATGGGCAACCTGCGCTCGGTCGCGCAGGCGCTCAAGAAGGCCGAACCGGCCGCCGACGTGGCGATCGTCGACACGCCGGCCGCGATCCGCGCGGCCGACCGTGTCGTGCTGCCCGGCCAGGGCGCGATGCCCGACTGCATGCGCTGCCTCGGCGAGTCGGGCTTGCAGGAGGCCGTGATCGAGGCCTCGCGCACGAAGCCGCTGCTCGGCGTGTGCGTCGGCGAGCAGATGCTGTTCGACTGGAGCGCGGAGGGCGACACGAAGGGCCTCGGCCTGTTGCCCGGCAAGGTCGTGCGCTTCGAACTCGACGGCCGCGTGCAGGACGACGGCTCGCGCTTCAAGGTGCCGCAGATGGGCTGGAACCGCGTGCACCAGTCGCAGCCGCATCCGCTGTGGGACGGCGTGCCCGACGACGCGTATTTCTACTTCGTGCACAGCTACTACGTGACGCCGGACAACCCGGCGCATACGGTCGGCGAAACGGCCTACGGCGCGCCGTTTACGTCCGCGGTCGCGCGGGACAACCTCTTCGCGACCCAATTCCACCCCGAGAAAAGCGCGGAGGTCGGGTTGCGTCTGTATCGCAACTTCGTACACTGGAAACCGTGAACGTCGCGTGCGTGCCACAGTCGGCGGGCCGCAGAGGCCCGTCTTACGGGGCTCGCGCGCCTAAGCGCCGAAAGAGTTGTACTAAACTAGCGAGACGGCGCGGTACCGGATTGGCCGGTACGCGCCGGATTCTTTTCTTTTTCCACGACGACACCCGATTGCTATGTTGCTGATTCCGGCCATCGATCTCAAAGACGGTCAGTGTGTGCGCCTCAAACAGGGCGATATGGACCAGGCCACGATTTTCTCCGAGGACCCGGCGGCGATGGCCCGCAAGTGGGTTGATCTCGGCGCCCGGCGGCTCCATCTGGTCGACCTGAACGGCGCGTTCGCCGGCAAGCCGAAGAATCTCGAGGCGATCGAAGCGATCCTCGACGAAGTCGGCGATGAAATCCCCGTACAGCTCGGCGGCGGCATCCGCAGCCTCGAGACGATCGAGAAGTATCTCGACGCGGGCCTGTCCTACGTGATCATCGGCACCGCGGCCGTGAAGGATCCGGGCTTCCTGCAGGACGCGTGCACCGCGTTCGCGGGCAACATCATCGTCGGGCTGGACGCGAAGGACGGCAAGGTCGCGACCGACGGCTGGAGCAAGCTCACGGGCCACGAAGTGGTCGATCTCGCGAAGAAGTTCGAGGACTACGGCGTCGAATCGATCGTCTACACGGACATCGGCCGCGACGGGATGCTGCAGGGCATCAACATCGAGGCGACCGTGAAGCTCGCGCAGGCGGTCGGCATCCCCGTGATTGCCAGCGGCGGCCTGTCGAACCTCACGGACATCGAGAACCTGTGCGAAGTGGAAGAGCACGGCGTCGAAGGCGTGATCTGCGGCCGTGCGATCTACTCCGGCGATCTCGATTTCGCGGCCGCGCAAAAGCGCGCGGACGAACTGAACGGCGAACTCGACAACGCATAAGCGCGCGGTTGTCCCGCTCGCCGGGGCTGCCAGCAGGCGGCCCCAACGGAAGCCTCGCGCGAGGCTTTCCGCAACCGGCCGTCCCATCGCGGCATTTGGCGCAACATCATGGCTCTAGCTAAACGCATCATCCCCTGCCTGGACGTGACTGCCGGGCGTGTCGTCAAGGGCGTCAACTTCGTCGAACTGCGCGATGCCGGCGACCCCGTCGAGATCGCCCGCCGCTACGACGACCAGGGCGCCGACGAACTGACGTTCCTCGACATCACCGCGACGTCCGACCAGCGCGACCTGATCCTGCCGATCATCGAAGCCGTCGCGTCGCAGGTCTTCATTCCGCTGACCGTCGGCGGCGGCGTGCGCGCCGTCGAGGACGTGCGGCGCCTGCTGAACGCGGGCGCGGACAAGGTCAGCATGAATTCGTCGGCGGTCGCAAACCCGCAGCTCGTGCGCGACGCGGCCGACAAGTACGGCTCGCAGTGCATCGTCGTCGCGATCGACGCGAAGCGCGTGTCGGCCGACGGCGAGACGCCGCGCTGGGAAGTCTTCACGCACGGCGGCCGCAAGAACACGGGCCTCGACGCGATCGAATGGGCGCGCAAGATGGCCGAGCTTGGCGCGGGCGAGATCTTGCTCACGAGCATGGATCGCGACGGCACCAAGTCGGGCTTCGACCTCGCGCTCACGCGCGGCGTGTCGGACGCGGTGCCGGTGCCGGTGATCGCGTCGGGCGGTGTCGGCTCGCTGCAGCACCTGGCCGACGGCATCAAGGACGGCCGCGCCGATGCGGTGCTGGCCGCGAGCATCTTCCACTACGGCGAGCACACGGTCGGCGAGGCGAAGCGCTTCATGGCCGACCAGGGCATCCCGGTGAGGCTGTGATGAATACGGAAACGAATGCATTGCCCGCGTGGCTCGACAAGGTCCGCTGGGACGACAACGGCCTCGTGCCGGTGATCGCGCAGGAGGCGTCGACGAACGACGTGCTGATGTTCGCGTGGATGAACCGCGAGGCGCTGGCGAAGACGATCGAGACGCAGCGCGCGGTCTATTATTCGCGTTCGCGCAAGCGCCTGTGGTTCAAGGGCGAGGAGTCGGGCCACGTGCAGCACGTGCACGAAGTGCGGCTCGACTGCGACGAGGACGTCGTGCTGCTGAAGGTCGAGCAGGTGTCGGGCATCGCGTGCCACACCGGCCGGCATTCGTGCTTCTTCCAGAAATTCGAAGGCACCGTCGACAGCGGCGACTGGGTCGCGGTCGAACCGGTGCTGAAAGATCCCGAACACATCTACAAATGACGCAATCGACCGAAGACACGCTGCTGCGCCTCGCGGCCGTGATCGATAGCCGCAAGGGCGGCGACCCCGATCAATCGTACGTATCCCGCCTGTTCCACAAGGGCGACGACGCGGTGCTGAAGAAGATCGGCGAAGAGGCGACGGAAGTCGTGCTGGCCGCGAAGGACGTGCGCCAGGGCGGCGCGCCGACCGCGCTCGTCGGCGAGGTGGCCGACCTGTGGTTCCACTGCCTCGTGATGCTGTCGCATTTCGACCTGAGCCCGGCCGACGTGATCGCCGAGCTCGAGCGCCGCGAAGGGCTGTCGGGGATCGAGGAGAAGGCTCTGCGCAAGCGTCGCGAGCGCGAGGAAAACGGCGGGTGACAGACCCTTGTCGCGGGATGGCCACAGTGCGGTAAGCTGTAAGAATTGTCATCTAACGGGGGTAGCATCATGACCGATACGCCAAGTCAGTTTCCGCCGCCGTCGGTGCCGGGGGCCGCGGACGCCGAACGCTTGAACGGGCTGCGCACGTTGACTCACGTGCTCTACGGCCTCTACGCGTTTCATTGGCTCACGGGCGGCGTCACGGGCATCATCGCGATCATCATCAACTACGTGAAGCGCGACGATGTGGCCGGCACGCCGTATGCCGCCCACTTCGAGTGGCAGATCCGCACGTTCTGGCGCGCGCTGATCGCGTACGTGATCGGGTTCGCGCTGATGTTCGTGGTGATCGGATTCGCAGTGATGTTTGTCACGTGGATTTGGACGCTGTACCGTATCATCAAGGGTTGGCTGTACCTGAACGACAACAAGCCGCTCGATCCGCAGGCCTGGTTCTGACCGGCCGCGTTCGGGCGTCTGCAGGAGCAACATGAGTCACGATCCGAATTGCCTGTTCTGCAAGATCGCGGCAGGCGAGATCCCGAGCACGAAGGTGCACGAGGATGACGAATTCGTCGCGTTCCGCGACATCCGCCCGGCGGCCGAGACGCACGTGCTCGTGATTCCGCGCCAGCACCTGCCGACGCTGTCGGCGGCGAGCGAGGCCGATGCGCCGATGCTCGGCCGGCTGATGCTGCTCGTCTCGCGTCTCGCCGGCCAGCTCGGCGTCGCCTATACGGGCGGCGAAACGGGTTTCCGTACGGTGATCAATACAGGCCCGGGCGGCGGGCAGGAGGTCTACCACCTGCACGCGCATATCCTGGCCGGCCCGCGCCCCTGGCAGCGGATGGGTTGACGGCGCGGGGCGTTTCCCCGCATCGATAGTCGAAGCCGGCACGTTGCCGGCGATTTGCGCCGCGTAGCGGCGTGGTTGAGGAGAGGTTTCATCATGGGTGGATTGAGCATTTGGCACTGGCTGATCGTGCTGCTGATCGTCGCGCTGGTTTTCGGTACGAAGAAGCTGCGCAATATCGGCAACGATCTCGGCAGCGCCGTGAAGGGTTTCAAGGACGGCATGAAGGACGGCGAAGCACCGGCTGACGCGCAGCAACTGCCGCGCTCGGGCTCGGTCGACGTCAACGCGAAGGAAACGACGCGTTCCGATTCGAACAAGGCGTAACGCCGGCACGCTGACAGGCATTCGCGATGCTGGATCTCGGTCTTTCGAAGATGGCGCTGATCGGCGTCGTCGCGCTCGTGGTGCTCGGCCCCGAGCGCCTGCCGCGCGTCGCGCGTACGGCAGGCGCATTGTTCGGCCGCGCGCAGCGGTACATCAACGACGTGAAGGCCGAGGTCTCGCGCGAAATCGAACTCGACGCGCTGCGGACGATGAAGACCGATTTCGAATCGGCTGCGCGCAATGTCGAGACGACGATTCACGACAACCTGCGCGAGCACGAAAAGGAACTGAACGACACGTGGCATTCCGCGGTTGGCGGCCTTGACGAAGCGTCGGGCAGCATCGGGTCCCATGAGTCCGACACGCCCGCGGCGCCGTCGTGGCGCGGCAGTACGGCCGCGCTCGCGCCCAAGCGCCGCAACTGGCGCGTCAAGCAGGCGGCTGCGCCTGTCTGGTACAAGCGCGCGACCATCCGCCGCACGCACGTGCAGTCGGGCGCCGCGCGCGTCGCGCGCCACCAGCCGGCCAGCCTGCGCCGGCCGACGCGCTTCTTCTGAGCCGAGCGCATGCTCGCTCGTCAATCCTACCGAGGGCCGGTGTGAGCGACCCCCAGCAGAACCCGGGCGACGCCCCGGAAGAAACTTTCATTTCCCATCTCGTCGAGCTTCGCGATCGCATCATACGCGCGGGGGCGGCCGTGATCGTCGTGTTCCTCGGGCTCGTCTACTGGGCGCCCGACATCTTCCGGCTGCTTGCGCGGCCGTTGATGGAGAACCTGCCGAAGGACGGCAAGATGATCGTCACCGACGTCACCGGCTCGTTCTTCGTGCCGATGAAGGTCACGATGCTCGTCGCACTGGTGATCGCGCTGCCGATCGTGCTGTACCAGATCTGGGCGTTCGTCGCGCCGGGGCTGTACCAGCACGAGAAAAAGCTCGTCGCGCCGCTCGTCGGCAGCAGCTACTTCCTGTTTCTGTGCGGGATGGCATTCGCGTACTTCCTCGTGTTCCCGACGATCTTCCGCGTGATGGCGCACTACAACGCGCCGCTCGGGGCGGAAATGACCACCGACATCGACAACTACCTGAGCTTCGTGCTCGGGATGTTCATCGCGTTCGGGGTCACGTTCGAGGTGCCGATCGTCGTCGTGCTGCTCGTCCGGATGGGCGTGCTGTCGCTGAGGAAGCTCAAGGAGATGCGGCCGTACGTGATCGTCGGCGCGTTCATCGTCGCGGCGGTCGTTACGCCGCCGGACGTATTCTCGCAACTGATGCTCGCGTTGCCGCTCATCGTGCTGTTCGAGATCGGGTTGCTGGCCGCGCGGTTCTTCGTGCCGAAGAAGCCGGCCGAGGAAGGCGAGGCGGGGAACGGCGAAGCCGCCAGCTGATGGCGGCGTGCCGGGCGATGCACGGCAGGCGGGCTTCCGGCCAGGCCTGAGCGGCCGGGTGGCGTGGCCGGCCGGAACGCGTGCGGCGAGGCCGCCATCCCGGAAAGAAGGTCCTTCGATGCAAAGCAAAAGGGCAGCCATGCGGCTGCCCTTTTTCGTTTCCGGTGGAGTTCGGCACGCGGCTGCGCGCCGCCCGCCCGACGTCATTCGGTATCGCTGTCCTGCTCGTCGAGCGTCTGCTTCGGCGGCGGCGGGCGCTTGCCGATCACGACGTTCATGTCGAACTCCTTGCCCTTGCGGACGACGTGCACCTTGGTCGGCGTGCCCGGCTTGATCTGCGCGACCGTGTTCAACAGCTTCGTCGTGTCGGTGATGTCCTCGCCGTTGACCGAGACCAGGATATCGCCCGGCTTGATGCCGGCCTTGTCGGCCGGGCCGCCCTGCAGCACGCCGGCGACGATCGCGCCCGATTTCTGCTGAAGCCCGAACGATTCGGCGATCTCCGGCGTGACGTCCTGCGGCTCGACGCCGATCCAGCCACGCGTGACCGAGCCCGTCGTGATGATGCTTTCGAGCACCGTGCGCGCGGTCGACACGGGAATCGCGAAACCGATGCCGAGCGAGCCGCCCGAGCGCGAGTAGATCGCGGTGTTGATGCCGAGCAGGTTGCCGTTCACGTCGACCAGTGCGCCGCCCGAGTTGCCGGGGTTGATCGGTGCGTCGGTCTGGATGAAGTTCTCGAACGTGTTGATGCCGAGGTGGTTGCGGCCCAGTGCGCTGATGATCCCCATCGTGACCGTCTGGCCGACGCCGAACGGGTTGCCGATGGCGAGGACGACGTCGCCGACCCGCGACTGGTCGGAGCGGCCGAGCGTGATCGTCGGCAGGTTCGTCATGTTGATCTTCAGCACGGCGAGGTCCGTTTCGGGATCGCTGCCGATCACCTTCGCGGTAGCCGTGCGCCCGTCGGCGAGCGCGACCTCGATCTGGTCGGCGCCGTCCACGACGTGCTGGTTCGTTAGAATGTAACCTTCCGGGCTCACGATAACGCCCGAGCCGAGGTTGGCGGCCGGTTCGTCCTGCTGCTTGCGGGCGTTGCGGTCGCCGAAGAAGTAGCGGAACAGCGGATCTTTCGCGCGCGGATCGGGCGGCAGCGAGCCGTCCTTGCTGGAGAAGACGTTGACGACGGCCGGCATCGCCTTCTGCGCGGCTTCTGCGTACGACGTGGTCGCCGGCGCGCCGCCGATGCCCGGCGCGACTTCCCGCAGCGCAACGATCGGCGTGGCGAGCTGCTTGCCGAGCTGTCCTTGCCGTTGCAGCCATTGCGGCTTGAGCGTCACGACGATGAACATCAGCGCGAGCAGCACGGTAACCGCCTGCGCGAAGAACAGCCAGAAGCGTCTAAGCATCTGAATGGATTAGAGGTTTATATGGATCGGATCGAACTTGAATTGTACTTGAACAATACCCTTGAAACCGCGCGCTTCAAGGACTATTGCCCGAACGGCCTGCAGGTCGAGGGGCGTCGCAAGATCGAGAAGATCGCCACCGGCGTGACGGCGTCGGTCGCGTTTCTTGAAGCCGCGCTCGAATGGGGGGCGGATGCCGTACTCGTCCATCACGGCTATTTCTGGCGCAACGAGCCGCCGCAGATCACGGGCCGCAAGTATCAGCGCCTGAAGCTGCTGCTCGCGAACGACCTGAACCTGTTCGCGTTCCACCTGCCGCTCGACGCGCATCCCGAATTCGGCAACAACGCGCAGCTCGGCGAGCGGCTCGGGCTGATCGGCGAGCAGCGTTTCGGCGAAGGCGACCTCGGCTGGATGGCCACGCTGCCGATGCCCGTCTCGCTCGAGCACTTCGTCGCGAAGGTCGAGCGCACGCTCGGCCGCACTCCGCTCGTGCTCGGCGATCCGGACATGCAGCTGCGGCGCATCGCGTGGTGCACGGGCGCCGCGCAGAGCTATTTCGACGCGGCGATCGATGCCGGCGCGGACGTGTTCCTGACCGGCGAGGTGTCCGAATACGTGACGCACACGGCCGCGGAGAGCGGCGTCGCGTTCGTTGCGGCAGGGCACCATGCGACCGAACGCTATGGAATCCAGGCACTCGGCGCTCACTTGTCCGAAGAATTCGGTATCGAACACCTTTTTATCGATATCCATAACCCGGTCTGAGTGCCGGAATTGCGGCAGCGCATCGAAATTTCTCAATGTAGCGAATGCTTAATAGAGAAATGACTTAATCGCTCCGATAGTGGGGGGAAACCCTTAACTATCAATCACTTCGAAGGGATTTTCATCTCCGGGCCTTGTAAATGGCGACTCCATTCGAGCAAACTAGCGGCGGAATGGAAAGTCGTGACGGAAAATCCAACTCAGAAGTGGGGCGTGTGATGCGAGACAAGGAAGAGAAACGCGTCGACAGCGGCCGCCGTACCTGGCTGATTGCGACATCCGTAGCAGGTGGCGTAGGAGGCGTCGCCACCGTCATACCTTTCGCGGCGTCGCTTGCGCCGTCCGCGAAAGCGAAAGCGGCCGGAGCACCGGTCGAAGTCGACATCAGCGGGCTGAAGCCCGGTGAAATGGTGACCGTGCCGTGGCGCGGCAAGCCGGTGTGGATCCTGAACCGCACCGACGCGATGCTTGCCGACGTGGTCAAGGCAGACAAGGAAGTGGCCGATCCGACCACCGAAAAGCCCTATACGATGCCGTTGCCCGCGTATTGCGCGAACGAATATCGCTCGCGGGCCGATCGCAAGAACATTCTCGTCGTGATGGCCGTGTGTACGCACCTCGGCTGCACGCCAAGCCAGCGCTTCACGCCGGGTCCGCAGCCGAACCTGCCGGACGACTGGCCGGGCGGTTTCCTCTGCCCGTGCCACGGTTCGACCTACGACCTCGCCGGCCGTGTGTTCAAGAACAAGCCGGCGCCTCAGAATCTCGACATCCCGCCCTACATGTTCACGTCGGCGACGACCCTCGTGATCGGCAAGGACGAGAAAGGAGAAGCGTGATGGCCGACAACAAGGAAGTCTCCACGACAGGTCTCACCGGCTGGATCGATCAGCGCTTCCCGCTCACGTCCACCTGGAAAAAGCACGTTTCCGAGTACTACGCGCCGAAGAACTTCAACTTCTGGTACTTCTTCGGCTCCCTCGCGCTGCTGGTGCTCGTCAACCAGATCGTCACCGGCATCTTCCTGACGATGAACTACAAGCCCGACTCGACGCTCGCGTTTGCGTCGGTCGAGTACATCATGCGCGAGGTGCCGTGGGGCTGGCTGATCCGCTACATGCACTCCACGGGCGCGTCGATGTTCTTCGTGGTCGTCTACCTGCACATGTTTCGCGGGCTGCTTTACGGGTCGTACCGCAAGCCGCGCGAACTCGTGTGGATCTTCGGCTGCGCGATCTTCCTGTGCCTGATGGCCGAGGCGTTCTTCGGTTACCTGCTGCCGTGGGGCCAGATGTCGTTCTGGGGCGCGCAGGTGATCGTGAACCTGTTCTCGGCGATCCCGTTCGTCGGCCCGGACCTGTCGCTGTGGATTCGCGGCGACTACGTCGTGTCGGACGTCACGCTGAACCGCTTCTTCGCGTTCCACGTGATCGCGATTCCGCTCGTGCTGGTCGGCCTCGTGATCGCGCACCTCGTGGCGCTGCACGAAGTGGGGTCGAACAACCCGGACGGTATCGAGATCAAGGCGAAGAAGGACGAGAACGGCGTTCCGCTCGACGGCATCCCGTTCCACCCGTACTACTCGGTGCACGATTTCCTCGGCGTGTGCGTGTTCCTGATGGTGTTCGCGCTGATCGTGTTCTTCTCGCCGGAGATGGGCGGCTACTTCCTCGAGGCGAACAACTTCGTCCCGGCGAACCCGTTGCAGACGCCGCCCGAGATCGCGCCGGTCTGGTACTTCACCGCGTTCTACGCGATGCTGCGCGCGACCACCGACCCGTTCAAGATCGTCCTGATGATCGTCATCGCGCTGCTCGGCGTGCTCGCGCTGATCCGCGCGCGCGGCAAGTGGAAGGCCGGGTTGCCGGTGCTGGCCGCGGCGATCGTCGTCTTCATGTACCTGACGGAGTCGAAGTTCTGGGGCGTCGTCGTGATGGGTTCGGCGGTGATCACGCTGTTCTTCCTGCCGTGGCTCGACCGCAGCCCGGTGAAGTCGATCCGCTACCGGCCGCTGTTCCACAAGGTGTTCCTCGGGATCTTCGTCGCGGCGTTCCTGACCCTCGCGTTCCTCGGCACGCGGCCACCATCGCCGGCGGCCACGCTGATCGCGCAGTGTTGCGCGCTGATCTACTTCGCGTTCTTCCTCGGCATGCCCGTCTGGACGCCGCTTGGCACGTTCAAGCAGCCGCCGGAGCGGGTGCGCTTCAAGCCCCATTAACGTGAGCGAGGAGAGAACGACATGAAGAAACTGCTTTCGACACTCGCGCTGATCGGGGCGACCGCGTGTGCGCTGCTGGTGGCGCCGGCGGTGCGGGCGGAAGGTAATTTTCCGCTCGACCGGGCGCCCGATAACACGGAAAATCTCGTTTCGCTTCAGCACGGCGCGCAATTGTTTGTAAACTATTGCCTGAACTGCCACAGCGCGAACCTGATGCGCTACAACCGTCTGACGGATCTGGGCATATCCCAGAAGGAGATCGAAAAGAATCTCCTGTTCACGACCGACAAGGTCGGCAACACGATGTCCGTCGCGATGCGGCCTGAAGACGCGAAGAACTGGCTCGGCACCTCGCCGCCCGACCTGTCGGTCGAGGAGCGCGCGCGCGGCCGCGACTGGCTGTATACGTATCTGCGCAGCTTCTACCGCGACGATACGCGGCCGACCGGCTGGAACAACGCGGTGTTCGAGAACGTCGGCATGCCCCATGTACTGTGGCAGCTGCAGGGGCAGCGCACTGCCAAATTCGAAGACAAGACGGACGAGGAGACGGGCGAGAAGGTCCATACGCTCGTCGGCTTCCAGCAGGTCACGCCGGGGACACTGTCCGCGGTGGATTATGATGCTGCGGTTGCCGACCTGGTGGCGTACATGACCTGGATGTCCGAGCCGGCTCAGCAGACCCGCAAACGCCTCGGCGTATGGGTGCTGATCTTTCTCGGTGTCCTGACTTTCCTGGCCTGGCGGCTCAATGCCGCGTACTGGAAAGATATCAAGTAATCACGCCTGACCGGCGTGGGGCCGGCGCAAGGTGGAACCCCGGAAGGAGGTTCGCCGCGTGCCGGCCCTCGGCTTTTTTGAGGAAACGCAAACATGATGGTTCTGTATTCCGGCACAACTTGCCCGTTCTCCCAGCGTTGCCGGCTGGTGCTGTTCGAGAAGGGCATGGACTTCGAAATCCGTGACGTCGACCTGTTCAACAAGCCGGAAGACATTTCGGTGATGAACCCGTACGGTCAGGTGCCGATCCTGGTCGAGCGCGACCTGATCCTGTACGAATCGAACATCATCAACGAGTACATCGACGAGCGCTTCCCGCACCCGCAACTGATGCCGGCCGACCCCGTGCAGCGCGCACGTGCACGCCTGTTCCTGCTCAACTTCGAGAAGGAACTGTTCGTCCACGTCAGCACGCTCGAGAACGAGAAGGGCAAGGCAGCGGAGAAGAATCACGAGAAGGCACGCCTCGCGATCCGCGATCGCCTGACGCAGCTCGCGCCGATCTTCGTGAAGAACAAGTACATGCTCGGCGAGGAATTCTCGATGCTCGACGTCGCGATCGCGCCGCTGCTGTGGCGTCTGGATCACTACGGCATCGAGCTGTCGAAGAACGCCGCGCCGCTGATGAAGTACGCCGAGCGGATCTTCAGCCGTCCGGCCTATATCGAAGCACTGACGCCGTCCGAAAAGGTCATGCGTCGTTGATGATGCAATGAAGGCAAGACGGGGAGGGCGGCGCGGCGTGCCGCGCGCCCGCTCCGGGTTCGAGGATTGTGATGCAAGAGATTTCAACGAAGCCTTATCTGCTGCGCGCGCTGTACGAGTGGTGCACCGATAACGGTTACACACCGCATATCGCGGTGAGGGTCGACAACTCGACGCGCGTGCCGCGTCAGTTCGTGCGTGACGGCGAGATCGTGCTCAACATCAGCTTCGAGGCGACGAGCCAGTTGCAGATGGGCAACGAGTGGATCGAGTTCACGGCCCGGTTCTCCGGGAAGGCGCACAAGATCGAGATTCCGGTTGCCAACGTGCTCGCGATCTATGCGCGCGAGAACGGGCAGGGGATGGCGTTCCAGGTCGATGCGGTTGCGGGCGAAGGCGAGGATTCGGGCGCGTTCGACGAAGAAGCCGCGCAGGCGGATGACGCGCAGCGCGACGAGTCGCCTGCTGCGTTGACGCCGGTTGCCGACCGCGGCGCGAACGAGGAACCCTCCGAAGGCGCCGACGAACCGCCGAAAACCGACGGCGATGGCGACGGTTCGAAAGGTGGCAACAGACCTCGCCTCAAGATCGTGAAATGAGGTAGAATCTCGCGCTACGCCGGCTTAGCTCATCTGGTAGAGCAGTTGATTTGTAATCATCAGGTGGCGGGTTCGAGTCCTGCAGCCGGCACCAAATTGAACGAAGGGCCGGGAGGTTTTCCTCCCGGCCCTTCGTCGTTTCAGCGCTCACTTTACTGGCCCATGGGTTGTCGTTTGTTCTGTGCAGCGACAGTTAGCCCGGCCAATCGCTTCGGCATTGCCCGATCTGTCCGGCAAATCTCCATAGCAAGAACATTACCGTTCGTCGCGGTGATGTCGAAGGTCAACTCCGAGGAGCGCGCCAGGATGATGCGCGCGTTGTGCGCGGAAGTCATGCGGGTCGATCAGTTGGCGGACTCCGTTCCCGCACAGGTGTCGCAAGGCGATCTCGAACTCATCGACCGCGAAGCTCAGCGTATCGAAGCCGAGCGCGGTGCGTTTCGCTCCGATCAGTTTCATCGCGACGGCAACTGACTCGTGCACTACAGGACGACCGGGGCGGAAATCCGGGAGGCGACCGATGGCCGTATCGACGGGTTCGTCGATTTTGTCTGTTCGGACGGTAGCTTTGTCGGTGTCGGTGTCGGTGTCGGTGTCGGTGTCGGCAAGGCGCTCAAGGAACGGAATTTTGCAGTTCGCTGTTATGCCGTCGAGCCGGTTGGGGCGGCGCCGATCGCGGGGTAACCCGTCACGCGACCCGAGCATCCGATCCAGGGTAGCGCCTATTCGATCAGCGATCTTCCGTTTCTGAACGACATGCGCGCAGACGGTTTTCTGCCGGTTGCAGGGGGGGGGGCGAACCGCTGCGGATCGCACGCGAGCTTGAGTAGAAGGAAGGGATCTTCGGCGGATTTTCGTCAGGCACGAACGTCGTGTCGGCGCGGCAGCTGCTGGCCGGCGAGATGCGTGGCAGGACGATTGCAGTGGTGGTCTGCGATTCGGAATTGAAGTATTTGTCGAAGAACCGCCGGAGCGGCTGATTGTGCGCGGAAGGGGGCGGCTTCGCGAGTGGTGATAGTCGTACCCGGGCGCCACGTTTCGAAACAAAGGGCCATGCGATATTCGCGTGGCCCTTTGTTATATCCAGGGTTTATTTCCTTGCGACGTGTCTGACAACTTGCATTGAGTTTATGGGTAAAGGCTGTTTCTGATACTGGTTTTCAAGTTGTTTGCTTGATATCTGTGAGATTTTTCCAATGATCGGATGGGTAACACTCCGGCTGATCTCGACTCCGTTCCGTTGATTGATTGCCACGATGGGTATGATGTGCAGCTCGAGTGTTTTTGCTGCACGCGGGTTTCGTGACGAATAGAGTTCGGGGGAATGGGTGAATCGATTGTCTACAGGATCGTTCCTGGGTGCGCTTCTGGCGTTTGTTGTGTTGACCGTCGTGATGGTGGTGCCGGTGCAGGCCGATACGGTGATTCAGAAAGATGCCGCTGCGTTGGATACGAGCGAAAGCGCTCAGCCGTTCATCGCACAAGTTGTCGGGTTGGAGTGGCTGAATCCATTGCAGCGGCGCGACTATCCGACGGAGTGGCAGATTCTCTGGACAATGGGTCTTGTTCAGCCGAACAAGACCGACGATATGGTTCGGACGATGCCGCAGAAATTTTCGAAGCTCCAGTCAATAGGCGCGCTCGTATACGGTAACCAAGGGGCGGAAACGTTCAAGGGCTTCTACCACAAATACGTCAGTATGCTTCTTGGCCTGTTCGGCGATCGCTATGTGATGAACGCCAAGTATTTCTACACGGTCAAGTCCAAGAATAAGGATGACTGGCGTGAACTGGCGGGAATGCGTATCGAGTTTGCCATCCCGCAACGACTTGATCCGATAGAGGCGAAGACGTACTTCCAAGGCGAGTTCGTCGACAATTACGAGATTGGAAATCCGTCCGCCAAAGATCTCCGGAGCAAAGACACTCCGCCCGACGTCCACGTCAACCAAGGCGGTGCAAACGCCGGATTCACATCGCTGAACCGCGCACTGGATTACCTGCAGGCGAACCCGGACAAGAGCGCGTGGGTGATGAACTGGGACGCCCCGAGCTTCCCGCCGAAGGACGCGCAGATCAACGAGAACATGGTGGTGCTGTTCCTCGTCGGACCGAACTTCAAGACGGAACGCGAACCGCTGGCCTGGATCGGCCGCGCGGCGACGGGCAACGTCAAGGACTACGAGGCGAAGGCCGGTACCACGCGCACGGTGCAGGCGTGGAAAGCCACGATCGACGGCGCGGCGCGCAACGCGGGCGTGCCGGTGCCGTCGCTGAACTTCGTGGTGCATGACGCGGGCCGGGGCGGCGAAGCGGCGTCGGAGCGGATCGGCGCGTTGTCGCAGACGCTGACGGAAGTGTTGCCGGACTACAACTTCAGCAAGCAGACGTTCAATACGCCGGCGCTGCTGGGCCCGATGGGAGCGGGTACGGCGCTGACGGACGTGGTGCTGGCGATCGGCCGGGCGAATCATCTTGGCGAGAAGGTGCTGGTGGCAGGGACGACGGATGCTCAGCACCCGACAGCGGTGGTGGTGTTGCCGCCGTCGAAAGTCGTGCCGATCGATGCGGACAAGGACTGGTTCCGCGCGCGTGGCGAGAACAATGCGTACCTGCCGTGGTGGGGCCGTCGTCACGACACCAGCTATGGCATGCAGGGCTATTCCTACTGACCGGGAGCTTGGCCATGCGGGGCATCCCCGAGCACGTTCGATCGGCGCAGCCCTTGATGAAAGTCTGGAAATGGACGGCAACGCAACCCGTCGCGGTCACTAGTGGAGATTGCCTGATTCCAGACTCGATTTGCGGATGTATCGCTGCCCGCTTTTCGCGTTAGAGCATCTGCTCTGTGGAATATTGTCAATTCCGGGAGGTGAGAAACTCGTTTTTATGACAATTTGATAAAATCGCGCGAAACAGCGGCAGCGCACCCGAGGTTCGTGCGCCATAACGAATCAAACTGAGAGACCGTCGTGAATATCCGAGAAGCGTTTCGCAATTTCGTATCGGGGATTGATACGAATCGGCGCCCTGTAACCCTGAATTGGGGTGCTGCGCAAAAAGAACTGGGCGCGCAGCTCGCCCTGCAGCACGTGAGTATTCGCGAAAGCATGATGACCGGCATCGATGGCCGTCTGACTTGCGTTTCGCAAAACGGAAGCCTCCCGCCCAAGCTCTTTATCGGTGCGCCCGTATCGGTCGGGCTGGTTACCGACCGTAACGGCAAGCACGCAATCAACGCGATCATCAGTGCGGTTCAGGTCGGGCGATCCGATGGTGAACTTACGATTTATCAGTTCACCGTGACCGATGCGGTGAATCTGCTTCACAAGCGCACCAACTCCCGTATCTTCCGCAACGTCAATGTGATCGACGTGCTCAACGTCGTGCTGAACGAATGGCGGCAACGTAGTCAGACGCTTGCCAGTGCATTCGAGTTCGATCTGTCGGGACTGAATTCGTCCCGGTATCCGAAGCGTTCGTACATGCGTCAGGTCAACGAGTCGGATGCGCGTTTCGTGTCGCGACTCTTGCGTCGCGACGGCATCACGATGTTCGTTCGCCCCGGACGCGCGAGCGGTCGGTCGAAAGACGATGAGCCGCCGGTGCATACGATGGTGTTTTGCGACGACCCGCACAAGTTGCCTGAAGGGCCGTCGGGTACGGTGCGGCTGCACCCGCGCGATGCGGGCACCGAAGAGCGCGACACGATCACGGTGCTGACGATGCGCCAGGAACTGATCTCGGGCGAAGCAAGCCGGCCGACCTGGGATTACCGGAAGGCGAACGTGGACCAATCGAGTCGGCCGGCCGGTCTCGACCAGGGAGCGGCCGGCAACGACCTGGCCCAGCTGTTGACCGATATCGTGATCGAGAGCCCGCACGTGGCGGACTCGTGGTCGGACCTCGACCGAATCACCGAAGACCGGATTCTGGCGCGCGAAGCGCACGCGGTCCGCTACGACGGCAAGAGTGGCATTCGCGATCTCCAGATCGGCACCTGGGTGACGATTACCGGAGATTCGGACTGGAATGCGCGGCCCGCCGAGCAGCGACAGTTCGTGCTCACGTCGCTGCACCATAACGTATGGAACAACTTGCCGAAGGAGCTGAGCGAGCGGGCGCAGACGCTGTTCTCGACGAGCCACTCGCTCGAGCAGCCGACGACGACGGGTAGCCAGCAACCGGACGATCAGGATACGCGCTACGAGAACCAGTTCACGTGTGTGCCGCGCGGCACGCCGCTGACGCCGATCTACGACACGAAGATCGATCTGCCGCTTACGCCGTTGATCACGGGGCGCGTGGTCGGCAGCGGGTCGGACGAGGTGACTTGCGACGAGACCGGTTGCGTGTACGTGATGATCCTGGGCCAGGACGCTGCGGATCACACCCATGCGCAAGGTGCGGGAACGAACGGGAACCTGGGCGATAGCGCGCCGATCCGCGTTGCATCGAGCCTGGCGGGGCCGACCTTCGGCCAGACCATCCTGCCACGCGTCAATACGGAAGTGTTGCTGGGCTGCCTGGGGGGCGATCCCGATCGCCTGATCATCCTCGGGGTTTTGCCGAACGGCGCCAACATGCCGGCCGCATTCAGTCATACCGGCAGCCTGCCCGGTAACCGCTACCTGACCGGTATCAAGACCAAGGAGATCAGCGGGCAACGGTATAACCAGCTTCGACTCGACGACACGCCGAAGCAAATCAGTGCGCAACTGGCATCCGAGCATGCGCATTCCCAGTTGAATCTCGGGTATCTGACCCAGCCCCGCGACAACGGCCAGGGTGCCGATCGCGGCCAGGGGGCGGAACTCCGGACCGATGCCGCTGCGGCATTGCGCGCCGCGCAGGGGATGTTGTTGACGACCTACGCGCGCACCCAGGCGAGCGGTGGCCAGCTCGACCGTGACGAACTGATCCAGCTGCTTCAGCAGTGCACGGACTTGTTCAAATCGCTTGGCGATTATGCAGGGCAGCACGGCGGGCAGGCGACCGACACGGCAGGGCAGTCGACACTGTCGGCTGCGTTCAAGGACTGGGGGCCGGGCGCCGGCGGCAACGATGCCTCACAGGCATTGATGGCATTCGGCGCGCAGGCCGGATCGTTGAACATCACGCCGAAAACGCACTTGACCTATGCGGGCGAGAACATCGATCAGGTAGCCGCCAACCATCTGCAATTCACGAGCGGCCAGAAGCTGAACATGCAGGCCGGCAACGGGCTGTGGCTGTTCGCGCAGAGTGCGGGCATCACGACGATCGCCAATCAAGGCAAGTTGCTGATGCAAAGCCAGAACGACGACACGCAAATCGATTCCGCGAAGAATTTCCAGGTGACGGCGGCAGGCGGCAAGGCATCGGTGCTGGGCAAGGACCAGGTCGTGCTGATGACGTCTGGCGGAGCCTACCTGAAGCTCGACGGCGCGAATATCGAGCTGGGTTGCCCGGGAACGTTCACGGTGAAGTCGGCCGGCCACTCGTGGCAGGGGCCCGCCAGCATGAGCGGCGAATTACCGACGTTCAGCCACTCGCCGCTCGGGCGGGTTCCGAAGCTGGTCCGCGCAACGGACGGGCAGCCTGCACCGGGATTCGATGCCGAGGTCAGAAAGGCGTCCGGCGACCTGCTGGACCAGCAGACCGATGAGGCAGGCAAGCTGTCGCCGATCAACGGCAACCAGTTCGAGCAACTGACCGTTCAGTTCATCAAGAAAAATATCTGAGCATTCCGGGGAGTAACGCATGACCGATTCTTTTCTGAATCCGCTGGGGCCTTCGTCGCCCGGCGCGTCGCCCGCTACGGGTGCCAAGGCCGGCATCCACGCGCGCAAGCGGCGCGTCGTGGTTGGAGAGGGCCAGGGACCGACACTATTCAATCAGCATAGCGAACTGATCTGCGTCAAACAGCAACCGTTGCCCGGCGTGATCATCTTCGTGCACGGTGTGAACTCGGAGGGGGAGTGGTACAAGGGCGCAGAAGATGGTTTATGCAAAGGGTTGAATCGACGGCTCGCACGGCTCGATGATCAGTTGGATCATAAGGGGGTGGTTGGCGGGCAGATGAGCCCCGTTCACTATACGGATAGCTTGACGCCCGATGGCTTTCTCAATCCCGACCTTCTGCCGGACACCTACATCAAGCCTGACCCTTCATTTTCTCCGGTGATCCATTTCCGCTGGGGCTACAAGGCCAACAAGGAAGAGTTGAAGGAATACGGGGACAAGATTTTTCTGAACGAGAAGAACTACTGGGGCGGCGGCCCTTTCGCGAACGGTTGTTCGAGCTTGCCGGACTTGTGGCATGAGGGGCTCGACGACCGGATCTTCGGCTGGATCTCCGTTCAGGCGATGAATCCGACGACGCGCCCGCTGTATCGAACTCCGCCCCGTACTTACGGAGTGCTCGCCGCGTTGCGTCTGGCCAAGCTGGTGGAGTCGATTCGCAGGAAGCAGGCGAACGTGCCGATCACGATCGTGTGCCACAGCCAGGGGAACATGGTTGGATTGACGGCGGCATTCTTCGGCGACCAGTTGCCAGAGGTGACCGACCCTTGGGGCAATACGGGGCGCTGCGTCGCCGATGCCTATGTGCTGGCGAATCCCCCTTATAGCGTCGCCAATACCGATACGGGAATGGATACCTGGTCCCAGCGGCGTGTCAAGGATTCCAAAGGTGGGCGTGGCCGTGAGACTTATGAGGCCCGTACGCAAACACTCCGCGCATTTCTCGACATCATCCGCGCCCGTTCGGCATTCGAACCGCCGGCGGACAAACTCGACAAAGAGATGGGCAATTGCCGGACATCTGAGCAAGGCAAGCCGTATTCAGCTGCCGCCGATCGGAGTGCGCACGGCTTGAACGGTTATACCCACGGCCGCGTGACACTGTATTGCTGCCCGCATGATCAGGTGATCTCCGCCGTGACGGTTCAGGGTATCGGATGGCGCGGGCTCGGGCGCGTCAAGGACGAGAACAAAGGGGACGGGCCGTCGAAGGAGCTCATTGATGTCGGCGCAGACGGCGTGCTGACGCAGCGGGTGTTTGCGACGCACTGGGAGGTGGGTAAAGTCGGTGACTACGGGTATTGGATCAACGACTGGCGGCACGGTAAAACGGGCACGACTCCCGGTTTCTGGTTTCCGCCTTCTCCGCCGGCAAAATTCGGACTGGTTCGAGCATTGAGCGGAAACGAGAATCCGATTGCCATGTTATTTTCAACGCTTTCTGCACCGGTTCTCTACCTGGTGACGCTGGCCACATCGAGCTTCAAGTTGTTTCCCGTTAATGCCGATCCTCCCGAATTCTGGACGGTGAACGCAAACGCGCCCGCACTCGACGAACCGTTCACGCCGAAGACGTACCGAAGCAATGATCTGGATAATCCGATCAAGGTGAAGGATGGCGATGCCGAAAGCGATTTCAACGAGGGATACGATACGCCCGCTTCAGCCCGGAACGTAGAGAAGAAGGACAAGAAATCCGATGATCCGTACGATACCTACCAGTCACAATCGCCTGACGACATAGCCAAAGGTGACGTCAATAGCGAAGCGTCGCAACGTTACGAAGATCACGCGATCCTGCGGATGCGTGCGCGTCGTGACGGCCGTAAGGCGTGGGTGGATGACGAAGGAAACGTGATGGGGGAAGACGGCACGAGCGACGCGCCGGAAGGTTACAAGGAATGGCATAACGAGCAGGTGGTGGACATCCTCGATGCCGGCAAGCTGAACAACCCGACCAATCACTCGACCACGATGACGAACCCGGAGCATGCGCAGAAGGCTCTGGCGTACGACGTCGCAATCGGATTGTGCTACCTGTCGCCACAGGATTTTACCGAGTTGCGGATTGAAGCGGATTGGCGGTTTGGGGAGGCGCTGCCGGAGAACCATCCAAGCAAGCACTACGCGGATTATTTCGAAAGTGGAGTAATGGTGGCGGGGAAGGATGCCATGCCGGTGCACGTGTGGGTCAAGAATGCCAAAGAGGCCAAGCGTCCCGAAAAAATTGTCGATGAGCGTGAGAACGAGCTCTATCTGAAAATCGGAGGGGGGGTATGAGTAAGCTCATTTCGACCCAGCCCCGTAGGTTGGTTGTTGCCATCGTAGTGTTGATTGTCGCGATGGGTATCATGTACAGCTTGAGTGCTTTCGCTGGACATACGCATCTTGACGAATTGAGCATGGGAGATTGGATGAAGCGATTGTTGGTAGTGCCATCCTTGGTTGCGCTTTTGACGTTTGTCGTGTCGACCATCATGATGGCGGCGCCTGCGCAGGCTGCCGTGCCGGCGCAACAAGACACTGCGGTCGTGAATACGGGTGACAGTTCTACCCCGTTCGCAGCGCAGGTGGTAGGACTCGAGTGGTTGAATCCGTTGCAACGTCGTGACTATCCAACAGAATGGCAAATTCTATGGGCAATGGGTCTTGTTCAGCCGAACAAGAACGACGATATGGTTCGGACGATGCCGCAGAAATTTTCGAAGTTGCAGTCAATTGGTGCGCTGGTGTACGGCAACCAAGGAACGGAAACATTCAAAGGTTTCTATCACAAGTACGTTCGCAAATTGCTTGGCCTGTTCGGCGATCGCTATGTGATGAACGCCAAGTATTTCTACACGGTCAAGTCCAAAAATAAGGATGATTGGCGTGAACTGGCTGGTATCCATGTGGAGTTTGCCGTGCCGGATAGACTGGACGCTGGCGAGGCTCAGGCTTATTTGCAGGAGAGCATTACCCGGGAGTTCAACATCGGTAACAAATACTTCCAGGATCTCTGGAGCCGTGACACCCCGCCCGACGTCCACGTCAACCAAGGCGGCGCAAACGCCGGATTCACATCGCTGAACCGCGCACTGGATTACCTGCAGGCGAACCCGGACAAGAGCGCGTGGGTGATGAACTGGGACGCCCCGAGCTTCCCGCCGAAGGACGCGCAGATCAACGAGAACATGGTGGTGCTGTTCCTCGTCGGGCCGAACTTCAAGACGGAGCGCGAACCGCTGGCCTGGATCGGCCGCGCGGCGACGGGCAACGTCAAGGACTACGAGGCGAAGGCCGGCACCACGCGCACGGTGCAGGCGTGGAAGGCCACGATCGACGGCGCGGCGCGCAACGCGGGCGTGCCGGTGCCGTCGCTGAACTTCGTGGTGCATGACGCGGGCCGGGGCGGCGAGGCGGCGTCGGAGCGGATCGGCGCGTTGTCGCAGACGCTGACGGAAGTGTTGCCGGACTACAACTTCAGCAAGCAGACGTTCAATACGCCGGCGCTGCTGGGCCCGATGGGAGCGGGTACGGCGCTGACGGACGTGGTGCTGGCGATCGGCCGGGCGAATCATCTTGGCGAGAAGGTGCTGGTGGCGGGGACGACGGATGCGCAGCACCCGACAGCGGTGGTGGTGTTGCCACCGTCGAAAGTCGTGCCGATCGATGCGGACAAGGACTGGTTCCGCGCGCGTGGCGAGAACAATGCGTACCTTCCGTGGTGGGGCCGTCGTCACGACACCAGCTATGGCATGCAGGGCTACTCCTACTGACCGGATAACCGATCATGCGAGGAATCATTCGAGTGGGCGACGTCCACAGTCACGGCGGTTATGTCGAGACGGGCGCGTCGAACAGCGATGTCATGGGGCGTGCGCCCGCACGTGTCGGTGACCGCTGCACGTGCCCGTTACATGGGCCGTGCGTCGTCGTCGAGGGCGACGGGCAGTTCGATATCGAGGGGGCACATGCGGCGTTCGAAGGTCACAAGACCTCATGTGGTGCCGTTCTGATTTCATCGTTGCCGACTTCGGCGCGCTCGTGATTCGAACGACCGGGACGGCCGAGTCGAGGTGACAGCGGGTTCGGCCCGGTTACCCGCCACGCTGTCCAGCGAAGGGCTGCGCGATGCATGGCGCAGCCCTTCGTCATTCCCGCGCGGCCCTTCAGTTGGCCGGCTGAGCGGCCGTCCCCGCACTCATCTGCACCACATGCGCGGCGCGCAGCGTATCGCCAAACATCTTTCCCATCGCCGCACCGCACTTTTTCGCGAAGCTGTCCGAATCGAGACATGTCTCCCCATCGGCGCGCGCCTTGTAGATCGGTTTGATCGTGTAGCGGGTACCGCCCGGCTTGTCGCCGGTCGCCGGGACGAGGGTTGTCGTCACATTCGATACCTCCATTTGCCACGTCGCGCTGATGGGCGTGCCGTTACGCGTGGTCCCGGACTCCGTGAACAGGCGGATCGTATGACTCGGCCTCATGGCCCGCAGTGCCGCTGGTACCGGATTCACGAACTTCATCTCGTCCAGCTCGACGATTCTCGTCGGCACACCGGCCAGTGCAGCCTGGATGCCTTCACCCAGTCCGGCGAGATACGCGTGCCCTTCGCTGCCGTACTCGGGCCTGTCGAATGCCTTGCCGTCCACGACGACCAGGATCGCGGTCGCTTCTGTCGGCGCGATGCCCGCGGTGTTTTCGCCGATGAGATCAGGCGTGGCGACGCAGCCGCTTACGAGCGTTGCAACCACGCATGTCGTCAATCCACGCAGTGTTTTCATCGTTTCAGCGCCGGCCAGTGGGGAGGGTGTCTTGTCGACTTGGGGCAATACAGCCGAGTGCAACCTGATCGCGCGATTGTGTTGGATGGTGTGCGGTTTGACAACGTGTCGTTCACGCGTTGTCGGAACGTAACCTTGTTAAGCGTGCCGCAAGCAGACGCCCCTCACATCTGCCTGAACAACCCCGCATACGCACGACTGACGGGCAGCATTTCCCGCTGCCCATGCACGCGAATCCGCAATCTCCCGAGCAAGTCGCGCTCGATGCGATCGATCGCTGCATACGCAACGATCACGCCGCGATGCACCTGCGCGAACCGCTCCGGATCGAGCCGCTGCATCAGCTCTTTCAGCGGCGTGCGAATCACGAGCCGTTCGCCAGCCGTGACGACTTCCGTGTATTTCTCCGACGCCTGGAAATACAGCACATCGTCGACCGATACGAGCCGCGTCGCATCCTTCACGCCTACCGTCAGCCAGCGGATCGGCACCGCTTCTCTTGCTTGTGCCGCCTGCGCAAGCGCATCGGCCTGCGCAAGCGCCGGCCCGCCGCGCTGAAGCTTCGCGATACACCGCAGCAGCCGCTCGTCCGTCACCGGCTTCAACAGGTAGTCGACGGCCGCGCGATCGAATGCATCGACCGCGTATTCGTCGTAGGCCGTGACGAACACGACATGCACGTCCGGCGCCAGCGCGGCGAGCTTCAACCCGTCGATGCCGGGCATCCGGATGTCGAGGAACGCGATGTCCGGGCGTGGCGACGCATTCAGCGCGGCCAGCGTTTCGATGCCGTTGCGCGGCATCGCAACGATTTCCAGTTCGGGCCAGAGCTGCCCCAGCCGCTGCGCGAGCGAGGCGGACAGGTTCGGTTCGTCGTCGGCGATGAGGGCGGTCGGCATGTCAGTCGATCGGGATCAGCAGGGTAGCGGTGACGCCATGCGCGGCGGCGGCGTTCGTTTCGACGCAGACTCGGCCACGCTCGCCGTGCAGTGTCCGGATGCGCGCCGCGACATTGGCGAGCCCGACGCCGCCATGCAGGCGCGTGTCGCTTTTGCCGAGGCCGACGCCCGTATCGATCACGTTGAGTTCGAGCCTGTCTCCACGCATCCTGCCGCGAATCACGATCACGCCGCCGTCGATGGACGGTTCGATCCCGTGCAGCAGTGCATTCTCGACGAGCGGTTGCAGCAGCAGCGGCGAGAACGGCAGCGCGTGCAGGTCCGCCGGCACGTCGATCGTATAAGAAAGCCGCTCGCCGAGCCGGATCGATGCGATCTTCAGCAGTGCTTCAACGAGTTCGAGTTCCTCGCCGAGCGTGGACGTCGCATCGCGCGTGCGTCGCAGGCTCGCGCGCAGGTAGCGGTTCAGGCTGTCGAGCATCGTCGATGCGCGGGCCGGGTCGCGCTCGATCAGGCTCTGCACGTTCGCGAGCGTATTGAACAGGAAGTGCGGCTCGATCTGCGCCTGCAGCAGGGCCAGGCGCGCGGCGGTCTCGGCCTGGCGCGCTTCGGCGGCTTCGCGGCGCTCGGTCTCGAGCGTCGCACGCATGCGCATCGATTGCAGGAACAACGATACGCACACGAACAGGATCGCCGAGATGAGCAACGACGGCCCGTAGTTGTCCCACGTTCCGAGGCGGGCGCGCCCGAACACGTGCGGCACGTTCCCGCGGACGATCGCTGCCGATATCTCGAAACCGATGAGCACGCTGGCCGGCGCAATCACGATGGTCTTCAGCGCGAGCCCCGGCTTGCGCGGCAGCAGCCGGTCGGCGGCGTGGCTGAACAGCAGCGCGCAGAAGCCGATCGTGTTGGCGACGACGAGGTAGGGCAGCAGCGGTTCGTTGAAATGGATCGCCCAGAAACCGAGACCGACGACCGAGTTGAAGCACGCGAACGCGAGCAGCGCGGACGGATCGCGCAGCCGCCGCCGCGGGGCGCCGGCGGGTGGCTGCGGAATCGGCGACGGGTCGGACGTGGCTCGCATGGTGTCGGGTGAAGGTGGGTGCGCGATGCGCCGATGGCCTGACCTTACTGCCGGACGGGCCGATAACGCGCGCGTTGCGACGAACGGCGCGCGGCTGCGACGAAGCGCGTCGGCTGCCGACGGTTGGCCGGTTTCCGCCACGAGTGTAGTGGAAGGTGCTGCGGAAGGACACGGGGTGTTGCCGGTTGCGCGTCGAGCACGAAGCGCCGGCCGGCGGGGGAGCGTGGACCATTCAGCTCGGACGTCGCCGGCGGCCGGACTCGGTGGCGCGTCATTCGTCCCGATTCGCCGGACGATCATCGCCGCGACGCGCAACTCGTCCGCAAATTCCGGCCGCCCGTCGCAAGCCGTGCCGTCTGCCTGATCGGCGCAGTACGGTGTTGCCGTGTCCACACCGACCAGGCGACTCCGACCATGTCCGCGCTCCTTCACCTGAAGCCTTACGTGTACGTAATGTTCTGCGTGCTGCTCTACATCGGCATCAAGCGCTGTTTCCCGCGCGAGGTGCCGGCGGCCCGACCGCTGATCTTGCCGGTGGCGTTCGGGATGCTCGGCATCGTCAGCCTGAACGGGCTTTTTCCGCATGCCGGCATCGACGCGAACGCGATTGCGCTGGCGGCCGTCCTGGGCGGCGCAGCGCTGGGCTGGCTGCACGCGAGCCGGTGGCGGCTCGAGTATCGTCCGGCGTCGTCGGGCCTGCGCGTGCGCCTGCCTGGCGACGCCAGCCTGCTCGTCACGCTGATGCTGACGTTCGTCGCCGAGACCGGCATCCATTACGCGGTCGCCGTGCACGCGGCGTGGGCGGCGACGAGCGGCTTCGTGATGCTGTCGTTCGCGGTATGGGGTGTGCTCGTCGGGATGACGCTCGGGCGCGCGGTGAACGTGGTCGTGCGCTGCATGCGCCATGCGAGCGGATCGGCAAGCGGCGGGTTCCCGTATTCGGTCGACCCGCGATGAAGGGTGCGAAACAACCGGCGAGCAGGTAACCGCCGGCCGAGCATGCGATCCGCCTTCGTCAATTGGATCGGCATCGAATCGAAGCGGCATGTAACGCGCGCTGTCTTGCGCCCTGTTTTCCTGTCATGGCCGCGTCATGGTGCGCCCATAACGTTGCACGTTCCCGTCGCGGCGGCATCGCCGAAGCCGGGACGTGCGCAACCCGCTCGCGACGACGTGCCCGCGTCGCAGGCAGGCCTGCCGGAATCTCGCTCCCGGCGGCGCGGCAGTCATGCCACGCGCCATTACATTCGAAGATACGATCGACGCCGGTTCGAACCGGATCGCGGACGATCAGGAGACAGGGACCATGCTGAGCCCGCATGAATTCTCGATGCTGTTGCGCGTTGCACGTGCGCCGGACAGCGTCGATCCGTCGAATCCGGCTTTTGCCGTGCTGGTCGAGAAGCGGCTGGTCGACGATACGCAGATGCGCATGAACGCCGTGGCCGCGCGCCCGGCGCTGACACCGGTCGGCCAGATGCTGCTGGCGCGCTTCGACGAAGCGGCTTGAGGGGGCGCGTCACGCATTCACCGAAACGAATGGCGTGACGCGTTGAAGTGTCGGGCCGCTTACTGCGCGACCGGCACCGTCACATCGCTGCCGAACCAGTGCATCGAGATCTTCTTCAGCGTGCCGTCCTTGTGCAGCGAGTCGAGCGCGTCGTTGATCGCCTTCTCGAACTTCGGGTTGCCCTTGCGGAACGGGATCGCCATTTCCTGCTTGCCGCCGTTCAGCACTGCGCCCGCGCGCAGCGGCAGGTTCGACGTCTTGATCATGTACGGCAGCATCAGGCGGTCGTCGAGCGTCGCCTCGATCCGGCCGGCGGCGAGGTCGCGCAGTTTCTCCGGCGCGCCCGGATACGTCTGCACCTCGATGCCCGGCACGGTGCGCGCCATCTGGTCGTAGTTGGTGCCGAGCGTCACGCCGAGCTTCTTGCCCTTGAAATCGTCGAGCGACTTGAAGTTGCGCGTGTCGTCCTTGCGCTGGATCAGCTGGGCGGCCGAGTACGTGTACGGCTCGCTGAAGTCGAGCGCTTCCTTGCGCTGCGGCGTGATCGTGACCTGGTTGACGATCACGTCGAACTTGCCGGCCTGCAGGCCGGCGATGATGCCGCTCCATTCGGTCGGGATGAACTGCGTCTTCACGCCGAGCTTGCCGGCGACCGCGTTCGCGACGTCGACGTCGAAACCCTCGAGCTGGCCGGACGTGCCGCGCGAGTTGAACGGCGGGTACGTGCCCTCGAGGCCGACGCGCAGCACGCCGGCTTTCTTGACCGAGTCGAGCAGGTCGTCGGCGTGCGCGGCGACGGCCGTGAAGCCGAGGGCCGACGCGAGCAGCAGGCCCGACAGCAGGAACTTCGAACGTTTCATCGCAGATCTCCAGAGGTCAGTGTCGTGTGTGGTGAGCGCCGGGTATCGGTCGAACCCGGGGGCGGCCGGAATACGGGCATGTAGACACTACTCGCAACCGCGCCGCGCCGGAAGTCGAATTGGCCCTGATTGAGATCGATTTCAGCAGGGCGGGGGCGGCCGGCCGCGTGACTGGCGTGTGGGAGGTGCCGTACAAGGCGTGGGGAGTCGCGCAAGAAGCTGTTGCGCGGGTATCGCGAGTGACGTGCGAAATCACTCGAAATTCATTGCGATTCCAGGGTCAGCAAATTGATGATGAAAGTGGATTGCACGGAGTTGGACGCCTGGACGCGGATGGACCTATCCGTGATTTCGTGGGCGGGGCATATCATGAGGTGTAAAAGTCATGGATATGCCAATGAAGAAGAAAAGGCAAACTGTAGCGCGTCAGGCAGCGGCCCGCGGGCCGCTGCCTGAACTGCC
>NZ_SSWO01000023.1:0-107709 GCF_004803625.1 Burkholderia sp. LS-044
TGTCGGTGCAGCTTCAGTTGCCGCGCGATGCGGCGTTCGGGCTGTTCTCGATCGCGCGCAGTGCCGGGCTGCTCGCCCACTGCATCGAGCAGTTGCGCGTCGGCAAGGTGATCCGGCCGCGCAGCCGTTATACGGGGCCGGCGCTCGACGGTCGGCATCTGCGGCCCGCCGCCGAGGTCAATGGCAAAGTGCCGCAAGCCGGCGTGATCGACAAGAACCGCGTGTTCAAGGTGGTGGAGTAACCCGCGTGACGACCGTAGGCCAAATTGAACGTGTCACCGTTTGCGAGGCAAAGTTGTCATTGGCCGCGGTTTGCGAAGACCGGTGTCAACTCCCTCTCGACGTCGTTGAAGTGCCGTCAGTGGCGGTCACGCGTTATCCTCGAAGTAGCGAATTGGCCTTAACTGACAGTACTCCTGTCGACTGACCTACGCCAAAACCTACGCCGGATCACATCGTCAGTTTTTGGCACCTTGTGTCGCGCTTACACAACAGACGACCGACAGTCGGAAGTTTCCCTGCACAAGGAGATAAGCAGTCACGAAGCAAGTGTGCTCGCGTCGCCCAATACCCACTCGATTGCAAATCGAGTGGCTGGATATCTGTGGGGACGGCGTTTCCGCCGAGTCACGCTGCGTCGATACCGCCAGACGTGCTCGAACGTGTAGTCGCAAGCGACCCATTCGAAGTAGGTCTTGAGCGCCTGAATCAGCGACACGTGCGACGGATGTGGCAGATAGCGCTCCAAGTCGGCTTGGCTATCTAAAGACGACTCCAGCACATAGTCCCGGCAGATCGGCCGATCCAGTTCGGCTTGCCGCCGCACGTCGGCGAACTTTCGAAACGTCACAATGTGCTTCATCATGACGCGGCCTTCCCGTCTCGCGCTGCAATCACCTAGGCCGGGGCGACCGGCCGCAAGAAGCATTCAATCGCCGCATAACCAACCGAGGTCGCCCGCGGACAGGCCGATGTCGGCCACGGACCACCGTGACGCTGAGCGTGCGCGACGACCACTCCGATCGGCACACCGGCGAAAAGGATTCACCCACCGATCCGCTCGGCTGCGCGTACAGCGCGCGATTGTCCGGCGTGTCCGCGACCGCGCCCCACAGCGTGACCGTCAGGTGCCCTACACGACCGCCACCTGCGCGATCGACTGAACCCGCACGACGACGGCTGCTGGGCCGAATACCTCTTCATGCAAAGCCGAATCGCCGATGAACGCGTCGGCGCGAACCTCAAAGAGCCGCGGCGCGGGGCACGCTCCTGTCGACGGCTGCGAGATCAACGATAACGTGTCCGGATGACCCGCAAGACGTACGATGCTAGCGTCGTACGCAGGCGAAAGCCTGCCCGTCAGCATCTGCCTGGCCAATGCTGCGGCCAACTACGAGACGAAGCGATTGCCTGCATCGTCGTCGAATACGCAGATGATCCACGGACTCATACAGAACCGACAGCAACCCAGTGCGATCGACGCCGCCAGCGTCTGCGTCGGTTCCAGTTTTGCGTTCGACAACGCATCCGGCAGGACCATCAGCGTGCTCGGCCATTTGAGCACACTCTGCTTCGACTTCCTTCGCGGAACTCGAAACCGCGAAGAGAGATCGTGCTTTTCCTTGTCCTGTAGCGTATCCAGTGTGCCGCTGCGTTCCCGGAGCAGCCCTACCCATGCCTCTACCCACGAATTCGCGCGGAAACCATATGTGACTAGCTGAAGCGCGAAGAGACGTCGGCGTCAAGAAACATGACGAATCAATAACTTGCGGCCGTTGCAGGCCATCCAAGGAACGCCTCGGAAGCTCCGGGCGGAAGGCAGCAGATTCCAACCATCCCTTGCATAGGCCCGGCAGGTAAGACTCCCGCGATCGCAACTGGCTTCCTACCCACGATCCTACCCATATTCGGCGCGGCGGCAATCCAACTCATACTAAAGTGCGCCAAGGCCAAGCTCTTCCGATTCATACTTGGCGGATCGGATCGCCTCATAGAAGCTCGATTCGATCGCGACTTCCTTCCGGTCGACATGAACAACCCACGCGTTGAACATGAAGCGCCAGCGGATGCGCCGTTCTTCGAGCATCGCCGCAAACCATCTCCATACCGAAGCATCGTCCGCGTTCGCGGTAGCAGCGGCAACCATCCGTGCCTCGCAGATTGCCTCCCAGCCCAGTGAAGGATCGCATATCGAAATCATGATGTCAGATGATTTTTCGCTCGTGCAATGCGTCGATCTCGTCGTGGCTCAGTCCCAGCCATGCGCCCAGGATCTCGTCGGTCTGTTCGCCGAGCCGCGGCGGCGGACGAAGATACTGGACTGGCGAATCGGACATTCGGATCGGATTCGCCACGAGCGGCACGCTGCCGGCCGATGCATGCGGCATCTCGATACGAATGTCGCGCGCCTTGACCTGTTCGTCCGCAAATACCCGGTCGAGCCCATTGATCGGCCCGCAGGGCACGCCCGCCTCCTCCATCGCGATGACCCACTCGTCGGTCGACCGGCACGTGGTCACTGCGCCAATCAGCGCGACCAGTTCGTCGCGATGCTGTACACGTAAAGGATTCGTCGCGAAACGTGCATCGCTCGCCCATTGCGGCTGACCGAGCACCGCACACAGGCTGGTGAACTGGCGGTCGTTGCCGACCGCGATGATCATATGACCATCGGCCGTCGGAAAATCCTGGTAGGGCACGATGTTCGGATGCGCGTTCCCCATCCGGTGCGGCACGATGCCACCGACCAGGTAATTGGCCGCCTGGTTCGCGAGCGCGGCGATCTGCACGTCGAGCAGCGCCAGGTCGATATGTTGTCCACGCCCCGTGCGCTCACGATGGGCAACGGCGGCCAGCACGGCAACCGTCGCATACAGCCCCGTCATCACGTCGGTCAGCGCGACGCCGACCTTCACCGGACCGGCACCTTCCGTGCCGTCTGCGCGCCCCGTCACGCTCATCAGGCCGCCCATCCCTTGTATCAGGAAGTCGTAGCCA
Source organism: Burkholderia sp. LS-044 (assembly GCF_004803625.1). Classification (NCBI taxonomy): domain Bacteria; kingdom Pseudomonadati; phylum Pseudomonadota; class Betaproteobacteria; order Burkholderiales; family Burkholderiaceae; genus Burkholderia; species Burkholderia sp. LS-044. The sequence continues at coordinate 2,998 of NZ_SSWO01000023.1, forward strand.
GCACGTGACGCATACGGACCCGTCTGCCCGAACCCGGTAATCGAGCAGTAGATCAGGCGCGGGTTCTCGGCGCTGAGTGTCGCGTAATCCAGCCCGTACTGCGCAAGGCCACCGGCCTTGAAATTCTCGAGCACGATATCAACCTGCTGCGCGAGTTGCCGAACTAGCGACTGGCCGTCCGGCCGGCTCAGATCGACCGCGATCGAGCGTTTGTTGCGATTGGCGCTCAAGTAGTATGCCGACTCGCCCGTCGACTGCCCGTCCGCGTCGAGCAGCCACGGCGGGCCCCACGCCCGCGTGTCGTCGCCCGTCCCCGGCCGCTCGACCTTGACGACATCGGCGCCGAGATCGGCGAGAAGCTGGCCGGCCCACGGCCCGGCCAGCACCCGCGACAGATCGAGTACGCGGAGGCCGGCCAATGCGCCTTGCTGTGCGATCGTTTCCATGGCGGCTCAGAATGCGGCAATGCCGGTGATCGCCCGGCCGAGAATCAGCGCATGGATGTCGTGCGTACCCTCATACGTGTTCACGACCTCGAGGTTCACGAGGTGCCGTGCGATGCCGAATTCGTCACTGATCCCGTTTCCGCCCAGCATGTCCCGCGCGACCCGCGCAATGTCGAGCGCCTTGCCGCATGAGTTCCGCTTCATGATCGACGTGATCTCGACGGCCGCCGTGCCTTCGTCCTTCATCCGGCCGAGCCTCAGGCAGCCTTGCAGGCCGAGCGTGATCTCGGTCTGCATGTCGGCAAGCTTCTTCTGGATCAGCTGGTTCGCGGCGAGTGGCCGGCCGAACTGCTTGCGATCGAGCACGTACTGCCGAGCGCGATGCCAGCAATCCTCGGCGGCGCCGAGCGCGCCCCACGCGATACCGTAGCGCGCGCTGTTCAGGCAGGTGAACGGCCCCTTGAGGCCGCGGACTTCCGGAAACGCGTTCTCCTCCGGACAGAACACGTCGTCCATCACGATCTCGCCGGTGATCGACGCACGCAGCCCGACCTTGCCGTGAATCGCCGGTGCCGACAAACCCTTCCACCCCTTCTCCAGCACGAAGCCGCGAATCGCGCCCTCGTCGTCCTTCGCCCAGACGACGAACACGTCCGCGATCGGGCTGTTCGTGATCCACATCTTGCTGCCCGTCAGGCGATAGCCGCCGTCGACCTTCCGCGCGCGCGCCGCCATGCCGCCCGGATCGGAACCGTGATTCGGCTCGGTCAGGCCGAAGCAGCCGACCAGTTCCCCCGATGCCAGCTTGGGCAAGTATTTCTGGCGGGTCGCTTCATGACCGAATGCATGGATCGGCACCATCACGAGGGACGATTGCACGCTCATCATCGAGCGATAGCCGGAATCCACGCGTTCGACCTCGCGCGCGACGAGCCCATAGCTGACGTAGTTGCTACCCGCGCCGCCATAGGTGTCCGGAATCGTGATACCGAGCAGGCCAAGCTCGCCCAATTCGCGAAAGATCGCCCGATCGGTCTCCTCGCGACGAAACGCATCGAGAACGCGCGGTGCCAGCCGCTCCTGACAGTATGCGTGCGCGGAATCGCGCACCATGCGTTCGTCCTCGCCAAGCTGCTGGTCCATCAGCAGCGCGTCGTCCCACTGAAACGAAATCGATTTGTGTTCATTAGTCATTTGTTGATCGCCAGCGTGAAGGTGTTACGCCAACTTTATTCGCCACGTACCGTCAAAACAAACGATTTGTTCTCAGCAACATGTGCAAAAATATCACTCGTCGATCTCGCCACTCACCTGGACACGCATCATGCGCCGCACGATCCCCTCCACAACGGCCTTGTCCGCATTCGAGTCCGCCGCTCGCCACCAGAGCTTCACGAAAGCGGCGGACGAACTCGCCGTCACGCAAAGTGCGATCTGTCGTCAGATCGGTATGCTCGAGGCATTTCTTGGCGTGAAGCTGTTTCGGCGCACCCGCCGCGGCGTGACACTGACCGAAGCCGGTGCGGCGTACAGCCGCCGTGTGGCATCGAGACTCGATCAGATCGAATACGACGCGCTGGAGATGATGGCGACGGGCGGCAAAGGCGGTACCCTGGAGCTCGCGGCCGTGCCGACCTTCGCGACCCGTTGGCTGCTGCCGCGCATGCCGGCGTTCATCGATACGCATCCGGACATCACCGTCAATCTGACCGCCATGCCGCGTCCGTTCATGTTCGATGCGACAGGTTTCGACGCATCGCTCCACGCGGGCCCCGCGCCCTGGCCCGGTACGGCCGGCGATGTGCTGATGCAGGAAAGCGTGATCGCGGTCGCCAGCCCGAAGCTGGTCGCGTCGCGCACCCAGCCGACCCGGGCGGATTGGCGGCGCTATCGGTTACTTCAGCAAAGTACGCGACCGTACGCATGGCGCGAGTGGTTCGCGGCGCAAGGACTCGAAATGGAAGGCGACCTGTCCGGACCGCGGTATGAATTGTTCTCGATGCTGGCCGAAGCGGCATCGAGCGGAATCGGAATCGCACTGATTCCTCGACTGCTCGTCGAAGACGAACTATCGCGCGGGACGCTGGTGCAGGTCGGTCGCTACGAACATCCGACCGGGAAGTCGTACTTCCTGATCTACCCGGAAGCCAAGACGGAAAGCTCGATGCTGGCTGCGTTTCGGGAATGGCTGAGCGGCGAAGCGCGACGATACAACGAGCACATTGCGCACATGGATCAATCACGCGGTGCTCGGCATCACCGGCGCGCACAGTGACTGCATCTGATCGAAACAGCGTTTCGCAAGTGTGCGCCTCAGCTGAAGCGTATGGGCGGCGAACTGGCTTCGTCGCCGCGCCTATAACCTACAGAACCTCGCAAGCGTCGTCGAAATCGAGCCGCGGGCTGCGGGGAAACAGGCCGTCCGGATCGCCATACCCGAGGCAGCAAAGAAAGTTCACGCGCAGTGCCGTACCGTCGAAGAACAACTGATCGACCCTGGCCGCGTCGAACCCCGAGAGCGGCCCGCAGTCGAGACCGAGCGTGCGCGCCGCCATGATGAAATAGCCACCCTGCAGCGAGCTGTTGCGAAAGCATGTATCTCGCGCCAGCTCCGGTTGCTCGATGAACATCTTCCCTGCACCCGGCCGATGCGGGAACAGCTTGTCGAGCTGCGTGTAGAACGCCACATCCTGCGCAATGATCGCAACGACCGGCGCGGTACGCACTTTCTCGACGTTCCCCGTAAAAACAGCCGACAACAACTTTTCGCGCGCCGGCAGCGACCGCACGAACACGACGCGCATCGGCGAGCAGTTCATGCTCGTCGGGCCCCATCGGGTCAGTTCGTACAGGTCACGCAGCACCGCATCGGGCACCGCTCGGTCCAACCACGCGTTCTGGCTGCGTGCGTCGGTAAATAGCTGCTGGCGCGCGCGGGTATCGAGCGGCTCGCTCATTCCGTTTTCCTCCAGATCGACCATCGAAAGGCCATGCGCGCGCATCACGTGCGCGTCGCACCGACCATGAAGAACGCCACGGTCGCCGGGCTGTTCCCGTAGTTGCGCCATGCATGACGCGTACCATTCTGTACGACGACATCCATCGGCCCGAGCCGCGTCGCCTGCCCGTCATCGAGTTCCAGCCAGATCTCGCCCGACAGCACGATCGCATAGTCGACCGTTTCGGTCGCATGCATGCCTGGATGGTCGGGCTCGAACGTCGCTGCGAGATCCGGCATGCGCGCGACACATTCGCTTGCCGCTGCTGCGGGATCGAACTGCGGAGCCGCCATGACCTGATCCGGCGGAAAGGTTACGACCAGGAGACTGGTCGCGCCGACCGGCGGAATCAGGGTGTCTTTTCCGATCGTCGGATCGACCGTCGTCGCCAGCGACGGAGATGCCGCAGTTGTCCACACCTGTGCGAATGCATGCCCGGGAATGGAGTCGAACAGGACAGTTCGGGGTGTCGGACCATCGGAAACCACAACGGACCGGCCGTGCGGATCACGGCCGGTCACCACGCGTCGAATGTGCATGAGTTGCCTCGCTGTAAGGAAACGCTTTCGGCCGACGACACCCCGGCGCCGATGTGACGCAGAAGTGTCGTCGATGTGCTTTACGGACAGATCACGTAGTTGCTGAAGCCGCCATTGCGATTCTCGATCCCGCCCAGCGCGACATTGATGTCCTCCAGCTTGAACGTGCAGTGTTCGAAGACCGACAGGTCGACGACCCCGGATTCGACCATGTCCGCCATTTCCTGTCCTTGCCCGGCCGTGAACCAGGCGGAGCCGCTCAGGCGCTGGTCATTGTCCATCATGTAGTGAAGATTGACCGGCACGTCGCCGGCAACCGCGCCGATATTGACGAGATGGCCGCCACGGCGCAGCGTCTTAAGCGATTCTTGCAGCGTCGTATGCGGTGCGCCCGGTCCGAGCGCATCAATCACCGCATCGACACCTTCCCCGCGCGTGATGCGCGCCGCCCATGCGTCGACCGGCTCGTCATCGAGCGCCAGAATCTCGATGCGATCCGGCGCAATCGCCTTCACGCGCTGAAGCAACTCTTTGTTGCGTGCGGTACCGAGAATCTTCCGCGCGCCAAGTGCGAGCCCGAACAGTGCAACCCCGATACCGAGCGTCCCGCTGATGCCGTTGATCAGGATCGTGCTGCTCGGCCCGACTTCCGCCTTCTTCAGCGCACGATAGGCGGTGCCAAGATAGCCGAAGCGCGCTGCGGTCTCATGGCTCAGGTTGTCGGGTATCTTGACCAGACTGTATTGCGGCGCGGTCATGAACTCGCACAGCCCGCCGTACGGATAGTCGTCGAAGATGGCCTGCGATCGCTGGCTGAACCCGAAATAGCCATTGAATGTGTAGTACGGACAGGCCGTGGTATCACCCGAGCGGCACGCGCGGCAACCGCCGCAATAGCGCGCCGGATTCACATAGACGCGGTCCCCCACGTTGAACGCATGGACCTGACTGCCAACCTCCTCGATCACGCCCGTCGCGTCGAGACCGAAAATCGCCGGCAGCCGGGGCAGCGGCAGGTGGGGAAACCATTTCTGCCAGTTGCTCAGCACGTTGCCGAGGTTGGGCACGATGCCACATGCCTTGACTCTCACCAGCACGTCGGTCGGCCGCGGCGACGGCACCGGAATATCCTCCACCACCATCGGTGCGCCGACATCGTGCATCCGTGCTGCTCGCATCATCTTCGTCATGTCTGTCTCCTGTCTGTCACTCTTCGTGTATTCGCAACACACATTCACTGGCCCGGTCATCTGTCTGCGACTCAAGCCAAGCTAAATGCATGATATCAATTTTTATGCATAAAAACTCAGATTCCGCCTGAACTTCATCGCAGGCCGTCGAAACCCTTGACGTCCGACGCCGCGAGGCCGCCCAGTCGCGCATGCACGCGCCCGCCCGTCGCCATCGCGAGTGCGAACGCGATCTCGTTGCGGCGCGGGCCATCCCAGACGGTCACCTCGCACGTGCCATAGTGACTGCGGACATAAGACGCCTGAATATGGCCCAGCGGCACCATCAGGCGCGCACCAACGCCGCCGATCGTCTTGGCCGACGGCACCATTGCTTTCGGCTGGCCCAGCGATTCCCGCATCGCCCAGCCGCCGGCTTCGTGCCATACGGCACCATGCTCGAGTTCGCCATCCTCGCCGACGATCGCGCCCTTTCCGTACGCCTGGACGTTCTCCGCGCCGCCGAGCAGCGCCACGGCGCGCGACGACAGGTCATGTCCGAGTTCGCGCAGCGCTTGCATGAACGGCAACAGGTCGGGCTCGTAGCGCCCCGCATACGGATTCGCGACGATGGCTGTCGCGACCACAACCCGCAGCGGCTCGCTCACGCGCTCGCCACCTTCGTGCCAGACCTCCTCCAGGTCGAGCTTGATCTTTCTGACATTGACCAGCGGCATCTTTCTGCTCCACGGAAATTGTTCGGATCGCCGGGAGCCAGTTTGTGCTCCCGTGCTTGCATTATATCCATTCCAATGTAATATGCATAAACACATGTTTTGTGCCCAAATGGAGGAGCAATGAAACTCGTGTCGTATCGCCGGGCCGGCAAGGCCGCTTTCGGTGCAATCAAGGAAGAAGGGATCGTCGATCTCGCGTCGCGCATGCCGGCGCTGGCAGATCTCGCATCGCTGCTCGCAGATGACGCGGCGCTGGAGGAAGCACGCCGGCTCGTCGCCACGGCCGTGGCCGCGGATTTCCCGTTGGCCGATGTCGAGCTCGAGCCGGTCATTCCACGCCCGAACAAGATCATCTGCGTCGGCATCAACTATGTCGCACACGCAGCGGAAGCCGGGCGCACGGTTGGCAAGTACCCCGTCATCTTCCATCGGTACGCGGAAACCCTGTTGCCGCACGGTGCGCCGCTGATTCGTCCGACCATTTCAGACAATTTCGATTTCGAGGCCGAACTCGCGGTCGTCATCGGCCGCGGCGGTTCGCATATCGCACCGGAAGACGCGATGAGCCACGTAGCCGGCTATACGTGCTTCAACGACGCCAGCATCCGTGATTGGCAGTTCCATACGCACCAGTACGGGATGGGCAAGAATTTCCGCGGCACCGGCGCGCTCGGCCCGTGGCTCGTCACGGCCGACGAAATTCCGAACTATCGCGAACTCTCGGTGCACGGTCTGTTGAATGGTGAGCAGATGCAGATCGGCAAGCTGTCCGAACTCGCCTTCGACATTCCGGCCCTGATCGCGTACGTATCGCAGGCGCTCGACTGGCAGCCGGGCGACATCCTCGCGACCGGCACCCCGAGCGGGATCGGCTTCAAGCGCCAGCCGCCTGTGTTCCTGAAGCCCGGCGACACTTTCAACGTGGTGATTCCGGGGGTCGGCACGCTGTCGAACCCGGTGGCCGACGAAGCGTGAGCGATACTCGAACAATCAGGAGACGATCATGGCAGCACTGCCGAAAATTCAGTTCACCCACTGCGGAATCTTCTGCAGCGACCTCGACCGGATGGTCGACTATTACCGCAAGGCACTCGGGTTCGTGATCAGCGACAAGGGTGTCGCGTCGACCGGACACAATCTGTACTTCATGACGCAGGATCCGGAAATCCATCACCAGCTCGTGTTGTTCGATGGAAAGCCCACCAACCTCCCCTTCAACCCGGTCAACCAGCTTTCCTTCCTGCTCGATTCGCTGGACGATCTGCGCACGTATTACCAACGCGCGAAACGCGCGGGCGTCGCCGGTATCGAGCAAGTCGATCACGGCAACGCGTGGTCGATCTATTTCAAGGATCCGGAAGGTAATCCGATCGAACTCTACGTCGACAGCCCGTTCTTCACCGCGCAGCCTTGTCGCGAGCCGCTCGATCTCGATCTCCCGAGCGCTGAAGTCCTGACACGGACGGAAGCGATGTGCGTGCGCCGCCCGGGCTTCCTGACGCGCGACGCATGGATCGCGGCAATGCGCGAACGCATCGCCGCCCAGCGCACCGCGTTCGACGAATAGACATACCAATCCGCAGCGTCCGCCGCGTTCGACGGCAGGCGGACGCCACCCTGCGAAAATGGGGGAGATCACTGGTCATGAAGTGCAATCTGATTGGCGGGTCGTGGCGCACCGGCGCCACTTCACGCCGCAACATCAATCCGTCCGATCTCGACGACGCGATCGGCGACTATGCGCACGCGGATGTCGAGCAGGCCCACGAGGCAATCGACGCCGCGTGCGACGCTCAGCGCGGCTGGCGGGACAGCGGCATCCAGGCCAGAGCGAATGCGCTCGACGCGATCGGCAACGAATTGCTCTCGCGGCAGACCGAACTCGGTACGCTGCTATCGCGTGAAGAAGGCAAGACGCTTGCCGAGGGCATTGCCGAAGTCGCACGTGCCGGGCAGATATTCAAGTTCCACGCCGCCGAAGCGGTACGCTCGGGCGGCGAATACCTGCCGTCGGTCAGGCCGCTCGTCGACGTCAGTATCACGCGCGAGCCGGTCGGTGTCGTCGGCATCATCACTCCGTGGAACTTCCCGATGGCCATTCCGGCCTGGAAGATCGCGCCGGCACTGGCGCACGGCAACAGCGTCGTCTTCAAGCCGGCGGACCTCGTCCCGGGATCCGCGTGGGCGCTCGCGGACATCATCCACCGCAGCGGCATTCCGCCCGGCACATTCAATCTCGTGATGGGGCGCGGAAGTGTCGTCGGCAACGCGATGGTCGCCTCGCCGAAAATCCACGCGATCTCGTTCACCGGATCCGTCGATACCGGACGGAACCTGCTGCTGCAGGGCGCGCGCCAGTTCAAGCGGATGCAGCTCGAGATGGGCGGCAAGAATCCGCTCGTCGTCCTCGACGACGCGGACCTCGACGTCTCCGTCGACTGTGCGATACAGGGTGCCTATTACTCGACCGGGCAGCGCTGCACCGCGTCATCCCGTTTCATCGTGCAGAAAGGCATCTATCCGCGCTTCATCGCCCGTGTCGCGGAAGCGCTCGAGCAGCTCCGCGTCGGGCATGCGCTCGACGTCGACACGCAAATCGGGCCCGTTGTCGACAGCGAGCAACTGCGACTGGATGAAGCGTACGTGGAAATCGGCAGGAATGAAGGGGCGACGCTGATCTGCGGCGGTACGACCGTCTCCCGCAGCACACGAGGCCATTTTCTGAAGCCGGCGCTGTTCTCCGATGCGGCGCCGAAGATGCGCATCGCGCGCGAGGAGATCTTCGGCCCGATCGCGTGCGCTATCCCGTCGAAGGATTACGACGAGGCGCTGGAGATCGCGAACGACAGCGAGTTCGGATTGTCAGCCGGCATCTGTACGACGTCTCTGAAACATGCGGCGCATTTCAGGCAACACATGCGCAGCGGGATGGTGATGGTCAACGTGCCCACCGCGGGGGTCGACTATCACGTGCCGTTCGGTGGCACGAAGTCGTCGAGCTACGGCCCGCGCGAGCAAGGCCGATACGCCGCCGAATTCTTCACGACCGTCAAGACCGCCTACACGAAGGCATACTGAGATCAGTCGGGCGACGGTCCGGTGGACCCGCCCGCACCGCCGGGCAAACGTGGTCGGCTCTGGTGGAACGAATATGAACATGGAGGAGATGTGGACTTCGATTTGATCATCGTCGGTCTCGGCCCGGTCGGTGCAGTCGCCGCCAACCAGGCCGGTCAGGCCGGCCTGCGCACGCTGGTCGTCGACAAGTCGTTGACTGTCTACGACAAGCCGCGGGCAATGGGATTCGACCAGGAAATCATGCGGATCCTAGCCAACCTCGGGATCGCAGACAGAATCGCGCAATACGTGATGCCGTACCGCCCGTCCGAATACCGGACGACCGACACGCGGGTGATCCGCCGCATCGACGCGGCAGCCCCGCCGTACCAGCTCGGCTGGGCGCCGAATTACGTGTTCATGCAGCCGCAAATCGAAGGGATCCTGCGCGACAATCTTGCCGGCTACCCGTCGGTCAGGGTCGAGCTCGGTGCGGAAGCGACCGCGGTCGAATCACACGACGATGCCGCATCCGTGACGATCTCGCTGGCGTCGGGCGAGCAACGCACGTTCACCGCAGGCCATGTGCTGGCCTGCGATGGAGGAACGAGCCCGATCCGTACGCGGCTCGGCCTGGACATGGAGGATCTCGACTTCGACGAGCCATGGCTCGTCGTCGACGTGATGCTCAAAGACGGTGCCGGCGAGAGCCTGCCGGCAACCAACGTGCAGTATTGCGAGATCGCGCGCCCGTCGACGTTCGTCGTCGGACCCGGCCACTGCCGCCGCTGGGAGTTCATGATCAATCCGGACGAGACACCCGCCGAGGCCTGCCGGCCCGAGTTCGTGAAAAAGCTGATTTCGCGCTGGCTCGCCGACGACGAATACGAGATCTGGCGTGCATCCGCCTACCGGTTTCACGCGCTCGTGCTGCGCAACTGGCGAGCCGGGCGGATATTCTTCCTCGGTGACGCAGCGCACATGACTCCGCCGTTCCTCGCGCAGGGAATGTGTCAAGGCATCCGGGATGCGTCCAATCTCGTCTGGAAGCTTGCGATGGTTTCCCGCGGCAAGGCCGGTACGGCACTGCTCGACAGTTACCAGGCTGAACGGCTGCCGCACGTCAAGCGCACGACACTCGTGACGAAGGAACTGGGCAAGCTGATCTGTGAACGCGATCCGGTTGCTGCCAGCGCGCGCGACGAGCGCTTGCATGCGGAGATGGCCGCCAATCCGCGGGGAATGGTCCGGCAATCGTTGATCCCGGGGTTGAGCGACGGCTTTCTGTCCACTTCGAGCAACGGGCCACGCGGGCTGCTGTTTCCGCAACCACGCGTGCGGACGTCCACCGGCGACGAGCGCCTGCTCGACGACGTGACCGGCGCGACCTTCCGGCTCGCGGTGGACGCACGTACTGATGTCGCGACCGTCGCGCAACTTCGGCAGGCATGCGATCGCCTGCAGTATCCGGCGATCCGGTTCGTCTCGATCGGGCCCGACGCGCTCGCGCCCGATGCCTCGCCGGATACGTATCAGGACGTCAGTGGCGTGCTGACCTGCTGGATGGCTCAACACGATTGCCGTGTGGTTCTCGCCCGCCCCGATCACTATGTGTACGGTGGTTGCCGCGAGCCGCATGAGGCGCTTGCGCTGCTCGACGAGCTCGTGGGCGCGCTGGCCACCAACGGCTCGCAAGCACTTGAGGCGCCGGCAACGAGCCTTTGATCCGGAACGCGCATCATGTAACAGCCTTCAGCGCTCGGTGCTTTGCCCGAGCGCTTTTTTTGTTCGACGAGCCTTTCGAGTCAATCTTGCATAGAAGCGAGCTTTGCGCATAAAATTACCGCATTGACAATCCGGAATGCCACGCCATGGATTCGACACCTGCCTCCAATGGTGCCCCGCTCATCGATGTTGCTTTCGCACGGATGAAAACCTCGATCATCCGGTGTGAACTGGAGCCAGGCACGCGCCTGAAAGTCGAGAGTCTGTCGAAGACCTACGGTCTTAGCAGTTCACCGATTCGCGAAGCACTGAACCGCCTCGCGCAGGACGGAATCGTGCAGGCGACCGAGAATCGCGGCTTCTGGGTCGCACCGATCAGTATCGACGACTTCAAGGACATCACGCGCCTGCGCATCCTGCTTGAACACGAAGCGCTGATGGATTCCATCGAGCATGGCGACGACGACTGGGAAGTTGCCGTGCTGACGGCGTTCCATCGGCTGAGCCTCGCCGAAAAACGGATGGGTACCGGCCCTGTGGCCCTCGACGACGACTGGTCGGAGCGCCATCGCGCCTATCATATGGCGTTGCTGTCCGCGACGCCGAGCCCGCTGCTGCTGAACATGGTCGGATCGCTGTTCGACCGCGCCGAACGCTATCGGCGCTACTCGGCACTCCATCGGACGGAGGAACGCCACAAGGGCGCGGAACACGAAGCGCTGATGAAAGCGGCGATCGGACGGGAAAAAGACAAGGCAGCGAAATTGCTGCGCAAGCATATAGAAGGAACGTTGACTCGTGTTGCCGCCGCACTGGAACGGCAATTGGCATCGGTGCAGTAAGTCGCGCGCAGTGCCCCGATACTGCGTCTGCGAATGCACCCCATTGCGACGACGACTCCCGCCGCCGTCGCACGGATCAATCAGAACATCGTTTGCATGCCGATCCGGCCGATGAACTGCGAGCGACTGCTCGACGGGCCGAACGTCCCGTTGATCGCCGCATTCGCCCCCCCGTTCGTCAGCTGATACACCGATTGCAGATAGACGGCCGTCCGCTTCGACAGATGGTACTTCGCAACGGCCCCCCATTGATGGGCGTGATTACGGTCAACAACCTCGTTCCCCCACATGTAGGTGTAGGCGAGGCTCGTCGAGAACGCCGGCGTGAACTGATACAGTGCGCCGACCTCCGCTGCGTTGACAACCGCGCCGTTGTGGGTATTGCGCGTGTCAGTGAACAGCGCCGTCAGCAGCAGCTTGTCGCCGCGATATTTCGCGCCGAGCCCGTAGTTCCTGATGCTGTCGCCGAGCAATGACGCATAACGCACGTCGGTATAGGCCGCGCCGAATGCAAACGCGCCGGCACCGTAGCTGGCACCGAAGCTTTCCGCGCTGTTTTGGCGGAAATCCCCGGCCACGCCGCCGAATGCGTACATTCCGCCGAACCGGAATCCTCCCAGCAACGGACTCGTGTACTTGACCGCGTTGCCAAGAGGCGTGTCGCCGTTCATGCGGTCGAAGTCGAACGCCTCGTTCGGCGGAGAATCAGGAACGCCGAGCTTCGCAAACGGACCATCCCGGAAGCCGTAAAATCCGCCGTCATACATCGCCATATCGGCCCCGACATCGGCGAACAGCGTGTCGACCATGAAGTCGTACTGGCGTCCGAGCGTGAGCTTGCCGAAGCGCGCGTTGTCGAGGCCGACCCATGCATTGCGCGCGAAAAGCCCGGTTCCGGTACCGCTCCCGTTGCTCTTCTGAGCGACGAGATTGCCCTGCAGCGTGAACTGCGTCACCAGCTGGAACACCGCGCGGGTGCCGCCACCGAGATCCTCGGTCCCGCGAAATCCCAGCAGGTTGGGCAACGCGATGCCGTCGTCGAGCCGCCATGCAGGGTGGCCCGACGTATTGCTGATGTATGACACACCTGCATCGAGCAAGCCCCAGAGCGTCACGCTGCTTTGCCCATAGGCACACGATACCGGGCCCAGACCCGCTGTCGCGCAGGCAATTGACGTAATGACCCACCTTTTCACCGTCGTCTCCTCCATATCGTTTACGAAGTCGCCAATGTGCACAAGAAATGCCTAAGATAATTTTTTGTGCATATTTATATTCTTTGCGCACACTCTACACGGCTTTGCAAGACGCAAAACTCCGTGTTTACGCGTGAGTGCGCTGCAGCATGAAGACGCAAGCCGACGTCGAAGCTGCAGTTACTCCATGCGCTGCGGCGGACGCTACGTGGCACGTCAATGAAGTTGCAAAGGGTCAGCGACCAGCATCCGGGGGAGAAGGCCGAGAAGCGAGGCTTCGCTTCGAACCGTGATGGTCTTTCAACGCTGCACGTGTTCGTGACTCAATGACTTTCATAACGATCACGACGGCGGCGAGTTCGTATTCCCCGATCGCGGCAAGTACGTCCTGCCCGGTTGCGGTGTGGCCGCCGGGTCGCACGATCCCATCAACTCCAGACTGCGATCTGAAGCGGGAAAAGGTTAGGCGAATCGTTGGATTAGATGGCGGTCATTCAGGGACTGGGGGGACTATCTCGATGTGACGAGCCAGGATGTTGGCCGACAAGGGGTCTACCCGTAGCAGGCAAAATCGCCAGATGCCCGCACGATGGGGCTTTCAGTGTGCATAGGGTCACCAACCCGAGCACGGAGGAAATACACCCGATAGAGAAATCTGCTCGTATGCCCATATGATCGACGATCAGCCCACCCACGGCGGAGCCAATCGCGATGGCGACTTGAACAACGCAAATGAAGAGTGCCGAACCGACTTCGGGGCAGTCAGCAGCATCGTGCTGAGTCCAGATGCTGAAGCACAACGGGATTGCACCGAACGCTACGCCCCAGAGCGACAATGCTGCGGCCTCGCCGATTCGCGCGTGATCCAGTACCACCATCAGCAACAATGCGAAGAACAGCAGAGCCGTCGCGATCGCGGTGGCGACTTTCACGTGGCCATCCATCACCGCCGAAAGCGTCACGTTCGACATGAAGCCGACAATACCAAACACCATCAGCAGGCTTGAAATCTCCGATACCGAAAAGTCCTCTCCGAGACGAGGTTCCAGGTACGTATAGGTGGAAAAATGCGCGCCGAATACGAACGCCACCATCATCAGGCTCAGACGCACGTGCGGCCGGCGCAGCTGCGAAATGAAGTCCTGAACGCCCACGGTGGTTTCAGCTGTCAGCTTCGGCACGAAGGCGACCTGCGCAAAAAGCGCTACCGTTGCGAGGACACCGGTCGCAACGAACGATTCCCGCCAGGACGCGAGCGTAGCGATTAGTGTCCCGAGCGGCACACCAATGACAGTAGCCGATGCAACCCCGCCCAGGATGCATGCGATCGCACGCGCCGTATCCCGGGCTTGCACCATGCGCCCCGCCGCTGCGGTCGCGAGCGTCCAGAACCCTCCCAATGCGATCCCCAACAGTGCCCTGCCGGCAAGCATCGTCGTGAAGTTCGTCGAGTACGCACTGACGAAGCTTGAGCACGTCAGCAATCCGGTTAATATCAAAAGTATGTACCTGCGATCCCATTTTCCAGCAACAACCACCGAGGTCGGCGCGGCCAAGGCAGCCATCACACCGGGCAAAGTCATCATCAAGCCTGCCGTCCCGGACGTGACATGCAGATCCAGAGCGATGTGCGCCAGAAGGCCGACCGGTAGAAATTCGCAAGTGACGAACGCAAATGCGCTGACCGCGACGGCAAATACGGCGAACCATTGATGTCGTGAGGTTGGGACATCGCCGGGAAACTTCCCGGACGAGCGGCTTTTGGAAGGCATGCTATCGGAGCGCGGATGTGGAATGATGGAAGCAACGGACGATACGGTCGACAGCGTGCGCATGACGACACCGGGCGGGTCGCCGATAGCGGAATGAAGGGAGCGCCCCGAGCAGTTGTTGCTCGCGAGACGCTCCTTGAGCGCTAATCCGGAATACCCTCGATCAGCGCGCATCCCCCGTTTCCCGTCCTCGGTCGCTTCAGGAAAAGCGCAACGGCAAAGTCAAATAGTTGCGAATGCGATCGTCGTGCTGAACCGCGGGAGAGCCGGCGAGCTCCACGCGTGAATAGCGTTCCGCTATGGCTGACAAGATCACCTCGATCTCGACACGGCTGATCAATTGCCCCGCGCAGCTGTGTGTTCCGATGCCGAACGACAGCATCTGGCTTTCACGCATCGAACGAGTATGGTCGAATGTGTTCGGATCCTCGAACACATCAGGATCCCGATTGACTGCCGCAGTCATGAAGCGAATGACGCTATTTTCCGGGATCACCGTGCCTCTGATCGTAACCGCGGCTTTGTTGTACCGAGTGAAGGACATCTCTGGCGGATACAGACGCAAGAATTCGTTGATCATCGCCTGGCGGTTTTCGCGATCGGCTTTGTAGAGGTCGAAGAGTTCAGGCTCGCGCGTGAAATGCTCCAACGTCGACGCGAGCACGTAAGCCGGATTAGGTGCACCGGAGAAGAAAAAATTGACCATGGCCTGGACGACTTCAGCCTCGGATAGTTCGCCTCGCGCTTGTGCCTCGATTAGTGCGTCCGCAAGACCGTTTCCAGGATTTCGGCGCTTCTCGGCAACAAACGCGTTGCACCGGTCGAACAGATACTTGAACCCCTCTACCGCATCGTCCAGCTGCGCCTTCGTTGAAGCCGGAGACTGAGCCATGACAATACGCAACCCGTTCTCCATCACACCTTCGATGTCGTCTTCCGGTATGTCGAAGATGCGGCACATCGTGACGTGGGTGGGTACGACACAAATAGTGTGATGAGCCTCGACAATGCCATCTTGCGGGATATTGTCCAGTGCGTCGCTCACAAGCGCCTTTGTATGCTTCGCCCACTCCGCGACCATCTTCGGCGTGAACCACTTGTTGAAGTGCCGCCGCAATAGCGTCTGCCGTGGCGGATCATAGAACAGCACACTTTCCTTGAACACGTGCCACGGATGGGGTTTCACCCAGTTCGGCTCCTCCATGCTCATCGCCGGATGCTTGGCAAACTCCACATAGTCAGAATACTTCGAGACGACGAACTCACGTTCGCTAATCCGATACACCGGTGCCTCGCGTTGCAATCGCTCATACCACGGATACGGGTTGTCGCGAAATTCGAGGTCCGCCCACGGAAGGTAAGGATCGCTCATGAAATCGCCCGGTTGATTTTTCATCGAACCCACCTTATTCGCCCAAAATCGAAAGGATGCCTTGTGACCATGTCACCGCCACCTGGTTTGCAGGCATGCCTTTCGATGCATTGTGCCGTCCCGTTTCGCCAATTTGCGTTGCACCGCACGAAGCGAGCATCTCAGTCAATAGATCGATTGCACGGTTGTAATTCTCGTAGCTGGAATCCCCGAGCCCAAACGCGGCATATCTCATCGAAGCCAGATCGGGACGCTTCGCGACGAGCGCGCGATAGAACGGCTCGGTCGTCTCCGGCATATCGCCCTCACCGTACGTAGAAGTAACAAAGATCGCGAATCTGACCGCCTCTAGTTCGTCCACTGCTTGATCCGCCATCGATTTGACGACGCTCGGCATATCCTTCTCGGCGAAGCACATCGCAATATCGTCGGCGACCATCTCTGCGTTACCGCTCTCCGTGCCAAACAGAATCAAAATTGATGCATTCATTTCTTTTTGCTCATATTTAGACGATTACCCGACGCTCACGACCTGCCTTGCCACTTCCAGCAGGCGCCTGCGATCTGCAATTTTTTTGCGGAGCCTGTTCGGCCCCGCCGCATCCCGTTCATACCGGTCCACCTCCAGCCAGCCGGCGTAATTCACGAAATCGGCTGGAAACTGGTCTCCGAGCGCGGCCAGTCCGGGCCGGCCGATCGGCAGCGCTCCGTCTTGCACCATCGTGATGATCTGCGCGGCCACGGCTTGTGCGTCTCTGCGATTCGCGGCAACCCCGCCCTTTCCGCCGTTCTTCGCCCAACCGACCTCGAATACATTCAACGCACGCCACGGCCCGCATCGAGCGCCGATATCGCCGACCTCGTTCGTAAAACCAATGGCCGTAACGATCGTGTCGACGTGGAAGCTCACGATACCTTCGGCTTTCGAGTGTCCGCGCAAAACGCTCTTCGTCAGCAATGCATCGACCTGCACCGGCGTACATTCGAAGTGGAAAACAATTTCCACCAGCGGTTTGGCATATACGATGCGTCTCGCGGCATTCCGCAGCACTTGTGCCTTTTCGCTCTGATCGTCGTCCGAAAGACCCGATGCAGATACCTTTACATGCCCCAGATCACAGAGTTCACGCAGCATGGCAAGGTCAAATTTCGCGTCGCCTGCGCTGGACCTTCCGACGAGATGAATCCGCTCGAGACGATTCGAGCGAAGCATCGATAGCCGCTCGTCGTCGATATCGGAGTTATCGAATTGCTCGATGCGTTTGGCCAGCAACCGGGCAACGTCTATGGCGACGTTCCCGTGCCCGACGATCGCCAACGATTCACCCAAGGAGCAAAATCGCCCTCTGTTATGGGGCAACCGAGGCTCGGGATAGCCGTTCAGCGCCCGCAGTATTTCGCCTGCCCCAACGACGTTTGCTTTCGGGTGTTGTGGAACCGGAAGAACCGAATCCGTTGCCAAACCTGTCGCGAGCGCCACAATGTCGAAACTCTCTGTCAATCGCTCAAACGACAGGTCTTTTCCGATAGTTACATTTCCGAAAAAATTGACCCTATCGCGTCTAAACAACCGATCGAACTGCATCGCCACGGATTTCGAACCTTGATGATCGGCTGCGATGCCGTAACGCAACAGACCGAATGGCACCGGCTCCGATTCAAACACCGACACTGCCGAATCCGGCCAAACCTTTATCAACGACTGAGCCAGGTAGCACCCGGACGGTCCGCTTCCCACGACGGCAATGGATGGATTAATGATGCGCATGAACGTACCTGGACTGGTCTCTTGAAACGGAGATGAATCGGATGCCGAGTTGCTTCGCGACTGAAACCGAAGCTATTGAGATTCACATCCGAAGCATGGATATGTCATTGGATGACGGCGAGAACGGCCTCGTCGTCCGTGCCGCCATCTCGCGGCTCGACGTCAGGATTGCGCCCCAACCTCCGGAACACTTCCGGCTTGGCCTTCCTGAAATAAACGGCCAATGCCATCCCGAAAATCTGCACTGCGCACAGGCTATAGAGCATCCACGTGCTTTGGCCTGGTTCGCCGCCAACGAGAAGCTCGAAGTGCTTGCCAACGAGGACGACGAGCGCAACGAACAGGACTGCGGAGATGCCGGGCGCAACACACGCTTTGAAAACGCCTGCACCGATGAACCGCCCCTCGCGGAAATACCAGACGAGACATGAAACATTCACGACGGTCATAAGGATCAATCCTCCTGCGGTACCGACGCCAGACAGTCGACCGTAAAGCAATTCCGGTTGGGCCCCGGTCACGATGAACGGCAGAAGAACAAGCAGCGTCAGCGTCGAAACCGTAATGGACGAGCGGTGCGGTGATAAATGCTTCGGATGGATCGCACTCAGGTACTGCGGAAATGCACCGTCGATGCCGAGGTTATGAAGATAACGCGTCAGCACGTTATGAATGGACAAGCTGGATGCAAACGCCGAGGTCAAAACCAGGATCGCGACCGGCGTGCGCATCCTCGCACTGACGAATTTGTCGAAGGCATTCTGAAACATGGTGGCGGGCGATTGCGTTGCGACGGAGATTACATCGTGTCCATACACGCGAATCAGTGCATATGCGCAGAACGTATACAACAGACCGATGAAGATCACCGCACCATAAGTTGCTCGCGGAATGGTTCTATCCGGGTCGCGCACCTCATCACGGAACAATGCCGTCGCCTCGAAACCCATAAAGAAAGAGACGGCAAACAGCATGGCAAACGGGCTGTTCGCGTTGAACAATCCGGATGGGGAAAAAATGGCGTTCGGCGGCAAGTCGCTTGAGGGATTGCTGCCAATAACTCCGGCGCAGAACGCGACGCAAACGATGACTTCCGCGACCATTACCCAAGTCAGGAACTTCGCGGATACTTCGATGTGCAGATACCCGAAAATCGCGATGGCAAGCCAACATGCCAGCGTAAAGTAGTACCAGGGAAATGCCCATCCCGTAAGCGTCCGCTGCAGATCAGCGGACGCAACGCCAAAATACGCCGGAACGCCGGCCAGGATGATGAAGTACGTAATCGTGGCGAGCAATCCGGCTCCAAGCCCGGCACTCTTGCCCAAGCCATGCGTGATGAATGCGTAGAAGTCGCCCGGTCGCTTCGCAGCATGGTTGAGTGTCAGATACCCTAGCGAGAACAGCATCAGCAGAACCATCGTCGCGATGAAGATGGTGGGGCTGGCTGCACCGCCATACATCAACGCGACCGGCACATATCCCGATACGGTCGTGAGAGGGGCCGAGAAAGCCAAAACGCTCAGCGCAAGACCAAAGGCGCCCATGTTCCCGGTAAGTTTATTTCCCTTCTCTGCAATCGCCCTGTAACCGCTTGTCTTCATTCGAGCCACCTCTTTGCTGTGCGCGGTTCTCTCGGTATCGCACTTTGATGCGCGTACCGCAGAACCCGTTGACTTGGTAGCCGAACTATATTCAGCGAATTTCTGGCCAGCATCCTCCGAAAGTATCTATACGTCGCTTCAAGATGGAGCACCGATCGCACGTGGTGCGCCATGCACGAACAACGTGCAACGACGCGCTTCCAGATCGTGCGTCTACCTCTACGGCACCCGGGCACTCTGTCAGATTCATCGCCACCGTCGCCGTATACAGGAGCGTGTGACCTGTCAGTCGTCTTGGTTCGGTTCTTGCTTCCTATCGCTGAACGTCGTGCTAGCAGCCTTTTCGCGTAGGCCGCCAGCGTTCCGCCTCCGTCAGTCAGGTTCGGAAAGGGTCTTTTGTCTATTCCACTCGGATAAACCATGCGATATCACCTGAACGACGATTGCAAGGACTTCGCCAAGCGGACCATTGCATTTTCCCAAACCCTTCTGGAATCGTCTGCCGCAATCTTTACCTGGATTGACGCTACCCAGAATATTCCACCGTGCACGGAACACGGCCTCGGCGACGTGATGATTCGCGACTATTACCGCGACTTCAGAGAGTTCGATCCGATCTCCCCCGACTTTCTTTTATCAAACAGATCTTCGGTCGTTACTCTCAGAAAGATCGCAGACAATAGATTTAGAGATTGCCACATCCCATACGCACAGTTTATGGCGCGGTATGGGTTCGTGGACGAGGCCGCCTTTGTCTTTTGGCAGGACAGCCGAGCCATCGCTTTTCTCAATGTTCTAAAAGGCAGACACGACAAAACGCTCGACAATGAATCCGTACTCCAGGAAATGCACAGCTATATCCAGTTCAACCTGCTCGGATTGGATTCGATAAAAACCCATCGACGCAATCGGAAACTCACCGAGCACCATCTATTGACAGCCCGCGAGCTAGCGATCGCCAATTTGATTGCGAGTGGACTTTCCAACAAGGAGATTTGCCACGAATGCCAGATCGAGCTGGTGACGGTCAAAACGCACGTGGGAAGGGTGCTGGCAAAGCTCGGATTGAATACGCGGTCACAAGTCGCGTCATTTCTGCACTCGATAACCGCAGATTGACCGTTGCAGTTCTGCCTCGTGGCAGCGAAGTCTGATGCGTGAGGTCCATTGCGGTTCAGTTGGAGGCGGGGCGAACCGACGCCGACATCAACCAGGCCGTCGAAACGACTTGCGCCCAGCTCCAGGCACGATACGAAGGCACGCGGCACGCTGAACCTGCAAGCTTTCGCAATACCATCAGCTTGACACGCTATGGTTTCGACAGCTTCGTCAAAGGTACAGACGGGAGACCGGGTCCGACTTGGCACGTTCAGTGGCGTTTCCACCGCGTACTTTGACGGTGGCCGCTTCCATGCCGTGATCTGACGTTGGACCGGTTTTTTATTTTCGGCTACGCTCGGCCGGACTCTGCTCTCCATTCCGCGCGTCGAAACGCAGGTGCGCAACCACTTGTCCGAGGCTGTAGTACGTAACCAGGCTGTTTCGGTCTGACTCAATGTTGCGTATACCAGCATCGGAATCCGCCTGACAAGCAGAGACCTCTGCTGAGTCAATCGAATGACGGCTATGCAGCGATCGCAGGAATATCTTTCGCATGACTCGGCTCCCTGTTGAGTCCACTACTGAGGTCTGCGCGCCAACCCGACATTGAAGCGCAGAGGTGGTTACGATCGATAAAGCGTGAAGATCATGATCTGTTCAAGTCGAACGCCGGATCGCTCGACGCCAATCACAACGGCATCGGAACGACGACGACCCAGGCGACGTGGACGATCTACACATCGTCTCTAGCGATACCCGATGCCCCTTGCTTGGCCAAGGCTTCCGCCAATAGTTTCCTTAGTCGATTATTCTCCCCCTCAAGGTACTTCAACCTTTGCGATTCAACGCCGTCGTTGCCACCAAACTTCGCCCGCCAGGAGTAGAAGGAGGTATCGCTGAAACCGTACGTCCTGCACAGATACTGGACCGCCTCGCCAGCTTCGGCCTCTCTCAAGAAGCCGATGATTTGCTCGTCCGTAAAGCGCTTCCGCATTCTCAAACCCGCCTCGAAAGTAACCTTTGCTGGTGTCAGGTAGCCTAGCGCTCCAGAGAATAGGTCCGTTTCTCACGTGGCCCCTCTAACTCGAGGCAGCATGTGACGACAGTTCCCTTCGTCGATTGCAGTACGATTCGATACCAACAAAGAGGATCACCTGAACAAGCACCGACACCGGTGTCGCCCACTGGTACAACGATGGGAAGAGCGATGCGTTACCGATGCACACTCCACATAGGGTTGCGATCAGGCATGAGCTCAATCCCGTCCATCGCCAGTTCTTGATCACTTGAGGCACGACATCGGGCACATCTTGGGATCGTCCAACCCAGAACTGATCGACGAGAAGCAACGTGACGAAGCAAGCCATGGACATACCAATATAGTTCAGGGCACTCGCGAGCAAGTGCGTACCATCTGAAATCAGCACAGTGGCCGCAACCGCGCAGAAAGCAACGATAACGATTCTTCTGCTGACGGAAACGCCAAATAGATGCTCGAGTGCGTTGACGAAGGCAACGGTGCCTGAGTAGATGTTCCCGAGATTGATTCTGAGCTGCGTCGTACACGCGAAAATGATTCCCCCCGCACCCAGCAACGAAACGAAATAGACGCCAGGATTGCTTTCCCGCATCTGGACAGCGAACCAGATCCCCAAGATCCCGGTGATCCCATAACAGAACGCAGGAAACAACGCGCCGACAAACACGGTCCCTGCCCGGAGTTCTCGTTTGCGCACAAATCTTGCATAGTCGGCCGTCACGAGACCAATGATGAAGGCGAGACCGTTAACGATGCCCAATACTTCAACCAGGCTGGTGAAGGGGTCTGCCGCAAGCCGAATCTCCGGGAGAGGAGCGCCAGCCATGGGAACATCAAGCGCGTTTCTTATCGCCCACACAACAAACACAACGAACAGCACCAGACTCATCGTCTGGAATCTTGCAAGCACCTTCATGCCCGACCACACGAGCGGCAACATGACGAAGACAAGGCAGATGTATATCAACGCATGAGGAGATTCCGGAAAGAGAGCCTGAAGCGAAGCCCCCATGATGCTGGCTTCGGCGACGAAGTAAGTGAGGCAGGCCACTCCGTAAGCCAGGCTGAACAATCCCGCTCCACGATACCCGAGCACGGTTCTGGCCCAGATATTGATGCCAAACCCTGTCTGGATGGATCGACGAACGAGCAGCACACCGACGAATGTCGAAACGCAGTATCCGTAGGCCAGTCCGATCAGCGCTGCTGCTACGCCAAACCTCACGGTAATGATCGACGCAATCTGAGCAAAGAAAAGCGCGGTCGCAATACCCAACGTAGCGAAGAATATGCCCTTCCAACCGGTCCTTGCATCTTCAGGAACCGGACTGGACGCGTAATCCTCATCGGAGTGAGTTGATGCCGGCATACAGAAATCCGAATACCTTCATGTCAGGGAATGGAGCAACGCAGCGCCACGGAACTCACGAAGGAATCACCCTCGTATCGGTCCACGGCGCCTCATACAGATTGCTTCAGAACTTGTGCCGCAGGCCGACGGCTACAACTTCCTGAGTACCTTTGCCCGCCGCAATTCCGTACGACCCGATGGAAGCCTCGGCGGCACCTTGCCCGTTCTGCCCGCTTGCATGCTGATACCCTGCGAGCGCATAGACGTCGGTGCGCTTGCTCAAGCTGTAGTCGGCCCCGATATTCACCTGGTGGTACTTGGCAGACGAATCCCCCAATGCTCGCGTGTAGTTGTAGCCGGCGATGAGCAGGAACGCAGGCGTCACCTGATACTGGGCAAAGACCGAACCGTTGTGATACTTCTCCGACCCCGTGAACGTCGATGCCGAATCGGCCGAATACTGGGCATAGCCATACGCCGCGCCCACCGTGAACGGGCCCGCAACGTAATTGGCACCGATCCGGGCGATATTGATCGACCGGGCCGACGCATAAGCCGCATTTACCGGCGAATTGAACAGCGAGTCGGACGAGGAGGTGCCGCGATTGCCCAACGTTGCGTTGCCGTTGTCGATGTGGAGAACGCCACCGCCGACGCTGAACGACGTGCTTTGATAGCCAACTGCCGCGCTCCACGTCTGCCCCGACCCCGTGGATCCAGCGACGCCACCGAGCGCATACATGACCTCGGCCGAAACACCGCCCCACGACGGGCTCACCCACTTCACGGCGTTGTTGAATCGAGCACTCGAATCGTAATTGTCGACATCACCCGGCGTAGCGAACCAGCCGCTGTAGACATCAGCGGTCAACTGCTGTTCGAGATCGGTCAGCGGATCGTACTGACGACCGAGCGTCAGGGTGCCGTACTGGCTCGAAATGCCCACGAACGCTTGTCGGCTGAACAACTTTCCCGGTGTCGCAAGCGCGCCGTTCGTGCCGTCAAAGCCGCTCTCTACTGTAAAGATGGCCGAGAGCCCGCCACCCAGATCCTCCGTTCCCTTCAATCCCCACAGGGAAGCCGAAAGATTGCTGGGCAACATCCTCACTTGCGAACTCTGCCCGCCGCTGTTGTGTACATAGCCCACACCCGTGTCGACGATCCCATAGAGCGTTACGGAACTTTGAGCCCTTGCTTGCGAGTAAGCTACGATGCTCAGTGCGGCGACTGCAATGATTTTCTTGTTCATTTCCCCCCCAAAATCACCAAAGTTAATTTCACTAGGAATACTGATTAAACGAACCATCAAATTTCTTCGATGCCTGCCGTTCCCATCTCAAGATCAACAATCTCTCATCGGGCGGATGGCAGCGCCCGCGACGCGCTGACATCGCTCGGCAGCATGCGGCGCGCGCTCCATACCCGTTCGAACTGGGCGACGGATTTCTCCAGACGCTGGCTGGATCGTCAGAAGTGGCGCCTGCTTATCCGCTCGTACTAGCCGAAGAAATTCTCGAGTTCCTTTGCAAGCGCCTCGGGCGCCTCTTCCGGGATGTAGTGTCCGGAAGCGACCATCGTGCCGCGAACGTCCGCCGCGACCTGCTGCAGCTGCGGGACCAGGTCGGGCATTGATCCCTGATCTGCACGGACCGCGAGAACCGGCATTTTGAGCTTGCCCTTCGCGCTCAATTCGCGATTCTGCTCGGCAGACACCGAGATAGCACGGTAGTAAGCGAGACCGCCTTTCAGGCCATTCGTCAGGAACACGCGATGGTATTCCTCGAAGTCCGCTTGGGAGAACACCTGCGGATTTGCAGCCTTCCGTTGCAAATACCACTCGAGATAGATGTGCTCGCGGCCGGCCAAGAGCGCTTCGGGAAGATCCGGGATGTTGTGAAATGCGACGTGCCACGTCCGCCACGCAACGTCGGAAGCCCACGGCAGCGTATCCGGAAGACTGATGCCCGGGATACCCGTGTCGAGGATCGCGAGGCCGGTGACCTTGTCGCCATTCATCGCCGCATAGGGATAACCGACCCATCCTCCGATGTCGTGTACGACAAGTGCATGTCGATCGACACCGAGTTTCTCGACCAAGCCACGAAGGAGCTTGGCTGCCTTGGCCGTGTCGAGCGTACCTGCGGGACGATCCGAGTCACCTTGCCCGGGAAGATCCGGGGCAATAACACGGTACCGATGCCCAAGCAGAGGCAAAACCTTGCGCCACGCATACCAGCTTTGAGGGAAACCGCAAATCAGAACCAGCACGTCGCCGTCCGCCTTGCCGCCGCTCACATAATGCATCCGCACGCCATCAACCGTCTGAAAGCCTCGCTTGAAACCTTCGACGCCGGTCTCCGGCCATTCACGATTCGAAAACATTCACAAGCTCCTGTTGTTCCACCGACATGTGCAGGCGCGGGCACATGCGCCGCGCCACGCGTGTAGCCAAACGCCCGCTCAGAAGGGATCCCGGGCAGCAGCAAGCCAGCCGCCGTCCATCACGTACTCGCTGCCATGCACGAAGTCGGCATCGTCGCCGCCCAGATACGCGGCGAGCTTGGCAATTTCTTCCGGCTGACACCAGCGGCGGGCCGGGAATTTCTGAAGGGCCGCCTCCATATCAGGCGAATTCGCCGTCGTGTGCTCCGACATCGCCAGCGGGGTTGCGGTTGCGCCCGGGCAAATCGTATTGACGCGAATGCCGCGCGCGCCGTATTCGAACGTGAGTTGTCGCGTCAGACCGATCACACCGTGTTTAGACGCCGTGTAGGCAGTCCCGCCGCCCGCAGCACTGAAGCCCGAGGTGGACGACGTGTTCACGATCGCCCCTTTGCCTTGCTTCAACATCTGCGGAATGACCGCTCGGGCCATCAGGAACGGTCCCGTGAGGTTTACGGCGATGACGCGGTCCCACTCTTCGACGCTCACCTCGTGAGCCGTCGCGTGTCCATCCAGAATGCCGGCGTTATTGCACAGAAGATCGATGTGCCCCCAACGCTCGATCACCGCCTTGACAGCGGCCTCGACGCTGCGCGGGTCGCTGACGTCCACTTGATGTGCGTACGCCATCGATGGATTCGCCAACGCTTCGATAGTGGCAACGGCATTCTTGAGATTGATGTCGAGTGCGGCTACGTTCGCCCCTCTCGAAACGAACTCGCGAACCATTGCTCGCCCCATGCCGGAACCAGCACCGGTTACGACAACCACGCGCCCGGAATAATCATTCACTGAAACGTCTCCTTGACTTCACTTCGACCAGCACGTGCGCTGCTCACTGAGCCGGCGAATCGTGCGCTTTCTGTTTCCAGGATTCGCGTGCATGCATCGTCTTGCGCCAATTAGACGAGGTCCAATTGTGATTCTCGATGCATGCAGATCACGAATTTCTATCAATTCCGCGAGCTGGACCGAATACGGTCCACAATCAACCGGCATTCGGCAAACATCCGTCACGCATCGGACGTTAATTCGTTATGCGAATTGACAGCCGGACACCGCTCAAACCATGTGTAACGCGCACCATCCTCAAGGTTGAAGATCGTGATCGATGAAGTGAGCTGTCAGGCCACGCAACGGGCGTGAACCCAATGCGAGCGTTACGACCGTCTGGATGATGTCTGGCTCCTTGAAACCATTGTATGTATGGCCAAGACGCCGTTCGTCCATCCAAAGGATGAGAAAAATTTCCATTGATGCAACCGGCGGCGAGGACAAACGCACCGCCCCGGTGCACTCAGGCTATTTCGTTGTCGGGGTACCCAGGTCAGCGGAGAATGCCGCAAGCTGGGTTCGGCTCTCGATGCCCAGCTTGCCCAGAATTCGAATGACGTGCGACTTGACGGTGGCAAGCTCGATGCCCAGCGTCTCGGCGATATCCTTGTTGGACAGGCCAGCGGTCATCAGGGACGCGACTGCGAGCTCCCGCTCCGTCAGGAAATACTCGTTTCGCAGCGCGTGGTCTGCCTGGACCTTCTTGACGGATGCAAGCATCGAGAAGCTGTGCTGCATATAGTCGTACATCTGTCCGAAGGGTTCAGGAGTCGAGAACGGACTATCGCCTTGCTTCTTGATGACGGAGAGGCACGCTAGTGGCGTATCTCCCGCCCAGAACAGGAACCCGACTTCGTCCACGAGCCCGTACTTCCTCTGGTAATCCGACCAACTGGAGTGCTGGTCGTCGCGCTTTGCCCCTTTGAGGGTCACTACAGTCGCACGCTGTTTGATCAGACGATAGACGTTCAGCGGATCGGCCGAGGCGAATACCGTGTAATAGTCCTTGATGGTCTCTTCGGGCCATCCCATCTGCGTGTGCGGCAATAGCTGGTCGTGCGAATCGAGCCATGTGAACACGGCGGCCGAACAATTGAGCATCGACCGTGCAAAGTTAACGGTCTGAAGAGCGAACTCCTGGGATTCCCTCAATTTGCTGACTTCGATTAACATCGCCAATTCTCTTTGCCGGTAGGGATGAGCGCGAGCACCGATCGCCCGAAATCAGCGGCCCGACAGGTGCACCAGCACCGAAACCGAAAGCCTCACGAGCGGAGAGCATGAAATTCGCACCAGACTAACATCTGATACCTAATGTGACAGGCTACCGCAACGCGCCGCCGGATCATATTAGGGAAGTCATATACCCGCCGGCGACCATATTCCGAAAGTCAAACGGTACGCCGCCACTGCCCGAACGACCGCAATCGGGATGATCGGTCACGCGGCCCGGATCAGCGTCTCCGGTTTTCCTCGGCAGTATGTGGCGCACACGTCCCGGGCCGCGTCGGCTGCCGCTACGACAGTTGGTGATGCATTGACCGGCATGCACAACGACACATCGATCGACGGCGGCTGCGGCTCCAGGGCGAGCTCGGCGATTCGCCCGTTCTCCAGTTCGTCATGCACGAACAGGCGCGGGACTGCCCCGACACCGTATCCATCACGCACCAATTGCACGATCGCAGCGACCGACGAGGCACAGGTCATGCGTATCGCCTCATCCGGGATGCCGGCTCCCCCGGCCAGTGTTCGGACGATGCGTTCCACCGCCAGGTGCGACGTCGTGCCCCTTCCGAATGTCAGTATCGGCCGCGCCAAGGCGAGGCGAACCGGATCCAGGTCCGAACCTGAAAGCAGCTCCCGGCTGACGATCCATCGAACCGGATAGCTTGCAATCCTGCTCGACGTGACCTTGTCGCTACCAACGACGTCTGCGCAGACAGCCATATCGAGCTCGCCCTGCACGATTTTCTTGTTCAGTGCCGGGCTCGAATCTACGGTCAGCTCGACCACCAAGCCCGGGACGCGCTCCCTCAACTGCGTCACATACAAGGAAAGCCAGCTGTGAACGATCGTGTCTATCACGCCGAAACGTATCGGTCCGCGTAACGCGAGATCGAGACCGGCTGCCTTCTTGAGCGCACGGGTCGCGTCTACCACGTTCATTGCCAGCGTTAACAAGCTCTGCCCAGACAGGGTGAGACGAAAATCCGCCGCCGTTCGATCGACGAGCTCGGTCCTCAACTCGTCTTCCAAAGCCTTGATACGTGTCGATATCGTCGCGGGCGAAGTATGAAGAAGACGCGCCGTAGCCCGGAAGCTGCCTTGTTGCGTGAGCGTCACGAACGTCTCCAGGAAGCGTGTATTCATTGCCTCACCATCGAGGATGCAGGTTTCCGTCCCGTCATACGCCATAGAACACCTGCCTGCGCCCGTCGATCTTCTCGGGTCAACACGGCGAAGACAGCGCATTGGCGTTGAATATCGATACGTTCGTCTCTGCTTGTCAGGAAAATGTTGACGGCCGTGTGCGGAATTTCTCGTTTGCTCAAGATCATTTCCGATCCTATTATTTATTCGCATTCCTTCTTTACGACGTAGAGTGCGAAAGCCATTCGGCAAACCGCGAATCTCGAAACGATGGATATATCTGGACCCTCGCCCCATGACGCCACGGAAAGTTCTCGGCACCGCCCTTCACAACGCTGCCCCTGTAACCCGCACGAATCATCGAAACGTATCCGCCACGAACCAGCGAAACGTCACTCCGTACACCGCCCTAATGCGTGAACCGATGTCTTCCATCGCGGCGAATGTTCCCGATCGGCCCGATCTCCGATCGGTATCGATCCTCGGCTACAACTAAGTCTCGCGCCACGGATCTGGATCCGCGACAGGAATTCGCGGCTCGCCGAGCGAGCCTCGGGCAGTATGTCGCGCAAGTTCTCCCGACTTGAACGCCTACAGCAGCAGCCGCTTCTCCGTTCTCGGTACGGCGCGCACATCATCGAGCGTCAGGTTCCGGCGACTAAAGCGCGTCGGTTCGACGGATACCACCGTTCCCGTGCGAGCGGACGCCTCGATCGCCAACAAGGCCCTCAGGTCAGCCAGGCCCTCTTCGACACTCGACGCAGGCTTGCTGCGTTTCTGAATGCATTCGGAGAACTGCTGAATCAACCCGCCGAAGTGATCGCAGTGCCGGAAGTGCATCGTCTCCGAAGCATCCTTCGTGTTCAGTACCATGCGCGTCGGCGTCTCGAACCTGAAACCAGGCTCCATGGTCAGGTCCCCTTCGGTTCCCAGCACCCTGTACATATCGATCGACGCCGTGCCAAAACTGCAATAGAACTGCGCGATTCGGTCGCGAGGGAAGCGCAATGTGACAGCAATGGCGTCGTCGATGTCCGAGAAGCGCGGATCTCCGGGGCGACGCGTCGTGATCGCCGACGCATCGACGGGCTCGTCGGAGAAGACGTGCCGCGCCGCGTTGACGCAGTAAATCCCGATGTCTTGAAGCGGACCGCCCCAGTTCTTGCTGTCCAGCCGGTGGTTGCGCGTCGCGGACTGAAATCCGAACACCCCGCTGAAGTATTTCGGATCGCCGATGCGGCCTTCCCGGATCGCTTCCAGTGCCGCGATCGTTCCTGCCTCGTGATGCAGGCGGTAACACGTACTCAACAACACGCCGGCCTCGGCTGCCGCCCCAATCATCGCCTCGGCATCCGCGACGCTGGTCGCCATCGGCTTCTCGACCAATATGTGCTTTCCGGCTCGTGCCGCGCGAATCGCATAGTCGGCGTGGAGCGGGTTGGGTACGGCGATATAGACCGCGTCGACGACATCGCCGCGCAACATCCGGTCGTAGTCGTCGTACCCGACGATCGTGTCGACACCGTGGAATTTCGCGAGCTTCCGCGCGCCGTCAGTATTTCCGGAAACCAACGCGCCGATCGCCGAATTTCCTGTCTGGGCGACAGCCGGCATGAACGCCTCTTGCGATATCCATCCAGCACCTACAACAGCGTATCTGATCATGTTTGCCTCTATGCGTTGCTCAGGAACCGTAGACGACCGGCACGACGCTCCGCTCGCGCAGAGACCGACGCGCCGCATCCAGCACGACGGCTGCGTCATATGCGTCGTCGAGCGTCGACAACGGGGTCGTGCCTTTCGCGACGCACTCGTTCACGAAGAAGCTTTCGACCTGAAGAAAGCTGTCCCAGTAGGTCGCGTCATCCCAGAACGGAAGTCTCGCGTCGCCAAATTTCGTGACGTCCCACGGGATCACGCCGCTTCCGTCGGAGCCGATGATCTTGAAATAGACGGACCAGGGATCCCGGCTGCGATCATCGGCCGAAAAACTTCCCCACAGATTCGCAATCGTTCCGTTCGGATACGCCGCGGTGATCATCAGTTGATCGTCGGCATTCGGATCGTCGAAGTGCACATTGGAACCGGTCGCGAACACCGACGACGGGCGACCGACGAAATACAGCATGCAGTACGCGTGATGCACCATCAGCTCGCGCATCGTCAGATCCGGCGCGCCGATCGAAGCGTCATGTCGCTTGTTGTAGATCGCCCAGAAACTGACGATCCTTCCCAGTTTCCCGGAAGCAACATGCGCACGCAGTCGCCGCATGCTCTCTGCATAGACATAATTGTGGGATGGCATGCAGATCCTCGATTGCGAACGTGCAATCTCCGCAAGCTCGCGAATCTGCGTCGCGTGCTCGCACAGCGGCTTCTCGAGCAATACGTGTTTGCCTGCAAGTAGCGCACGCCTGGCCATGTCGAAGTGCGACGCGGTATTCGTGCACACGACAACCGCATCGACCGCTGTGTCGCCCAGCAACTCGTCAACGGTTTCGTATGCGCGCCCACCAAACCTGTCGACGAATTCCCGCGCATTCCTGTAAGTGCGACTCCAGCCGCCGCAAAACAACTGCGGATCGATTTCGGCGAGAGCCGTCACGTGCAGCTCTGCCACGTTGCCGAGGCCGACGATGCCGATCTTCATGGGAGCACCCGATATGTGTGAAATGGCGACCGGCCGGTTTGCCCATGCCGGTCGCGTCGGTCAACCGGCGATGTCTACCGGCTGCCCGCGCTGCCACGAAAGCGTGGCCGCATCGGCGATCAACTGGGCCTTCAAGCCATCGCCTGCATCCGGTCGCGGCATTTTTCCTGCCGACACGGTGTCGACGAAGTAACGCATTTCGGCGAGATAGGCGGCGCCGAAGCGCTCGAGAAAGAATGGTTGCACGACCGGCATGACGAACCCGACTTCCGTGGCACGCTCCACCTGAGACTCGTGAATGTTCTTGACGCGCAGCATGCCGCACGATCCGTGGACCTCGATTCGCTGATCATAGCCGTAGGTCGAGCGGCGCGAATTCGAGATCTGGCAGATGCGCCCCGACTTCGTCGTCAGGATCACTGCGGCCGTATCCAGGTCGCCGATCTCGGCAATAGACGGCTCGACCAGCACCGATCCGGTGGCGAACACCCGCACCGGGTCGTCGCGCAACAGGAATCGCACGAGGTCGAAATCGTGAATCATCATGTCGCGAAAGAGGCCGCCGGATGTCTTCAGATATGACAGCGGCGGCGGTGCAGGATCGCGAGATGTGATCGTGACCGTCTCGACATCGCCGATCTCGCCCTCGTGTACACGGCGCGCCAACTCGCCGAAGTGCGGATCGAACCGCTGGTTGAACGCCGTCATGAACGGCACACCGACATTCTCGACGGCCTCCATGCATGCCCTTACCCGGGCCGACGACAGGTCGATGGGCTTCTCGCAAAAAATGGCCTTTCGTGCAGCCACTGCCGCGTGAATCAGATCGAAATGGGTCGATGACGGTGTCGCGATCACAACCGCATCGATATCCTTCCCTTCGAGAATTTCCGACGCGTTGCGTGCTTCAACCCCGAACCGGTCGGCGCAAACACCGACAGCACGCTCGTCGACGTCTGCAACCGCGACAAGCGTCGCCGACGGAATCTGCTTGATACCGAGTGCATGAACCTGACCAATGCGCCCACATCCGAGAATGCCGATCCTGATCATTTTTTTCCCGAGTCGCACACACCCCTGCATTTCCGTGGATCGGCATGACTACGCGTACATCGTCGGACGGTAGCGTTCGGCCGAAAACGTCACTGACGTTCCGCGCCCCATCGCAGCGACGATCTGCTCTGCGACGGACGTCGTGACATAGCCGTCCCAAGCATTTGCACCGCCGCTTGACGTGCCTGCGCTGATTGATCGGACCCACTCGTTGAGCTGCTTCACATAGGCAGGCCTGAATCGATCGATCCAGTTACCTGCGTAGGCCGTCATGCCGTAGCCGCCGGCATTCCTGCCAACGATTCCGGTTGACGCGGTCTCGACCGTCCCGGTTCGCCCGACAACCTGTACGTGTACGTGATAGCCATACCGGCAATTCATGAACACCTCCGACGACACAATCACGTCGCCGGCCATCTCCATCACGACGACCAGCGGGTCACCGCTTCCGGCGCTGTAGACCCATGCGGCAACAGGTTCGGACTCGAGCAGCCAGCGGCTTGCATCGATTTCGTGAACGAACGCATTGGTGATGGACATCGGACCGTTGAACCAGTCCGGCGCGACCGGATTGCGGTGGACGTTGTGCACGACAACCGGCGCACCGATCTCGCCGTCTCCGATCGCGCGCTTCATCTCGATGTACGGTCGGTCGAAACGACGCATGTAGCCGACCTGCACCAGCCTGCGGCCCTTCGCGAGTTCCGCGTCGACGACCGCGAGCGCTCCGGCTGCCGTACCGGCCAGCGGCTTCTCGCACAGCACCGGCTTGTCGGCCTCGATACACTGCAGTACCAGGTCACCGTGCAGCGGGTCCGGTGCGGCAACGAGCACGGCGTCGACATGCTCGGCGCGAATCAGCGCTCGCGGGTCCGTATAGACTGTCGCGCCTCCGGCTACGGTACGCGCGCGCCCTTCGTCCGCATCGCAGACCGCGACCAGCTCCGCACCCGACGTCTCCTCACGCAGAATGCGCACGTGCTCCGATCCCATTACTCCGACACCGATCACCCCGATTGCCAAGGTCATCTTCTGCCTCCGATCTATTGACACGCTATCGTTCGAATACGACCGGCCGGGCGGCCGCATCCGGATCCATCGCCGCCTGCCGCCGGCGACGGTGATGACGGTGATGCTTGAACGTTGGCGGCAAACGAGGAGGCACTCGTCGAATCCGCTACCGACGAGCCGCACCACCGATTTGCCACTCAGCAAAGAAGCTCACCGTCTCTGCACGGCTTCAGGCAGCAGCCGTGTTATCCGCGAGCCGGCTGCTGGACGTGTTCCCACACGCCGCTTTGCCCCGACGCGAGGATCGCGTCCGCGATGCGCTCGATCTGGACGCCGTCCTCGAAGTTCGGCGCGGCAGGCTGGTTCCCGGCGATGGCCTGCAGGAAGTTGTACCACTCGATCGACTTGATATCGATGTAGCCCTGCCCCATCCCGGCAACCGGCCACAGCTTGTCGCCGAACGGTTGATGCGGGCCCGAGTAGATCGTGCGGAAGCCGAACGCGTCCGACGGATCGTCCGCGAACGCCACACGCAGTTCGTTCAGGCGCTGATAGTCGAACGCAATCGAGCCACGGGTACCGTGGATTTCGAAGCCGAGCTGGTTGTGGTGGCCCCACGCATTGCGCGTCACTTCGATCGTTCCGCACACGCCGTTGCTGAACTTGATCATCGTCATGGCCATGTCGTCGACGTCGACCTTGCCCTTTTCCGACGATGCCTGACCTGCCGGGCCGAAGAAACGGCCAGCCGGCAGCGGCCGCTCGGCGATGAAGGTCTTGACGATCGAGTTCACCGATTCGAACTCGCCGACGAGCAGGCGCGCCGCATCGATGACGTGCGTGCCGATATCGCCGAGCGTGCCCGAGCCTGCCTTCTCCTTGTTGAAGCGCCACGACAGTGGCGTGCTCGGATCCGCGCCCCAGTCCTGCAGGTAGTAACCGCGGAACGTCAGGATCTCGCCGATACGTCCTTCGTCGATCAACCGCTTGGCCATCTGCAGCGCCGGCGTGTGGCGATAGTTGTACGAAATCATTGTGACCACACCCGTTTCCTTCGCGGCCGCATGCATGGCTTCCGCGTCAGCTACCGTCATGGCCATCGGCTTCTCGCACATCACGTGCTTGCCCGCCTTCGCGGCGGCGATCGCGATCGCCGCGTGTGTGTCGTTCGGCGTGCAGATGTCGACGATGTCGATATCCGGGCGAGACACAACTTCGCGCCAGTCCGTCGCATGCTCGGCGAACCCGTATTGCGCAGCTGCATTGCGTGCCAGTTCGTCTTCTATGTCGACCACGACCTTGCGTTCGATTTCCACCGGCGAGCCGAACAGGATCGGCACCACGGCAGTAGCGATGGAGTGGGCCTTGCCCATGAAGCCAGTGCCCACCAGAGCGACATTCAGTTTTTTCACGGTTTTCCTCCAATATGGCTGTCGTACTCGTGACGCACTCAGCCGATTCCTTGACGCTTCCGGCATCAATTGGGTTTCTCTCCAGTCACTCAGGATTCCGAATGACGTGACATTCATCCTCTACATCTCGAAAATTCACGCTCGATTCAATGTCTCGTTCGCTCCTTACTCGATAACCGCGATCTTTTCGCCCGCCGCTACCGGACGTCCGGCTGCCCCCTGGATCCGGATTCGCCCGCCTTTCGGCGCGACGACACGCATCTCCATCTTCATCGCTTCCATGATGGCAACGGCATCGCCCTCCGCTACGGTCGCCCCTTCTTCCACCAGCCATTTCTGCAGCGTGCCTGGAACCGGTGCTGTCACGATGTCGGCCCCCGTTTCCGCCTTCACCGTGTCATCGAATGCGCGCTGGGCACCGACATTCGCAAACAGCGACGCGGGCAAACCGATCGTGTGACGCTTTCCGTCGATTTCGATGAAGCTCTGCAGCAGGCCTCCGTCAGCCGGCGCGACGCGTCCGGAAGGCTCGACCCCACCGAACTCCGTTTCGATCCAGTTGGTATGAACCTTGAAGCCATCGTCGCCAGTGAAGCGCTTGTCCTCGAGCACCGCCCGATGGAAAGGCAACACCGACGCCACGCCTTCGATATCGAATTCGGCGAGCGCGCGACGGGCGCGCGCGAGTGCTTGTTGGCGCGTATCGCCGGTAATGATCAGCTTGGCCATCAGCGAGTCGTACAGCCCAGGAATCTGCGAACCGGATTCGACTCCGGAGTCGAGCCGCACCCCTGGCCCGGCGGGCGGACGAAAGCGGGTGATCGCGCCCGGTGTCGGCAGGAAGCCTCGGCCCGGATCCTCCGCGTTGATACGGAATTCGATCGCATGACCGCGGGGCTCCGGCGTCGCCGCAATCGACACAGGAAGGCCATCCGCGATGCGCAGTTGTTCGATCACGATGTCGACACCCGTGGTTTCCTCCGTCACCGGATGCTCGACCTGCAACCGCGTGTTCACCTCGAGAAACGAGATGACCCCGTCTTGAGAAAGCAGAAACTCGACCGTGCCCGCCCCCGTATAGCCGGCCTCGGCACATATCCTGCGCGCCGCGTCGTGAATGCGCGCGCGCTGCTCGTCGGTGATGAAAGGTGCGGGAGCCTCTTCCACGAGCTTCTGGTTTCGGCGCTGCAGCGAACAGTCGCGCGTGCCGAGCACGACGGTGTTGCCGTGATGGTCGGCCATGATCTGCGCCTCGATATGGCGCGGACGATCGAGAAACTGCTCGGCGTAGCAGTCGCCCCGGCCGAACGCCTCCGTCGCCTCACGGACGGCCGAATCGAACATCTCCGCGACGTCTTCGATGCGTCGGACGATCTTCATGCCGCGCCCGCCGCCCCCGAAAGCGGCCTTGATCGCCAGCGGCAAGCCCACTTCCCGCGCGAAGGCCACCGCGTCCGACGCACTGTGCAACGGCCCGTCGGATCCCCTGACCAGCGGCGCACCGACCTTCGATGCGATACGCCGGGCCTGCACCTTGTCGCCGAGCGCGGTGATGACCTCCGGCGACGGGCCGACCCAGATCAGTCCGGCATCGATGACCGCCTGGGCGAACTCCGCACGTTCGGACAGGAAGCCGTAGCCCGGGTGGACCGCATCGGCACCGGCGCGACGGGCGATCGCCAGAATCTTCAAGATGTCGAGATAGGTCTCCGCCGGGCGGCCCGCACCCAGCCCGTACGCTTCGTCGGCCAGTTCGGCATGCAGCGAACCGGCGTCCGCGTCCGAGTAGATTGCGACCGATGTCACGTTGTAGTCGCGCGCAGCGCGAATGACGCGAATGGCGATTTCGCCGCGATTGGCGATGAGCAGCTTCTTCATCGAACGAGTTCCTTCACTTGCGGATCGAATGCGGATATCGGGTTGAAGCGGATGCGGGCGCCGATCGGAATCTGCCCGAGCATGCCGAGATGATGGGCCGCGACGACGGCAATCACCGGGTACCCGCCGGTGACGGGGTGATCGGTCAGGAACACCACCGGCTGGCCGCTGTGCGGCACCTGAATCGATCCGAACAACGTGCCTTCCGACGGTAGCTCCGCGTCGTCGCGCCGCGCCAGCACCAGGTCGCCCGACAGTCGCATGCCAACGCGGCTCGACTCGGGTGTGACGCGCCATTCCTGCGACAGGAACCGTGCAATGCCTTCGTCGGTGAACCAGTCGGTGCGCGGCCCCGGGACGACGTCGACATCGACTACGTCGCCTTCGCGCGGAAGCGGCCGCGCGGCCGGCAGCTCTGGCTCGACGAACGTAGCGGCTTCGTCGGCCGGGACCAAGACATTGCCGCGAACGATCGGCGCCGGGCCGATCCTCGAAAGCGTATCGGTCGACGCAGACCCCAGCGTGCACTCGACGACGAACCCGCCGCGCAATGCGACGTAGCTCCGCATGCCGCGGCCGGGCATATCGAGCGTGACTTCCTCGCCCGCATCGACGGCAAAAGGACGCGAGTGAGGGATCACCGTCACGCGGCCATTCGCGTCGCGAATCGAAATCGGGCACGGCGCCCCCGTCACTGCGAGGGTCACCGGGCGATCGGGCACCAGCGAAAGGCCGCCGAACATCACTTCGAGCGCGGCGCGACTGCCCGGATTGCCAACACAGGCATTCGCGAGTCGCAGCGCGGCGCTGTCGACGGCGCCGCACACGGAGACACCCTGGTCAGCCTGTCGGGGCCGCCCGAGGTCCTGATACAGCACAGGGCGGTCCGCACGCGTCACCAGAATGCCGGTGCCCGAAACCTGGCGCACCGGCACTGGCGTCGGCCACCCCGATACCGGAACGGCCGAACCTTTGCCCGCATCGCGGAAACGAACCCGAGCGCCGGGTGCGAGCAAAGCCGCACGCGGACGCGTCACGTCCCACATGGGCACCTGCGTCGTGCCGAGAAGCTGCCATCCTCCGGGGCTATCCGACGGATAGATCCCGCTGAATTTCCCCGCGATCGCGACCGAGCCTGCCGGGATGC
The DNA here is from genome assembly GCF_004803625.1 of Burkholderia sp. LS-044. Lineage (NCBI taxonomy): Bacteria > Pseudomonadati > Pseudomonadota > Betaproteobacteria > Burkholderiales > Burkholderiaceae > Burkholderia > Burkholderia sp. LS-044. The sequence continues at coordinate 40,515 of NZ_SSWO01000023.1, forward strand.
GTACGCGAGGCGTCTTGCGTCGGGGAACGTCGAATCCCGGATCGTCGGTGGTCATATACGCGAACCCCGGTGCAAATCCGGTAAACGCGACCGAGTGGACCGCATCCAGATGTCGCTGGACCAGCTCGGCCACGGACCATCCCAGCAGTTCGGCAACTTCGCCCAGATCCTCTCCGTCGTAGGAAACCGGGATATCGAACATACTCCCGTCGCGCTCCCGACGAACGGACACGTCCAGCTGCCCGAGCCGCTCGATCAGCGCCGCGCGATCGATGACAGCCGGGTCGAAGCGAACCAGCACGGTGCGCGCGCCCGGAACGACTTCGTCGACGCCGTCCACTTCGCTCGCGAGCAGCCGGTCGAGAAGCGCCAGCGTCGTTTCGAGACTATCGAGCTCGACCAGCATGCCGGCAGAGCCGGCCGAAAGGATGCGCATCTGCTCAGCCACGGTTCTCTCCTCTGCACACCCCGGCAAACGGACGAAGCGTAACGCCGCGCGCGGCGAGTTGCGTTTGCAGCACGCGAGCAGTTGCAACGGCCGACGGGTTGTCTCCGTGGATGCAGATTGACTGTGCGTCGATCGTGATGTCCGTGCCGTCGATCGCGGGCACGACACCCTCCTGCACGAACCGCAGCATGCGACGCGCAACGACGTCCGGATCGTGAATGACAGCCCCGTCCGCGCGGCGATTCACGAGGCTTCCATCCACGTTGTACGCGCGGTCGGCAAATGCCTCGCCGACGACGGCAAGGCCGGCTTCACGCGCCTGATCCACGACAGGTGCGCCGGCGAGCACCATTAGCACGAGCGTCGGATCGATCGCCAGAATCGCGTCGATGACGGCCGCCGCCTGGTAGGTATCGTGCGCGATCGTGTTGTACAGCGCGCCATGAGGCTTCACGTAGCGAATCGACGTGCCCGCGGCCTTTGCAAGCCCCTGCAGCGCACCAATCTGGTAGATCACGTCGCCCATCAGTTCTGCATGGGATGGCTGCATGTTGCGACGCCCGAAGCCCACCAGATCGCGATAACCGACGTGCGCGCCGACGGCGACACCGCGCCGTGCCGCTTCATGCAGCACGGTATAGATCCCCGCCGGATCGCCGGCATGAAAACCGCAGGCAACATTCGCGCTCGTCACGATGTCGAGCATCGCCGCATCGTCGCCCATCCGCCAGGCGCCGAAGCTCTCACCGAGATCGCAGTTCAAATCAATGCTTACCATGACGCTGCCCACAGGATTTCTTCAGTGCACGAACACGCGATGCCGCTCGGGCGTTCGTGCTCGGTTCACGCGATTTTCCGGAACTTGCTGAGCGAGACGGATTCGATCCATTGCCCCGCCCGTGCGCCGAACGCCTTCGCGAACTCGGTATTCGAGTGGGTCTCGAGGGCGGCTTCGTCTTCCCAGATTTCGTAGAAGACGAACTGCCCCGGCGTGTCGGCCGACTCGTGAAGATCGTATTGAATGAACCCCGGCTCCGTCCTTGCGTACGGCACCAGCTCCTTCAACGCTTCGCGCAGCACGTCTTCGCAACCGGATCGGGCAACGACGGTTGCAACCACGACCAGACCTTCCTTCTTCATCTCACTTTCCTCATTACGTTTGTTGATCGGCTGGCAACCGATCCCGGTCCAAACTCAGCCGAGATCGATTTCCACTTTCGACTTGATCGAATTGGCGATGAAGCACCCTTTGTGAGCACGGTGATGCAGCCGCTCGAGTTGCGCCTGGTTCGGCTGCTTTTCGGACGCGAAGGTCACGCGGGGCCTGAGCACGATCTCGGATACCCAGTGAAACCCGTCCGCGCTTTTCTCGACTTTCCCGACTGCATCGTCGGAGTACGATGCGACCGCATACCCGCTTCCTTCGCAGAGCGCGAGGAAGTACAGCATGTGGCAACTCGCGAGCGCGTTGACGAGCAACTGCTCCGGGTCGGCCAGACGTTCGTTCCCGAGATAGTCGGGAGCCGCGGACACAGGGATCGTCACCGTCGGGCTGATGATCGCCCGGTGGTCCCGGCTATAGGTCTCTTCCCGCTCGTGGTGCTGCTCGATAGTCCATTCCAGTCGGACGCCATGCTCGGACATCGGTGTCTCCCGGCGGGCTTCCCCGCCAATCGGTCAATTTCCATTGCGGGCAGGCTGCGACAGCCTCGCCGTATCATTGCGCCGCAATATATTTGTTCGCGCTGTTTATCGATTCGACGCCGCCGGGTTTCACAATCGAAACCCATTCGCTCCAGCCCGTTTGTGCATCGTCGGTACGAATGCGCAACGCGCGAGAGCCGTCGCCAAATGTCAGCCATTCGATTTCGCGAGGAACCTCGGAACCGGCGCTCTCTCCGGCCAGACGCTCGATCTGGTGAGAAAAATCGAGCTGTCCCTCGCGCAACACGTCAAGGTATTGCCTGTCACATTCGTCCGACGCCTGCGAGGTGCCGCGATTGAGCAGCTTCGCGGCGATTTCTGCATCGAACATTGCAACGACTCCTCGCTCACACGGCCGCCGCGTTTGCCGGCAAATCGGTGACGAGCATGTACCCCGGTTCATGCGTGATCGCAAAATCCGGCTTCGCCGCCTGAAGTGCCATCTGCGGCGTGACCCCGCAGGCCCAGAACCCGAGGATGTCACCGGCCTCGATCACCGGCGGATCGCCGAACTCCGGCCGGGTGACGTCGCGAATCCCGATGGTCGCCGGGTCGCCGATATGAACCGGTGCGCCATGCGCGAGCGGAAACCGTTCCGACAGCACGATCGCCTGAATCGCATCGGCGGGCTTGAACGCACGCATCGACACGACCATCGGGCCGCGAAACGGCCCCGCGGCCGTCGTCTGGATGTTCGTCACGTACATCGGCACGTTCCGGTTCGCACTGATGTGGCGAATGTCGATCCCAGCCTGCAGAATCGCGCTCTCGAACGAGAACGAGCAACCGAGCGCGAACGTCACGAGATCGTCACGCCACAGATCGACCAGATCGTCGACCGTATCGGTGTGAACCCCGTTCCGGTACACACGGTAGCGGGGCACGTCAGTTCGAATATCAATCGCGCCCAGTCCGTCCAGCCCCGGGTTGCCGGGCTGCCCGATTCCCACCAGCGGACAGCTCTTCGGGTTGATTCGGCAAAACTCGCGAAAATCATCTGCGTACGTCTTCGGCAGAATTGCCAGATTTGCCTGCATGAAGCCGTCGGCGTATCCCGTCGTCGGCGCACGCAGCTTGCCGTCGCGAATCAGCAGCCGAACCTGGTCGGCCGACATCGTCCGCGTACCTGCAGTCGATTCCATTGAAAGTACCCTTTCAGGAAGATGTTCAGTTCTCGCCGAGCGCAGCAACCATCGCACGCGCAATCGCCACATCCGCTTCCTCCGGACCACCCGACACGCCGACGCCGCCAATGACCTCGTCGCCGTGATTCACCGGCAGGCCGCCGCCGAACACAACCAGCGGGCGGGACGCGGCGCGCTCGAGCCCGTAGAGCGCGGCTCCGGGCTGGACGAGTTTCATCCAGTAATCGGTAGGGAACCGCAGTGCTGCGGCGGTATACGCCTTGTGGTGCGCAATGTCGATCGTGCCGAACGCCGCGTCGTTCACGCGTGTGAACGCAACAAGGTGGCCGCCAGCATCCACGATCGACAACGACGAGCGCTGCGCCAGTTCGTTCGCCTTCGCGACGCCCGCTTCGATCGCCCGCCGGGCGGCTTCATATGTGATCTGCTTGCTCATTGGTTTCTTCCCGATTCTGTCCGGCGGTCAGTTGTACGCGCCGCCATCGACATTGATTGCCTGCGCGGTGACGTAAGACGACTCGTCTGATGCGAGGTAGACAAACAGCGGCGCGACCTCGTCCGGCGTCGCCTGTCGGCCCAGGGGGATAGCCGTCCGAACCACCGACTCCTGCTTGTCGCGGCCACCCATGAAATCGATCACCGGTTGATTGAACGGCGTATCGATCCAGCCGGGACACACGGCATTGACACGCACGCCGTCCGGCGCGAGCTCGATTGCAAGCGTGGTAGTCAGACCGATGATGGCCGCCTTGGACGCCGAGTAGCATGCGAGGCCGGTGCCGCCGCGCTTGCCCGCGAGCGACGACATCATCACGATCGACGACTGCTTCGCGGCTCTCAGGTGACGGAGCGACTCACGCGCGAAAATGAAGTTAGCCCGCACGTTGATCCCGAAGACCTTGTCCCAGCTCGCGGTGCTGAACTGCTCGATCCGCCCGGAGAGCTGGACGCCGGCATTCAGACACAACGTGTCGATGCCGCGCATCCATTCCGACGACTTCTCGATGACGGCCTTGATCTCGCCTTCGCTCGAGATGTCGGTTCGAAAAAAACGCACCTTGTCGCCGAACCGGGATTCGAGCGCGCGGCCCTTGGCCTCATCGATATCGACGACCGATACGGTCGCACCTTCGGCAACGAACGACTCCAGAATGGCGAGACCGATATTGGCAACGCCGCCGGTCAGAAGTACCCGCTTGCCTGTCAAACGTCCTGACATGACTGTTTCCTCAAGATCACCGCGCCGATAACCGCTCCACACCGCCGAATCGGCGTCCCGCCGCCCGGCACGAGCAGTTATCGGGCGCGACGGATGTTCTCCAGCAGCGCATCGTTCACGACCGACGCTGCCTCCATTTGCGGCATGTGGCCGACGTCCGGAATCACGCGCAGCTGCACCGTGGACGGCAGGCCGTCGGCCTGCGGGGCCGGAATGATGGCGTCGCGCTCGCCCCAGAGCAGCATCACGGGGCAGGTGAGTCCCGCCAGCGTCGCACCGATCGTCTGAACCTGGCCGTTCTCGTCGGCGATGGTGTCGGCGATAGCGGACAGCGCCTCCTGGACGCCTTCCAGCCGCTTGAACTGAAGCGTGCCCTCGACCATTTCGCTCGTGATCTTCGACGGATCGGCAAACAGCTTCTCCAGCGCGGCCTGAAGCGGACGGCGGCGCTCCGCGGCGACGAATTCGGTCACGAACGAACGGTTGATCTCCTTGCCCAGGCCGATCGGCGCGATGAGCGTCACCGATGCGACACGCGACGGGTTGGCGGCCGCGAAGGCCGCGGCGATCGCGCCGCCGAACGAGTGACCGACCAGGTGCAGTTTCCCGGACGTGATCGCGCTCGCCGCTTCCTCGACCGCCACAGTGATCTTTTTGATCACACCACCACCGGTAATCGGCGTCGACGCGCCGTGCCCGGGAAGGTCCACCGCGATCGTCCGGAAGTGCTCGGCGAGCGTGCCCTGGTTGAACAGCCAGGTTGACAAGTCGCCGCCGAAGCCGTGAATGAACAACACGGTTTCGTTGCTTTCGGCGCCGAGCTCCAGCACGTTCACGCTGCCGCCGGACACGGCCACCGCCTTCGGTGCGACCACACCGCCCGCCTCGCCGTCGTCCGCATTCAGTCGATGCGCGTAGCTTGCGACGAGCGCGTCGATTTCCTCCTCGGTCGCCGCTTCATCGGCGATGACGCCGATCAGCGCGCCGACCGGCGCGATTTCGCCCTCGTTGATGACGATGCGCCGCAGGATCCCGGACACAGTCGCCTCCACCACGTTGTTGACCTTCGTGGATTCGACCTCGAGGAGTTCCTGGCCGCGTTCGACCTTGTCTCCCTCCTTCGCGTGCCATTCGAGCACGGTGCCTTCGGTCATCGTCATCCCCCACTTGGGGATGGTGACGGCTTCAATGAACGACATGATTGATTACCCCTTCAGAATCGACTTGACGGCATTCACGACGGCTTCCGGCGACGGCACGTACGCGTCTTCCAGGTTCGGTGCATACGGCACCGGCGTGTGCGGCGCCGTCACGAGCCGGATCGGCGCCTTCAGCGAGTCGAAGCACTTGTCGGCCAGCAACGCGGAGATGTCCGCCGCGACGCTACAGCGCGGATTTGCCTCGTCGACGATCACGACCCGTCCGATGTCCTCGGCGTATTCGAGCAACGTGTCCTCGTCGAGCGGCGACGTCGTGCGCGGATCGATGATGCATGCCGACACGCCGTCCGCGGCGAGGAGGCGAGCGGCCGTCTCCGCGACGCCGACCATGCGGCCGAGCGCAACGATCAGCACGTCTTTCCCGTCCCGCACCACCCGCGCCTCGCCGAACGGGATTGTGTATGCACCGTCGGGCACTTCGCCCACGGTGTCGTACAGCATCTTGTTTTCGAGGAAGATCACCGGATCGTCGTCGCGGATCGCCTGGAGCAGCAGGCCTTTCGCGTCGTACGGATTCGACGGGATCACGACCTTGAGGCCGGGAATGTGCGTGAAGATCGGATAGAACGCCTGCGTGTGCTGCGCGGCCGAGCGCGTACCGGCCCCGTACGTCGCGCGAATCACGAGCGGCGTCTTGGCGCGACCGCCGAACATGTACCGGAACTTCGCGATCTGATTCATGATCTGGTCGAGACACACGCCGGCGAAGTCGACGAACATCAGTTCGGCGATCGGACGCAAACCCGTGAGGGCCGCGCCGGCGGCCGCGCCGACGAATGCAGCCTCGCTGATCGGCGTATCGCGAATGCGCTCGGGGCCGTAGGCGTCGAGCAGCCCGCGCGTCACGCCGAAGGCACCGCCCCACGCATCCTTGACGCCGTTGGCGCCCGCGCCACCGGTCAAATCCTCACCCATCATGATCACGCGCGGATCACGCGCCATCTCCGAGTGCAGCGCGTCATTCAGCGCTTGACGGAACGATTTCTTTGCCATTGCTGTGGGTCCTTACAGATACTTCACGTAAACGTCGGCGGTCAATGCCGAAAGCGGCGGGAACGGGGCTGCGCGCGCAGCACTCACGGCGGCGTCGATCTCGGTCTCGATCTGCGCATCGACCGCGTCCAGCTCGCCGCCGGACACTTGCGACCCTTCCTGCACCTGCTCGCGGAAATTGGCCACGCAATCGCGCTCCTGGCGCATGGCCTTCTTTTCTTCCGGCGTGCGATAGTTGTCGGGGTCTCCGCTGTAGTGACCGTAGTAGCGCGGCACGTGAATCTGCAGCAGGCTCGGGCCGCCGCCATTGCGGGCACGGTCGATCGCCTGGCCAGCGGCCTCGTAGACCGCGAACAAGTCGGTACCGTCGACCTCCGCAGCGGGAATGTCGTAGCTCTGCGCGCGCCGCGTGAAGCTGCCGGCCGAAACGAACGAGTTTGCTGTCGCTTCGCCGAAGCCGTTGTCCTCGATCACGAAGACGATCGGAAGCATCCAGATCTTCGCGAGGTTGAAGCTCTCCGACATCACGCCTTCGTTCATCGCACCGTCACCCGCGAACGCAACCGCCACACCACCGGTGCCGAGCAACTTCGCCGTGAGCGCGGCGCCGCACGTGATCGGCGCACCGCCGGCCACGATGCCGTTCGCGCCCAGCATCCCCTTGCGCAGATCGGCGATGTGCTGCGAGCCGCCTTTGCCGCCGCACGTTCCCGTCGCACGCCCGAACAGCTCGGCCATCATTGCGCCGATATCGCATCCCTTGGCAATGCTGTGACCATGCCCGCGATGGGTCGACGAAATGTAGTCCTTGTCCGTCAGGTGCAGGCACACGCCGACGGCGCTCGCCTCCTGCCCGGCACAAAGATGGGTATTGCCCGGAATGTCGCCGGTCGCCATCTCGTCCATCACGCGCTCCTCGAAGCGGCGAATCGTTCGCATGGCGCGATAAGCGTCCACGAGCCGCTCACTGGGAAACTTCAAGGCGGACATTCCAATCTCCTTAATTTAAATGGTGTGCGTGGCTGTGCGCTTCGACGCGACACACTCAACCGTGTTGCGAATCCGGCTCGCCCCACGAATATCGCGACAGCAGTGCCGACATGCCATTTCAATCGTCACCGTTCAATTTCGTCCGGTCCAATTGTGATTGGCGATTTCGCGCGATCACCGATTCTTATCAGTGCGTGAGTGCCAGTTCGCATCTCGATCATGAATTCACGTCGACACCAGAACCGTGCGATCGCGATCAGTCGTCGACTGCTCGCTTCAACCGCCACGAACGCATTGTTCGTTTCAGCGTTGTTGAAATTCTAGTGATGCGTCTGATGAGGTTCGTCCACCTAAAGGTGGAGAAAGAAATCGCAGCGCGCCCGCTTTCCCCGGAATCAGGCGTTCTGTGTTGAGCACCCCAACCTTCGTCGCTATGATCGATCGAACCTTCCCCGCACCGGGGATATGCATCGCCTCGTCCGCTCGTCGATCGACATTCGGATACGCGCGATCGAATCGCTTTTCCCCATGCGGGTGGAGTTCGTCACATGATCGATCTTCGAAACCTGGAGACCTTTTACGCCGTCGCCCAGCTGGGGGGATTTCACCGTGCCGCGGAAAGGTTGCACACGACACAGCCCGCTGTATCCGCGCGCATCGCACAACTCGAACAGCAACTGAAGGGACGCCTGTTCGAGCGAGACAAGCGGGGTTGCTTCCTGACCATCAAGGGCAGGCAGCTGCTCGTTTACGCGGAACAAATGATTTCGCTGAGCGCCGAAATGGTCGAGGCCGTCGCTGGCCGGACGGCCCTCAGCGGGACGGTTCAGCTCGGCGCGTCGGACACGATCGTGCACACATGGCTGTCCGCGCTGCTCAAGCGGCTCAGCATCGAATACCCGGAGATCACGCTCGAGGTCAATGTCGACGCTACGCCGAATCTGACCGCGGGGCTCACCGACGGCACGATCGACGTCGCGCTCCTGATGGGCCCCGTGAACGCGAGCAACGCGGAGAATCTGCCGTTGTGCAGCTATCCGATCAGCTGGATCGTCTCGTCAGATTTTGAATGCGACACGGCGCACCTCACGCTGAGCGATCTTGCGCGGCATCCGATCATCACGTTCTCCAGATCGACACGTCCGTACATGCAGCTGAAGGAGATGTTCGATCGGTCGCATCTGCATCACGTGAGAATCTTCGGCAACTCGTCGCTGTCGTCGATCGTCCGGATGACGCTCGACGGCATCGGCATCGCGGCGATTCCGCACCACGTCGTGGCCGAATATCTGGCGAGCGGCCGGCTGCGCCGGATCGACACCGGCCACGAGATGCCGGTGATGCCGTTCACCGCCAGTTTCGTTCGCCGCGTCGACATGCCGCTGAGTGCGGTCGTTGCCGGACTCGCGCAAAACGTCGCCGCGCATTACGAAGGACGCTAGGCGCCACGCCGCGCTTGCTTGGCGCAAGCGCAAAAAAACCAGGACTCGGCGAGTCCTGGCTTGTCGTCATCGTCAACCGTTCTGGCTGCGCCCCAGGCATTCGAAGACTTTGGGTCGCCGGTGCTTGAAGTATTGGGCAAGTGCCATGCCCGCGACCTGCACGCCGATCAGGCAGTAGAACATCCACACGTACTGCCCGGGGTCCCCGCCCGCGAGCACGTCGAAGTGTGCGGCCACGAGATAAACCAGTGCGATGAAGAATACTGACGAAATCGCCGGTGCCAGAAACGACTTGGCGAAGCTCACGCCCTGTTGCCTGCCTCGACGAACGTACCAGACCAGCGACGAGACGTTGACGATGGTCATCAGAATGATGATGCCCGACGTTCCGACGCCGGATAGCTGCCCGTAAAGCAGATCGGGCTTGGCGCCCATCAGAATGAACGGCAACAGCACGCACAGCACCATGACCGAGACGGTCATCGAAGCAAGATACGGAGACTCGTGCTTCGCGTGCACCTTTCCGAGGAAGCGGGGCAGCGCGCCGTCCGTGCCCAGGTTGTGCATATAGCGCGAAAGCACGTTCTGCGTGGACAGGCTCGCCGCGAACGCCGACGTCATCACCAGCACCGAAACGATCAGGTGCAGGCCAGGGCTCACGAATTTCGCGAAGGCGTCAGGGAACATCGCCGCCGGCGTCTTGGCCGCGATCGACTGAACCTGCGGCCCATAAGCCATGATCATCGCATACGCACACAGCGTGTAGATCACGCCGATGAAGATGACGGCACCATACGTCGCACGCGGAATCGTCCGGTCCGGCATCTTCACCTCGTCGCGAAATAAGGCGGTCGCCTCGAACCCCATGAAGAACGACACGGTGAACAGCATGCAGAACGGAACGTTGGTACTGTTCGCCAGTTGGCTCGGCATGAACGGAGCGGATGCGGAAACACCCGGCACACCGCCTTTTGCCAGCACACCGAATGAAAATACCAGACAAACCACGATCTCGAGAATCATCACCCACGTCAGCACCTTCGCGGACAACTCGACATGAAGATATCCCAGCATCGAGACTACCAGCCAGCACGCGAGCGTCGGCCAGTACCACGGAATCGCCATGCCGGTCATGTCGTGCACGAGATCCGAGCACGAGACGCCGAAGAACGAGGTGACACCGGCGAGGAGCAGGAAGTACGAGACCGCAGCAAGAATGCCGGAACCGAGGCCCGTAGACTTTCCGATGCCATAGCTGATGAACGCATAGAAGTCGCCAGGACGCTTCACGATGTTGTTGAGCGTCACATAGCCGACGGAAAACAGCAGCAATACGAGCGTCGTCAGTACGAAGATCACGGGACTGCCGACTCCGCCGAACATCAGCGCAAACGGGATGTAACCCGATACGGTCGTCAACGGGGCCGAGAACGCCAGCACGGTAAGCGCCAGACCGACGGCCCCCATGCTGCCCGACAGCTTCTTCTGCGGAGACGTTTCTATTTGAACGTCGTCCATATTCAGTTTCATCTCCATCTCCACCTCCATCTCCTTGCGTCTCCAACAGATCGTCAGCATGGTCGAATTTTCGCTGCATCGCGCCGCGATCATTCGTGTGTCCGGGCACCCGTCTTCGGTCACGGTCCAGTACGGTACTCAGTTCGATTCGTATCGCGAGCCATCGTCCGTCGCCAAATTGATCGGGTCCAATTGCCGTTCGCGATGTTTTTCGATAACCGTTCTTTATCACGTGAGCCGGCTTCGCCTCCTCACGCAACGCCAGCCTCATGCGCCTGCAGATCGGCGTGATAGCTCGAACGCACCATCGCGCCGACGGCCGCGTGCGTGAAGCCCATCTTGTACGCCTCTTCCTCGTACATCCTGAACGTGTCCGGATGCACGTAGGCACGCACCGGCAGGTGGTGCTCGGACGGCTGCAGGTACTGGCCGATCGTCAGCATATCGACGTCGTGCGCGCGCAGGTCGCGCATCACCTGCAGGATTTCCTCTTCCGTCTCGCCGAGGCCGACCATCAGGCCCGACTTCGTCGCGACGTCCGGATGCAGCGCCTTGAAGCCCCTCAGCAGCTTCAGCGAGTGCGCGTAGTCCGAACCCGGGCGCGCTTCCTTGTACAGGCGCGGCACCGTTTCGAGGTTGTGGTTCATCACGTCGGGCGGTGCCGCGTTCAGGATCGAGATCGCGCGGTCGAGACGGCCGCGGAAGTCCGGCGTCAGGATCTCGATGCGCGTTTCCGGCGACTGCTCGCGCACTTCGCGGATGCACTCGACGAAATGAGCGGCGCCGCCGTCGCGCAGGTCGTCGCGGTCGACGCTCGTGATCACCACGTACTTGAGCTTCAGCGCGGCGATCGTGCGGGCCAGGTTCTTCGGTTCATCCGCGTCGAGCGGATCGGGACGGCCGTGGCCGACGTCGCAGAACGGGCAGCGGCGCGTGCACTTGTCGCCCATGATCATGAACGTCGCGGTGCCCTTGCCGAAGCATTCGCCGATGTTCGGGCAGCTCGCTTCCTCGCACACGGTATGCAGGTTGTGCTCGCGCAGGATCGACTTGATCTCGAAAAAACGCGTGTTCGGCGTCGCGACTTTGGCACGGATCCAACGTGGTTTGGGAAGCGGTTCGACCGGAACGATCTTGATTGGAATGCGCGCCGTTTTAGCCTGTGCCTTCTGCTTTTCGGAAGCGTCGTAGCACACCGATGCGCTCGTCGAGGCCGCACTCTTCTCACTCACTTCGGTCATTTTCGCCTCCTGTCCGGCTGTCTTGCGAAAACCAGTGATGCACAACCTGTTTGTCAGCCGAAATGATCGCTGTGCTGCTCTTCACTGAAACCCATCGAAGCGCGCGCAACGTGCGAATCGCGTCAAGCCGGACGACGACATTGCGCGTCCGGCAATTGATTTCATTCTAGAAATGACGCACGTGCTCCTCGTCCACCCAAAGGATGATAAAAATCTCCATACTTCGTCAGGGGGCGCGGGTCACCATGATGCGAACCCATTAATCGCGACCGCCGCCGCGCTTCGGGATACGCGTTTACCCGAGCGTCGGCCTGGCTGCATCGAGCGCCAATCCGGTCAGGATTTCGTGGATGCGTACGTCGAGCCCGCGCGCGTATGCCGCACTGAATACGAAATCGTCCAGCGTCAGCGTCGATTCCTTGACGACGAGTGCGCCTGCGTCGATTTCGTGCCGCGCGACAGCGCCTGGCATCACTGCAATGCCGATCCGGTCGACCGCCATCTTCACGATCGTCGACAGGGACCAGTTCGCGAAAATGCGCGGGGAAGGCTTGTCCCGCGTCGCAATGGCGTCCCTCAGCGTGATGTACGGATGCGTCCGCTTCGGCAGCGTGATGATCGGGAAGCGGGCCAGGGTTTCGGGCGTCAACGGGCTGTCGCCGACATCAAGATCAGGGGACACGAGGAAGTCGACCGGATATCTGCACAGCGGCACTTCGATGAAATCGGGATCCACAACGGGCCCGGCCAGCAGAAACGCCATGTCGATCTCGCCAGACTTGAGCGCATCGCGAAGCGCCGGCGTGATGTCGACCACGATGTCGATGACGATACCCGGATGTTCGCGATGCACGCGCTCGATGAACTCGGTGAGCCACATATGCACGATGGTTTCGGCGACACCCAGACGAACTACACCGGACAGCGTCTGAGGGCTTGCGATCGCCGAGATCAGTTCGGACTCGAGCGCAAGGAAACGCTCCGCATACTCCAGCAGCGTTCGGCCACGGGGTGTCAACCGGATGGTACGGGCCGCGCGCTCGAACAGCAGCACACCCAGATCGTCCTCCAGGCCGGAAATACGGTGCGACACCGCGGATTGCGTCGTGTGCAGCTTGGTCGCCGCCTTATGAAAGCTGTTGAGCGTTGCGACCCAGTAGAAGGTTTCCAGGCTTTTCAGATTGATCATCTGCTCTGTTTACGTCGAACATGAAGAAAATGCCGGCCCGCAATCGTTCAGACGCAACAGGTGTCGACGGCAATCCATCTCAGTGATTGACGAGCTTCTTCGGAAGGTACAGCGTCAGCACCACGCCGATTGCAGCCATCAACGCAATGAAGAAAACGCCGTAATCGGTGCTCCCGGTCATGTCCTTGACGACGCCCACGACATAAGGGCTGACGAATCCGCCCAGCCCGCCGACGCAGTTGATGAAGGCGACACCGGCTGCCATACCGATCCCGGTCAGGAACAACCCGGGAATCGAGAACAGCATCGACGTCGTACTGTACGCACCCACGGCCGCGATACACAGCGCCGCCAATGCAACAACCGGCGCGCCACGCGTGAATACGCTCGCGACGAGCCCCGCGATCACGCACAGAAACGGCACCACGAGATGCCAGCGGCGTTCGCGCAGTTTATCGGAGCTACGCCCGATCAGATACATTCCGACAAATGCCGTGCTGAACGGCAACGACGTGTAGAACCCTATTCGCAGGACGTCACCCGGTGCCAGCTGCGCGACCAGCGTAGGCAACCAGAACGAAACGCCGTACGAGCAGATTGCCGAACAGAAGCAGATGAGCGTCATGTGCCAGACCTTGCGGTTCGTCACCGTCTGCCGCAGGCTCATCCCGGCGCCCTGTCCGTCTATCGCTCGACGATCCGCCTCCAGCTCGCGCTCGATGAAATGTCTGTCTCGATCCCGCAACCAGCGAGCGGACGCCGGGCTGTCGTCGAGGAATACGAGCGTCAATAGCCCGAGCACAATCGACGGTATCGCCTCGATGACGAAGAGCCATTGCCACCCTGCCAGTCCATGCGCGCCCTCGAGCGCCGACATGATCGCCCCCGATACCGGCGCTCCGATCATGCCGGACAAGGGCACCGCACCGACGAAGAGCGCCACCATCTTCGCGCGACGCGCAGACGGAAACCAGTATGTAAGGTACAGGATGATGCCGGGGTAAAAACCCGCCTCGGCCACTCCGAGCAGGAAGCGAAGCACATAGAACTGGGCTGGCGTCGAAACGAACGCAAAGGCCGCCGAAATCAGCGCCCAGAGAATCATGATTCGTGAGATGGTTCTTTTCGCGCCGATCTTCGCCATCAGCACGTTGCTCGGAACCTCGAACAGGAAATAGCCGATGAAGAACAGGCCGGCCCCCAGCCCGTATGCCGCGTCCGTCAGCCCGAGATCCGACAGCATCCGAAGCTTCGCGAAGCCGATGTTGATGCGATCGAGATATGCCGTGACGTAACACAGCATCAGAAACGGCATGATCCGAAAGGCGACCGTCCGGTACGTACCTTCGGATTCCACGTCGTCACGGACCGGACCGGCTGCTGAATCGAATTGCATGCTCACCTCTCTCCCTTCAGGTTTCGTACCGTCATGATCAGCTTGCGTCCGGAATTCCACATAGGCGAGCGTCAGGCGATCTCTACGGTCGCTTCCACTTCCACGGCCATGCCGGACGGCAAGGAATTGGCGCCCGTCGCAATACGCGCGTGCCGCCCCGCTTCGCCGAGAACGGCAAAGAACAGGTCGGAAGCACCATTCAGCACCTTCGCATGCTCGGTAAAATCGGCGCCGCACTGCACGACGCCGGCAACCCGAACGATCCGAACGACGCGGGAAAAATCGCCGTCCAGCATTCGTCCGATGTGGCTCAGGATATTGAGTGCACAAAGCCGTGCCGCACGCTGCCCATCCTCCACGCCGAGGTCGATGCCGACCTTTCCCGCATAAAGGAGCTCATCGCCGCGGCGCGGGCCCTGCCCCGCTATCTGGAGGATGTTTCCCGACCGCACTACCGGAAGATAACTGCCGCGCGGCACGCTCGCAGGCGGCAGTCCGAGGCCCAGTTCGGCAAGGCGAGCGTCGATCGTTGTCTGCCCCGTCATTTCAATTGCCTCCAGTCGCCACGCTCCCCCTGCCAGTTGATCGAGTCGCCCAGCGTGCGGCGCACAGTCGCGCGCAGTGTACGAAGCAACCCCTCCCATTCGACCGCGCTGATGCCATCAACGGCGGGCTCGGGCGCCATGAACATGCCGTCGACGCCGCCCGAATTGACACAACATTCGATGCAGCGGATCTCGAGTTCGGGATCGTGAAACACGAAAGGGTTCTCCAGCAGCGCCGAAAGCGCAGCAATGATGCCCGTCGCGCCCCAGTTGGATACGTTCGCGACGACGAGGTGATCGGCCGCATTGACCGCCGCAACGCCGCCCCGCCCTTCAACACCGGTCGACGCCGCCTTCGGCGAGAAGGTAGGCAGATCTGCCGCAATCACGCCCATGCCGAGCTCGTTGCCGCCATCG
Source organism: Burkholderia sp. LS-044 (assembly GCF_004803625.1). Lineage (NCBI taxonomy): Bacteria > Pseudomonadati > Pseudomonadota > Betaproteobacteria > Burkholderiales > Burkholderiaceae > Burkholderia > Burkholderia sp. LS-044. Next base: position 55,982 of record NZ_SSWO01000023.1, read on the forward strand.
CCCACGCCGATATGTAGAATCCCTCGCTCCTTTCCCTGGTAGAACAAGTAATCGAGGTCGGCGACGAGCCCGTCGAGCGGGCGGCCGCCCAGGCCGTGGTAAAGCCCCAGCGCATTACAACCCGGGCGCTCGATAGAAATCATCACGCTGGGCCGGGTGCGCTCGAGCAGGTCATCGGAAACGCGATGACTGCCTTCCGTGTCCTTGGGGACGGTGCGGATGTAGACGGACCGCAGATATTCGATGCCCTTCACCACACCGTCGTCCGGGAAGGGCATCGGCGCCAGCCCTGCACCGCGGCAGGTCTGCACCATCATCTCCTCCCAGTCCTCGTCGATCACGATGACGGTCGGCACCCCAAGGCCCAGAAAGAATGCGCGCGCCATCAGCGCGGCGCCCACCGGGCCATCGGTTTCTGGCGCACCGCCCCCCTCCGGGAATCCCGTGGCGATAAGCACCGGACCGCCCTGTCGCCTTACCGTCTCGACGATTCGTTCGGCCGCGCCCATGCATGCGTAGCCCGGCTGCCGCTCCTGCAGCGCCTCGTAGATGTTGCCGATGAGCCCGACGCCCGTGTAGTCGAGCGCCATGAATTCGTCGATCGTGCGTGCGACACGTTGATACTGTTTGCTGTCTGGTTGCAGCATGGCAATTGCCTCCTGGCGGGAATGCGCTCTGGGTAAATGAATGCCGGACGGTCAGGCCAGTGCACTGACGAAGACGTCATGGTCCACGTTACCGCCGCTCAGCACCAGCACGATGGTCTTTCCAGCTACCTCGAGCTTTCCGGCAAGGACCGCGGCGAGCGGCGCCGCGCCACCGGGTTCCACGACGAGCTTCAGTGTCTCGAACGCCGCGCGCATCGCCCGACGCACCTCGTCATCGTCGACGACGAGACTCCCGGCCAGCAGCCGCTTGTTGATCGGGAACGTCCGTTTGCCGGGCGAGGCGACCTGCAGCGAATCACAGATCGATGTGGCGCCCGGGGCGTTGCCAACCTGCTCACCCTTCGCCAGCGATCGTGCGTGATCGTCGAACCCGTGCGGCTCGACAGCGTAGATACGGGCTTGCCGACAGTACGCGTTGATCGCCGTCGCGATCCCGGCGACCAGACCGCCGCCGCTGGCAGCGGCAAGAACCATATCCGGGACCACCGAAATCGCCTGCGTTTGCTGCACGATCTCGAGACCAACGGTGCCCTGCCCGGCCATCACCTGGAGATCGTCGTAAGGGGGAACGGTCACGGCGCCGGTGCGCTCCGCAATGTCCCGGCCAATTGCTTCCCGGTCGTCGGTTTGTCGGTCATAAAGACGCACGGTTGCGCCATAGGCCCGCGCCCCCTCGACTTTTGCCTTGGGTGCATCCGCCGGCATGATGATGGTGGCCGGCATGCCGAATCGCGCGCAAACCGCTGAGATCGCCAGCGCGTGGTTTCCCGACGAGAAGGCGACGACGCCTCGCGGCCGCATGGCAGCCGGAATCTGCAGCACGCGATTGCACGCGCCGCGGAACTTGAAGGAGCCCGTCTTCTGAAGACTTTCCGCCTTGACGAGCACACGGGCCCCTGCCGCACGGTTGAGCGCCTCGCTCTCGAGCAGCGGCGTTCGCACGACGAACGGCAGGATGCGCACATAGGCAGCTTCGATGTCGGCGACCGAGAAATCGCCGGATGAGAGATCGGTCATGGCATTCGCTCACGGTGAAAGACGTCTGCGCATTACATCAACCTCGACCGATTCAATCCAATGAAGAACAAAAATGCTCACTGATCGAAATTCGTAATCGGTCGGCGGCGCACGCCGAACGTTCGACCATGCGCCCCGACTCATCAGCGGGGCACACCGAACCCGTCACGACTCGATATTCCGGCCGCCGAACGCGGCGAGCACAAGCAGCACGGCGAGCAACGCAAATGCAAGATGCAGGCCAATCGCATGCGCAAAGAAGCCGACAATTGCCGGTCCGACCAGATTGCCGCCATAGCCTAATGTCGTGATCGACGAAATTGCGGCAGAAGGATCCATGGCCGTTTGTCGCCCGGCGGCCGCGAACAGGATGGGTACGATGTTCGCGCACCCAGCCCCGCACACGGCAAACCCGAAGATCGCGCCCGTGCCCGACGGCGAAGCGATCGCGATGGACATCCCGACCGCACCGAGGATCCCGCCCGATACGATCACCACGCGCGGACCGAACCGGGTAATCAACGCGTCACCGAAGAGTCGACCGATCGCCATCGTCATCGCGAATGCGGTATAGCCGAAGCCTGCGCGATCCTGCGCATACGACTTCACGGAGGTCAGGAATAGCGCACTCCAATCGAGCATCGCACCTTCAACGAGAAAGCACCCGATCGCAATGGCCCCCATCAAGACGACGATGCCCTGCGGCAGGATCAATACCGAGGCTTTGCGCTCGCGGGGCCCTGCCGGCTCCAGGAATCGCGCGTAGCGAAACATGAGCACTGCGATGACGACAACCATGGCTGCCGCTACACCGAGCGCATTCGCACCGGCCGACAACAGCGAGCCACCGACCAGCGAGCCCGCAATTCCGCCGACGCTGAACAGGCCGTGGAAACCAGACATCAGTTGCTCGCCGCTTTGTCGTTCAATGAGCGTCGCCTGGATGTTCATCGCCACATCTACGAATCCCAGGCCGGCACCGAAGATCAACAGCGTCACCGCCATCGCCGGCATACCGGACAGCGTCGCGAGGAGCGGAAGCGATGCGCAGATCATCGCGGCGCCCGCGCCGATGACCTTGCGGCAACCGAATCGCTCGACCGCGCGCTGACAGAGCGGCATGCACCCGACCGCCCCGATACCCAGGAAGAGCAGCAGGAAGCCGAATTTCGCTTCGTCGACATCAAGCCGTGCCTTCGCGTAAGGCACCAGCGGCGCCCACGTCGCGACGCTGATTCCCGCGAGAAAAAATGATGCTCGTGTTGCAGTCCGTTTTTTGTTTTCGCTTGCAGTCTCGAAGACCATGGTCTGGGATGCGTCCGACAAGTCGGACGTCTTCTGGATGAACGGATGAAGTGAAGCCGGTCGTGACGTTTCTGCACCGCCCGTCGTTACTGGCAGCCGGACGCGCCGGGGACGACGAGCCGAAAATAAAAAAAGATCCCGAAAAATTGCTCGGGATCAAAGGAGAAACGACCCAGGATGAGGCAGAACAGTCCCGCCCCGGTCGCTCAACGATTCAGTCCTTGTGGCTGCGGCCAAGCCGCTCGAAGATTTCCGGGCGCAGGTACTTGAAGTATTGAGCCAGTGCGATGCCAACGAGCAGCACGCCGATCAAGCAGTAGAACATCCACACGTACTGACCCGGATCACCACCGGCCAGAACATCGAAGTGCTGGGCAATCAGCACGACGAGCGCGATGAAGAACACCGACGAAATGGCGGGTGCGACCGCCGACTTGAAGAAGCTGACGCCCTGGTGCCTGCCGCTCCGGCCGTACCATACCAGCGACGAGATGCTGACGATGGCCATCAGAACGACGATCCCCGACGTACCGACTCCGGAGAGTTGCCCGTACAGCAGATCGGGCTTGGCGCCCATCGCGATGAAGGGGATCAGCACGCAGAGCACCATCACCGACACCGTGATCGACGCGAGATAGGGCGACTCGTGCTTCGGATGAACCTTGCCGAGGAATCGCGGCAGCGCGCCGTCGGTGCCGAGGTTGTGCATGTAGCGGGCCAGCACGTTCTGCGTGGACAGCGCCGATGCGAACGCCGACGTCAGCACCAGCAGCGAGATCACGACATGGAGACGGCCGCTGACGAACTTCGAGAATGCGTCGGGAAACATTGCGGCAGGGGTCTTGGTAGCGATGTCCTGGACATGCGACCCATAGGCCATGATCAGCGCATACGCACAAATGGTATAGACGACGCCGATGAAGATGACCGCACCATACGTGGCTACCGGAATCGTGCGGTCGGGCATCCGGACTTCGTCCCGGAACAGCGCGGTCGCCTCGAATCCCATGAAGAAGCCGACGATGAACAGCACCGAGAACGGCACGCTCGCGCTCTTCGACAGCTGGCTTGGCGCAAACGGCGCGGCTGCCGAGATGTCTGCCGCGCCGCCCTTCGCCAGCACGAAGAACGAGAAGATGAGACATACCGCGATCTCAAGCAGCATGATCCATGTCAGCACCTTCGCCGACAACTCGACATGCAGGTAGCTGAGGATCCCGCAAGCCATCCAGCATGCGATCGTCGGGATGTACCACGGGAGCACGGCGCCGGTCGTTTCATGAAGGAGATCGGAACAGGACACGCCGAAGAACGACGTCACCCCGGCGAGCAGCAGAAAATACGACACCGCCGCGAGAATGCCCGAACCGAGGCCTGTCGACTTCCCGATGCCGAAACTGACGAACGCATAGAAGTCGCCCGGGCGCTTGACGATGTTGTTGAGCGTCACGTAGCCGACGGAAAAGAACAGCAGAACGATCGTGACGACGACGAACAGGATCGGACTGCTGACGCCTCCGAACATCAGCGCGAACGGGATATAACCGGACACCGTTGTCAAAGGTGCCGAGAACGCAAGCACCATCAGCGCCAGGCCGATCGGCCCCATGTTTCCGGACAACTTTTTGGGTGCAGATTCGCTCATGCGAATCTCTTGCATGTTCATCTCCATCTCCGTCCCACCTCCGTCATTATGTGAATCTTCGCCGTACGAAAACACCGGGAAATGCAGCAACGACTGGTATTTGTCGGTTTATTTCGCTACATTTGTCTCACGATTTCGCTTCAAGAAGCTTTTTGTTCACGACAAGTGAAACGATCGTCCACCTCCAAATTGAAGCGGTCCAATTGCGATTCGCGATTTGCGCTGATCGCCAAAATTTATCAATGCGACAGTAAGCCTGCCCGGCGTCCGAAACTTGGCCAAGTCGTTCGTCGCAATCGCCGCGAATCTGTTGCGCATGCCGTCACCCGTTGTCAGACAGGGCTGTAGCGATGGCAACCGTCCGGCAGGTAATACAAGGCAAAATGAGGATCAGGGATCACGCGGACATCGCCCGGTATGCCTGGGTGAAACGCAGCTGGGGTGAGACCGCACGCGCCGGACGCAGGAGAACCGATTCAGCACGGCGAGCAGCCTCGCTGCAGGTGGGTGCGGCCTGACGTTTCACCTCGCGGCTCGTCACGCGTCCTTGATACAGACGCCCGACTGGACGAGCCGTGGAAGGAAACCAGGCAATTTTGGAGAAAGCTCGAACGGCTTTCGGGTGTGAAAGCTGCGCGTGTTCGAGAAGACCGGACGGTAGTTCCATCCGGCAAAATCGCCTCCTCGAATCGCGCCGTGTCGGCCGGTAAGCAGCTCGGGAGGCATAGTGAAATAGCCCGACAAGGCGGGATACCTGCGCGGCGAGACAGGTCGCCCGCCCGTCCGTGTATCAAGCCGGGCCCGCGAAGCAGTGGCAAATACGAATCTTGTGGATCGTCGATGCCACACCTCTGTCGTTTCCCGATCGAAAGTCAGATTTCCGTCACGAGTTTCTTTGCGCGCAGTACCGAGTTGGGACTCATACTGAGTTCGTCGACCCCGAGGTTCACGAACACCGGAATCATGTGTGGCCGAGACGCAGCTTCCCCGCACACGCCGACACTGATGTGCGCCCGCTTCGCCGCGTCGCATACCATCTTGATCGCCTGAATGACAGCCGGGTGCTCGGTCCTGTAGAGCGAGGCAAGGCTGGGATTCATGCGATCGACGGCCATGATGTATTGCGTAAGGTCGTTGGTGCCGATCGAGAAGAACGCGACTTCCTGCGCCAGCAGATCGGCAGTGAGAACCGCAGCCGGCGTCTCGATCATGATGCCGAGCTTCGGAACCGCAAACGGCACCCTCGCTTCGGTCAGTTCCGCAGCGATGCGCTCGATGATCGCCTTCGTGCGGCGAACCTCGTCGACATCGTCGACCATTGGCAGCATCACGCAGATGTTTCCGTGAGCAGCCGCACGCAGTAGCGCCCGCAGTTGCGGCTCGAACACTTCGGGGCAGTCGAGACACATCCGGATGCCTCGCCACCCTAGAAATGGATTCTCCTCCTTCGGGAAGCGAATGCCCGGCAGCGGCTTGTCGCCGCCAGCGTCGAGCGTCCGAATGATGACAGGCCACGGGTGAAAGCGCTGTGCGAGCGTGGCATAAACTTCGTATTGCTCGTCCTCCGTAGGCACGCGCTGATGGTCCATGAACAAAAGCTCGGTACGGAATAGCCCCACGCCCATCGCGCCGGCTTGCAGGGCCGAGTCAAGTTCCGACAGAGAACCCATGTTCGCGGCGATCAGTATCTTGCGTCCGTCGCGCGTGGAGGGCTCGACGTCCCGGTAAGCAAGGAGCGCCGATTGCTGTTCGCGCTGCGCGTCGATACGGCGCGACAGTTCCTTTTCATGCGCGTCGGAATAGTCGAGCCAGACCTCCCCGGTCGTACCGTCAATCGATACACGTGCGACCGATCGCAGCCTGTCCTTATCGATCGGCAGACCCAGAACTGCCGGAATGCCGTGCGAGCGCGCGATGATCGCAACATGAGACGTCGCACTGCCGGATGTGCAGACGATCCCGAGGATATTGGCGAGGTTCGCGCGTGCCAGATCCGGCGCGGACAATTCTTCGGCAAGGATGATGCTCGGCACGTCCAGTTCCCGCAGAGACTTTTGCTGCTTGCCGAGAAGCACGGCCACGATCTCGCGCGTCAGGCCGCGAATGTCGTCGGCGCGGCTGCGAAGATACTCGTCCGTCATCGATTCGAACGCGAACGCCAGATCCTGCCCGCATTTCAGCGTAGCCGCCGCCGCGCTCCACCGCGTTGCGATTAGCTCGCGGATCGTGCCCGCATAGTCGTCGCTCCTTGCGACATCGGCGATCGCCTCGATGATCTCGTTTCCCATCGTCCCGTCGCCCGGCTCAAGCATCGCAGCCAAAGTGAACTCGAGCGTCGCGGTGAATCGCATGGCCTCGTCTGCTACCTCGTGTTCCGACACGAACTGGCGATCGACCACGAGCTCGTCACGCACATACGCGAGCGCACTGCCGAACGCCAGGCCTTCACTCGCCGGAACACCTCTCAATGCGCCCGGAGAATTGGCATCGTCAGCGGATCGCGCCGCGGCCGTGTGCTCGAACGCTCGCGGAGCCGTCGCTGAGCCGTCGGACCCGCGATGGCCGTCCGGCACGGTGGCGCCCTGCACGATTGCGCTGACATTCGACAGAAATTGCGTCAGCCTGTCGAGCGCCTCGCATTCGTCTTCGCCGTCCGCTCGGAGAAGTATCTTCTCGTCCTGCTTCACACCTAGCAACATGAGCTTGACAGCGCTCTTCGCGTCCGCCCATGCATCGCCTCTCCCGATTTTCAGCGCGCTATTGAACTCCTTCGCAAGCTTGGCGAATTGCGTCGCGGGGCGTGCGTGCAGACCCTCGTGTACCTTGACAACAACCTGAGTTTCCAACATGACGATGCCTTTTCGTATTCCGTGGGTGACGACGATTGACGTCGGCGCGATTCAGGCGTCAACGATCTCGATGACGGTCCCTTTCTGCATGCTCTTGAAGAGCCGTTCATAATCGACCGTCGATGCGCAGATCTCGCCGGGGCGCTCTGCCGAATGGGCTCCATTGAACGTGATGACGACATGGCCCAGTTCGCTCACCTTGTTCCAGGCCGTCGGCCCCACGGCGGTCACGACCGCGGAAATTTCGCCGATGCGCAGCACGGAACCGATACGCGGCGCGTGGCTGTGCGCCTGCTCTACGCGGTGAAGAACCGACACCTCTGCCAGTTCGGGAGGCGCGCCATCCGAATACAAAATCAGCACGCCACCTTCGAGAAGGGATTCCACCTCTTCGCCGATACTGGAAATGATTGTCTTGTAGTAATGCATGCGTGACCTCAAGATGTTTTTAGAGAGCAAAGCTGACCACCCAGGCGATCAACACCGAGATCGGCCCCATGATCTGGCGACTGATCAGTACGGCCGGCACGCCGACGCGAATCGTCTCCGGTTTCGCTTCGCCGAGTGCCATCCCGACCGGCACGAAATCACAACCGACCTGGGTGTCATACGCGAACAGCGCCGGCAGCGCCATATGCGGCGGAATCGTGCCATTGCCGATGGCCGGCCCGATGATTGCCGCGCCGATGACCTGCGCGATCACGGCACCCGGTCCGAGTACGGGCGACAGGAACGGAAGACCGCAGATCGCCGACAGGATCACCAGCCCCACGATATTGCCCGCCAGCGGCGAAAGCAGATGAGCGAGCCCGGTTCCCACCCCGGTCGAATTGATCACGCCGATCAACATCGTCACGAACGCCATGAACGGCAGCACGTTGCGAATGACGGTATCGATCGACTTGCGGCCACTCGTGAACAGCACATTCACGACGCCGCCCATGCCGCGGCCGACCGACGTGATCATCCCGACGAAGCCGCCGTGGCTTGCCCCGGTGTGCGGTTGCGCCGGTGACGGCGTTGCGGCGGCCGGTGTGTCACCGCTCGTGAAAGCGGCGCGATGTGCGTCGACGTTCGACGCGTCGTCGTCGACGGACTGCAAGCTGTTCAATTCGACGCCGGACACATAGATGTCTTCGGTAATGAACTGCGCAAGCGGACCCGACTGCCCGACCGGACTCAGATTGACAGTCGGGATGCGCTTTCGCGGATATACGCCGCACCGCGCGGTTCCCCCGCAATCGATGACGACAGCCGCGATTTCCGATTCGAGCGGTGGATTGCGGAAGCCGTCGACAACTGTTGCTCCGGTCAAATCCGCCAGCCGCTGTGCTACCTTCGGAATATCTCCTCCGGTTACGGCCACGATCTTGTTGCGCTCCACCGTCGGTGCGATGACGAGTGGACCGCCCCAGCCGTTTGGCCCTTTTCGAACCTCAACCGCCTTGTACGTACGCGCATCCATTTCCTTCTCCTCCAGATGATTTCTCGTGTTTTATAGTGTCGAGTTCAAAGCGTCAGGCCTTCGCGCTTCGCGATCATGCGTGTGATCGCTTCGGTCAGCACTCCTTTCAGGAGATTGACGAAAAGGCCGACGCCCAGGTAGAAGAGCGCGAGTTTCGGCAATGAAAACGGTGCGGCATGTGTTTCAGCGAGCTTCGTGATACCTGCTGCCACACCGAGCCAGACGAAAAGCTCACCGGGATTGCAGTGCGGAAACAAGCCAGTGATCGGATGACACAAGGACACTGCGGAATCGTAGAACGCGGGTTTGTGACGCTCTTCAAGGAAGACGCCGAACGTGTAGGCCATCGGATTGGTTAGAAAGAACATCGCGAGTAAAGGCAACAGCGAATATCGCGTCACGATGTTCTTCGAAAGGAAACGAGCTAATCCCTGAATCCGCTGCTCTCCCACCAGCGCGATGATCGTATAGACCGCGGTGAGCAGCACGATCAGTGTCGGCAAAATACCTGTAACAAAACCGACGAACGTCTTTCCGCCTGCGTTGAATACACCGATGAACGCCTCGGCGGCATGAGTAAGAAAATCCAGCGGATTCATGGTTGTCTCCTGATGAAGTTGTGATGTGCGACAGATGCGTGAATCAAAACAGCGCGGCGACCTGCATTCTTTACAGCGTTCGTCTACTCAATCACGGCACCGATAGGATGGCTGACGTTCGCGGTTCTGCAAGCCATGTCGAGCGCGCTGTGAAGCGCGTGCCTGAGACGCGGCGCAAGCGCTGAGGACGCCACATGTTGCTGAAACTCGCCGATCGACCCGCCGTTGAATCCGGAAAGCGCTTCAAAGCGAGCAAACACAGTCAGTCCGGACATGGCCAATACTTGCCTGACAATGAGATCGTCACTAATGACGACGATCGCAACCGCGCCGCGCCCGATCCGCGGCTTGAACGTTCCCACGCCGAGGAACCCGTCGCCCCACGTGCTCGCCGTCTTTCTGAGCGTGTCCCTGTAGTAGCGCATATGGACCCACCCGGCGATGAGCTGCAGCGCCCACGTAACCGCCAATGCCAGTAAACCAAACCGTACGAGTTCCATTGCGTGTCTCCTGCCTCGCGCGAGCTGCTTTAACAAACGGTACGAATCTGGCGGGCAATTTCGCGCCGCCATTTGAACAAATGTTTATTTGAATAATACAATTGTTCATTTTCGGGTAAATACGGGAAAACGCGACACGAAGCTCGTAGAAACGATTCTTCTAACAAAAACCCGAATTGACCTCGATCGGGAACACGAGACCCGAGATGTAGTGTGACGCATCCGAAGCCAGGAAGAGAGCGGCACGCACCGCGGCGGACATGCCATCCTCTCGCCTCGGGATCGATGGCAGCGGGGCCGGATGCAGCGTCGCTCCCCGTGAGACGCGGCGAAACTCATCGTAAGAAGGTACCGTTGGACAGACGGCATTGACGCGGATCCCGTCACCTTTCAATCGTTGCCCCAGTGCTTGGGATAGCTGACAGAGCGCCGCGGTACAGGCGCTCTGCCACGGCACGCACCAAGAATCGGCTTCGGCGGTCGGCGCGATATTGACGATCACGCCTCGCTTGACTCGCCGATACTGCGACGCCGCGGCATGGGCTATGTAAAGCGCAGCCTTGACGCACTCGGCGTACGCCTGATCGATTTCTCGTTCGGGAATCTCGAGATCGCCTCCCCCGCCCACCCGCGCGCAGCCGTTATGGACGACGATATCGAGCCTCCCGAATTCGAGAACGGTACGTTCGACCAGTTCGACCGCACGCCGCGCCGTGAAGATTTCCGGCGGCGTACCGTTGACATTCGCTTGACCGTCTCCCGTTTCACCCACCAGTTCGAGAGCGCGTGCCCGCTGCGTAAGCACCGTTGCGCCGGCGGTACGCAAGGCACGGACCACCTCGTCGCCGATCGGGGACGAGAGCCCCGTCACCAGCGCGATCTTGCCGTCAAGCTCCAGGTTCATGAATGGCTCCGCCTACCGTGACAGTTGCTCGCCGACGATACCGACCACATCAGCCAGCGCTTCGACGTGCGGCAAATGACCGATGTCCGCGAAGCGGTGCTGCGCAATCCGGCCAGGCAGGCCGTTCGTGTGCGTAATCGGAATGATTTTGTCCGACGCCCCCCAGACGACGCGAACAGGCATCGTCAGCGACGCGATGACCTCTCGCAGGTCGATCTTCTGCTGGCCGCCCGGGAAGAACGTATCTGCGATTGACGCAAGCGTCACACGTTTTGCCTCACTCGACAATTGCTGCTCTGCCGTCGCGATGAACGCGTCGTCGATCACACCGGGACGCGCGACCAATTCCCGCAGCCATCTCATAAGACTGGTTCGATCAGCGGCTTGCGTCAGCCCGCGCAAGAACGCACCGTTGCATTCGGTACCCAGCCCGGCCGGTGAAGCCAGCGTCAACGACGACACACGCACATGGCGCGAAGCGCTCAACGCAATCGCGATAGCCCCGCCGAACGAATGCCCGACGAGATGGCAGTGCGCGACATCTTCTGCCGCCAGCGTAGCGCCAATCGCGTCGACGATGTTCTCCAGCGATGCGGCAGCATCGGCCGGCGATTTTCCATGTCCGGGCAGATCGATCGACAGTACATCGAGATTCTTCGCAAGGCCGGCGTCGCGCAACGCATTGAAGAACGGGCGCCAACTATTCGCCTCGGCCCCGAATCCATGCAGAAACACCAGCGTCGCCGGGCCGCCGCGCTGCAGCCAGACCCGATTGAGCGCGCCTTGCTGGCTCGCGCCGGCCACCACTTCACGTGAACCACCGCGCCCAGCGGCGACAGCGCGCACGTCATTTTCGATAATCCGCCCATGCGGACCGGATCCCTGCAGGCTGCCCAAGTCGATTTCGCTTTCGCGAGCAGCCCGTCGAGCGGCGGGCGTCGCGCGAATCCGCCTGTCGCTGATATCACCCGGCAATGCTGCATCTGCGACGTCCGCGCGACGATGGATCGGGAGTTCAGCCGCAGCGTCAGGCTCGGCAACGCCTGATGCGGTTGTGCCGACGTCCTGCTCGATGACGGTCTCACCATTGGCATAGATCCATGCGATCACGGTTCCGACGGGGACCGTATCACCGACGCTGGCGGTAATCTGCCGGACCGTGCCGCTCGCCGGGGCCTCCACTTCCATCGTGGCCTTGCTGGTCTCGATGTCGAAGATCGGCTCGCCCTGCCTGATCGTGTCGCCGTCCTTGACATACCAAGCGGTAATCGTGCCCTCTGTCATGTCCATGTCGACGCGAGGAAGGATCACTTCGGTCGCCATCTCAGCCCCTCCGACCGACGATATGCCGAACCGCCTCGACGATGTCGGGCACCTGCGGCACGGCAGCCTTCTCGAGCTGCGGGTTGTAAGGCAACGGACAATCCACGCCGCCCAGCCGGACGATCGGTGCGTCCAGATAATCGAAGGCGTCGCTTTCGCAAACGATCGACGCGATCTCGGCGCCTATGCCCAGTTGCTGAACACCTTCGTACACACATACCAGACGCGAAGTCTTGCTTACGCTGTCGATGATCGCCTCGCGGTCGATCGGCCGGATGCTGCGCAGATCGATCACTTCCACGTCGATGCCTTCCTGCTGCAGCGCGTCTGCCGCTTCCAGCGAACGCACGGTCATGATCGAAGTCGCGACGATCGTGACATCCCGCCCCTCGCGGCGAACGACGGCCTTGCCGATCGGCTCCACATAGTAGCCCTCCGGCACGATGCCCTTGCTCTTGTACAGGAGCTTGTGTTCGAAGATCATCACCGGATCGGGATCCTCGAGCGCAGCAAGCAGTAATCCCTTCGCGTCATGGGGCGTACTGGGTTGCACCACCTTCAATCCGGGAACGTGCGCGAACCAGGCCTCGAGGCTCTGGCTGTGCTGGGCTGCGGCACCCGTCCCGGAACCGGCCGGAAAGCGCATCACAACCGGCACCGAGACTTCTCCGCCCAGCATGTAACGCATCTTCGCGGCTTGGTTTACGATTTGTTCCATCGCAAGCGTTGCGAAGTCCGAAAACTGGAATTCGTAGATCGGCCGGCAACCGGTCATGGCCGCACCGACCGCAATGCCGGCGCCTGCCAGCTCCGCGATGGGCGTGTCCATGACACGTTCCGCACCAAAGCGCTGAAACAGGTCACCGGTCACCTGGAACGCACCGCCGTAGACTCCGATATCCTCGCCCATCAGGAACACGCGCTCGTCTCGCTCCATTGCGATGCCCATTGCCTCATGAATCGCCTGAGCGTAAGTCAGTTCGCGCTGGTCACTCATGGTCGTTCCCCCCGTTCTCCGTATATACATAGCGCGTCAACTCGGCGATGTCCGGTGCCGGGCTGTTCTGCGCGTAGTCCAGACCCGCCTTGATTTCTTCCTCGACTTCCGCGTGGATTGCTTGCACCGCTGCGGCATCGATCAGCCCAAGCTCCACCAACTGCCGCTCGAATTTCGCAATGGGATCCCTTGCGCCCCAGGACTCGATCTCTTCGCGGGTGCGATAGCGGTTCCGGTCGCTCTTGGAGTGGCCGCGAATGCGGTATGTCTCGCACTCGATGAGTGTCGGCCCCTCGCCTTTTCGTGCACGCTCGATCGCGCCTTCAGCCGCCGTCAACACGTCGCCGAAGCTGTTGCCGTCGACAGTTACGCCGGGCATGTCATACGCAGCCGCGCGCTGCGAGATCCGACTGACGGCCGTCGAACGTTCGACCGACATCGACATGCCGTACCGGTTATTTTCACAGACGAAAATCACCGGCAGCTTCCAGATCGCGGCGAAATTCAGCGATTCATGGAACGCACCTTCATTGTTCGCGCCATCGCCGAAAAAACACACCACAACCGAGTTCTTGCGCTGCTTCTTGATCGACAGCGCCGCGCCGACCGCAATAGGCAAGCCTCCCCCCACGATACCGTTGGCGCCGAGATTTCCGCGGCTCACATCCGCGATGTGCATCGAACCGCCCCGCCCCCGGCAATACCCCGTCTCCTTACCGAAGAATTCGGCGAACATGCGTTTCGGATCTGCACCTTTGCCGATGCAGTGGCCGTGCCCCCGATGCGTCGACGTGATGTAGTCATCATCGGTCAGGAGCATCGTCATCGCGATCGCGGAAGCTTCCTGCCCGATAGACAGGTGCATCGTCCCGTGAATCAGCCCACGCATATACGCCTGCTCCGCGCTCTCCTCGAATCGACGCACGAGTTGCATCTTCTTCAGCGCGTCACGCAGCGCTTGCACCGAGACATGCCGATAGACTTCGGGCATTCCTTCGATCTTCTCTGCAACGAATCCCATCATCTTCTCCTCAAGCGGCGGCACGCGCACCGCGGACCATTTCGTCCTGGCGCTGGCGCAGTTTGACGATCGGTGCGTTCGCGTCGACCGCGGCGTTCTGGTACGTCAGCAATTCGCCCTTGCGGATCGCTTGGGTGACGGTGCCGCCTTCCAGCAAGCCACATGGAACCGCGCGCTGCGCAAGCGCGTCGTCCGCCGCGATGGCCCACGCGCGGTACGTAAATTCGCCGATCGCGTCGAGTCGGTCACCGACTTTCAGGTCTCGCTTCGCCACCGCGCAAACCTCGACCACCGGAACGGGGAGCGGCCGCATGTCGGCTTTGCCGTACAGGACGGCGCGCGCGCAACTGAGCGGAACCTCGAGACTCGTCAGGTGATACGGGCGATAAAACGTGTAATACGGCCCCTTGCCGAGCTTGAGGTCTGCCATGCGCTCGCGCAGGCGAGGATGTGCAAGTTCGGCAACGACGAATACCCCGGGCGCGACGCCCTTTCCGATGGTGTAATCGACTACACCCTTTTGGGTGAGGATCCCGCCGTCCGCCACCGGACAAAGCACCTCATGCAGTTGGTCGAGCGTGGCCGCGGGACCGTGCATGCCGGCGACATCCGGAATCAGCCCGGTCGCATTTCCGATCGCCGCCATTTCGACCGCGGTCTTCGAACCGTCGACAAACTCCACCAGCATGCGCGGATTCATGTTGCGCGCCTTGGCTTCGGCCATGTAGTCGTCCGGTGTCGCGTCGATATTCAGCGGGTTGTTCTTGCCCTTGCCCGCGGCAACGATCGGATAACCGAGCGCGCTGACGAAATCGATCAACTCGATCGTCGAGCTCGGCTCATCGCCAGCACCCAGCGTGTACACGACGCCCAGCCGCTCCGCTTCACGACGCAGGTATGCGCCGATGGTCACATCGGCTTCGACGTTCATCATCACGAGATGCTTGCCGTGCTCCATGGCCAGCAGCCCAATCTGCGCGCCCACCGCCGGTTTGCCGGTCGCATCGATCACCACGTCGATTTGATCGTTGGTACAGATCGCATTCGAGTCTTGCGTGATGGCGATCGATCCGGCCTCGATCGCCTGCGAAATCCCCGAGCCGGTCCCGACGACGCGATAGCCTTCGTCCGCCTGATTGGCGACTCGAACCGCTTCGCATGCGGCGTCGACACGGAGGTCCGCGATCGCGCCGATCTCAAGACCTTCCATTTGCCGGACCTGGGTCACGATGTCCGTGCCCATTTCGCCGGAGCCGATCAAGCCGATTCGGATAGGTCTGCCCAATTGGGCACGAGCTTTGAGGTCGGCCGCCAGGCCGCTGGGAATGATGTTGAGCATCGACGATGTCTCCTGGGTAGTGACGCGCGCTTGCGCAGGCATGTGCCATTAACCCGCGTCTGCAACCTGGATCGCCGCGACATTAAGTGCACATTTGTTTTTTACAATAGCACTTTGTTCATAAAAGGTACAAGCAACCGAGCGGCAAAAAGCGCGCAGCTAGGGTTATTCCTAGCGCGCAAAAATCTGGGGTCTGATAGAGAAGGAGTCGCGCCGCAGGCTCGCTGACGCGAGTGCCAACCCAGCGGCGAGCACTGATACAGACGTTGATGCGGCGCAGCATCGCTGCCGTCGCCGCGAACGAGGGAGGGTGAGAGAGCGCGCTTCTCTCGGCAGAAGTGATGAGCGCGGAGTGCGGAAAGGTAGCGGCGACCTTTCCGCTCGAAGGTTAGTCCGCGAGTTTCAGCAAGTCCGCCGCGGCGTATTGATCGGTGATCAATACGGACGGACGCAATAACCTCAGAGCGCCGCCCAGCGCCGGCACCTTGCTGACGCCGCCCGCTGCAAGAACGCGCACCGGCACTTGCTTGACGATGTCGAGCGGCACGGACATCACACGCTCGTTGATAGGATGGTCAACTAGTTGTCCGTTGGCGTCGAAAAAGTTGAAAAGCAGATCGCCCACGGCACCGGCTTTGATCACTGATTCGCGATCAGCATCGCTGATGAACCGCGATCGATGCGCAGTTGCCTCCGGGCCGGTGCCCGCAGCGCCGAGCACGACCGCGTCAAGGGATCTCGCCAGATCGAAAATGTCCCGGAGGCCGCAGCGTTCGATGAGCGTGCGCCGGGTCTCCGGGCTGTCGACCACCAACGGCGCAGTCATCAGGTAGCAGTCCGCCTGATACAGCGTCGCGAAACGCCAAGCGAACTCGGCCGGGTTGAAATGTCGGGCTTTCATGATGCCGCCCAGCAGTGAAACTACCGAGACGTTTTCGACTGGGCGCTCACCCATGTACGACAGCGAACTGACAAGGGTGCGTCCCCAACCGACGCCGATTTTCATGTTCGACCGCACCATCGACGATACATATTCGCCAGCGGCAGCGCTCACCGGGGCGGTGGCATCCGCGTCTCGCGCTGACAACGGTACGACGATCGCTTCCGCGATTCCGAATCGCTCCTCGAGTTGCCGTTCGAGATCCACGCATTCGACCAGGCGATCACCAATCGAAATTTTTACCTCGTTTCGCTCGCGCGCAGCGGCCAGCAGGCGCACGACCGTCACCCGACCAATGCCGAGTTTCTGTGCGATCTCGTGTTGCGTCATCTCCTCCACGAAGTACATCCACGCCGCGCGCAGTCGCAGTCTGCGCGCAGGACTTTGTTCGTCGATGGCCTCTTCTCGGTGCTTGGTTCGGGCTCTCGGCACGCTTCCTCCCCTAAATTAACGTGATCAATGACACTGAACAAATGTGCTATCTTAACTTCAAATGTTTCATCCTCGAGGCAGCCATGGAACCCAAGTCATTGACGCCATCGCACATCGTTCAGGATCTCAGTCAGGTTCGCCTTGCATTGATGGATTGTGCGCGGCAACTTCGATACGCGGCGCGAAACGTCCCCGGCTCTGGGTCCGATTCTCAGCGAACCGCTAGCCACCGCGCGAACTTGCCGCCGTTGCCGCAATTTCTTGGCTCCGTCGGCCATATCGCGGACACACTGCTCGAAACGGCCGAAACGTATGCAGGTCATGCGATTCCCCCACTGCAGGATCACTGGAAAGCGCCGGTCAGCTTCGACGGCGGCCTGGAACGCATCATTCGCGATTCCGCGGATACAAAGCTGATCCGCCACTGCTCGGCACTTTATTACGCAGCTGCGAAGCGATTCATCCTGCACGCGGGTGCGACGGACGTCCTTATATTTGAACACCGCATCAATGACGCATTCAGCAGCCTGCGCGGCGCGCACAACGTGTTGAAAGGCATATCGGAAATCCAGGTCGAGGCGTCGCCGGATGAATTTTCCGACGATATCTGTCGTGCGTATTCCCGGCTCACGTTATCGCTAATCGACCGCCATCCGATTCGAAGCGCACGATTCGATGAATTGCCTGATGTCGTCGCGCCGTGGTGGCTGGTATCCGAGCCGAACGTATATGTTTTTCTATTACTCGGTATCACCGGGTGCGCAAGAATTGTTCAGCCTGAAGCGCTTCCGTCCGATCCCGACGCGCTGCTTCGCTTCGCGGCCGATCTCGTAGGTGCTTCCGAGTCGCGAATTCGAGCGGCATTGCGATCGAAAAATCCGGACGACGCGATGCAGCGCGAGTTTTCCAGAATTGTCAGCTACCTGTGAAGTCAATGCGCCGGAGAAGCATCTTGGTAGACGAACACGAACCGATCGCAAGGTCCATACATCGCGTATGGCCGGCTCTCACCAAACTGTCATCTTGCAGACTGCTTCTTCAGCAGTATTGCGACGACTACTCAAAAAATTCCGGTGTGTTGCTCGAACTCGATGATCGACACTTCACACAAGCGTTCGTCGCGTGGACTCAAATCCTCGAAGACAGCGAGTTTTACCTACACAAGAACGCGGCTGACTATTTTCAGTTCTGCATCGGCGCGCTGCTCGCCGAACTATTGAAATTCAAAGCCGTCCGAGACACATCGGTGACCGTCATTCCACATAAGAAATCGAGCAGCGAAATTGCAGACTGGTGGCCGACAGGATTCGCACTGACTCATTTTTGCGTTGAGCTCGTCAAAAAAGTATCACGGCAGGAATGTGGAAAAGTCGTCGAACCGTCCGAAAAAATCGGACAGGTCAAGATCTGGCAATCATATCGCGAGAATTTGCTCGAAGAGCCGATGCTGGCCATTGCATATTTCGACGACTTCATGGGCATAACGCCAAACTGGCGCACCCCGTACTATGCTGGTCACCGCACGGCGGGGGTCGATTGATTCGTATGAGAATCGTGCAGTGCGCGCACGTCCACGGCGCACTGCACGGCTACGTTCTTTAGTGCCGACAACGAACATTTGCGGCACTCCGCCGCAAAAGCCGATCGAGACAATCGTCCATCGCCGTATTCCGTTCGCGACGGTCGGGGGGCTGTCGAATTCCGGCAATATCACTCGGCTCAGCCACAGATCGGCATATCGATCCTGCGTATCGTTGCCAAACTCGATGCCGCGAGTTTGCAGTAGCGGTTCGTCGCTTCGACCTTCTCTCGCAGCTCCGCATCGGTCAGTACGCGGACGATCCGTGCCGGCACGCCCATGACCAGCGCTCGTGCCGGCACCTCCATTCCCGACTTGACGAACGCGCACGCCGCCACGATGGCAGAATCTCCGACTATCGCGTCGTCCATCACGATGGCATTCATCCCGATCAGCGCGTTGCGCTCCAGACGTGCGCCATGTACCACGGCGCCGTGGCCGACATGAGACCGTTCACCCAGCAAACATGTCATTCCGTGCCCGACATGCAACGTACAGTTGTCCTGTACGTTGCTGTCCTCGCCGACACGAATGGCGCCAAAATCCCCACGTAGCGACGCTCCGGGCCCGATATAGCAACCGGCGCCGACGATCACGTCACCGATGATGCTCGCACTCGGGTGTACGTAAGCGGACGCATGAACGCGCGGGGCCACGCCTCGATATTCGTATAACGCCATGATCCGCTTGACTCCGTATCGATATGTTGTCTGGTCAGTTGGCGCAGATATCGGTGCCGCGCGTCTCGCGCAAGCACAAGACCCCAACGATTAGCGAAGCGGCCGCAATGACGATCGGATACCAGAGGCCGGAATAGATGTTCCCGTTTGCCGCGACGATCGCGAATGCGGAAGCCGGCAGGAATCCACCGAACCATCCGTTGCCGATGTGATATGGCAACGACATCGACGTGTAGCGGATCCGTGTCGGAAAATACTCGACGAGCATGGCCGCGATCGGCCCGTAGACCATCGTGCCGTAGATCATCAGGATCGCCAGCAGAAGGATCGCCATCGGCCAATTGATCTTGCCCGGATCGGCCTTCGCCGGATAGCCGTTATCGTGCAGCGCACGCTGCAGCGCCCGATCGAAATCACGCGCTTGCATAGCTGCGTCGGCGGCTTTTCCATCGTATGACGCAATGACGCTGCCGCCGACGACGATCGCGGCCCGCTCTCCCGGCGGCGCCGGTTCGTTACGGTAGCTCAGCCCGGCTTTCGATAGCGCACTCTTGGCGATATCGCATGAACTGGTAAAGGTCGCCGTACCAACCGGATTAAACTGGAACGAACACTCGAGAGGAGATGCCTTCACCACGATCGGCGCATTCCGTTGTGCCGTCTCCAGCGCGGGATTGATGAAGTGCGTCAGCCCCTTGAACAGGGGAAAGTACGTGGCGGCCGCCAGCGCGAAACCAATCAGGATGATCGGCTTGCGTCCGATCCGGTCGGACAATGAACCGAACACGACATAGAACGGAGCCGAGATCATGAGTGCGATGGCAAGGATCACATTCGACGTCGAACCCTCGAGCTTGAGCGTCTGCGTCAGAAAGAACAGCGTGTAGAACTGCCCCGTATACCAGACGACTGCCTGCCCCGCCGTCAGCCCGAACAACACGACCAACACCAGCTTGAGGTTCTTCCATTGCCCGAATGCCTCGGCTACGGGTGCCTTCGAGCGACTGCCCTCGGCCTTCATGCGCTCGAATGCCGGCGACTCGTGCAACTGAAGGCGGATCCACACCGATATCCCGAGCAGGACGATGGACATCAGGAATGGCACTCGCCATCCCCACGATGCGAACGGACCTTCGCCTGTCGTGGTTCGCACACCCAGAATGACCACCAGCGACAGGAACAGCCCGAGCGTCGCGGTCATCTGGATCCAGGCGGTCCATGCACCGCGCCGGTCATTCGGCGCATGCTCCGCGACATAGGTCGCCGCGCCGCCATATTCGCCGCCAAGCGCGAGCCCTTGAATCATCCGCATCGCGACAAACAGGATCGGCGAAGCGATCCCGATAGTGGCAAAGCCCGGCAGCAACCCGATGAGAAACGTCGAGCCGCCCATCAAGACGATCGTCACGAGGAACGTGTACTTGCGGCCGACAAGGTCGCCCAGACGTCCAAATACGATCGCCCCGAGAGGCCGCACCGCGAACCCCGCAGCAAAGCTCAGCAGCGTAAAGATGAATCCCGCGGTCGGGTTGACACCGGAGAAAACGTGCCTGCCAATGAACGTCGCCAGCGAGCCAGCGAGAAAGAAGTCGTACCACTCGAACACCGTACCTAACGAAGATGCGAAAACCACCCGTTTTTCGTCACGGGACATCCGCGACGCAGGCACTGCCACATTGACCGTTGACATATCTAGCTCCTCCAAACCAATGGATTCATCGTTGTTGTCTAACTTTCATTGCTGGACTTTATTGCGCGAGATTCCTCCATTGAAGCATTCACGATGAACCGGCACCGAAGCGTCGATGCACTCAGGTGCCGCACCGAGCGTCAGGCGATTCCGCCCATGCACAGATACTTGAGCTCGAGGTAGTCCTCGATGCCGTACTTCGATCCCTCGCGTCCGAGCCCGCTCTCCTTGACGCCGCCGAACGGTGCGACTTCGGTCGAGATCAGGCCTTCGTTGATGCCTACGATGCCGTACTCGAGCGCCTCGGCCACTTTGAGCACGCGGCCGATATCCCGGCTGTAGAAATAGGAAGCAAGACCGAATTCGGTGTCGTTGGCGAGCGCGATCGCCTCGTCGTCGGTACTGAACCGGAAAATGGGGGCGACGGGACCGAATGTCTCCTCGCGAAAGATCCGCATCGACGGCGTCACATCGGCAAGAATCGTCGGCTCGTAGTAGTTGCCGCGCTTCTGATGCCGCTTTCCGCCGACTACGACACGCGCGCCCTTCGATATCGCGTCGTCGACGTGCTCCACAACCTTCGCGACGGCATGCTCATCGATCAGAGGACCGATCGCGACACCGTCCTCGAATCCGTCGCCGACACGCATGGATTGCACGGCCGCCGACAGTTTTTCGACAAACGTGTCATACACGCCGTCCTGAACCAGCAGCCTGTTGGCGCATACGCAGGTCTGCCCCGCATTGCGATACTTCGACGCGATGGCACCTTTCACCGCCGCATCGAGATCCGCATCGTCGAATACGATGAACGGCGCGTTGCCGCCCAGTTCCATCGATGCCTTCTTGACGGTCGACGCGCATTGCGCCAGCAGAATCTTGCCGATTTCCGTCGATCCGGTGAACGAGACCTTGCGGACGATCGGGCTGGCCGTCAACGTTTCGCCGATCTCCGCCGCCGCGCCAGTCACGCACGAGATCACCCCCTTTGGTACGCCGGCACGCTCCGCCAGCACGCAGAGCGCAAGCGCGGAGAATGGCGTCTGGCTTGCCGGTTTCAATACCATCGTGCAACCAGCGGCCAGCGCCGGCCCGATCTTGCGCGTCAGCATCGCCGCCGGGAAATTCCACGGCGTGATCGCAGCGCACACGCCGACGGGTTGCTTCAGCACGACGATGCGCTTGTCGCGCGTATGCCCTGGTATCGTGTCGCCATAGGCACGCTTGGCCTCCTCGCCGAACCATTCCAGAAACGACGCGGCATAGGTGATTTCCCCACGACTTTCCGAAAGCGGCTTGCCCTGCTCAGCCGTCATGATCGCGGCCAAATCATCCTGATTCTCGACCATCAGTTCATACCAGCGACGCAAAACTGCCGCACGCTCCTTGCCCGTACGCGAGCGCCATTCGGCCAGCGCGGCATTGGCACCGTCGATCGCGCGCAATGTTTCATTTCGCCCCATGCGCGGCACCGTCCCGAGCGACTGCCCAGTCGACGGATTGCGCACGTCGATCGTGTCTCCCTGGTCGGCGTGAATCCATTCGCCTGCGATCAGGCACGCATTCCTCACCAGATCAGGATTCCGAAGTGTTACCTGTCCGCTCAATGAAATTGTCCACATCAATACTTCTCCAGTCAGAGGATAGCTGAAATGCGTCAGGCGTCACCGTGCTCGGCAGGTTGTACGGCTTCGCGCAATTTGAACCGCATGACCTTCCCAGATCCGGTCCGCGGAATTTCCGCCGTCACATGAATCGCGGACGGCACCTTGTAAGCCGACAGATGGAGACTGCAGTGCGCGAGCAGCGCCGCGACATCCACAGCGCCCTCGGCTCGCTCGACGACGAACACCACCGGCACCTCGCCGAGATGCGCATGCGGCATACCGACGACCGCGCAATCGTGAACGCCGTCGTACTCGCAGACCACCTCTTCGATCTCGGCCGGTGAGATGTTCTGGCCGCCCCGAATGATTACTTCCTTGAGGCGCCCCGTGATGGTGATATAGCCGTTCGCATCAAAGCGTGCCAAGTCGCCCGTGCGATACCAGCCGTTGCTCAATGCCGCATCGGTTTCCGTTGGCTTGTTCAGGTATCCCTTCATCACATTGGGGCCGCGAACGAGTAACTCGCCTTCTTCCCCGACACGGACATCGCGCAACGCAACAGGATCGACGACGCGCGCCGCTACGCCCGGCAGCGGCAGACCGCACGAGCCGAATACGCGCGCACCGGTCGGCCAGTTCATCGTGACCATAGTCGAGGTTTCGGTAATGCCGTAGCCGTCGAGCAGCTTTAGGCCGAACATGTTTTCGAATTCGCGATTCGTCGTGCCCGGCAGTATCGCACCGGCCGATACGCATAACCGCAGCCCGGGCAGCGAGCCGCCGCCGCTCGCCCGCGCGGATTCAAGCAGGTAGTGGAACATCGTCGGCACGCCGGGCATGACGGTAAAGCGCCCGTCAGACAGCAGCCGCGGGATTTCGCTCGACGAATACTTCTCCATCAGGTACGCGGTCGCGCCGACTGCGAGCACGCTCAGCACCGAAAAGTTCAGCGCATACGAGTGATAAAGCGGAAGCGCGCTCAATATGCGATCGTTGCCCGTCAGGCCGGCAATCGGAGCCCAACATGCGGCGGCGACCCACAGCATGCCGCGCGTCGACAGCAGGACGCCTTTGGGCTTGCCGGTCGTTCCCGACGTGTAGATCACGAATGCCGGATCGTCGACCGCGTCCGGATCCAGCGGCTCACTCGGGGCGCCGCGTGCCGTCGCGACTGCAAATGGCGTACCGACGACGGGCTGCGACGACCACGACACGGTCACGTATTCGTTGACCGAGCCAACCGACGCACCGACCGCGCGCAATTCCCGTTCGCGCGCATCGCTCGTCACCAGTGCCGTGCAACGTGCATCGTCCAGCCGATACTCGATCTCCGGCGAGGTCGCCTCGTGGTTGATCGGCACGGCGATCGCGCCGGCGCGGACGCAGGCGAGGCAGCTCACCGCCCATTCGACCGAATTCGGCAGCACGATGGCGACGCGATCGCCGGCCTGCACGCCCGCCCGCTGGAAGTGCGTCGCAAGGCGCGCCGTCATTGCGTCCAGTTCCGCATAGGTGACGGACGTACGTGCGTCCTCGAATGCGGTCTTGTCCGGAGTGCGCTCTTTATGGCGTTTGAGCAATTCGTGGACAGGCACAATAAGCTCGGTATGAATCACGTTTGTCTCCTCGAGCGTCGCCTTCGGATTCGTTTGGCGGCGCTGATGTGTCAGATGGCGGAAAAAACACCCGGGATTGCGCCGTCAGACCATGCTGAAGCCGCCGCTGATGCTGATCACCTGACCGGTAATCCAGCTCCCCTTTTCCGATGCAAGCAGGACCGCCATGGGTGCAACGTCGTGCGGCTGACCGAGACGTCGAAGCGGATAGAGCTTGACCAGCCGTTCCAGGTTCGCCTCAAGAAATTCCGGATCGTGTGCAGTCTCGATCAGCCCAAGCGCCAGCGCATTGGCTGTCGTGCCCGAGCGTGTTTCGCGTGCGATCGATTTCATCAGCGCGATATTCGCCGCGCGCGCGGCCGCGCCAATCGCCAGCCCGGATTCGCCAACCCGCGACGAATCGCCCGTGATCGTGATGATTCGGCCGCTGCCTTTCTGCCGTTCGAGATGAGGTAACGCCGCATGCGTGCAGTTCAGCGTGCCGTAAAGGCACACGTCGATCTGCTTGCGCCATTCGTCCGGATGGGAATCGAGAAAACGCTTGCGGATGACAAGCCCGGCGTTATTGACGAGGATGTTGAGACCGCCGAATACCTCGACGGTCTCGTCGATCATCCGGTCCACGGCACGACGGTCAGAGATGTCGCAGCCGATTGCCATCCCGCGCCCGCCTTGCGCGCGGATCTCCTCGACGACCGCATCGGCCGCGGCCTTCGAGCCGTGATAGTTGATCACTACGCTCGCGCCCTCGGCTGCCAATCCCTGCGCGATTTCCCGACCCACGTCCCGGGCGCCGCCGGTGACGAGCGCGACCTTTCCGTCAAGTCTGAATTCCATCTTGTTGCTCCTTGGTTGATTCAATGAGGGATGAATGAATGAGGCGATACAGACGTTCGGGCGTCACCGGCAACTCCGATATGTCGACGTTCAGCGGCGACAGCGCATCGGCAATTGCATTCGCGATAGCGGCAGGCGAGCCGATCGTCCCGCCCTCGCCCATGCCGCGAAAGCCACCCAGCGTATTGGGTGCCAGCTTTTCGAGGTGCACGAGATCGAACGTCGGGACTTCCGGTGCCGACGGCAGCAGGTAGTCGACGAGGCTCGCGGTCAGCAATTGCCCGTCGGCGTCGTACACGACTTCTTCCAGAAGTGCCGCACCGATGCCCTGCGTCACGGCGCCACGCGTCTGCCCCGCGACGATCAACGGATTGATCACCCGTCCGCAATCCTCCGCGATCACGTATCGCTGAACGTGAACGCCATACGTTTCGGGATCGATTTCCACCTGAACGAGATGCGTGGACGAACTTGTCGTGCCTACCACCGGGTCGTACACCCGACTGACGCAAAGATCCTCCCGGAACTCCAGCGGCACGCGTCCCATCTGCGAATAGAGCGCCTTCGCCAGGTCGGCGAACGAGAGGCGAGCGTCGCTCCAGCGCACGTGAATGACGCTCTCGACCACGTCGAGATCTTCCGGCGACACGTCGAGCAGATGGCCGGCGACGCGCAGCATCCGCGCGCGCAGCTCGCGCGCTGCCAGCATTCCAGCCCCGCTGCTGATGACGGCGGTGCGGCTGGCGTAACTGCCGGTACCGTGCGGGACGGCGGCACTATTGCCGGTGATCACGCGTAGATCTTCAATGCGTGCACCAAGTTCGTCAGCCAGGACCTGAGCGAGCGTCGTTTCGTGTCCCTGACCATGCGACGCGCACCCGAACGATGCCGTGACCGCTCCGGTCGAATCGAGCTGGATCACGCACGTATCAGTGCCGGTGTTGATCGGCATGCCTGGCGACGCGGAAATGCGCGAACCGATGCCGGACAGTTCCGCATAACAGGCAACGCCGATGCCTACCCAGCGCCCTTCGGTACGCGCCTGCTCCTGTGCCTGCCTCGCGGCGGTGTAGCCGAACCGTTCTTTGGCCGCCTCGAGTCCTTCGATGAACGCCGATTGATCCCACACGATGCCGACCGGCGTGCGATACGGGAACTCCTCCGGACGCACGAGGTTGCGCAACCGCAACTCCGTCGGATCCATTCTGATGCGCTTTGCCGCCAGATCCATCAAGCGCTCCATCGCGAACGTCGACGTCGGTCGTCCCACGCCGCGATAGGGTCCGGTCGGCGCCTTGGGTGTCGTCACCCCCCGGACGTGTCCGTGGTACGCAGGCACCCGGTACGGCCCCGGCAGAAAACTGATGACCTGAACCGGCTCGATGCCGGCGGTCCACGGATAAATTGAATACGCGCCCACATCTCCGATCACTTCTGCACGCAGACCCAGAATCCGGCCATCGCGATCCAGTGCGAGCTGCGCGTCGACCCGTTCGTCGAAGGCCTGGCTCGTCGACAGCATGTCCTCGAGCCGGTCGCCGCTCCAGCGCACCGCGCGCCCGATCTTGCGCGCGAGCACGCATACGAGCATTTCCTCCTGATAGACCGAGGTCTTGCCGCCAAATCCCCCGCCGACATCGGGCGCGATCACCGTCAGCCGGTTGCCTGGCATGTCGAGCAGATCCGCCATCGCATCACGCACGATTCCCGGTATCTGGCTCGACGTGTAGAGCGTCAGCGCATCCCGGCCGGGGTCCACTTCCGCGATATAGGTGCGAGGCTCCATGGCGGTCGGCATCTTCCGGTGAAACCGGAAGCGTCCGCCAACGGTGACGGACGCGTTCGCGAATGCTTCGTCGATCTCGCCGCGCACGAATCGGCGTTCGACCAGCACGTTGCTCGTCAGCCCTTCGTGCAGCAAGGGCGCCCCGGGCTGTGCGGCCGCCTCGGCATCGGTCTCGACCGGCAGCGGTTCGTATTCGATCTCGATGGCATCCCGCGCATCCTCGGCCAGATAGCGGCTATCGGCGAGCACCGCGATGACGGGTTCGCCGACGAAGTGCACCACGCCGTCCGCGAGCGCGTGAATCGGCGTGGGTTGATAATCCGCCATGCGCGATACTGCGATGGCCGGCTTCACGAGGCCAGCCAGATCCGCCCACGAATAGATGCCGAATACGCCGTCCATCGCCCGTGCGGCGTCGGTGCGAATCGCGCGGATGCGCGCATGCGCCTGGTCGCTGCGCAAGATCGCGAGATGAAGCGCATTTCCCGCCGGGCGATCATCGACATAACGGCCGAGCCCGGTGAGCAGTCTCGCGTCCTCGAATCGACGCACCGACTGCCCGACGAAACCGCCGCGCGGCAGTTTGTCCGTGCCGACATCGGCGTCCAGCGGCGCACCTGGATCATGACGCGGCTTACTCATACGCGTGTGCCCCCTTGCGAAGCGTCTCCCACTGTTGCGGATCGTGGCCGAAGATCACGCTGGCGCCACCTCGTTCCATCCGCCGGATTTCGTTGACGGACGACAATGCGGCATCGGGGTCCCACGTGTTGCGCGGCATGACTTCATTCGTCAAGTTCATGCGCAGGGCAACGGCATCGGCTGCCAGCAGGAAGGCGCCGTCGCACTCCAGCGTCGCGAGCATGCCCAGGCTCCCTGGCGTATGCCCCGGCAACGGCACCAGCAGCATCTTTCCATCGCCGAAGACGTCGCGCTCCCCGTCGACGAGTTCGGTCGGCATCGGATGCTGCCAGTCGGCGGGAATGTAGCCGCGCTGCAGCGCCTCTTCGCCCTGCGCGGCCGCCAGCTCCTTCGCATGACAGAAGAACGTCGCTCGCTTGAAGAACGCATTGCAGCCGCAGTGATCAGAATGCAGATGGGAGTTAATGACCACGTCGATATCGTCCGCGCCGAGCCCGAGCGTCTTCAACTCCGAGATGACGTTGTCTTCCGGTCCGGCGATCGGCGTCATGGCCTTCGCCATCGCCCCCCAGCGAGCGGCGGCATCGTCGACGACCTGCGGGTGGCATCCGGTGTCGAATAATACGTTTCCCTGACCATGCCGAAACAGCATGCACGCCACCGGCAGATCGATCGTTTCGCTTCGCTCGGCTTCAGGAAGATAGACACTCTTGCGCATCCGGAGCCGGCCGCCATTCAGAACATGCATTTTCATTGTTGGTTATCCTCGATTGGCTCTGAACCGGCGGCTTGCCGCAATGCGTCGCGCGCCGTTACGCAAACACGGACGGCTTCGACGATGCCCTGGTAGCCGGTACAGCGGCAAAGATTTCCGGACAGCGCGTCGCGAATCTCGTCATCGCTGTCGAGCGGGTATTTCTGCAACGCATCGGTGCAGGTCGCCAGCATGCCGGGCGTACAGAACCCGCACTGAAGGCCATGATGTTCACGGAACGCCTCCTGCAGCGGGCACAGCGAATCGGGTGTACCCATGCTCTCCACGGTACGCACGTCGCAACCGTCGGCCGAGATCGCCAGCATCAGGCAGGACCGCACGCTATCGCCGTCGACGATCACGGTGCATGCCCCGCATACACCGTGCTCGCAACCAACGTGCGTGCCGGTCAGCGACAGGTCGTGTCGCAAGAAATCGGACAGAAGCAGGCGCGGTTCGACGCTGCGCTCGACGACCGTGCCATTGACGATCATCCAGACGGGTTTGCGGGCAATGTCATGTTCGTTCATTGCGGGACTCCTGAAGCACGGCGCCATGCGCTGCGTATCGCACGCCGCGCCAGCACGCCCGCGAGATGGCGGCGGTATGCCGGCGAAGCGTGCAGATCCATGGCGGGCGACAGTCCGTCGCACGCGGCTTCCGCCGCCTCCTCCACGAGCACGTCGGACAATGGCTTGCCGCGCAGGATCGCTTCCGAGTCGGTGCGCCGCAACGGCGTGTCGCCTACTCCCATCATCGCGACGCGCGCATCGTGAATCACGCCGTCGCGGACATCCAGCAGCACGCCCACGGCGGCCAGCGCAAAGTCACCTGCGCGACGCGAGAATTCCTCGAAACACCAGCCGGTCCCGGGCTTCACGCCCGGAAAATCGACGCGAACGACCATCTCGTCATCGTCGAGCATCGTCGTGAGTGGCGCGACGAAGAAATCGGCCGCCGCGATCCTGCGCTCGCCGTGGGGCGAACGCGCGACGATCGTCGCATCCAGCAATCGCGCCAGCATCGGCAACTCCGCAGCCGGATCGGCATGCGACAGGCTTCCGCCAATCGTGCCGCGATTGCGGATCGCGAGGTGGGCGACATGGCGCATCGTGTCCGGAATGACCGGAAAATGTCGGGCGACCTGGCGCGACGTCTCGAGCACGCGGTGACGCGTCAGCGCACCCACCGCGAGTCCGCCGTCCTCACGCTCGCGCACGTAGTCGAGCTCGACCAGTTTGCGGATGTCGACGATCATCGCGGGACGCACCACACGAAAATTCAGCATCGGCATCAGGCTTTGGCCGCCGGCCATCAATTTCGCATCGCCGCGGCAGGCTGCCAGCGCGGCGATCGCCTCGTCGACGGAGTCCGGGCAACAATAATCAAACGGTGCCGGTTTCATCGGTTCCTCCGATCAACGTCCCTGGAATTTCGCTGCGCGCTTTTCGGCGAACGCGGCCCGGCCTTCTCGATAGTCGTCGCTACCGGCTGCCGCCGCGATCATCGCTTCGGCTCGATCGAGATCCAGCGCGCCGGTGCCCATCGCCATCCCGTTCAGCTGGTATTTCGCACCCGCCACGCTCAGCGGCGCGTTGGCCGCCATCGTTCTCGCGAACGCGCGCGCATCGGCCATCGGATCGGTCGTCCTTGCACGCGGCTTGCCGCCGGTCACCCGCTGCCACCACGAGAGCGGCGCGACCTGCGCGTCGTCTCCGGCGATCCGGTCCAAGAATCCGATGTCGCGTGCCGCACGCGCATCGAATCGCTCTGCGCCGTAGAGTATCTTCTTCGCTTGCGACACCCCCACCAGCGACAACAGCTTGCGCGTCCCACGCACGCCGTAGATGATGGACAGGCGCGCCGCCGGAATGCCGAACGTGGCGTCGGGTGCCGCGAAGCGGAAGTCGCACGACATCGCCAGATGCGCGCCGCCGCCCAGGCAGTAGCCGCGCAATACGGCGATGGTCGGCTTCGAGATGTTCGCGATCGCATCGCAGCACGCATCCACCGCAATCTCGTACGCGTTCGCCTGGCCGGCGTCGGCGCGCACTTTCTCGAACTCGGAGATGTCGGCCCCGGCGCAGAAGTCGTCGCCCGCGCCGGTCAGCAACACGGCCCGCACCTCGGGATTTCGTTCGAGAGCGGTCATGACCGACGGCATCGCGAGCCACATCCCGTATGTCATCGCGTTGCGACTGCGCGGCCGGTTCAAGGTGACGACCGCGATCTGATCGGAGATCCACACCTTGATCTTCTCGGTCATCAACGCATCCGTCACCTCCGCCTGAAGATCGGCCAACGGGGCCGCAGGTGCGCCGTTCGCCGCGGACGAGCGAGCCTGCGGCGCAGCGGCGCCGACGGGTTCGGCACGTTGCCGCGGCGCCAGGGGTCCAGCGGCGACGGCCAGTTCCGCGTAAGCTGGCGCAACGACCGGACGCTCGATCGACACGGCCGCCAACAGTGCATCGACGCCCATCGTCGATGACGACGTCTCCTGTTCACCATTGGCCACTTTCGTGCCGACCTGCCTCGCGAACAGATCGAAGAAATCGTCTGCCGACTTGCGCGCCGCCGCATCGATCATTCGCGAACCCAACTGCGCCAGCTTGCCGCCGACATTTGCCTTGACGCCGTATCGAAGCAGCGTGACATCCTGCTCGAGCGCTTCGAGCGCCACGTCAATGTCGGCACGCGCGAAGCCTGCCGCGCCGCCAGACCCTTCACCCGTCAGCGTGTAACTGACGGGGGCGGCGATATTCGACAACGTCACCTTGCCGGCGAACCGCGCCTTGATCGGCCCGACCTTCGACACCACCGTCGCGGTAAATTCGTTGTCGGCGCTCTTCTCGAGCACTTCGCACCCCGGGATGCTGGCCTGCAGCACCGCCGGATCGTTGAGCGCGTTCCACACGGTCTCGCGGGATGCTTGCAACCGCGCCTCTCCTACCATTTCCATTTGTTCTCTCCTCCAGGACACTTGTCGCAACCGGCGCGTCAGGCCATCAACGACTGCAAGACTTGCCGGACTTCGGGCGGAACCGGCACCGGGCCGTTCGTTGCCCGATCGACATAGACGTGTACGAACTCGCCGATCGCCGAAGCCGTGTCGGCGTCGTTGCGAAACAGCGCGATCTCGTAGCGCACGCTACTGTTGCCGAGATGCACGACCTTCATGCCGACATGGACGACGTCGGGAAAGCCGATCGACGAGAAGTACGTGCAACGCGTGTCGACCACCAGGCCGATAACGGGGCTATTTGCAATATCGAGCACGCCGCGTTCGATCAAATGCCGATTGACTGCCGTATCGAAGTACGCGTAATAGACGACGTTGTTCACGTGCCCGTAGGAATCGTTGTCGGACCAGCGCGTCTGGATGGCACTGAAGTGAGGATATTGGGCTCGGCGCGACGGCATTTTTTTCTGGCTCACAGAACCTCCTCGTAAAGCGCAGCCGCATCCTGAAGGGAAATCTCGCGCGGGTTGTTCACGAGCAAACGGGTTTGACGCATCGCGTCTTCGGCCAGTGTCGCGATATCGCCGTGGCCGATACCGACGGCCGACAGCCGTGTCGGCAAACCGAGCGCCTTCGGTAACGCAGTTAGCCGCGCGACCAGCGCGTTCGCACGCGCACCGGTATTTCCCGTGACGTCCGGCATCAGAACGGCGGCAAGCTCCGCATACCGGTCAGCCGCGGCATCGAGGTTGAAACGCATGACCGCCGGCAGAACGAGCGAGTTCGACAGCCCGTGCGGAACATGAAAGCGCGCGCCTATCGGATACGCCAGCGCATGCACGCCTGCTACGGGCGCATTGGCGAACGCGAGACCGGCCAGCATCGCGCCGAGCAGCATTGCCTGGCGTGCGTCGCGATTGGCGGCGTTGGCACAGGCCTCGCCAATGTTGGCGCCGAGCAAGCGAAGCGCTTCCTTCGCGAGGCAATCGGAGACCGGATTCTTCAGGCGCTTGCTGGTGTACGCCTCGATCGCATGAACCATGGCGTCGATGCCCGTCGCCGCCGTGACCGCGGGCGGCAGGCTCAGCGTCAGATCCGCATCGAGCACCGCAATGTCCGGCAGCAGAACCGGCGAGACAACGCCCTTCTTCTCTCCGTCGCCGGTTGTCACGATCGAAATCGGCGTGACCTCGGATCCCGTTCCCGCAGTCGTGGGGAGCAACACCAGCGGCAGTCGCGGTCCCTTCGCGACGCCAACGCCGTAGACGTCGTCCAGCTTTTCCGTCCGGCGCGCGAGAAGCGCCACCAGTTTCGCAACGTCTAATGAGCTGCCGCCGCCGATACCGACCACGCAGTCGGCCCGCGCGGACACCGCCGCATCGGCCGCACCGTTCACAACATGAGCCGGCGGATCGGCCTGCACGTCTGCATACACCGTTACGGCCATGCCGACTGCCTCGAGGCTTTCAAGAGCCGGCTTCAGCAGACCGTTATCGACGATGCCGCGATCGGTCACGAGAAAGACCGAGCGACAACCCAGCCGGCCGACGATTTCTCCAAGGCGCGCCGAGGCACCGGCCTCGACGATCGTCGACCTGTTCGACTGAAACTCAAATGCGTTCAATTTTGCTCCTCCACCCGATCACGGAATCACGGAATCGACGACGATGTCGTGACGTCAAACTAACTTGCATAAGTGGACTATAGTGAGCGAAATTCTGATTTGCAAGTCCCTTGTTCGACAACTTGTCATGTATGACGCCGCGCGGCTATCCAGCCGTTATTGGCTGATGTATTGAAGCATTCCGCGCGTATGCGGTCGTCTCTTTCGCGTGTGGGCGCAGCCGTTCCAATATGGAATCGTGAACGTATAGATCGCTTGCATTTCCGATACCTTCCTGGTTGTTGTGTACCGGGCATGCCCACAAGGTTAACGTCTGCTGCAAGGTCGAATCGGGACGCGGCAAGAGTCCGCGCGCGACTAGATGCGCGTGGCGATACGTGCAGTCGATCAGGCGCACCAAACCATGAGGAAGGGGAAAAGGGGATGACTAGGCAAATCGCCACGCGCGCAGTCCGCCGGCGCGCTTTGAACGAAACGCCCAGCCGGCTGCCAGGCCCACCGGGCGAGAAGACAGGCGCCGCCATCCTGATGAATCGATCTGCCGCCGTACGCGCGCTCGGGCGCCACGCGGCATCGAGAAGCGCGAGTCAGGCGACGTCGAGCTCTACCGGCAACGCATACCGCAGTACGTATGACATTTCACGCGGATCGAGTTCGGCGTCGCATTTGTCGCATACGACGATTGCATGAAAATCGTGGTCACACTCTCGGTGCCGCAGTTTCAACGGCGCTTTTCCGCCAGACAGCCACTTGTCACCCCAAGCCATCATCACCAGCAGCGGCCCATACAAGTCGCGGCCCATTTCGGTCAGCCGGTACTCGTAACGTTTCGGCTTCTCCTGATACAGCCGCTTCTCCGCGATACCCTGCTCCACGAGTCGCTGCAGCCGGTCCGACAGGATGTTGGTGGCGATACCCAGGCGCGACTGAAACTCGTCGAAGCGTCGAACACCGTAAAAGAATTCCCGGATCACGAGGAAGCTCCAGCGGTCACCGATGATCTGCAACGTTCGCGCGACCGAGCATGGCCGAATGCGCTCGAGGACGCTCACGTCCGAATTCCGGCGCGAGCGCTTGCGTTCGATGCTACGCTCCTCGCCGCCCGCCCCCGGCCCGTCGCGATAGTGGACGGACCTCGGGTCAATGCCAGCGTGGCAGTGCGAGCACACGACGCGCGGTGCGCAATCGCATTTGCAGGTCTTGTGAATGAGCTTCAACGGAGGCTGCGCGCCGCCCGCAAGCCAACGGTCGCCGAACGCGAGCAACGCGATCATCGTCGCGTACAGGTCGCGGCCTTGCTCCGTGAAACGGTACTCATAGCGGGCACCGCCCGTCGACGGAAGCCGTTTCTTCAGTATGCCCAGGGTCGTGAATTTCTTGAGCCGCTCCACCAGCGTTGTACGCGGCACCTGCAGGATACTCTGGAACTGCTCGAATCGCCTGACGCCGAAAAAGCACTCCCGCAGCACCAGAAATCCCCACGCGTCCGACAGTATCTCGACGGTTCTCGCAACCGACGAATAGCGCTCGATCGATGCAAAACGTGCATCCGACGCACGGTGGCTCGACGATTCGAGCATGGCGGGTTTAACCATAAGTTCATCGAAAAAATTTCATCTGCCATTCGCGCAACGCAACACAGGTGCGCGCGCGCCTATTCGATCCATTGCGGAACCGATGGCGCATCGCGAAGCGCGTGCGACTGCACGACCGGCACGCCGTAGCGGTGCGAAGTCATCTCCGCCATGATCGCCACCGCAATCTCCGGCGGTGTCCTAGCTCCGATGTGAAGCCCGATCGGACCATGAAGCGCTGCAACCTGCGTATCGGTCAAGTCAAACAGCTTGAGCCGTTCCCGACGCTTCGCGTTATTCGCACGCGCGCCGACCGCTCCCACGTAGAACGCCGGAGATTTGAGCGCCTCGATCAACGCAAGCTCGTCGATCTTCGGATCGTGCGTCAACGCCACCACGGCCGTGTTCGGATCCAGGCCGACTCGCGCGATCAGGTCGTCTGGCATTTTGCGAAATACTTCGGTATGAGGCACGGACCATTCCCCGAGATACTCTTCACGCGGGTCGCAAACGATGACGTGATAGCCCAGCGCCACTGCCATGCGCGCAACATATTCGGACAGTTGCCCCGCACCGATGATCAGCAGGCGATGGCTCGGCCCGTAACATGCGCGCAGCGACACGCCGTCGAACGAGGTCGGGGCTGCCGAATCGGTCGGCGTCACGTCGGCTTCGCCGGTATTGGCGTTCACGTTGCGGATCACCGCCCGGCCACGCCCGACCCATTCCAGCGCCTCGTCCAGCCGCGATGATATCCGGACCGGTTCCACGAGAATAATCAGCGTGCCGCCGCACGGAAGACCGAAGCGATGCGCGTCGTCTGCCGAGAGGCCATAGGTTACAACGGTCGGCGTCGAACCCGAAAATCCGACGCGCCACACGCGCTCGACCAGATCGTCCTCGAGACACCCGCCCGATACGGAACCCTTCACGGCACCATCGTCACGCAGCGCGACCATCGCGCCGATCGGGCGAGGCGCCGAGCCCCACGTCTTCAGAACCGTGCCGAGCATCACCGCGCGCCCAGAGCGATGCCACATGACGGCAGTTTCCAGTACGTCTCGATCCATGCTGTCCAACGCGGTTTCCCTCCACGGTCCTTCCACAGTACGCCAATCAGTTCATTTATGCAAGTTATAACGTTAGAAAATTTGCCACTGGATTCGACCTTGATAGCCCTTGGAACGGAGGGACAGGCTTCGAGTTGCTGCGACAGTTCGGGCAACCGTAAGCCAAAATAAATCTATGGTCCGCCCCAGTTTTACAACCCCTGACGGTTGATGTCACGTTGGCTTGCCCAGATCCATCCAGCGTCGTTTTGAGGACCGCGCCCCGCGCCTCAATAAACTTCGCGCCTGCGGCTCCTTTAAAGTCGTGCGGCTCTGGTAGGTGTCTTTATTTTCCAAGATGTTCCACACAGACTGAACCGCCCCGGGAAATCGGGGAGGCTGGTTGGTTTAACTTGATGTCGATTCAGCGGTGGCTGTTCCAAGTTGGCGATGGTAGTTTGTCTCGGCTTTGGCAGCCTCACGGTATAGCCGAGCGGTTTCATCAATCAATAATGATTAAATCAGGTCACCCACTCCCGCGTTGCTAGTTCAACGGAGTACTTCGTCAGGCAGCCCCGCGCATCTGCACAACGGCCCGCGCGCGCACCGTGAACGTCAGGATGACAGCACCGGCCAGCGCCGATGCACCCGCGAGCACGAACGCACTTGCATACCCACCGCCATACTGGATGAGCCAGCCGGTCAAGCTTGGCGACAGGATGCCTGCGAGATTCGCGAGCAGATGAACGAACCCGCCGGCCGAGCCGACACGTTCCCGCGGCACGATTTCCTGCAGAAGCGACCAGCAAGCCTGCGGTGCCATGAACGCGAACAGGCTTGCGATCGCGATCAGCGTGACGGCCGCGCCGAGCGAGCTCACCCGTGACGCCAGCAGCACGCAAGCCGCCGCTACAGCCAATCCGACGACGATCACGATCTTGCGCGCGAACAGCACGTCGCCGGTGCGGCGGTAGATGCGGTCCGACACAGTGCCGCCGGCCACGAAACCGACGGTCGCACCGAGCCAGGGCAGAATCCCGACGACACTCATCTGCTTGATGTTTAGATGCTGGTAGTCGGTGAGATAGCTGGGCAACCATGAAAGGAAGAAATAGAGCACATAGTTGAAGCTGAAGAACGCGAGCGCCACGCCGAGCACCGGCTGCGACAGCAGATCGCGCAGCAGCGGACGCGCAGCACGCTCGTCCGCATGCGCATCCAGTGAGACGCCGACCGTCCGGTCGGATGCGATCTCACGCACTTCTTCCGGAGACACGCGCGGGTGGCTCGCCGGATCGTCGCGGAACAACGCCCACCACGCGGCCAGCCACACGAAGCCGAGCGTGGCGATCACAACGAACGAAACGCGCCAGCCAAACTGCAGCGCAACCAGGCCGACGATCGGCGCCGCGATGGCCGCACCGAGCGGCTGCCCCGCGTTGGTCCAGCCGACCGCACGTCCCGCTTCGCGGCGCGGGAACCAGTTCGAGATCGCCTTGTTGGTGGTCGTCCCCATCGGCCCTTCGCCGATCCCGAACGCGACGCGTACGATCAGTAGGTGCGCGAACGACCCGGCGAGCGCGGTCGCGCCGCAGAAGAGAGACCACACGCCGGCCGCGCACGCGAACACTCGACGCGGCCCGAATCGGTCCGCGGCCCAGCCGCCGACGAAGCAGAATACGCAGTAGCCGATGAAGAAGCTGCTGAACAGGATACCCATCTGCGCGTCGTCGATGCCGAGTTCGCGCTTGATGATCGGCGCGACGACGGACAGCGCCGCGCGATCGAGATAGTTCAGCATGCCGGCGCCGAAGAGCAGCGCGCCGATCCACCAGCGGTAACGTGTTTTCATGTTGTCTCCTGTCGAGCCGGGCACGTGCCTGCGCATCCGCCCGGCTTCCTGATTTCCGATTGCGCCGCCACACCGGCAACGGTTTCACGTGCGTGCGCCGAGCGCACCGTTCCTGCGTTCAACCGATCGTCGCGTGCGCGATCGTGTTGCGTGCCAGCACCGCTTGGTCCGGCAAGAAGCCAAGCCCGGGCACATCGGGCAAGCGCAACCGCGCCCCGGGCCGCTGCGCGTCATGCAGCCGCTCGGGCCAGTCGAGATAGGGAATTTCGAGCGCTACATCGTCCGGTAGCGTCGCGACCACGTGCGCGGTCGCCAGCAGCCCCGCTCCGTAATAGAAACAGTGCGGCACGACCCGCACGCCGTGCTCCGCCGCGAGCGCGACCACTTCCGCGATGCCGGTCGGTCCACCGATCTTCGCGATGCTTGGCTGCGCGACGTCGAGCGCGCCGTGTTCGAACAGGTCGCGAAAGCCCGCGACGCCCGACGAGTTCTCACCCGCCGCGATCGGCACGCCGACGCCGCGCACACGCGCGATGCCGTCCGCGTCGTCGCAAGGCCAAACCGGTTCCTCGATCCAGCCGAGCCGCAGGTCGGCCAGCTCGCTCACATGCCGCAGCGCGTCGCTCGCCGTCCACGGGCAGTTCACGTCGACCATCAGTTCGCTGCCGGCCGGCAATGCCGCACGCGCGGCCGCGATGGCCGCACGTTGCGTCTCGTGCAGCTTGATGCGCCCGAACCCTTCGTCCGACGCCCGCCGCACGTGGCGCGCGACTTCGTCGGGGTCGTTGTCGTAGCTGACCAGGCTCGCATACACGTCTATCTCGTCGCGGTGGCCGCCGAGCCACCGATACAACGGCACGCCGGCCGCCTGCGCGGCGAGGTCGTGCAGCGCCGTGTCGATCGCGGACAATGCGTACAGCACCGGTCCGGTGCGGCCGAACGCATGCAGCGCGCGATCGGCCGCGTCACGCAATGTGGCGATCCCGTGCCGCGTCGGCTCGAATTCGGCGCCCTTGAACCAACGGCCAACCGGGCCTTCGAGCGCGGCGAACGTGACGGGATTGATCAGATGACCGAATGCTTCGCCCCAGCCAACGCGCCCTGCGTCATCGGTGAGCCTGACCAGCAGCGACTCCATGCGACGCAGCGAGCGGTCTGCTGCGTTATACGTATCGGCGACGGTCGGTTCAACAGCGGCGACGGGACGGCGGCCCGCATCGAATGCGAGCGAGAGGCGAATGACTTCGATGGTGACGATTTTCACGAACAGATTCCCGGTGCGGCGGGTCGGTGGCATGGAAGCGGCCGACGGCAGAAAGTGCAATGCAATGGCAGCTTTGCGAGGTCGTTCGATTGCGTCACGTCGGCTCCCATAGCAGTCTGTCATCGTACAACTAACGCCATCCGACGGCAATATCTCCAGATCTCTTCCCCTTATAGGTGGGATGATTTATACATGGGTTTGTTATGTGACATCTTATGACCGTTACAGGCGGAAAAAATGGAACCGCGGGCGCCGGGCCGATGGTGAACGGGACCCGGGTCGGCATCGCCTGCCTCGATGGCCAGCCAGCCTGGATCGGTCAGCGATTCGATCCGTCGAAGTTCACCAGTTCGACCCAGTTCGCGCCCTTGCCGACCGGATATTGGCCGAGCGTGGCAAGCCCGCCCGTTTTCGCGTCGATGCGATAGAGGCTCAACGTCGGCGACAGCTGCCCCACCGCGAGCAGATACCGTCCCGACGGATCGATGTTGAAGCCGCGAGGCTGCTTTTCGGTCGCGTACGTGCCGATCCGCACCAGCTTGCCCGTGGCCGTATTCACGCGATAGGCGCCCAGCGTGCTTGAGGTTCGTTCGGAGATGAACAGGAAGCGGCTGTCCGGTGTGAGATGCAGATCGGCTCCCCACGGCTTGTCACCCTTGAAGTCGGGCGGCAAGATCGAAATCGTCTGGACCGGCCTGATGGTGTCGTTGGCCCGATTGAAGGCAAGCACGTGCAGCTTGCCGTCGAGCTCGTCGATCAGGTAGACGAAGCGATTATCAGCGGAAAACACGAAATGGCGCGGCCCCGAATCCTTCGGCAGGGAATACGCGGGCTGCGCGTCCTCGGTGAGCGCGCCGGTGCTGGCGTCGAACTTGAGACGCAACCACGCGTCGGCGCCCAGCACCGATGCGAACGCATAGCGGTTGTCCGCCGACACGCGGACGGCATGCGCCATCGGCCCGGTCTTGACGGTCTGCTGCACATTGGCCGCCACCCCGTTCGCGCCGATGCGGTTCACCGCCAGCAGATTGCCGCCGTACGACGCCGAAATCAGGTAGCGGCCGGTCATGTCGGTCGACAGGTATGCCATGCTTTCGGCGAGCGGCGCACGGCCCAGTTCGACGAGGTCGCCGTCGAGCGGATTGATGGCGAAACTCACGACGCTGTAGGGCTTGGAGCGCAGCCCCGCATACAGACGACGATGGTCGGGCGAGAGCGCCATC
This sequence comes from Burkholderia sp. LS-044, assembly GCF_004803625.1. NCBI lineage: Bacteria > Pseudomonadati > Pseudomonadota > Betaproteobacteria > Burkholderiales > Burkholderiaceae > Burkholderia > Burkholderia sp. LS-044. The sequence goes on from NZ_SSWO01000023.1 coordinate 95,722, forward strand.
GGCATAACGGTACCGTTCACGGGCACGGTTTCGACCGCGGCGAGCGTGCCGGCCCGTGCGTCGAGGCGGAACACCGAGATGTCCTGGCTGTCGGCGTTCGAAACGTAGGCGTACGTCGCCGCGTGCACGGCGAAAGATGCGGCCAAGCCCGAGAGCGCCAGCGCCACGCGGCGCAACTTCATCGTCGTTTTCATTTCGTCCTTTTTTCTATTGTTGGTGAAAGCCGTCAAGCTTCGCCGAGACGGAATACCGCCACGGCGTCCTTCATCGATTGCGCCTGATGCTCCAGCGCATCCGCGGCGGCGGCGGCCTGCTCGACGAGCGCCGCATTCTGCTGCGTGGCTTGATCCATCTGGCTCACGGCGACGCCCACCTGCTGTATGCCGGCGCTCTGCTCGCTCGTCGCCGACGACATTTCCACCAAGATGGTCGCCACGTTGCGCACGGCGCCCACGATCTCCTCCATCGCCGCGCCCGCTTCGGCCGCGAACGCGTTGCCGTTTCGCACCTCGTTCATCGAGGCGCCGATCAGTTCCTTGATCTCGCGCGCCGCGCTGGCGCTGCGCTGCGCGAGCGTTCGCACCTCGCCCGCGACGACCGCGAAGCCACGCCCCTGTTCGCCCGCGCGCGCCGATTCGACGGCCGCATTCAGCGCGAGAATGTTGGTCTGGAACGCGATGCTGTCGATCATGTTCGTTATCTCGGCGATCTTAAGCGCGCTTGCACTGATATCCTGCATTGTCCGGACCACGCGGCCGACCACGTCACCGCCCCGGCGCGCGAGGTCCGCCGTGCCGCTCGCGAGCGTGCTCGCCTCGGTGGCGTTCGCGGCGTTCTGCCTGACCGTCGAGGTCAGTTCCTCCATGCTCGCGGCGGTTTCCTCGAGCGACGCCGATTGCTGCTCCGTGCGGCTCGACAGGTCGAGATTGCCGGCGGCGATCTCGCGTGCAGCCGTGTGGATCGCGTCGCAGCTGTCTCGCACGCCGCTCACGGTGCGCGAGAGTCCGTCGCGCATCCCCCGCATGGCCGCAAAAAGCAGGCCGAATTCGTTGCGGCCCGCCTCGGGCACGCGCACGGTCAGATCGTTCGACGCGACGCGGTCGAGCACCGCCACCGCTTCGCCGAGCGGGCGCGTCACGATGCGCGTGAGCGCGACGTGCGTGACGACCATCAGCGCAAGCGCCAGCCCGACGCCCACCACCACGAAGCCCAGGATCCACCGGTAGCGCGCGTTGCCGTCGTTGAGCGCCTGTTCGGTCAGGGTGTTCGCGAGTGTCTGCAGCTTCTCGACGTTTTCCGAGTACACCATGCCCGCGCGGGTGACATCGCGGTCGTTGATGGTCACGTAGCCGGCAGTGTCGTTATTGCGCAGCGCGTCGGCCGCGCGCGCGAGCAGGGCCGCAAGCCGGTCCGACGACGCCACGAGTTGTCGTTTGAGCTCCGAATCCATGCCGTCGAATGCACTTGCGTCGCGATATGCGCTGGTTTCGCTCGCGGAGCGTTCGAAGGTGCGATTCGCGCTCTGCAAGGCCGAATCGCGCGCCGCCGTGTCGTTGCGCTCTTTCAGCGCGCTATAGGCGCGCACCAGCGCCGAACGCGTGCGGGTGCTGTCCTTGTATGCGTCGTTGACGAGGATGGTTTGGCGCGAAATCTCATGCAGGCGCTGCGCGTTCGCATCGGCCATTCGCAGCGACACGATGCCGGCGATGCCGCCAATCACGATCACCACCCCAAACATCGTCAGTGCCGCGAGCAGGCTGGCTCGCACCGTCATGTTGCGCATCTTGGTTCCTGTCTCTGCTTGGTCATCAGCCGCGGTGACGGCACGTGGGACGTCCCGGGCATCAGCCACGCACGTTCTGGCATTGTTGGGTGGATTGCGGGGTGCGTTACGTGGTGACCCGCGTATGGGTCGCGAATTTTGATATGTGACATCGTACCTCTTATACACGATTTTCGCGCTGTTCCACAGGAAACCTCTCCCCCTTTTGAGGTTGACCGAAATCCGCCTAAACCCCGGTGAACCTCATATGCCGCATGGGGGGCAATAATAACGCGCAATCTGACGGCTTGTTCTTAGGGTAGACACGGACGGGAGCGTTGGTGCATTCAGCGATAATATCATCGTGTCATCGTATGACAACGGCCCTAGCGACGGTATCGCCTCATCGACAAGATCACAAGAAAAAGACGGAGACAGCAGTGACCGACAACGACTTCGATCCACAACCCGACGGCACCGTTCGGCATCCCTCCATACCCAGGATCACTCGACGCCATTTCCTCGGCTACAGCAGTGCCCTGATGGGCGGCGCCCTGCTCGGCGCTTGCGGTGGTACCGACAACACTCCGCCCCCCGCCAGCGTGCCTGCGGCGGATCCAATCTGGGGGCCGAGTGGCCTGGCGACCAACATCATCGCCTCGCTGAATGGCATCGCGCAGTCGTCGTTCCCTGCCCTCGATTTCCAGGTTGAGGCCTACGGCGCCCAGCCGTGTTCGGTCGTTGCGCAAAGCAGCCCGTATACAGATGCTACCAAATCGCCGCTGAGCCCCGGCGCCGGCGCCACCCCAGGTGCTGGAGCGGTGGATTCGCGTCCAGCCTTCCTGGCTGCGATCGCAGCCTGCTCGGCAGCGGGCGGCGGACGCGTGGTGGTGCCGGCCGGCGCTTGGTACTGCGCAGGGCCGATCGTGCTGCAGAGCAACGTCAACTTTCACCTGAGTGCGAACTGCACGATCTTCTTCAGCCCAAACCCGGCCGACTACGCCAAGGACGGCCCCGTCGACTGCGGCGCCAACGGCAAGCTGTTCTATAGCCGCTGGCAGGCCAACGACTGCTTGAACTTCGGCGCGCTAGTGTACGCACGCAACGCCAGCCATATCGCGCTTACCGGCGAAGGCACCACCTCGATCCTAAACGGGCAGGCGATGACGCCGTTCGCCGGCTCGGGCAACACGGCCACCTGCTGGTGGACCTACAAAGGCAACACGGGTGTCTACGGTTGCGCTGGCTCCTCCACGCCGTCGCAGGCCTATACGAACCCGAACAACGTCGACCTGAAAACGGCCGCGCCCGGTATTCCGGACGCTTTGTATTCGCTGCTGACCAATCCGGCCACGCCGTGGCAGCAGGATCAGAACTACCTGCCCGCGCTGTCCGAGGCCGGTGTGCCGGTAGCGCAGCGCATCTTCGGGCTGGGCCATTACCTGCGGCCCTGCATGGTTGAATTCATCGGGTGCACCGACGTCCTAATGGAGAACTATCACACCCAAAACACGCCATTCTGGCAGCACCATCCGACCGACTGCACAAACGCGGTGATTCGCGGCGTGATGGCCGACAGCATCGGCCCGAACAACGACGGCTTCGATCCCGATGCCTGCACTAACGTGCTGTGCGACGGTATGATCTTCAACACAGGTGACGATTGCATCGCGATCAAGTCGGGCAAGGATCTCGATACGCAATACGGCGCGGCACGGAACCACGTGGTGCAGAACTGCACCATGAACAGCGGTCACGGCGGCATCACACTCGGCAGCGAGATGGGCGGCGGCATCGAGAACGTTTACGCGCGCAACCTGACGATGCTGAACCAGCACTGGGCGACCAATTCGCTGAACATTGCTATCCGCATCAAGACCAACATGAATCGCGGCGGTTTCGTGCGCAACTTCTATGTGAACGGCGTGACACTGCCGAACGGCGTGAGCCTGACGGGCGGCGGCTACGGCAGCAAGATGCTGGCCGGCAGCCCGATCAACAGCACCGTGCCGCTCGGCGTGGCAACGTTGGCGTCGGGCAATCCGTCGGCATCGCAGGGCGGCCTGATCACATTCGATTGCGATTACCAACCCGCCGGCGATGCGATCCGGACGCGCCCGGCGCTCGTGCAGAACGTCAACATCACTAACGTGAATGCCACCAACGTCACGCTCGGCAGCGCGACCGGCTCGTGTTTCCAGGCGATCGTCGCGCAAGGCCCGGTGGCGTTCGACTACAACGGTCCGGCGCCGACCCCGACGATTCCCGCCATCACCGGTGTAACCATCTCGAACTGCGACTTCGGCTCGCCCACCGCAACGGGGCCGGCCAGCACCACCACGCCGGGTCCGATCTATGCGTGGAACGTGAACGGCATTAGCCTGCAGAACGTGTTGATCGCGGGGCAACTCTACAACACCACGATCACCGACCTTCGCTGATCCTCACGGAACCGCGCACGTGGATCTCACGCGGAAGTACCCGGGGGCCGGGCCGGCCCCCGGACGACGTTCAGCAGGCAGCCTTCCAACGATTCTCCGGTCGCCTGTTGCCGCGCGCCACCAGTCAATCGGCCATGCCTGCAATGACTGAACGCGACCAAAAGTTGGACGACGAGCCCTGAGGCCAGACGCTGACGCAACCCTACGCGCTGCTGCATGACATGCTGTACGTGGCAACGAGGCAGCGGCAGGGTGACTTGCTCGACTGCTTCGATCTTGAACTCATCCGTGTACCACTTGCCGCTCATATCGACCTCCTCGGTTGCCATAAATTATGGCTCGAAGATGTCTACGAAAGGCTAGCCGGTCCAGGCGCGAGTCGCCTGTCCATATCTCATTGGTTTTTATCGGCCGGTGCGTTGCCGGCGATGTCCAACAACAGCGCAGCGAGCGGCGATCAGGTCACCGGCGCAGGATTGAAGAGAACCAGAGCGTTATGGAGCTTCAGTTTTTCAGCGCACGTCTGTTTGCGTCCGCTCGCGACGTCGAGCAGCAGCTTGAACAACTCCCAGCCCACATCTTCGATCGTTGCAGTACCGGTCGCGATCGTGCCTGCGTTCACGTCCATCAGGTCGTGCCAGCGACGTGCCAGGTCCGAACGGGTTGCGACCTTGACGACGGGAACCTCGGCGAGGCTATACGGCGTACCCCGGCCTGTTGTGAAAACGTGCAGATTGATCCCGGCTGCCACCTGCAACGTGCCGCAAATAAAATCGCTCGCGGGTGTCGCAGCGTAGATCAGCCCTTTTTGCCTGACCTTTTCGCCCGGCGCGAGTACGCCAGATATCTGCGAATTGCCGGACTTGATGATCGAGCCCATCGCCTTTTCGACAATGTTCGACAGCCCGCCCTTCTTGTTCCCCGGCGTCGTGTTGGCGCTACGATCCGCTCCGCCGCGCTTCAGATAGTTGTCGTACCAGTCCATCTCCCGAATGATCGCAGCGGCAACTTCGGGATTAGCGGCGCGCCCTGTCAGCTGACCGACACCATCGCGCACCTCGGTCACCTCCGAGAACATGACCGTGGCACCCGCGCGCACGAGAAGATCGGTGGCGAAACCAACTGCCGGGTTTGCGGTCAGGCCAGAAAAGGCATCGCTGCCACCGCACTGAACGCCCAATACCAGGTCTGAAGCCGGACAGGTTTCCCGGCGCCGGCTATTCAGCCGGATCAGGTGACCTTCAGCCATCCGAATGATCGATTCGATCATTGATTCAAAACCGACATGGGCGTCGTCCTGCAGCACCACGACGTCACCATTCACGTCCGAAGGCAGGTCACCGACGTCCGCGACGTCATCCGCTTCCGTAACAGTCGCAATAGGAATCGTCCCGGGAGGCATCAGACGCTCGGGCTGCAGTTTCTCGCAACCAAGGCTCACCATCATGACTTCTCCGCCGAAGTTCGGATTGAGCGCGATGTTGCGTACTGTACGGATCGGCACCATTGCATCGGGAGCGTCAATCGCAACCCCGCATCCATATGTGTGCCCGAGGCTGACCACGTCATCGACGTTCGGATATTTCGGCAACAGCTCGCTCTTGATCCGGGTCACGGCATGCTGAACGACGTCTGCAACACACTGAACAGTCGTAGTAATCGCAAGAATGTTGCGTGTACCGACCGAACCGTCGCTATTGCGGTAGCCCTCGAACGTGTAACCCTCCAGAGGCGGCATAACCGGCGCCTTGATGGTCGCGATCGGAAGATCGTCGAGGCCGGGAGGGGTTGGAATCCGAATGACGTGCTCGTTCACCCAGCTTCCCTTGGGCAGCGCCTGGCTCGCATACCCGATTACAACGTTGTACCGGACGACCTCATCGCCCTCAGCGAAATCCTTCAGCGCGACCTTGTGGCCTTGCGGCACCCGTTCGCGAAGTGCCAGACCATCTGGGAAAGTCGCTCCCTCCCCCAGTCCCCCGTCATTGACAACGATCGCGACGTTGTCATTGGGGTGCACGCGAATATAAAGCGGTGTCTGTTCCATTTGCATCTTCCTCTGAGCGGCGTGGTTCGCCCAATGACCCTGCTTAGTTTTACGTTATCATACAACGTACAACCTCTTTTTGGATACCTATTTACCCTGGGAAATCTCTGAAAACCGCCATTTCCCGTTGCTCAGCCGAAAGCCTAGTTGTACGATAACATATAAGCAATAACCGAAACCGAACCGAATTTCTTGGAACGCCCCATCATGACCACTCCGCAAGAACTCAAGCAAATCGTCTCCGACGGCCTCCTCTCCTTCCCGGTCACGGACTTTGACCAACAGGGCAATTTCCGCGCCGATACGTACGCAAGCCGCCTCGACTGGCTCGCGCCTTACGGCGCAACGGCACTGTTCGTAGCGGGCGGCACGGGCGAATTCTTCTCACTTACGCGCGATGACTACACAGCCGTCGTCCGTACGGCGACCGAAGTCTGCAAGGGCAAGGTGCCAATCCTCGCAGGGGCGGGTGGTCCGACGCGCGTTGCCATCGAGTACGCGAAAGAAGCGGAGCGCAATGGCGCGCAGGGCATCCTCCTGATGCCGCATTACCTGACGGAGGCCTCGCTCGACGGGATCGCAGCGCATGCTGAGGAAGTGTGCAAGGCAGTGCCCAATCTGGGCGTGATCATCTATAACCGGGCCAATTCGAAGCTGAACGCTGACATGCTCGAGCGCCTCGCCGATCGCTGTCCGAATCTGATCGGGTTTAAGGACGGTGTCGGCGACATCGAAAACATGGTGACGATCCGTCGCCGCCTGGGTGAGCGGTTTTCCTATCTCGGCGGCCTGCCGACGGCTGAAGTTTATGCAGCCGCGTATAAGGCCCTCGGCGTTCCGGTCTACTCGTCCGCCGTCTTCAACTTTATTCCGAAGACCGCCATGGACTTCTATCGTGCAATCGCATCGGACGATCACGCAACGATTGGAAAGCTGATTGACGACTTCTTCCTTCCTTACCTCGCAATCCGTAATCGCCGTGCGGGTTACGCAGTCAGCATCGTCAAGGCGGGCGCAAAGCTCGTTGGCCACGATGCCGGCCCGGTTCGCGCTCCGCTCACGGACCTCAACGACGAAGAACTGAGCCAGCTCGACGCTTTGATCAAAAAGCTCGGCGCGCAGTAAGCACGCCACGAGGAGACAGGCGGGGCTAGCCGCGCAGTTATGCCCAACAGCGACACAGGCACCCCGCTCGCTTTAAACAGAGGAAGATCGTCATGGAAATGAGCCGCACGGCAAATCCCGCGGACGCACTCAAGCGTACGAAGGTCCGCTACGTCATTCTGGCCCTTATTTTTGTCATCACGACATTGAACTACGCAGATCGCGCGACCTTGTCGGTCACCGGATCTGCAATGCGGGGAGAGTTCGGCTTCGATGCGGTCAAGATGGGATACATCTTTTCCGCATTTAGCTGGGCCTATGTTCTCTGTCAGATTCCAGCCGGCTGGCTGCTCGATCGCTTCGGAGCACGCCGAGTGTATGCCGCGAGCATCTTCCTCTGGTCTCTCTTTACATTGCTTCAAAGCTCGATCGGCCTGGCAGGGAGCGCCGCAGCAGCGGTAACCACGCTATTCATGTTGCGCTTTGTCATGGGGGCCGCTGAGGCGCCGGCGTTCCCTGCAAATGCCAAGGTCGTAGCGAGCTGGTTTCCTACAAAGGAACGCGGTACTGCCTCCGCTATCTTCAATTCGGCGCAATATTTCGCAGCTGTCGTGTTTACTCCGCTGATGGCGTGGATTACCCACGCCTTCGGCTGGCATTACGTCTACGTCGTCATGGGCTTTGCCGGACTGCTGCTGGCAATAACGTGGCTCAAGGTCATGAAAAACCCGGTGAACCATCCGGGCGTCAATAAACCGGAGCTCGAGTATATTGACCAGGGCGGTGGCCTCATTCACGGCCGAAAACTAGCCGACGCCGGTTCGCGCAGTCATCGCGGTGGCTGGGGCGTTGTGCGGCAACTGCTGGGCAATCGCATGCTGCTCGGCGTGTATCTCGCACAATTCTGCATTAACGTGCTTACCTATTTCTTCCTGACGTGGTTTCCGATCTACCTCGTTCAGGCCCGGCACATGACTATCCTCCAGGCAGGGCTCATCGCTTCCCTGCCGGCCATCTGCGGGTTCGGTGGCGGCGTTCTCGGTGGCGTGTTGTCGGACACACTTATACGACATGGTCGCTCGCTCACCGTCGCACGAAAGACGCCGATCGTTGGCGGCATGCTGCTGTCGTGCTGCATCGTCGGATGCAACTACGTCAATACCGATTGGGTCGTCGTTGCCCTTATGTCGCTTGCCTTCTTCGGGAAGGGTCTGGGTGCACTTGGATGGGCTGTGGTCGCAGACACCTCACCCAAGGAAGCGATTGGCCTGTCTGGATCGATCTTCAACATGTTTGGCAACGTTGCCGGTATCGTCACCCCCATTGTGATCGGGTATCTCGTCGCACAGTCTGGTGGCTCGTTTAACGGCGCCCTGGCTTTTGTAGGTGCCAATGCGCTGATTACAGTGTTCTGTTATCTCGTCATCGTTAAAGAGATCAAGCGCGTAGAGCTTAGTCACGAGTAGTCCAAAGTTACTGGAGCAGGAGAAGTCCATCGGCAAACAAGGCGAGATCGCCCATAAGCTAATGTACGTCGACCTGGTGATCCTCGACGAACTGGGCTACCTGCCGTTCAGCCAAACCGGTGGCGCATTGCTGTTCCACTTGCTCTCGAAGCTGTATGAACACACGAGTGTCGCGATCACCACCAACCTCAGCTTCGGTGAGTGGGCGACCGTGTTCGGGGACGCAAAGATGACGACGGCGCTGCGGGACCGCGTCACCCATCACTGCCACATCGTCGAAACAGGCAATGAATCCTGGCGCTTCAAGTCCAGTTCTGCCAAGGCGAAGGCAACCAGAAAGAGAGCAGCAAAAGCAGCAGGCAGTGAGGAGTTATCCACACCGGAATAGATGTACTACGCTGTCTCGGGGTGGGTCAAGATTCAGTGGAAATCAACACGCCAGCGTCGCGGCGTTGATGGCTTCGGCCGTCATCGGACCGTTGCCGAACTGCTCGAGCAACTCGGCCGGAATCGCCGGCAGAGCCGCGGCTGGGCTTTCGGATTGCGAGGCATAAACTCTCCTTGGGAGCATGTTATGCCTTAAACACTGACAGGCCCGAGCGGCGGCATGGTTTGGCGCATCACGCGAGACCTAGGCGGAAACCCTATCGCAACTCGACGTTAGGGCGTCCGTCGTCACCCCCCTGGACGTAACAAAAACGACCCTGCTGCATGCGACCGCCTATTCGGGTATTCCGCATCGTCTCAGCGCGTTCAAGGCCGCGCATGAGGTGCTGGTGGCGGAGGGGGTGTTGAAGTAACGACGCGGTTGAAGCCGGGGGTTCCGTCATCGGACACCCCGGCATGGGCGAGCGCTCGCGCCCGCCGGCATCACAGCGCGTTCGGCGCCCCCTTCCCGTCAAGCACCGCCGCGACGTTGTCGAGCGCGGTAAACCCCATCTGGTCGCGCGTCTCGACGGTCGCGCTCGCCATGTGCGGCGACAGAAACACGTTGTCGAGCGCGGCAAAGCGCGGATCGATATTGGGTTCGCTCCGGTAAACGTCGAGCCCCGCGGCGAACAGCCGATGCGACGTCAACGCATCGTAAAGCGCATCCTCGTCGACGAGACTGCCGCGTGCCGCATTCACGAACACGGCACCTTCGCGCAGCAAGCCGAATTCGCGGCGTGTCATCAACGGCGTGCCGCCGCCGGGCACGTGCAGCGTGAGGATGTCGCACTGCGGGAGCAGCGTGTCGAGATCCGCGCAATAGCGCGCGCCGGCCTCGATCTCGGGCGGTGCGGGACGTCGGTCGGTATAGACGATCTTCATCCCGAAGCCGCGCGCGCGCTGCGCGACCGCACGGCCGATCCGCCCGAAACCGACGATTCCGAGCGTCTTGCCGTTCACGCGCGTGCCGAGCATGTCGGTCATGCCGAACGACTTTCCCCACCCCGCGCGCACGATACGCTCGTACTCCGATGCACGCCGGCACGCGGCCAGCACCAGCAGCATCGTGAAATCGGCCGTGCAGTCGGTCAGCGCATCGGGGGCGTTGCTGACCGCAATTCCGCGTGCGCGTGCGGCAGCGACATCCATGTGGTCGTACCCGGCGCTCGCGTTCGCGATGATCTTCACGCTCGGCGGCAATGCTGCGATGTGCTCGGCCTGCAGCCCCGATTTCTTGCCGATCAGCACCGCCGGCGTCTCGTAGCGGTTGCAGAACTCGACGACGGACGGCGCGTCCATGTCGGCGTCGGTTACATAGGCGTTGAATTCGGCCGCCGCACGCGCGGCCACCGCGGCGGGAACGCGTCGCGCAACCAGCAGCTGGGTGCGATTGTTGTCAGGCATGGTCTCGTCCTTGGTTCGGATAACGGAACACAGCCTACGAAGCGCAGTCGGCGCAGGTCAATATTGATTGGTTCGATCAACATGTCCGCGCGGCATTGAGCGACCGGATGATCGACCGATTCCGATCATGTCCTCTGCCATGCGCGATGCCGTGCCGGCGCGCGAACAGCGCAGCCGCGAACTCAGGAAAACCCTGACGCCAGCCTGTCTGGACGGGGCGGTTGATATTGATTGAAAGAATCAAGATTGCTGCGAAATCGTCGCCGCGCAATGCTTTTTGCATGTTCAACGGACTGAAGACGAGGGCGTGAAAATGCAGGCAGAGAAAAAAATCGCGGCGGTGACGGGTGCCGGCACCGGCATCGGACAGGCCGCTGCGGTAGCGCTCGCGCAAGCCGGCTTCAGCGTCGCGCTGCTCGGCCGGCGCATCGATCCGCTACTCGCGACGCAAGAGATCATCGAGCTGGCCGGGGGCGTCGCAGCGGCGATTCCAACCGACGTGTCCGACGAAACGTCGGTCGATGCGAGCTTCACGCGGATTGCGCATGACTTCGGCCGCCTCGACGTGCTGTTCAACAACGCGGGCCGCAACGCAGGCGCCGTGCCGCTCGACGATTATTCGCTTGAGTTCTGGAACGACGTGGTCGCCACCAACCTGACCGGCGTGTTCCTGTGCGCCCGCGCCGCGTGGCGCCAGATGAAGCGCCAGACGCCGCAAGGCGGCCGCATCATCAACAACGGTTCGATCTCCGCGCACACGCCGCGCCCGCACACGATCGCGTACACGGCCACGAAGCACGCGGTCCTCGGCATCACGCGTTCGCTTGCCCTCGACGGTCGACCGTTTAACATCGCCTGCGGCCAGATCGATATCGGCAACGCCGCGACCTCGCTCACGGAGCGCATGGACAGCGGCGTGCTGCAGGCCGACGGCCGCATCGCGCCCGAGCCGCGCGTCGACGTCGTGCATGTCGCGAGCGCGATCGTGCAGATGGCGAGCCTGCCGCTCGAAGCGAACATTCTGAACATGACGATCATGGCAAGCGCGATGCCCTTCGTCGGACGCGGCTGACCGGACGCGCGCCGGCACACGCGGCAGGTGCACCAGCACAACCATCACAAAACAGGAGACGACATTGAAAACCGCTGAAGAACAGGTTTCGGTCATGCGCGGGTTCGACGCGCACGCAGGCGCCGCCAGGCGATCGCGGGTGCGCTACGGCGTACTGTCGATGCTGCTCGTGGCCACGGTCCTCAACTACGTCGACCGCTCGGCGCTCGGTATCGTCGCGCCCGCGCTATCGAAGGATCTCGCGCTCACGCGTGTGCAGATGG
>NZ_SSWO01000024.1:0-97876 GCF_004803625.1 Burkholderia sp. LS-044
CCGCGAGGCGGCTCGCCATCGTCATCGCTTCTTCCTGGTCGTGCGTGACCATCACGCAGGTCACGTCGACCTTCTCGATGATGTTCACCAGTTCGAGCTGGGTCTTCTGGCGGATCTTCTTGTCGAGCGCGGACATCGGCTCGTCGAGCAGCAGCAGCTTCGGGCGCTTGACCAGCGAGCGGGCGAGCGCGACGCGCTGCTGCTGGCCGCCGGAGAGCTGATGCGGCTTGCGCTTCGCGTACTTGCTCATCTGCACGAGCGCGAGCGCGTCGGCCACGCGCTCGCGGATCTCGTTCTTCGGCGTGCCTTCCTGCTTCAAGCCGAACGCGACGTTCGATTCGACCGTCATGTGCGGGAACAGCGCGTACGACTGGAACATCATGTTGACCGGGCGGCGGTACGGCGGCAGCGACGCGAGGTCCTCGCCGTCGACGAAGATCTTGCCGGAGGTGGCCGTTTCCAGCCCGGCAAGCATGCGCAGCAGCGTCGACTTGCCGCAGCCCGAGCTGCCGAGCAGCGCGAACAGCTCGTTCTTCGCGATCGTCAGGTTCACGTTGTCGACGGCCGTGCTGTCGCCGAATTTCTTCACGACGTTTTCGATGCGGACGAAGGCGTCGTTTTGCGTACGGGCTGCGGGGGCCGGTTGGGTCTGTCGTGCAGCAGCGGAAGAGGGTATCGATTGCATGGGATTCACCATTCGTTCTTCACGGATTGCAGGCGTGAGCGTCCCCGCGCGAGGCGCGTTATGCGACTCACGGACAACGGCTCGTGCCGGATGGAACAGTGCGCGCGGCGCGCGCGGGCGGATGGAGGTCCGCGGATCTCAGGCGGGCAGGCGTGAAGCGATGCCTGCGCCGCCGGAATGCTTCGCGATCAGTGGCCCGTCTTCAGCTGGGCCCACAGACGGTTCTCGAGGCGCAGGATGTCGGCCGGCATCGGCTTCATCAGCACCATCTTCTTCAGCACGTCTTCGGGCGGGTAGACGGTCGGGTCCTGCGCGACGGCCGGCGTGACGAACTGGTGCGCGGCCTTGTTCGCGGTCGGGTAGAACACCGTGTTGGTGATCGCCGCGTTGACCTTCGGATCGGACACGTAGTTGATCCACTTCAGGGCGGCCTCTGGGTGCGGTGCATCCTTCGGGATCACCATCACGTCGAACCACAGCAGGCCGCCTTCCTTCGGGTTCGAGAACTTGATGTCGTACGAGCGCTTCGCTTCGGCCGAGCGGCGATGCGCGATGCCGACGTCGCCCGACCAGCCGAGCACGACGCACACGTCGTTGTTCGCGAGGTCGTTGATGTAGCCGGACGAGTTGAACTGGGTGATGTACGGGCGGACTTTCTTCAGGACTTCGAACGCGGCCTGGTAGTCGCCGGGGTTGGTGCTGTTCGGGTTCTTGCCCATGTATTGCAGCGTCGCGGCGAACACGTCGACGGCCTGGTCGAGGAACGACACGCCGCAGCTCTTCAGCTTTTCCATGTTGGCCGGGTCGAACACCAGCGCCCAGCTGTCGACCGGCGCCTTGTCGCCGAGTGCCTTCTTCACCGCCTGCGCGTTGTAGCCGATGCCGTCCGTGCCGTAGGCCCAGGGCACGCCGTACTGGTTGCCCGGATCGGCGTCCGAGATCATCTTCATCAGCAGCGGGTCGAGGTTCGCGAGGTTCGGCAGCTTCGATTTGTCGAGCTTCTGGTACACGCCGGCCTGGATCTGCTTGGCCATGTAGTTCGACGTCGGCACGACGATGTCGTAACCCGAACTGCCGGCAAGCAGCTTCGCCTGAAGCGTGTCGTCGCTGTCGTAGTTGTCGTACTTGACGTGGATACCCGTCTGCTTCTGGAAGTTCGGGATCGTGTCCGGTGCGATGTAGTCGGACCAGTTGTAGACGTTCAGGTCCTCGGCATGCGCCGACGGGCTGGCGACTGACGTAAACGCGGCCGCGGCGGCAAGGGCGGCAACGGAACAGGCTTGGCGAAGAAAGCAGGCACGCATGGTGGAATTCCCCTGGTTATGGCGGCGTGCGGCGCCCGCCGCACGCCTGTAGGCAAAACCGTTACGAAATACCCAGTTGCTGGGCGGTTGCATCGACTGCTTTTTTCGCCTTCGATACGAGTTCATCGATTTCCTGACGCGAGATCACGAGCGGCGGCGACAGCAGCATCCGGTCGCCGGTCGCACGCATGATCAGGTTGCCGTTGAAGCAGAAGTCGCGGCAGATCGTGCCGACGTCGCCGCCGTTCGCGAAGCGACGGCGTTCGGCCGGCGCCTCGGCGAGCTGAAGGCTCGCGACGAGGCCGTGGCCATGCACTTCGCCGACGATCGGGTGACGCGCGAAGGTCTCGCGCATCAGCGCCTGGAAGTACGGGCCCGTGTCGTTCTTCACGCGCTCGACGATCCCTTCGTCGCGCAGCAGCTTCAGGTTCGCGACCGCGACGGCTGCCGCCACCGGGTGGCCCGAGTACGTGAGGCCGTGGTTGAATTCGCCGTTGTCGATGATCGGCCGCGCCACCCGCTCGTGAATGCCGACGGCCCCCATCGGCACGTAGCCCGACGTGAGGCCCTTGGCCATCGTGATCAGGTCCGGCTCGAAGCCGAAGTGCTGGTGCGCGAACCATTCGCCGGTGCGGCCGAACCCGCCGATCACTTCGTCGGCCACCAGCAGGATGTCGTACTTGCGGCAGATCCGCTGGATTTCCGGCCAGTACGTCGACGGCGGGAAGATCACGCCGCCCGCGCCCTGGAACGGCTCGCCGATGAACGCCGCGACGTTTTCCGCGCCGAGTTCGAGGATCTTCGCCTCGAGCTGCTGCGCGCGGGCCAGGCCGAACGCTTCCGGCGTTTCGCCGGCCGCCGCCTCGCCGAAGAAATACGGCTGGTCGATGTGCACGATGTGCTCGACCTTCGACGGCATCTGCTCGTGCATGTAGCCCATCCCGCCGAGCGTGCCGCCCGCGATCGTCGAGCCGTGGTAGCCGTTCTTGCGCGAGATCACGTACTTCTTCTGCGGCTGGCCCTGCACGCGCCAGTACTGGTGCACGAGGCGCAGCACGGTGTCGTTGCCTTCCGAGCCGCTGTTGCAATAGAAGAAGTGGTTGAAGCCCTTCGGCGTGACTTCCGCGAGCATCGCGGAGAGTTCGATCACCGGCGGGTGCGTGGTCTTGAAGAAGGTGTTGTAGAACGGCAGTTCCTGGATCTGGCGATACGCGGCGTCGGCGAGCTCCTTGCGGCCGTAGCCGACGTTCACGCACCAGAGGCCGGCCATCCCGTCGATGACCTTGTTGCCGTCCGAGTCCCACAGGTAGACGCCGTCGGCCTTCACGATCACGCGGCTGCCCGCGCGGTTCAGCGCGCCCATGTCCGAGAACGGGTGGATGTGGTGCGCGGCGTCGAGCGCGCGGTATTCGGCGGTCGAGCGCGCCTGCGTCGTGCGCGGTGAGGCGGCCGGCGCGGCGGGCTGGATCCAGGCAGATTCGTTGCGGTACGTCATGTTTCCTCCGTGTTTCCGTATTCGGTTGTGTGCACGCTCAGACGTGCAGCAGCAGATGGCGGCGTTCCCACGAGCTGATCACGCGGAAGAACGCTTCGTATTCGGTTTCCTTCAGCGCGAAATACGCCTTCAGGAACTTGTGGCCGAGGATCTCGCCGAGCGGCTCGCACGCGGCCATCAGCGTCAGCCCTTCCTCGAGGTTGCGCGGCAGCTGGTACGGCAGGTCGTAGCCGTCGCTGACGAGCGGCTCGGTCGGTTCCAGGCGCTGCGTCATGCCGAGATAGCCGGCCGCGAGCGTCGCGGCGAGCGCGAGGTACGGGTTGCAGTCGACGCCCGGAATCCGGTTCTCGATGCGGCGCGCCGACGGGCCCGAGTGCGGGATGCGGAAGCCGACCGTGCGGTTGTCGTAGCCCCACTGCACGTTGATCGGCGCGGCCATGAAGCGCGACAGGCGGCGATACGAGTTGATGTACGGCGCGAAGATCGGCATCAGCGCCGGCGTGTATTTCTGCAGCCCCGCGAGGTAGTTGTAGAACATCGACGTCGCGCCGCCGGTTTCGGGCGACGTGAACAGGTTCTGGCCCGTTTCCTCGTCGACAATGCTCTGGTGCACGTGCATCGCCGAACCCGGTTCGTCTTCCATCGGCTTGGCCATGAACGTCGCGTACATGTTGTGACGCAGCGCGGCCTCGCGCACCGTGCGCTTGAACAGGAACACCTGGTCGGCCAGCGACAGCGCGTCGCCGTGCATGAAGTTGATCTCCATCTGCGCGGCGCCGACTTCGTGGATCAGCGTGTCGATGTCGAGGTTCTGCGATTCGCAGTACTCGTAGATGTCCTCGAACAGCGGGTCGAACTCGTTGACGGCCTCGATCGAATACGACTGGCGGCCCGTTTCCGGGCGGCCCGTGCGGCCGACCGGCGGACGCAGCGGCAGGTCGGGGTCCTTGTTCATGTCGACCAGGTAGAACTCGAGCTCGGGCGCGACGACGGGCTTCCAGCCCTTCGCCTTGTACAGGTCGAGCACGCGGCGCAGCACGTAGCGCGGCGAGATCTCGACCGGCGAGCCGTCGAAGTGCACGCAGTCGTGGATCACCTGCGCGGTCGGGTCGACGGCCCACGGAATCAGGCGGATCGTCGACGTGTCGGGCACGCACACCATGTCGGGGTCGGTCACGCCGGTCAGCGAACCGTCTTCCGGATATTCGCCGGTGACGGTCTGCACCATCACGGCTTGCGGCAGGCGCATCGATTCGCCGGACGTGAACTTGTTGCGGGGCGTGATCTTGCCGCGCGCGATGCCGGCCATGTCGGGAATGATCGCTTCGATCTCGGTGATCCGGTACTGCTTCAGGAAATCTTCGATGTCTTGCATGTCTGTTCTCGTTGGTTGGGTCGGCGCGCTCAGGCGAGCGCGGCGGCGGCCGTGGCGCACGTGCGGGCGGCGCGGCGCGCGCGGCAGGCATCGCCGAAGGCGCGGAAGATCGCGCTCGACAGCGGGTCCTGCGCATGCCGCCATTCCGGGTGCCACTGCACGGCGAGGGCGAAAGCCGGTGCATCGACGACGCTCACGGCTTCGATCAGGCCGTCCGGCGCGACGGCTTCGACGGCGAGGCCGGAGCCGAGCTGCGCGATGCCCTGCTTGTGCAGCGAGTTCACGCGCACTTCGTCGCGGCCGCCGGCGAGCGCGTGCAGCTTGCTGCCGGGCGTCAGTCGCACGACGTGCGCGGGGCCGTATTGCGTGTCCATCGGCGCGTCGTCGTCCTCGCGGTGATCGGCGAAGCCCGGCACTTCATGCACGCGCTGATGCAGCGTGCCGCCGCAGACGACGTTCAGCTCCTGGAAGCCGCGGCAGACTGCGAGCACCGGCACGCCCGCGGCGATCGCCGCGCGCAGCAGCGGCAGCGTCGTCGCATCGCGGGCCGGGTCGTGCTTCGTGCCGGGTGCGCTCGGTTCGCCGCCGTACAGGTGCGGCTCGACGTTCGAGTAGCTGCCGGTGAACAGCAGGCCGTCGACCGTGTCGAGGATGTCGTCGACCGACTGGCGCTCGCCGAGCGCGGGCAGCACCATCGCGAGCGCCTGCGCGCCGTCGACGATCGCGGCGACGTATTTGTCGCCGACCGTATGCGACGCGTGTGCGCCGATCTGCGTGAGGTCGGCGGTGATGCCGACGAGTGGTTTCCTTCTTTCCATGACGTCAATCAGTTATCCGGAGGGTTGTCGCGTATGTCTTGCCGGATGTGGCGAAACGCCGGCGTGCAACAGCCCCGCAGCCTGGCGCAAAGCGCAAGGCCGCTGGTGAATGGGCGCAACGGGATGGCGTGGCGATCCGCGCTGCGCGCGACGATCAGGCCGTCGTTCGTTTCATTGCGATACGCGACGCGGCAACGAATGCGCGAACGCGTTCCGTCACCGCATGGACCATGCGGTTGGCGAATCAGCAGACGAAACGAACGACGTAAAGAAAGGAGAGGCGCTACGGCAGCAGCGACGCCACTTCGTCGGTATCGACGGCGACGAATGCGCGTGCGGAAACGGCGTTGTGGCGCCGAACGGAACGACGGGAAAGGATGGTGTAGATCGACAGATGCTGCAGGCGAGGACTATGCCAGCCGCAACTGCCATCGGAAGGGGATGCCGCGCTGCGCGAACTTCGCGCCACGCTTCGATCCCACCTCACCAGAGGGCCACGGACTCTCACGATTACACTCGACTGGGTTGTTGAAAGTATTGAACACCCGACCGTTTCGACGCACTGGGCGTTTAAAATAATCAAGGCGCCGGTTACGCGTCATTTACATCGAAGGGCATCAATTTTTGCGTTGCAATAACGCTTTTTGCTGCCGATGAACGCTTGATGACGCGAACCTGAGAGCCAGCATATACGAGCCAAAAACGGCGTCAAATGTTTTTTAACGGTGTTGCATCAGGGCTTTCCCGAGCAGTGCAAACAAAAGATTCGCAAACGGAATAATCGACGGGGTGTTCATTATTTCGAACGCCTTTCAGGGTTTTCCCCGCTGATGTGCGGCATAAAGTGATTAGAATATTCAACGGCTGTTCACTGCGTCGTTTCACTTTGTCATCGCACCTATCGTGTCCGAAACCGAATCGATGTCCACCGAAGTCGCCGAGCGCCTGCGTTTCGTGCGCAACAAGCATGGCCTGTCGCAGCGCGAACTCGCGAAGCGGGCCGGCGTGACCAACGGCACGATCTCGCTGATCGAACAGGGCCGCGTGAGCCCGTCGGTCGGCTCGCTGAAGAAGCTGCTGGAATGTATCCCGATGAGTCTCGCGGAGTTCTTCACGTTCGAGCTCGTCGAATCGCGTTCGGTCGTGTCGCGCCGCGACGAGATGCCGAACCTCGGCAACGACACGCTCGCGTTTCATCTGGTCGGCGCGAGCGTGAAGGACCGCAACATGTGCATCCTGCGCGAGGTCTACCAGCCGCACGCCGATACGGGGCCCGAGATGCTCGTGCACGCGGGGCACGAGGGCGGTGTCGTCGTGTCGGGCCGGCTCGAGCTGACCGTCGACGGCGCGACGTGGCTGCTCGACCCCGGAGACGGCTATTACTTCGAAAGCCGTTTGCCGCACCGTTTTCGCAATCCCAGCGCGGACCTGATCTGCGAGGTCGTCTCGGCCAATTCGCCGGCGACCTTCTGACCTCCCGACCGCGCATCACCGCATTCGCTGCCGGCCGGCTGCGCGTCACGCGCAGCGGCGCGTCGCATCGCGAATGCCAAAAAACTGAGGCATCCTGATGAACAAGTTGACTTTGGCTGACTGGCAGGACAAGGCGGCGTCGCTCGAGATCGAAGGGCGCGCATTCATCGACGGCGCGTCGCGCGACGCGCACGGCGGCAAGACGTTCGACTGCGTGAGCCCGATCGACGGCCGCGTGCTCGCGAAGGTCGCCGATTGCGGCGAAGCCGACGTGAACGCGGCCGTCGCGGCGGCGCGTCGCGCGTTCGACGCAGGCGTGTGGGCCGGGCTGAACCCGCGTGCGCGCAAGGCCGTGCTGCTGCGCTGGGCCGCGCTGATGCGCGAGCACCTCGACGAGCTGTCGCTGCTCGAAACGCTCGACGCGGGCAAGCCGATCGGCGACACGACGACGGTCGACGTGCCGGGCGCCGCGTATTGCGTCGAATGGTTCGCGGAAGCGATCGACAAGGTGGGCGGCGAGGTCGCGCCGGCCGATCATCATCTCGTCGGTCTCGTCACGCGCGAGCCGGTCGGCGTGGTGGCCGCCGTCGTGCCGTGGAACTTCCCGATCCTGATGGCCGCATGGAAATTCGGCCCCGCGCTCGCGGCCGGCAACAGCGTCGTGCTGAAGCCGTCGGAGAAATCGCCGCTGACCGCGATCCGCGTCGCACAGCTCGCGTACGAAGCCGGCATTCCGGCGGGCGTGTTCAACGTCGTACCGGGGGCCGGCGAGCCCGGCAAGCTGCTCGCGCTGCATCGCGACGTCGACTGCATCGCATTCACCGGCTCGACGGCAGTGGGCAAGCTGATCATGCAGTACGCCGCGCAGTCGAACCTGAAGCGCGCGTGGCTCGAGCTCGGCGGCAAGTCGCCGAACATCGTGCTGCCCGATTGTCCCGATCTCGACCGCGCGGCGCAGGCGGCCGCCGGCGCGATCTTCTACAACATGGGCGAGATGTGCACGGCCGGCTCGCGGCTGCTCGTGCATCGCGACATCAAGGATGTGTTCATCGAGAAGCTCGTCGCGGCCGCGCGTGCGTACGTGCCCGGCAATCCGCTCGATCCGTCGGTGTCGATGGGCGCGATCGTCGACGGCATCCAGCTCGAGCGTGTGCTCGGCTATATCGAGGCCGGGCGCAGCGAGGGCCGGCTCGTCACCGGCGGTGCGCGCGTGAAGGCGGAAACGGGCGGCTTCTACGTGGAGCCGACGGTGTTCGAGGTGAAGCCGGATGCGAGGATCGCACGCGAGGAAATCTTCGGGCCCGTGCTGTCGGTGATCGTGTTCGACGACGTCGACGAGGCTGTGCGGATCGCGAACGATACCGAGTACGGGCTGGCCGCGGCCGTGTGGACGTCGAACCTGACGACCGCGCACGACGTGTCGCGCCGGCTGCGCGCGGGCACCGTCTGGGTGAACTGCTACGACGAGGGCGGCGACATGAACTTCCCGTTCGGCGGCTACAAGCAGTCGGGCAACGGCCGCGACAAGTCGCTGCACGCGCTCGAGAAGTACACCGAACTGAAGTCGACGCTGATCCGGCTGCGCTGATGCACTGCGGGGCGCGGGCGCAGCGCCGTACGGCGTGTGCCCGCGCTCGCGTTGTGCGTAAGTTATGCGGTGCGCAGCGCGGGGTGGAAGCCGGCGGCTTCGATGATCGACTGCACGCGCTCGGCGCCTTGCGCCGACTCGACCTTGACGATCTTCGCCGCGACGTCGATGTCGAGCTTCGCGGCGGGATCGGCGGCCGTCACCGCGCGCGTGATTGCATTGGCGCAGCCGCCGCAGGTCATGTCCTGGACTTCGAATTCCATCGTGTTCTCCTGAGT
The DNA here is from genome assembly GCF_004803625.1 of Burkholderia sp. LS-044. NCBI lineage: Bacteria > Pseudomonadati > Pseudomonadota > Betaproteobacteria > Burkholderiales > Burkholderiaceae > Burkholderia > Burkholderia sp. LS-044. The sequence continues at coordinate 9,017 of NZ_SSWO01000024.1, forward strand.
TGACGATTGACAAGCATCGACAGCATGAAGCTTGCCACGGTGGGAAGGTCAAGCGTACGCGTGTCGACGAAGATCCGTGTCGCGGCTCCTGTGTGACGACGGTAGTGCGGCGACAGCGTGTTGTAAAGGTGATGTCTGATGAATGGCGGGCGGGCTTTTGACGTCATTCGGCACTTGTCCCGATTGACGGTGAAGCGTTCCGGGCGAAGCGTGGCGGATGCCTTGCCGGGCAAGGCGCGGCGGCGCTCCATGGAGCACGATCACCATGTCGCCAGTAAGGGTACGCGAGTTGGAAATGCGAATCGATCTTAGTATCAGCTCCCTTCGATATTCCAATTCGTTACCCCCATGAACCGTTTTGCTTTCGGCTTTTCGCTGGTGCTGCTGGGCGCATCGGCAACGTCCGCATTCGCGGCCGACGATGTCGTCAACCTGACCCTGAAGGATCACAAGTTTTCGCCGGACGGCGTGACGATCCCGGCCGGCAAGAAGGTGAAGTTCGTCGTGAAGAACCTCGACGCGACGCCCGCCGAATTCGAGAGCGACGATTTCAAGGCGGAGAAGGTCGTGCCTGCCGGCAAGTCGGTGGAGATCCTGGTCGGGCCGCTGAAGGCCGGAACCTACGAGTTCCACGACGAGTATCACGAAGCGCAGTCGAAGACGCAGCTGACCGTCAAGTAAGCGGATACGGACATGCTGTCGACTGCCCTGATCGTCTTTCGTGAAGTGCTCGAGGCCGCGCTGGTGGTGTCGATCGTGATGGCCGCGACGAAAGGCGTGCCGCGGCGCGGCTGGTGGGTCGGCGGCGGGCTGGCGGGCGGCGTGATCGGCGCCGGCCTGATCGCGGCGTTCGCCGACGTGATCTCGCAATGGGCGTCCGGCATGGGGCAGGAGGTCTTCAACGCGGGCGTGATGTTCGTCGCGACGCTGATGCTCGCATGGCACAGCATCTGGATGAGCCGGCACGGTCGCGAGATGGCGATGCAGATGACCGCGGTCGGGCGTGCCGTCGCGGCCGGCAGCAAGCCGCTGACGGGGCTCGCGATCGTGGTCGGCGTCGCGGTGCTGCGCGAAGGCTCCGAGGCCGTGCTGTTCCTGTACGGCATCGCGGCGGGCGATCCGGGACAGACACCGCAGATGATCGTCGGCGGGCTGCTCGGCGTGCTCGGCGGCGCCGGGCTCGGCTACGGGATGTATGCGGGCCTGCTGCAGATTCCGCTGAAGCGCCTGTTCTCCGTCACCAACTGGCTGATCGTGCTGCTCGCGGCGGGGATGGCCAGCCAGTGCGTCGGCTTCCTGCTCGCGGCAGGCCTCGTGCCGTCGTGGGGCGATGCGGTCTGGGATACGTCGTGGCTGCTCAAGGAATCGAGCATCGTCGGCAAGGCGCTGCATACGCTGATCGGCTACACCGCGCGCCCGGCGGGCATCCAGATCGTCGCGTATTTCGCGACGCTGGCCGCGATTGTCGGGCTGGCACGGTTCGTCGGCCGGCCGCAGGCGGCGGTGCGGCCGCCACGGGCCGCGGCTTGAGTTGTCCTGGTTCGAATGACAAAGGGGCGTCGATGACGCCCCTTTTTTCATTGCCGGCTCGCGGCCGACTCGTGTCCGGCGTCGATCACGGCGCGCAGGTTGCGCACGCTCAGCGGTGGCTGTCGATCCAGGCGCGGGCCCATTCGAGCCCCGCTTCGCGCGCGTCGTCCTCGGTGTCGAACACGCCGAGCACGCCGGACGCCTCCACCAGCTTGTTGTTCTGCGTGATCGTGCCGCTCGCCGCGAAGCGCTCGGGCTGCAGGATCTCGTCCTGCTGCAGGATCGCGTGGCCCCAGATCTGGTAGCCGTGGTAGGTTTGCGCTTCCATTATCGAGTCACCTCCGCGGAGCGGTTGTGCGTGCCGACGCGCAGCACGTTGCCGTCCGGTGTGTATTGCCGCGGGATGTCGGAGTAATTCAGTGCGTGCTGCGCATCGGGCGCAGCCGGCTGCATGACCGTCAGGCGTCCCGGTGCGGGCTGCGCGACGGGGCGCGGAGCGGCCGGCGTCTCGGCCGCGGTGGCGGGCGGACGATGCGAGCCGGCTTTCACCGCCTGCGCGACGCGGCGCTTGTGCGGTTTCACCGCGGCTTTCGGCGTGGCATTCGCGTGCTTCTCCACGCTCTTGCCGGCGCGAGCATCGGCGCCGGTGTGCGCGGCCGGCGTGCGGGCGGCCGGCTGCCGCGCCTCGGGCGGGTTCCAGACTTCGACGTAGTGCTCGGCGGCCCAGCCCGTCGACGCGAACGTCAGCGCCAGCAATCCGCATCCAAAGAGTCTTACTACCATTGTGTCTCCGTCATATTCGTTGCGGGGCGCGTCGCGGTATCCGGTGCGGGGGCGGCCGTGCAGGGGGATTCGGGGGGCCGGTTCAGGAGAACACCTCGAGCCCGTGTTTCTCGACGATCTGGAGCATCCGTGCGGCGATGCCGCTCGGCCGCTTGTCGCCCTGTTCCCATTGGCGGATCGTCGACGTCGTCGTGTTCAGGTAAAGCGCGAACACGCTCTGGCTGACATTGACGGATTTGCGGATGCGGGCGATGGCTTCCGGATCGAACCGCGGGGCGGCTTCGATGCGGAGATCGTCGTATTCGCGCATCGTCTTCTTGTCGATCAACGCGGCACGATAGAGGCCCGACGCGGCGCTGTGGGTCGCCTCCGTTGCGTCGCTCTTGAATCGACTCCTGGCCATTGCAAATCTCCACCCGCTCTTTCAGTGTGACCAGCGTCGCGATATCGGCGCCGGCGCGGCGCCCGACATTCGCGGCGAGCTTTCTGAAGGCACGCCGTTCGCGTTCGTCGATGTCGTCCCGGTCGGGCTTGGCGAACAGGAATACGAAAACCCGCACCTGCCCGACCTTGCTCGGCACGATCCCGCGCTGCCGATTACCGGCACGTCGGGCCGATCAGGTCAGCATAGGATTATATGCCACTACGTGGTACATATTTCGACCTGGCCGAATGGCCTGCCCGAATGGCCTGTTTCGTGCCGATACGGGCCGATACGGGGTCGGGACGGCTTCGCGGGGCCGTCCCGATCGTCCCGCCTTACTCCACCGTCACCGATTTCGCGAGGTTCCGCGGCTTGTCGACGTCGGTGCCGCGCGCGCACGCGGTGTGATACGCGAGCAGTTGCAGCGGCACGACGTGCAGGATCGGCGACAGTTGCCCGTAATGCTCCGGCATCCGGATCACGTGCAGGCCGTCGTCGTTGACGATCTGCGTGTCGGCATCGGCGAACACGTACAGCTCGCCGCCGCGCGCACGCACTTCCTGCATGTTCGACTTCAGCTTCTCGAGCAGCGTGTCGTTCGGTGCGACCGTGACGACCGGCATCGCTTCCGTGACGAGCGCGAGCGGCCCGTGCTTCAGTTCGCCGGCCGGATAGGCCTCGGCGTGGATGTACGAGATTTCCTTCAGCTTCAGCGCGCCTTCGAGCGCGATCGGGTAGTGCAGCCCGCGGCCGAGGAACAGCGCGTTTTCCTTGCGCGCGAACTCCTCCGACCACGCGATGATCTGCGGCTCGAGCGCGAGCACGCTGTTCAGCGCGGCCGGCAGGTGGCGCAACTGCTTCAGGAACCCGGCTTCCTGCGCGGCATCGACGTGACCGCGCAGCTTGCCGAGCGTCGCGGCCAGCACGAACAGCGCGACGAGCTGCGTCGTGAACGCCTTCGTCGACGCAACGCCGATCTCGGTGCCCGCGTGCGTCAGGAACTGCATTTCGGTGAGGCGCACCATCGCGCTCGTCGCGACGTTGCACACGGCGAGCGTGTGCGTGTGGCCGAGCGACTGCGCGTGCTTGAGCGCCGCGAGCGTGTCGGCGGTCTCGCCCGACTGCGAGATCACCAGCACGAGCTGGCGCGGATTCGGCACCGATTCGCGGTAGCGGTACTCGCTCGCGATCTCGACCTGGGTCGGGATCTTCGCGATCGATTCGAGCCAGTATTTGGCGGTGAGGCCCGAGTAGTAGCTCGTGCCGCATGCGAGGATCAGCAGGCTGTCGATCTCCGCGAACGCGGCGGGCGCGGCGTCGCCGAACAGCGTCGCGTCGAAGGCTTCCGTCTGCGGCACGGTATCGCTGATCGCGCGCGGCTGCTCGAAGATTTCCTTCTGCATGAAGTGGCGATACGGGCCCAGCTCGACCGCGCCGCCGTATGCGCTGACCACGCGGATCTCGCGCTGCGCGAGCGCGCCGTCCCGGTCGACGATCTTCACGCCGTCGAGCGACAGCTCGCACACGTCGCCTTCCTCGAGGAACGTGAAGCGGTCGGTGCTGCCCGCGAGCGCGAGCGCGTCGGACGCGAGGAAGTTCTCGCCGTCGCCGTGGCCGACCACGAGCGGCGAGCCCTGTCGCGCGCCGACGACGGTGTGCGGCTGGTCCTTGTGGATCACGGCGATCGCATACGCGCCGTGCAGCTGCTGCACGGCTTCGCGCACCGCGTCGAACAGGTTGCCGCGATACAGGCTGTGCACGAGGTGGGCGATCACTTCGGTGTCGGTTTGCGACACGAATTCGTAGCCCTTCGCGCGCAGCGCTTCGCGCAGCGGCTCGAAGTTCTCGATGATGCCGTTGTGGACGAGCGCGAGCGCGTTCGACGAGAAGATCGGGTGCGCGTTGTGCGTGACGGGCGCGCCATGCGTGGCCCAGCGCGTGTGCGCGACGCCGGTCGTGCCTTCGAGATGCGATTCGCGCACCTGCGCGTCGAGATCGGCGACGCGTTCGACGCTGCGCGCGCGCTTCGGCGCGCCCGGCTCGAGCACGGCGACGCCGCACGAGTCGTAGCCACGGTATTCGAGGCGCCGCAAACCTTCGATCAGCACCGGAACGATATTACGTTGCGCAACTGCGCCGACAATGCCGCACATGAATGAGTCAGTCCTGTAAGTCGACGCGGGCGCCGTCGGGGCGCCCGCAAAAGGTTCAGCTTTTCTTCTTGACCGGGCGGACGTAGCCGCTCTTCGCGGTCTGGGTCTTCTCGTTCAACGCGAGCAGGCCTTCGGCCACGTCCTTCCAGATCGTCGTGCCGGCGGCGATCGTCACGCCGCGGCCGACGCGCACGGGCGCGACCAGCTGCGTGTCGGAGCCGACGAACACGTCGTCCTCGATCACGGTGCGGAACTTGTTCGCGCCGTCGTAGTTGCAGGTGATCGTGCCCGCGCCGATGTTCACGCGCGCGCCGATGTCGGCGTCGCCGATGTACGTGAGGTGGTTCGCCTTCGAGCCGTGGCCGATCACCGCGTTCTTCACCTCGACGAAGTTGCCGACGTGCGCTTCGTCCGCGAGCTGCGCGCCGGGGCGCAGCCGTGCGTACGGGCCGATCACGGTGTGCGCGCCGAGCTCGGCGCCGTCGATATGCGTGAACGCGTCGATGCGCGTGCCCGCGCCGACCGACGCGTTGCGGATCACGCAGTTCGCGCCGATCGTCACGTTGTCCGCGAGCGTCACGTTGCCCTCGAACACGCAGTTCACGTCGATCGACACGTCGCGGCCGCAGCGCAGCGTGCCGCGCACGTCGACGCGGGCCGGATCGGCGAGCGTGACGCCGTCGACGAGCAGCGTTTCCGCGATATTGCGCTGATGAATGCGTTCGAGCTCGGCAAGCTGCGCCTTGCTGTTCACGCCGAGCGTTTCCCATTCCTCGTCGGGCTGCGCGGTGACGACCTCGAAACCGGCCTCGATCGCGAGTTCGACGACGTCGGTCAGGTAGTACTCGCCCTGCGCGTTCTCGTTCTTCAGTGCGCCGAGCCACATCGACAGCTGGGCCGTGGGCGTGACGATGATGCCCGTGTTGATCTCGGCGATCTTCAGCTGGTCGGGCGACGCGTCCTTCTGCTCGACGATGCGCGTGACGAAGCCGGCCGCGTCGCGCACGATGCGGCCGTAGCCGGTCGGATCGTCGAGCGTGACGGTCAGAATCCCGTAGCGGCCTTCGCGCGCGGCATCGACGAGGCGCTGCAGCGTCGACGCGCGCGTGAGCGGCACGTCGCCGTACAGCACGAGCGTCGGTTGCGCGGGATCGAGGAGCGGCAGCGCCTGACGCACCGCGTGGCCGGTGCCGAGCTGCTCTGCCTGCACCGCGAACTGGACGTCGGGCGCGGCGACGGCGGCCTGGACCTGCTCGGCACCGTGACCGACGACGACGACGAGCCGGGACGGCTGCAGCGTGCGCGCGGTGTCGATGACGTGGGAGAGGAGCGGCCTGCCGGCCAGGGGGTGAAGCACTTTCGGCAGCGCGGAACGCATGCGCTTGCCGGTGCCTGCCGCCAAAATCACGATATTCATGGCGCCAGCTTGTCAGAGGAGTTCGAAGCCGACCATTTTAGCATGCGGCCCCTGCCGTTCCGGGCCTGTCGCGGCGGGGCGACGGCGCCGGAAAAGGGCCGCGCGGCCCCGTTCCGGCGGGTGTTCGGGCCCTGCTTACAGGTCGTCGAACTGGACGATCGAGATCGGCCGGGCGCCACCCGGCGGCGCCGCGTCGTCGCCCGACGCGCACGGTTCCTCGTCGAACGCGATGTCGCCTTGCGGATCGGCCTCGCCGGTCGCGCGCAGCGACTGGAACGGGTACAGCGTCGTGTCCATCAGGTGCGACGGCACGACCTTCGCGAGCGCGTTGAACATGTTGTCGACGCGGCCCGGGAAGCGCTTGTCCCATTCGCGGATCAGCGCCTTCATTTCCGCGCGCTTCAGGTTTGGCTGGCTGCCGCACAGGTTGCACGGGATGATCGGGAATTCGCGCAGTTCCGCGTATTTCTCGAGATCGGTTTCCTTCACGTACGCGAGCGGGCGGATCACGATGTTCTTGCCGTCGTCCGACTGCAGCTTCGGCGGCATCCCCTTCAGCTTGCCGCCGTAGAACATGTTGAGCAGCAGCGTCTGCACGATGTCGTCGCGGTGATGGCCGAGCGCGATCTTGGTCGCGCCGAGCTCGCCGGCCACGCGGTACAGGATCCCGCGGCGCAGGCGCGAGCACAGCGAGCAGGTCGTCTTGCCTTCGGGCACGAGCCGCTTGACGATGCTGTAGGTGTCCTGGTTCTCGATGTGGAACGGCACGCCGACCTGCTTCAGGTACTCGGGCAGCACGTGCTCGGGGAAGCCCGGCTGCTTCTGGTCGAGGTTCACCGCGACGATGTCGAAATCGATCGGCGCGCGCTCGCGCAGGCGCAGCAGCACGTCGAGCATCGCGTAGCTGTCCTTGCCGCCCGACAGGCACACCATCACCTTGTCGCCTTGCTCGATCATGTTGAAGTCGCCGATTGCCTGGCCGACCTGGCGCACGATCCGCTTGAACAGCTTGTTGTTCTCGTACGCTTCCTTCTGTTCGCGGCGCGTCAGCGCCGGGCGGCCGGCCGGGTCGGCGGCTGCGTCGTGGGTGGCGGCATCGGCCGCCGCGTCATTCATGTGGGGGGCGTTCATGCGCGCTCCTCGTCCTTGATGCGAAAGACTTCGACGCCGACGGCGTCGCAGTCCGGATAAGCGTCCGGTTTCTCGGTACAGACGCGTACCGCGCGCACGGCGTCGTGCGCCAGCAGGTGCGCGGCGATCGCGTCGCACAGCGTTTCCTGCAGGTGGATGTGGCCGCGCGCCACGCATTGCGCGACGCTCTGCTTCATCAGGTCGTAGTCGACGACTTCATGCAGCCGGTCGTCCACGGGAGTGGACATCGCGAGCGGCACGAACAGGTCGACGTTGATGACGACGCGCTGCTCGCCGCGCTTCTCGTGTTCGAAGGCACCGATGTTGATGTGCACTTCGTAGTCGCGCAGGTAGAGCCTGCGGCAGTCCGCGAGGCGGGGGTGCAGGAGAGCGGAAAACATGGTCGTCCCAGTCAAATTGGCGTGCGCACACGCAAAGCGGCGCGGGCGGCGGCAGTCAGGCCGCGCGATCCGCGCAGTTCATTCATTCGGGCCGGCGGCGGGCGGCACGAGGTGCTCGCCGCCGTCGACGGTCAGCGTCGCGCCCGTGACGCCGGGCGCGCTCGCGAGATAGCAGGCGGCCGCGGCGATGTCGTCCGCGTGCGCCGCGTGGCCGCGCACGAGCGCCGCGACCCGCACCTTCGGCGCGAGCGCCAGCGCCAGCGCCGACGTCGCGCGGTTCAGCGCGGCCTGCATCAACGCGTGCGACAACTGCGCAGGCGCAGGGTGAAACAGCGCCTGGTCCAGCACGTGGATCGCGCATGCGCGCAGCGCTTCGTGCTCGCGCGCGGCGTCGGGCGTCGCATCGGCGAGCGCGCGCGCCAGCGCGAGCGGCGCCGTCACGTTGCGCGCGAGTGCGCCGGCGAGCGACGCGCCGTCTACCGTGTGCGCGTCGTCGGCGCCCGCGCGGGCGCTCACGAACACCGCGCACGCGGGCCGGCCGAGCGCCGCGCCGCACGCGGCGACGAGTGCGGCGGCATCGGCTTCCAGGGCCAGATCGGCGTCGAGCACGACCGCGCGGCGGCCGAGCGCCGCGACTTCGGCGACGAGCGCGTCGGCGGCCGCATGCGGCGTGCCGGGGCTGCGCTGCAACGCGACGTCCCAGCCGTGCCGGGCGAATCCCGTCGCGAGCGCACGACCGATCGACGCGGCGTCGGCCGCGCTGCCCAGGGCACCGGTGACGAGCGCCACGCGCAGGGTCGACGTATCGGCTGAAACGGTCATTTACAATGCCGGGATGAACCCGAAAGCTCACGAACCCGCTAGTTTACCTGCTCCCGGCCCTGACGCGCTCGCGCAGTCCGAAACCCTTGCCGCGCAACTGCGCGACGAGATCGCGGCGGCCGGCGGCTGGCTGCCGTTCGACCGCTTCATGGAGCGTGCGCTGTACGCGCCCGGCCTCGGCTATTACAGCGGCGGCGCGCGCAAGTTCGGGCGCCGCGCCGACGACGGCAGCGACTTCGTCACCGCGCCCGAGCTGTCGCCGCTGTTCGCACAGACGCTCGCGCAACCGGTCGCGGAAGCGCTCGCGGCGAGCGGCACGCGTTGCGTGATGGAATTCGGCGCCGGCACGGGCAAGCTCGCGGCCGGTCTGCTCGCGGCGCTCGACGCGCTGGGAGCCGGACTCGACGAATACCTGATCGTCGACCTGTCCGGCGAGCTGCGCGAACGGCAGCGCGACACGATCACGGCCGCCGCGCCGGCGCTCGCCGCGAAGGTGCGCTGGCTCGACGCGCTGCCCGAGCGGTTCGACGGCGTCGTGGTCGGCAACGAGGTGCTCGATGCGATGCCCGTGCGCCTGTTCGCGAAGGCGGGCGGCGCATGGCAGGAGCGCGGTGTCGCGCTCGACGCGCGGCAGGCGTTCGTGTTCGAGGACCGTCCTGCCGCGCCGGCCGGCCTGCCGGCGGTGCTCGCGGGGCTCGACGAGGCGGGCGATGGTTACGTGACCGAGACGCACGAGGCCGCGCTGGCTTTCACGCGCACCGTCTGCACGATGCTCGGGCGCGGCGCGGTGCTGCTGGTCGACTACGGCTTTCCCGCGCACGAGTACTACCACCCGCAGCGCGACCGCGGCACGCTGATGTGCCACTACCGGCACCATGCGCACGACGATCCGTTCCTGTACCCGGGGCTGCAGGACATCACCGCGCACGTCGAATTCACCGGCATCTACGACGCGGCCATCGCGACCGGCGCCGACCTGCTCGGTTACACGTCGCAGGCGCGCTTCCTGCTGAACGCGGGCATCACTGACGCGCTGGCCGCGATCGACCCGTCGGACATCCGTGAATTCCTGCCGGCCGCGAACGCGGTGCAGAAGCTGATTTCCGAGGCCGAGATGGGCGAGCTGTTCAAGGTGATCGCGTTCTCGCGCGGCATCGACGGCACGCTCGACGCGTTCGCGCGCGGCGATCGCTCGCACGCACTCTGACGGGGCTAGGGCCTGTTTCCATATGGAACGCACATGCGAATGCCCGAAATCGCTCGTAGGGCAAGGAGTGAGGAGCGCCGCTTGGCCGTGCCAAACAAGCGACGAGCGACGCCGCCATACGGGCGATTTCGGGCATTCCCGTGACATGATTCTTTTAATTTGGGGTTGCCACGAGAACGGCCGCTCGCCGCGTTGCGCTCCTTGCGAATACGTCCAGTATTCGCGGCGTCGCGCGCCTCGCGAGCGGCCGTTCTCGTGGCAACGCATGCGCGTTCCATATGGAAACAGGCCCTAGCATGCTGCGCTGGCTGTTGACGACGTTCGTCGCGGTGATGATCCTGACGCGCTGCTGGCCGTGGCTCGGCAAGCTCGGCATCGGGCGGATGCCGGGCGACGTCACGCTGACGCTCGGCGGGCGGCGCTACCCGTTCCCGTTCATGTCGACGCTGGTGCTGACGATGCTGGTATCGATGGTGGCGCGGCTGCTCTGAGCCGCGCCTGAAGGTCGGTGCGCGTTACAGCTCGATCTCGCCGAGAATCCGGTGCGCGAGCGCTTTCGCCTCGTCGAACGCCTCTTCCTCGCTGGGGCTCGTCGAGTGGACGTCGTAACGCGTGTTCTCGGTGTCGTCGCCGTCGTCGCGCGAGAGGATCACGTAACCCTGGAACTGCCCGTTGCCCGCGTGCTGGGTATGCGCCTTGGCCGTGTAGATGCCTTTCGTGAACGTGTTCGTGTCCATGGTGCTCTCCCGCAAAAGGACACTTCATCGTAGCACTGCGGCGCAGCATGTACAGCGCCGCTTATCGGTGACCGAACAGCGTCCGGTCACCGTCCGTGCCGTCAGCGTTCGATCAGTGCGACGACCTCGTCGAGCGTCGGCGCGTGCGCACCCGTATGCCGGCACGCCGCGGCACCCGCGGCCAGCGCGAACACGAGATGCTCGCGCCACGTGCGCTGCGGCGCGGCCATCAGGCTGAACAGCATGCCGCCGATCGACGCGTCGCCCGCACCGACGGTGTCGGCCACCTCGACGCGCGGCGGGCTGGCTTCATGCACGTCGCCGTCCGCGTAGAGCGTCGCCGCCTGTGCGCCGCGCGTGACGAGCACGGCCGCGCGCGGGTTCAGCATGCGCACCGCGGCAATCGCGTCGGGGCCGTCGCCGCCGAACAGGTGCCGCAGGTCCTCGTCGGACACCTTGATCAGGTCGGCGAGCGCGGCCATCTTTTCCAGCGTCGGCCGGTACGCGGCCGTCATCAGGTTCCGGACGTTCGGGTCGAAGCTGATCTTCACGCCGCGCGCGTGCAGGTCGGCCGCGAGTGCGGCCAGCGTGCCGGCGAGCGGCTCGCGCACGAGGCTGATGCAGCCGAAATGCGCCCATTTCACGTGGTCGGTCCAGCCGGCCGGCAGCCGCGCCGGATCGAACGCGAGATCGGCGCTTGCTTCGCCGATGAAGAAATACGCGGGCGGGCGTGTCTCGTGAACGATCGCGAGCAGCGGCGGCCGTGCGACGCGCTGCAGGAAGCGCAGGTCGAGCCCGGCCGCGTCGCTCGTGCGCCACAGCACGTCGGAGAAGCAGTCTTCGCCGATCGATCCCGCGAGCGCGCTCGGCACGCCGAGCCGCGCAACCGCGCGCGCGACGTTCCAGCCGGCGCCGCCCGGTACCGACGTCCATTGCGCATCGCCCGCGCGCACCATGTCGGTCAGGATGTCGCCTGCCGACACGAAAGCCGGAAACGTGCCGCCGCTCATTGCGTCGGCTCGCTGCGTTGCGCGCGCGCGAGGGTTGCCAGCACGTCGTAGCACGCGCCCATCGTGTGATAGTCGGTCTTGCCGGCCGGGCTCTTCTCGTCGCTGTACTTGCGGTTGTCGCAGGTGAGGATGCGGTACCACGCGCCGTAGCGGTGGTCGACGAAATGGGCCCAGCTATAGCGCCAGATCTCGTCGTACCAGTCCCAGAAGCGCTCGCTGCCGGTGCGCGCGCCGAGCATCGCGGCCGCCGCGAAGGTCTCCGCCTGCACCCAGAAATACTTGTTGTGGTCGCAGATCGTGAAGTCGGGGCCGAAGCCGTAGTACAGGCCGCCGTGGTCGGCGTCCCATGCGTGCGTGAGCGCGGCGTCGAACAGCTCGGCCGCGCGCGGCACGAGCCAGTCGAGCGGGCGGTGCCGTTCGAGGATCAGCAGCAGCTTCGCCCATTCGGTCTGGTGCCCGGGCTGGAAGCCCCACGGGCGGAAGATGTTCGAGCTGTCTTCCTTGTTGTAGTCCCAGTCGACCGACCAGTCCGCATGGTAGTGCTCCCACACGAGCCCGCCCGACAGTGCGGCCTGGCGCTGTGTGATGTGCGACGCGAGCTTTTCCGCGCGATCGAGGTACGTGAGATGGCCGGTCGCCTCGTGGGCCGCGAGCAGCGCCTCGGTCATGTGCATGTTCGCGTTCTGGCCGCGGTACGACGACACGATCCAGTTCGGCGTCGCGTCGTCCGCGTAGAGGCCCGCGGCTGCGTCCCAGAAGCGGTGCTCGGCGAGCTCGTAGGTGGCCGCGATCAGCGGGCGTGCCTCGTCGATGCCGGCCATCGTCGCGTGCGCCGCCGCGAGCAGCACGAACGCGAGCCCGTAGCAGTGGCGCGTGCCGTCGAGCGTCGCGCGCTTCGCACCGTCGCGCCAGTCGAGTTCCCAGTCGTAGCCCTGCAGTTCGTCGTCCCAGTGCGCGTCGCGCAGGAAGCGCAGCCCGTGGCGTGCGTATTCCAGGTGGCGCGGATCGCCGAAATGCCGGTACGCCATCGCGTAGTTGAAGACGAACCGGCAACTGCTGACGAGGTGGCGCGACGTGCGGTTGTAGATGCTGCCGTCGTCGCGGAAGTAGTGGTAGAAGCCGCCCGTCGGGTCGAACGCGTTGGTTGCGTAGAAGCGCAGCGTGTCCTCGATGTGCGACAGCAGGAACGACGGATCGCGGAAACTCGCGACGAACGGCGCGGCTTGCGTGTGGGCGGCCGGCGCGGCCGTGCAGGGTTGGACCGGGGGCATGTTCATGATTCGGTGACCGTGGCGGTATCGAGTGCCGGGGAGCCGGCGGGCTGACTGCTGGCCCGCACGATCAGCTCGACGGGCAGGGAAATCTCGGTGCGTTCGGGCGAGTCGGCGAGCAGCAGCTCGACGCCGCGGCGGCCGAGCGCTTCCTTGTCGACCGCGAGCGTCGTGAGCGGCGGGCTCGCGTGCGCGGCGGCCGGGATGTTGTCGAAGCCGACGATCGCGATGTCGTCCGGAATCCGCAGGCCGCGCGCGGTGCACACGCGCTGCGCGGCGAGCGCGGCCGCGTCGTTGTACGCGAACACGGCTTCGGGGCGCGGGCCCGGTGCGTCGAGCAGTTGCTCCATCGCGCGCGCGGCGCCCGTGTCGGGATCGAGCCCCGCGTCGATCGTCACTTCGTAGGCGGGATCGAACAGCCGCCCGGCTTCGAAGAACGCGCGCCGGTAGCCGATCGCGCGCTGCGCGATGCTGTAGTGCGCGGGCGAGCCGCCGATGAACGCAATCCGCGTGCGGCCGGTGGCGAGCAGGTGACGCATCGCGAGCGCCGCACCCGTTGCGTTGTCGATGTTCACCGAGCGCAGGCCGGGCGCCCACAGGTCGATCAGCACGAGCGGCCGGCCGGTCGCGGCGAGCGCCTCGATCGTCTCCGGCTCGATGAAGCCGGCCACCGCGATCGCGTCGGGCGCGTGCGGGCGCATCTGGCGCAGCACGTCGTCGTTCGGCCCGACCGTCAGCAGCGTCGGCACGATGCCGCGCTCGCGGCAGGCGTCCTCGACGCCGTGCAGCACGTGCGAGAAGAACGGGCTGGCCGGAAAGCGGTTGTGCTGGCGATGCAGCAGGAAGGTGAGCCGGCGGATGCGCGGCCGCAGCTGCGCGGGATCGTAGCCGAGCCGCTGCGCGATCTCGACGATGCGCGCACGCGTGGCTTCGGACAGGCCCGGCTGGTTTTTCAGCGCGCGGGAGACGGTGCCGATCGAGACCTCTGCCGCCCGTGCCACATCGCGAATGGTGGTACCCATCGTTCGGGGTCCGGTTTGTTTAGGGTGAAAGCGATTGTATAGTAAAACGCATCGCGGAATTCGGGCCGGATAACCGGGGAATACCCGAAAATTACCGGTTTTTAAGCGCTAATCTGCGAAAACGACGTTACTAAAAATACTAAACAAAACGCGAAAAAGGCAAGGTGGACGTGCGGGTGTCCGGCGAGCGGGAAGTGGCGGCCAGCGTGCCGGCTTCGCGCATGCGCGCACGCGTGCCCGGCGGCTTGCTCAGGCCGGCGGGAAGGGCGGGCGCAACGACCGGCCCGGCAGCGCGGCGGGCGTCCGGGCGTGACGGACGACGGCGCATCGCCGCCGCATCGGGCACCTCGCGTGCGCGAACGAGGGAGGCCGGCTGCCCGCCGGTCAGCGTATTGCCATGGCCGGCGGTTCGCCGCGATCGCGCAGCGCGGCGCGGCCCGCGTCGAGGTCGACGACCGCAAGCCCGTCCGGCTGCTGTTTCGCGCGCCGCTTCGCGAGCGCGGCGACCGATGCGATCTCGTCGCTGCCGTAGCGTTTCGCGCCGTGCGCGCCGGCCGGCACGCCGACCGCGCCGATCGCCATCGTCACGAAACCGAAGAACGCCGGGTTGCCGTGGCGGTCCTCGCCGCGCAGCCCGCCCGCCTGCCGGTCGGCCTGCGTGTAGAAGCGCTGCGCGCCGTCGTTGAAGCGCGCGATCGCGTCGGCGGCGCGTTGGCGCCAGTCGTCGCGCTGGAACAGCACGAGGAAATCGTCGCCGCCGACGTGCCCGAGAAAGTCGCGCTGCGGATCGCACACGCCGGCCAGCACCGTCGCGGCGAACTTCAGCACCTCGTCGCCCTGCCAGTAGCCGTACTGGTCGTTGAACGGCTTGAACTGGTTCAGGTCGACGTAGCACGCATGAAAGCCGGCGTCGCGCTGGAGCAGGCGGTCGATGTGCGCGCTGATCGGGATGTTGCCGGGCAGGAACGTCAGCGGGTTCGCATAGCGGGCGGCCTCGATGCGCATCTCGGTCACCGCGCGCACGAGGCTCTCGCCGGTGCCGAGCCCGACATAGCGGCCGTGTTCGGTGATGACGAAGCCGTCCGCGAGGTAGCGCTGGTCGTGGCTCGCGAGCAGCATCGCGAGCTGCTCGAACGTCGTCGCGTTGTCGATCATCAGCGGCGCGTCGTTCGCGAACGGCAGGCACGGCTTCTTCCCGAACACCTCGCGGTGGTACGGCAGCGCGAAGCGGTCGATGAAGCCGCGGCGATCCACGAGCGCAACGGGCCGCCCGCGTTCGACGAGTGCGACCGCATGCAGGTCGGGCATCCGGTTGAACAGGTCGAGCACGTCGTTGCTGGTCGCGTCGCGCGGCAGCGCCGGCGCCGGAACCAGCATCTTCCCGGCGATCGTGCCGGCCGGCCGCACCGGGCGCGTCGCGCCGGGAAACACCGCGATGTGCGGCGCGCGGATCGCGTCGCGTGCGGCCGGTGCGACGACCCGCGACGGCCGCGCGTTCGGCCGGCCGAGCAGGAAACCCTGCACGCAGCAGATGCCCATGTCGCGCACGACGATCAGGTCGCTTTCGTTCTCGATGCCTTCCGCGATCAGTTGCGCGCCGCTCGCCTGCGCGAAGTGCTGCATCGCCTTCACGGCTTCGAACTTCAGCGGGTCGCGCGCGATGTCGTGGATGAAGAAGCGGTCGATCTTCACGACGTCCGGATGCAGGCGCAGCCACAGGTTCATGCTCGCGTTCGCGGTGCCGTAGTCGTCGAGCGCGAACTGGATGCCGGCGTCGCGCAGCGACGCGACGGCCGGCTCGATGTGGGCGATGTCCGTCGTCGCGTTCTGCTCGGTCAGTTCGATCACGATGCGCTCGGCGCCGACCCGCGCACGGTCGAGCAGTTGGCGGGCGCGCTCGCGTTCGCGCGCGAGCTGCAGGATCGTGCCCGCGCTGAAATTGAGGAACAGCTTGCCGTCGCAGCCGAGCGCTGCGAACGCGTCGAGGCAGGTGAGCGCGGCGGCCTGTTCGAGCGCGATGGTCTCGCCGTCGCGCGCGGCCTGCGCGAACAGCGCGGCGGGCGTTTCGAGGTCGGTGCCGCGCGGGCCGCGTATCAGGCCCTCGTAGCCGACGACCGTCCCCGATCCGAGATCGACGATCGGCTGGAAGACGGCGGCCAGCGCACGATCCGCGATCAGGCGCGTGGTGCGGGTGGCGGCGGAGTCGGGGTGGGGCGCGGGCATGGGCGAGGGCAGCCGAATCGACGGGACGCCCGACTTAACGGCACCGCTCGCGGAGAGTTGAATGAAGATTTCGTGACGCGATGGGCGTTGCTGGTGCATCGCGTCGGGGGCGTGTCGGTGCGTGGGTGGAAGGGCGTTGCGCCGGGAGGCGGAAAGGCGGAAAGGCGGAAAGGCGGAAAGGCGGAAAGGCGGAAAGGCGGAAAGGCGGAAAGGCGGAAAGGCGGAAAGGCGGAAAGGCGGAAAGGCGGAAGGCGGGAGGCGGAAGGCGGAAGGCGGAAGGCGGAAGGCGGAAGGCGGAAGGCGGAAGGCGGAAGGCGGGAGGCGGGAGGCGGGAGGCGGAAGGCAGAAGGCAGAAGGCAGAAGGCAGAAGGCAGAAGGCAGAAGGCGGGAGGCGGAAGGCAGAAGGCGGAAGGAATAGCCCCGGGACGGCACCACCCGGCGGCCGTCCCGCTGCCCCGATCGTCAGCGCTTGCCCGCGCTCAGCGCGCCGGGCGCCGATGCCGCGTCGCCCTCGTCATGCTCGCCGCTCATGTCGCGCGCGCCCCAGCGCTGCGCGAGCGCCGCGCACGCCATCAGCTGGATCTGGTGGAACAGCATCAGCGGCAGCACGATCGCCCCGACCGCGTTCGCCGAGAAGATCACCTTCGCCATCGGCACGCCGGCCGCGAGGCTCTTCTTCGATCCGCAGAAGATGATCGTGATCTGGTCGGCGCGGTTGAAGCCGAGCCGCTTGCTGACGAACGCGGTCAGCAGGAGCGCGATCGCGAGCAGCACGAGGTTGACGACGAGCAGGCCGCCGAGCGCGCGCGGCGGGATCTGGTGCCAGAGGCCTTCGTTGACGGCCTCGCTGAACGCGACATAGACGACGAGCAGGATCGAGCCCTGGTCGACGAAGCGCAGCACGCCGCGGTTGCGGTCGATCCAGCCGCCGATCACGGGCCGCAGCAACTGGCCGGCGATGAACGGCACGAGCAGCTGCATCACGATGCTGCCGACGGTGCTCCACGGCGACGCGGCGGCGGCCGATTGCGACGTGATCATCAGCCCGACGAGCGCCGGCGTGACGAAGATCCCGAGCAGGCTCGACGCGGATGCCGCGCACACGGCGGCCGGCACGTTGCCCTTCGCGATCGACGTGAACGCGATCGACGACTGGACCGTCGACGGCAGCGTGCACAGGAACAGCACGCCCGCATACAGCGTCGGCGTGACGAGCGGCTGCAGCACCGGCTTCAGCGCGAGGCCGAGCAGCGGGAACAGCGCGAACGTGCTGAGCAGCACGACCGCGTGCAGCCGCCAGTGGGTCGCGCCCGCGACGACGGCTTCGCGCGACAGCTTCGCGCCGTGCAGGAAGAACAGCAGGCCGACGGCGATATTGGTCGCCCAGTTGAACGCGTGGGCGGCCGGGCCGCGGCAGGGCAGCAGGCTCGCGAGCACGACGGTGCCGACGAGCGCGAGCGTGAAGTTGTCGGGAAGAAAACGGGGACGGGCCATCGGGAACTCGATTCGGAAACGACGGGGGCGCGCGTCGCGCGCGCGGATGGCGCCATTGTCCCGGTTGATGATTCACTACACAAATTCATTGTGGGAATCGATTGATGAATCAGTCTCATGCGACTGCGTCCACGGCACCGGCCCGGCCATGCGCAAAACGGCAGAAGAATGTTCTGTCCCGGTCGCGTGCCGAAGTGAAAAAACCTAGCAGTAACATGGTGTTACACCGATGCCGGCGACATAACACTTTTTGGCTCGACACGCTTTCGGCGCGCTCATAAATTACTGCTGAAAGCCTTGGGTCGGCCGAAAGGAGCCGGCGGCGGGCATGGACAGGCATTGCACGATGACGGAACGGGTGAAACGGAAGATCGGACGATGGGTCGCAGGCGCACTCGGCGCGTTGCTGATGCCGTTCGCGCTCGCGCAGCCGCCGCACGGCGGTCATGCATTCGGCGGCCACGGTTTCGGTGGTGGCGACATGCGCGCATACGGTCAGCCGGCCGGCGGGGTTCCCGTCTGGCGCCACGTCACGCCCCCCGTCGGTGCACGCGCCGGCGGCGTGAGCGGCTACGGTTCCCGCTGGGGGCTGCGGCCGACGCCGTCGTACGGTCATTACGCCGCGCAAAGCCCGTATCGCCCGATCAGCGCCGACGTGCGCCAGATGCCGCGCCCGCCGGGCGGCGGCAACGTGCCGCTGCGCGCCGGTTCGATCCGCGCCGACGTCGCGCGCTACAACGAGGAGCGCGGCGGCCGTCCGATGCCGCCGCCCCGCTCGCAGGAAGAGCCTACGCACTCGCCGTATTTCTCCCCGTTCTACCGAAACTGAGCGCCCGCGCGCTCGTCCCTCCGGCGGCTGATGCGAATTCGCCACAGTCGCGCACAGATTTCCGCTGATTTTCCCGTCGCATTGCGCTATCTTTCGCGCCCGGCTCGCATGTGCCACGCGGCCGCCCGGCCGTGCGACCGCGTCCACGCCGGGCCGCCGGCGGGTACCTGGCCATGTATCAATTCCGCGAAGTTAATGCTGCCGCTATACCCGCAATAAGTGTGCGCAATTTTGACCGGACGAATGATCCGTAAAGATGGCTGCGCCCCATACGACGCAAGCACTCGGCTCCAAAAAACAACGCTCGCGCCACTTATCGACAATTCGACAAAATCTGGAGATCCAATGAAAGCATTCGCTCGCCGTGCGTCGCGCACGTCCGTCAAGCTGATCGCCGCGGCTGCCTGCGTGGCGGCTACCGCTCCCGTCCATGCACAGTCGAGCGTGTCGCTCTACGGTCAGGTCGACGAATGGGTCGGCGCCACCAAGTTCCCGGGCGGCGACCGCGCGTGGAACGTGAGCGGCGGCGGGATGTCGACGTCGTACTGGGGCATGCACGGCGCCGAGGATCTCGGCAACGGCTACAAGGCGATCTTCACGCTGGAAAGCTTCTTCCGCGCGCAGAACGGCCAGTTCGGCCGCTTCCAGGGCGACACGTTCTTCGCACGCAACGCGTACGTCGGCATCGATTCGCCGTACGGCACGGTGACGGCCGGCCGCCTGACGACGCACCTGTTCCTGTCGACGATCCTGTTCAACCCGTTCTACGACTCGTACACCTTCTCGCCGATGGTGTACCACGTGTTCCTCGGCCTCGGCACGTTCCCGACCTACCCGAGCGACCAGGGTGCCGTCGGCGATTCGGGCTGGAACAACGCGCTGTCGTACACGTCGCCTTCGTTCGGTGGCCTGAATTTCGGCGCGATGTACGCGTTCGGCAACCAGGCCGGCGACAACGGCTCGAAGAAGTGGAGCGCGCAGTTCAACTACGCGAACGGCCCGTTCGCGGCGACTGCGGTCTACCAGTACGTGAACTTCAACAACGGCCCGCGCGACCTGAGCGCGCTGGTGGCCGGCATGAAGAGCCAGGGCATCGCGCAAGTCGGCGCGACCTACGACCTGAAGTACGTGAAGCTGTTCGGCCAGTACATGTATACGAAGAACGACCAGGTCGCGGGCAGCTGGCACGTGAATACCGCGCAGGGCGGCGTGTCGGTGCCGCTCGGCGTGGGCAACGCGATGGCGTCGTACGCGTACTCGCGCGACGCGGGCGGCCTCGACCAGACGCGCCAGACCTGGGCCGTCGGCTACGACTATCCGCTGTCCAAGCGCACGGACGTCTACGCTGCTTACATGAACGACCACATCAGCGGCCTGTCGAACGGCAACACGTTCGGCGCCGGCATCCGCGCGAAGTTCTGACGCGCACGCGCGACCGCCGCGCCGGATGCGCGCGAAAAGCGCGTCCGGGCTGCATGTTTTCCCGCCAGAACGGCGCCGCCACCCGCGGCGCCGTTTTGCCTTTCTTGACCTTTCTGTTTCCCCGCCTTTGTTACCCTATCTCGTAATTGGACCATTCCCCCGTCATTACGAGCGAGTTCGATGGATACCCTCGTCAGCATGAATGTGTTTCGCTACGTCGTCGAAGTGGGCAGCTTCGTCGGCGCGGCCGAGCGCATGCAGATGTCGGCTGCGATGGCGAGCAAGCACGTGATGCATCTCGAGCAGCAGCTCGGTGCGCGGCTGCTGCATCGCACGACACGACGCGTCGCGCCTACCGAGGCCGGACGCGAATACTACGAGCGCCTCGTGCAGGCGCTGTCGGAACTCGACGAAGCCGGGCAGGCCGTCGGCGCCGCGAGCGTGGTGCCGCAAGGCAGGCTGCGCGTCACGTCGCTGTCCGCGTTCGGGCTGCGGCACGTGATGCAGGCCGTCACCGATTATGCGGGCCGGTTCCCGGACGTGACCGTCGACATGACGCTGTCCGATCGTGTGGTCGACCTGATCGAGGAAGGCTACGACGTCGCGGTGCGCGCGGCGCCGAACGGGTTGAAATCGTCGTCGCTGGTCGCGCGGCAGATCGCGACCGCGCACATCCTGCTGGTCGCGTCGCCCGAGTATCTCGAGAAGCACGGCACGCCCCAGACGATCGCCGATCTCGCGCACCACAACTACCTGCGGCGCGACTCGAATTCGACGATGCTCGACGCGCTGGTGATCGACGCGGCCGCCGCGTCGCGCGTGAACCTGAACGGCAACCTGATCGTGAACCATCTCGAAGGGCTGCGTGCGGCCGTGCTCGCGGGCGCGGGCATCGCGCTGCTCGGCACCGAGGTGGTCGGCGACGACATCGAGTCCGGCCGGCTCGTGCCGGTGCTGATCGATGCGGTGCCGCCGCACGAGGCGCCGATCTATGCGGTCTACGCGAGCCGCCGTCACGTGTCCGCGAAGGTGCGTTCGTTCGTCGATTTCCT
The DNA here is from genome assembly GCF_004803625.1 of Burkholderia sp. LS-044. Classification (NCBI taxonomy): domain Bacteria; kingdom Pseudomonadati; phylum Pseudomonadota; class Betaproteobacteria; order Burkholderiales; family Burkholderiaceae; genus Burkholderia; species Burkholderia sp. LS-044. The sequence continues at coordinate 29,945 of NZ_SSWO01000024.1, forward strand.
GGCGGCGCGTTTCGAAGGGCAGTCGCTGTGCCCGTCGATCGAATCGCGCCTGCGCGTGCTGCCGATCACGCGGATGAAGCGCGCGGTGTGAACCGCGCATCCCGCCGCGGCGGGGCGATGAAAACAAAAAGCGCGAGCCGTTGCAGCTCGCGCTTTTTGTTTGGTCCGACGGGATGCGCGCCGGCGGCGGCCGTCAGCGCGGGATGCCGAGCCGCGCCTTCGCGTCGTCGTACTCGCGCTTCAGGCGCTCGACGAGCGCGCCCACGCTCGGCAGGTCGTCCATCAGGCCGACGCCCTGGCCGGCGCCCCAGATGTCCTTCCACGCCTTCGTCTTGTCGCCGCCGAAATTCATCTTGGTCTTGTCGGATTCCGGCAGCGCGTCGGGATCGAGGCCCGCCTTCTCGATGCTCTCGCGGATGTAGTTGCCGTGCACGCCCGTGAAGAGGTTCGTGTAGATGATGTCCGACGATTTCGCGTTCAGGATCGCGTGCTTGTAGTCGTCGATCGCGTGCGCTTCCTGCGTCGCGATGAAGCGCGTGCCCATGTACGCGAAATCGGCGCCCATTGCCTGCGCGGCGAGGATCGAGCCGCCGTTCGCGATCGAGCCGGACAGCACGATCGGGCCGTCGAAGATCTTGCGGACTTCGCCGACGAGCGCGAACGGCGACGTCGTGCCCGCGTGGCCGCCTGCGCCGGCCGCGACGAGGATCAACCCGTCGACACCGGCTTCGAGCGCCTTCTGCGCGTGACGCAGGTTGATCACGTCGTGCAGCACGATGCCGCCGTAGCTGTGCACCGCGTCGACGATCTCGCGCGCCGGCGCGCGCAGGCTCGTGATGAAGATCGGCACCTTGTGCTCGACGCACACGCGCACGTCGTGCTCGAGCCGCGTGTTCGACTGATGGACGATCTGGTTGACCGCGATCGGGCCGATCACGGCGTCGGGGTGCTTCGCCTTGTGGTCGGCCAGCTCGGACTGGATCTGCGTGAGCCACTCGTCGAGCAGTTCGGCCGGACGGGCGTTGAGTGCGGGGAACGAACCGACGATGCCCGCCTTGCATTGCGCGAGCACGAGTTCGGGGTAGCTGACGATGAACATCGGCGACGCGATGACGGGCAGCGTCAGGTTCTGCAGGACGGTGGGCAATGCCATGTAATGTCTCCAGTCTCCAGGGGCGGCCGCGGTCGCGCCGCCGCCATGCTTTGCGGTCGAACGGTCATTCGAGTGTAGCTGCGGAACGAAGCGGTAAAGCGAAGCTGCAAAACGAGGTCGTCCTTATTAATACGAACGATCGTGCGATTCTACGCGAGCTTAGCAAATCGCGCGGTGTGGCGGCAATCGAGTGAGTGTTCTCTTTCTAGGGATTCTGGTGTTTACCGCGCTGTGAAGACGCGCCGGCGCTCCTAAAATAACCGCCATAACAAACCAACGAGAAACAAACCATGTCGTTTGAGGCGTTTGCACCGTTTCGCGTGACGGTGCAGGACACCGACATTTTCGGTGTCAAAGGAGGCGCGGGTCCGCCGCTCCTGTTGCTGCACGGACATCCGCAAACCCACATGATCTGGCATCGCGTTGCCGCGACGCTCGCGAATCATTTCACGGTGATCGCCACCGACCTGCGCGGTTACGGCGCGTCGGGCAAGCCGCCGAGCGACGCGCAGCACGCGCCGTATTCGAAACGTGCGATGGCGGCCGACCAGGTCGCCGTGATGCGGCACTTCGGCTTCGAGCAATTCCATGTGTGCGCGCACGATCGCGGCGCGCGGGTCGCGCATCGGCTCGCGCTCGATCATGCGGATGCCGTCGAGCGGATGATGCTGCTCGACATCGCGCCTACGCTCGCGATGTACGAGAAAACCGATCGCGCGTTCGCGACCGCGTATTTCCACTGGTTCTTCCTGATTCAGCCGGAGCCGCTGCCCGAGACGCTGGTCGGCGCGCATACCGATGCGTACATCGAACGCGTGATGGGCAACCGGTCCGCCGGGCTCGCGCCGTTCGCACCCGAGGCGCTCGCCGCGTACCGGGCCGCGCTCGCGCAGCCGGGCGCCGTGCATGCGATGTGCGAGGACTACCGCGCATCCGCGACGATCGATCTCGAGCACGACCGTGCGGATCTCGAGCGCGGCAACAAGGTCGCGTGCCCGCTGCGCGTGCTGTGGGGCGAGCACGGGATCGTCGGCCGCTGCTTCGATCCGCTCGACGAATGGCGCCGCGTCGCGCGCGACGTCAGCGGCCGCGCGCTCGAGTGCGGGCACTACATTCCGGAAGAGGCGCCCGTCGCGCTGATCGACGAACTGCTCGCGTTCTTCGAGGCGCGCGACGCGGCCGCCTGACGGCACACGGGCGGCGCGTGCCGGTGCTCAGCGGTGCGCGCCGTCGTCCTCGACGAGCGGCGGCAGCCGGCGCGGCACCGGCGTCGATTTCACGATCGCGGTGCTCGTCTCGGCGCGCTCCGTCACTTTCGACAGGATGTCGTCGAGGTGCGCGATCGTGCGCAGGTAGAGCCGGCAGATGAAGCAGTCGTCGCCGGTGACCTTGTCGCACTCCACGAATTCGGGAATCCGGCGCAGCATCTCCTCGACGAGATGCAACTGGCCGGGCAGCGGCTTCACGCGGACGATCGCCTGCAGCGTGTAGCCGAGCGCGCGCGGGTCGAGCTCGACGGTGAACGCGGCGATCACGCCTTGCGCCTCGAGCCGCCGCACACGATCGGCGGTCGCCGGGGCCGACAGCCCGATCTGCCGGGCGAGTTCACTGGTTGCGATACGCGCGTCGTCGGCCAGCGCCGCGAGGATCGCGCGGTCGGTCGCGTCGAGCGACGCGACGGCGGGCGGGGAAAGGCGTTTCGGCATGATCGCTTTGCTTTCGAAGGTCAATCGGCTGATTCGCTTCAGTTTAGTCGTGGTTGCGGCGAAAGCAAGTTTCTAGAATCGAGGTCATCCACTCTCTTTCAATGGAGTTCATGATGGCCTCGAATGAAATTCGCCGCGGTGCCGCCGAGATGGTCGTCGCGATGCTGATGTCCGGCACGATCGGCTGGCTCGTGATGTCGTCGCAGCAGCCGCTGACGAACGTCGTGTTCTTCCGCTGCCTGTTCGGTGCCGCGACGCTCGCGATCGTCTGCGCGGCATTCGGCTTCCTGCGCCGCGCGCTGTTCTCGCCGCGGATGCTCGCGCTCGCGACGCTCGGCAGCATCGCGATCGTCGCGAACTGGCTGCTGCTGTTCGCCGCCTATTCGCGCGCATCGATCTCGATGGCGACCGCCGTCTACAACACGCAGCCGTTCATGCTCGTCGCGCTCGGCGCGATCGTGTTCCGCGAGCGGATCACCGCGTCGACGCTCGCGTGGCTCGCGCTCGCGTTCGTCGGGCTCGTCGCCGTGGTGCGCGTCGAGCCGGCCGTGCTCGCGGTACCGGGCGAATATCTGGAGGGCGTCGCGCTGTCGCTCGGCGCGGCGTTCCTGTATGCGATCTCGTCGATCGTCACGAAGCACCTGAAGGGGACGCCGCCGCACCTGCTCGCGCTGCTGCAGGCCGGTATCGGCATCGTGCTGCTCGCGCCGTTCGCCCACTTCGGCACGCTGCCCGCGACGGCCGGGCAGTGGCTCGACCTGATCGTGCTCGGCGTCGTCAACACGGGCCTGATGTACGTGCTGCTGTACGGCGCGATCCAGAAGCTGCCGACCGCGATGACCGGCGCGCTGTCGTTCGTCTATCCGGTCGTCGCGATCGTCGTCGATCACTTCGCGTTCGGGCAGACGCTCGCGTGGACGCAGGTGCTCGGCGCGCTGCTGATCCTGCTCGCGGCGGCCGGCGTGAATCTCGGCTGGCGCATCGTGCCCGCGCGTCGCGCGGCGGTCGGCAACTGAAACGGTCGTACGATTCGGCGTCGCGGCGGGTGTCGCGGCGGCGCGTCGAATGCGAGTTTCGGGAGCGGATATTGCGCGCGGATGGCGTGCGCATGGCGAGCAAAAGCGGAGCCCGCGCACGCGTGGAAGACGCTGTAAGAAGTTGTAGGGAAACACCCGATGCGAGCGGTGCGCGTCGCTCGTATGATGCGGGCTGTGACGTTGATCACGTTCACAGGATTCCGATCTCGATGCCGTTCGCCCGTCAGGCTGAACGGCTTTTTTTTATGCGCCGCTCCTCGCAATCAGGCGCCGCCGCGCATCGAGCCGCGCGAGCAGCACACGCCTCGCGTCGTCATCCGACGTGCGCCATCCCTTGATCTCGTCGCGCGTACGGAGGCAACCCGCGCACCAGTCGGTGCGCGGATCGATCCGGCATACGTCGGTGCACGGCGAGGCCACCGTGCCGACCGGTGCCACGGCGTCGCTCATGCGGATTCCCGCAATGCGACGTCCGCGACCGGCGCGCCCGTCAGCGACACCAGTTCGTTCGGCGACAGGTTGAACACCGCGTGCGGATGGCCGGCGGCCGCCCACAGGCTGTCGAGTTCGAGCAGGTCGGCGTCGATCAGCGTGACGGGTTCGACGAGATGGCCGATCGGGCAGACGCCGCCGATCGCATAGCCGGTGTTGTCGCGCACGAACTTCGCGTCCGCGCGGCCGACCGCGCCGACCTGCGCGGCGACCTTCTTCTCGTCGACGCGATTGACGCCGCTCGCGACCACGAGCACCGGCGCGCCGTCCGACTGGCGGCGAAACAGGATCGACTTCGCGATCTGCGCGACCGAGCAGCCGAGCCCGGCCGCGGCCTCGGCCGACGTCTTGCCGGTTTCGGCGAGCATCACGATGCCTTTCGCATGGCCGCGCTCGCGCAGCAGCAGCGCGACGCGTCGCGCGGAATCGGGGAGGGAATCGAATGAAGCGGGTGTCGTCATGTTGAGGAATCCATCGAATACCGGGGTTATACGCAGTTCGCGGCGTCGGCCGCGCTCTGCGCCTTGGCGAGCAATGCGCGACCGGCGCGCGACACGTTCGCGCGGCCGATCGCGTTCGAGATGAAGTCGCCGGCAGCGACGACCTGCGCGAGATCGATGCCGGTGTCGATGCCGAGGCCCTGCATCAGGTACAGCACGTCCTCGGTCGCGACGTTGCCGGTCGCGCCCTTCGCGTACGGGCAGCCGCCGAGGCCCGCGACCGACGCGTGGAAGATCTCGATCCCTTCGAACAGCGCCGCGTAGATGTTCGCGAGTGCCTGGCCGTAGGTGTCGTGGAAGTGGCCCGACAGGCGTTCGCGCGGGAACACGCGCGTGACGGCCGACAGCACTTCGCGCGTGCGCTTCGGCGTGCCGACGCCGATCGTATCGGCGATGTCGATCTCGTCGCAGCCGAGCGCCGCGAAGCGCTCGACGACGTCGACGACCGATGCGACCGGCACTTCGCCCTGGTACGGGCAGCCGAGCGTGCACGACACGCTGCCGCGCAGCCGTACGCCCGCATCCTTCGCCGCCTTCGCGACGGGCTCGAAGCGCGCGATGCTCTCGGCGATGCTGCAGTTGATGTTCCGCTGCGAGAACGCCTCGCTGGCCGCGCCGAAGATCACGACTTCGTCGGCGCGCGCGGCGAGCGCATTCTCGAAGCCCTTCAGGTTCGGGGTGAGCACCGAGTACACGGTGCCCGCGCGGCGCTCGATGCCGGCCATCACGTCGGCGCCGTCGGCCATCTGCGGCACCCATTTCGGCGACACGAACGACGCGGCCTCGACGTTGCGGAAGCCGGCGCGCGACAGCCGGTCGACGAGCGCGATCTTCACGTCGGTCGGCACGAAGGTCTTCTCGTTCTGCAGCCCGTCGCGCGGGCCGACTTCGACGATCTTGACGGCGGTGGGGAACGTCATGGTTGTCTCCAGGTTTGCTTGCAGGTTCAGTAGCCGCGCGTGTAGTCGACGATGCCGCCGATGCGCTCACCGCGCTCGAGCGCGCGGATCTTGCCGGCGATCTGCTCGACGGCCTCTGCGCGCAGTGTCTCGGCCGAGCTGTGCGGCGTGATCGTGATGCGCGGCGCGCGCCAGAACGGGTGATCCTCCGGCAGCGGCTCCTGATGGAACACATCGAGCGTCGCGGCGGCGATCCGGCCGCTCGCGAGCGCATCGAGCAGGTCGGCCTCGACGAGATGCGCGCCGCGCGCGACGTTGACGACATACGCACCGGGCGCGAGCCGCGCGAATGTGCGGGACGACAGGATGCCGTCGGTGTCGGGCGTGCTCGGCAGCAGGTTGACGAGCACCTTCGCGCCGTCGATGCACGCATCGAACGCACCGTCGCCGGCGAAGGTCGTGACGCCGTCGAGCTGCTTCGCGCTGCGGCTGTAGCCGCGCACGGGCAGGCCGAGCGCGGCGAGCGCGAGCGCGACCTGCGCGCCGAGCACGCCGAGGCCGAGCACGGCGACGGTGAAGCTGGCGCGCGCATGCGGCTCGAGCGGCTGCCAGCGGCGCTCGCGCTGCTGCGCGTCGTATTCGTCGAAGCGGCGCAGGTAGCGCAGCACCGCGTGCGTCACGTATTCGACCATCTGCTGCGCCATGCCCGAATCTTCCAGCCGCACGAGCGGCACGTGCGGCGGCAGCGTGCCCGGTTGCGCGCGGTCGAGCGCGAGCAGCGCGTCGACGCCGGCGCCGAGGTTGAAGATCGCGCGCAGGCCGTCGCGCGGGGTGAAGAATTCGCGCGGCGCGCGCCAGACGAGCGCGTAATCGGCGGCGGCCGTGTCGCCCGGCTGCCACGCGCGCAGTTCGGCTTCCGGCAGCGCATGCGCGATCTCGTCGCGCCACGCGCCTGCTTCCTGGTGCGGGGAATGGAACAGGATCTTCATTGGACGACTGCGCGCGCAGGCGAGGCGCGTCACGGGAACGGCGAGCGGAGCCGGGCGCGGCGCGCCGGCGGGCGTAGCGGACATCGGGCGTCTCCTGACGACCGGGCGCCCGGCGCGCATCGGCGCCCGGCCCCGGTTCCGTGTGAAGCTGACGGGAAGCCCACATTCTACGGTTTCGCGGCGCATCGCGCGCCGGTGCGCGGGGCGGGCGACCGGCGTGGGCGACCGGCGTGGCCGCCCCGCGGAAGGCCGCCCCGCGGAGGGCCGCCCCGCGCAAAAGCAAAGCACAAAATATTGGTTCGGCCGCCGGGCGCGCCGCGCCACAATCGAATCCCGTCTTCAAGCAAGCGAGGGCAATCATGCGCGCATGCAGCAAATCGGCGTGGCCGCCGCGCCTCGTTACCGTCCCGGGCCTGCACGGCAGCGAAGGCGCTCACTGGCAGACCTGGCTCGAACGGCAGTTCCCGCGCTCGCTGCGCGTCGAGCAGGACGACTGGGACGCGCCCGATCTCGCGCGCTGGGCGCAATCGGTGCGCACCTTGCTCGACCGCGAACGCGGGCCGTTCGTGCTGGCCGCGCACAGCTTCGGCTGCCTCGCGACCGCGCATGCGCTCGCGCAGTGGCCGCGTACGGGCGATGTCGCGGGCGTGCTGCTCGTCGCGCCCGCCAGTCCGAAGAAATTCACGTTTGCCGGGCCGTTCGACGCGCGCCGGCTCGCCGTGCCGTCGATCGTGATCGGCAGCGAGACCGATCCGTGGATGCCGCTTGCCGACGCGCGCACGCTCGCGCAGCACCTGGGCAGCGCGTTCGTGAACCTCGGCGACGCCGGGCACATCAACACCGCGGCCGGCTTCGGGCCGTGGCCGCGCGCGAAGTACTTCATCGACACGCTCGTCCACTGCGCGGCACCACTGCGCTTTCGCGACGCGGACGACGGCTTCGAGGCCGCGCTCGTCGATCGCGCGCTCGCGCACGCGATCTGATTCCGCCGGGCCGGGCGGGCGACCCGTGCGGCGCGGCGGGTGCCGCGCCATGCCGTGCCGTCGCGCTTATGCCGCGGACACGGGCCGCACCGCCGCCGGATCCGAATAGCTCGGCCGGCCGTTTTCGACGTGGCCCGCGAAACGGCGCGAGAACGTGCCGGCCGCGCCGTCGATCGCCGCGTGCGTCTTGTACCACGAGTGGTCGAGATCGCCGACGCACTGCGCGCTCGTCGTCAGCGTGTTCAGCCGGAACGGCAGCACCGGCTTGCCCGGGTCGGCCTTCGACGGCTGGTACCACACCGGCTTGCCGTTGGGCAGCGGGATCGGGAAGCGGTCGTTGTAGCCGCGCACGCCGCGCAGGTGTCCGAAGTAATGATCGAACGAGCGGTTTTCCTGCATGAACACGACGATGTGCTCGACATCGCGGATCGTGCCGGTGCCGCGCGCGGCGGGAATCGCGAGCGCGCGGCGGATCGATTCGGGGAAGGCGTTGAGCGCGACGGCGGCGCCCGCGGATTGTGCGACGGTATGCAGGAAACGGCGGCGGCTCGATGACGTCATGTTATTTCACCTCGGTTCTGCGGTCGGGGGACGGAAGCGGCGGGGTCAGCCCGGTGACGACGCGGCGGCACTCGACGCGGCCGCATTCGCCGCGGGTTTCGCGTCGTCGTCGTCATCGGGCGGGTAGTGCACGACGGGCGGCGCGAGCGGCGCTGCGTCGGACGCGGCGGCGTTCGCGGATGCATCGCGGTTGAATGCGCTGGCGGAGCCGGCCGATGCGCCGGCCTGCTGGGACGCGTCGGTCGTGTGTGCGTCGTGCGGCGCGTCGTCGCTGCAGGCGGCGACGAAAGCGGCGGCACAAAAAACGACGACGGCGGAAACGCGACGCATGACTTCTCTCCTGGCAGGCTGATCGGGAAACGTTTTCGAGTATGCCGGTGCGATGCGACGTTTCGGTGAATCGTTTGCGACTGTCGCGTGATCGCGGATTGCTTTCGATATCCTGACCATCCGCCTGCACGGCGTGGCGGGCGCGCAATATTTCCCGGCGGACGTTGCGAGGCGGGCACTTTTACCCGGGCGCGCGATGCGATGCGTGAGCGCGTCCAAGGCAGCCTGACCGTTGACGATGAACGCGAGCAACCGATCGCGTCGCGTCAGTGCCGCGGCGTGCGCCGCCGCACTTCGCTGCGCAGCCAGTCGAGCCAGGTTCGGATCGCCGATTCGTGCGGATGGCCGGGGCGCCACACGACGTAGTGCGCATACACGTCGGTCACGCGCACCAACGATACGCGCACGAGCGTGCCGTCCGCGAGTTCGGGCTCGATCAGCGAGCGGCGCGCGAGGGCGACGCCGCGCCCTTTCAAGGTTGCGTCGATCAGCGCGTTCGCATCGGTGAAACGCGGCGCACGCGCGGATTCGGTGAGGTCGAGCCGCGCGGCCTGGAGCCACGGTTCCCACGGCTGCGCGGGATGGCGCAGAAGCGTGGCGCGCACGAGATCGGCCGGCGCGCGCGGTGCGACGCCGTCGCGATTGCGGTACGCGGGGCTCGCGACCGGGAAGATCGTCTCGTTCATCAGCTTCTCGGCGACCACGCCCGGCCACGTGCCGGGCCCGTAGCGCAGCGCGACGTCGATGCGGTCGCGCTTGCGCAGCGGCGCGAGCGCCACGTCCGGGTGCAGCGCGATCGCGATGTGCGGATGCGCGGCCGAGAAGCGCGGCAGGCGCGGCGCGAGCCAGCGTTCGGCGACGCTCGGCAGCACGCTGACGTTCAGCGTGACGTCGCAGGTGCGCGGGCGGCTGCGCGCGGCGAGGGCCGGCTCGAACGCGCGCTCGAGCACGCTGAGGCCCTGGCGCACCTGCAGCGCGAGCGCGTGCGCGGCGTGCGTCGGTGTCGCGCCGTTGCGCTCGCGCGTGAAGAGCGGGTAGCCGAGCTGCGCCTCGAGCGCGCGGATGTGCTGGCTGACGGCGCCTTGCGTGAGCGCGAGCGCGTCGGCCGCGCGCGTGAAGCTCTGCAGCCGCACGGCGGTCTCGAACGCGCGCAGCGTCTGCAGCGGAGGAAGGTGGATGCGTTTCATGCGGGTATTAGTAGCACTAATGCCCGAGCACGACAATTCATCGTTTGCGGCGGGCATGCACGCGTTCCTACACTCGGTTCCGTCTTCCACAGTCCCGTCGGGCCACGCCACCATGAACGCATATCGTCTCTATCTTTCGCCGGGCGCCTGCTCGCTCGCCGCTCACATCGCGCTGGAGGAAACCGGCGCGCCGTTCGACGTCGAGATCGTCTCCGTGCAGAAGCAGCAGAACCTCGAAGCGCGTTATCTCGCGATCAACGCGAAGGCACGCGTGCCCGTGTTCGAGATTCCGGGCGAGCCGCGCGTGCTGACCGAAACGCCCGCGATCCTCACGTATCTCGCGCGCCGTTATCCGGACGCGCAACTGCTGCCGCTCGGCGATCCGCTGCGCGAGGCGCGATGCCACGAATGGCTCGCCTGGCTGGTCGGCTGGGTGCATGGCGTCGGCTACGGTGCGCTGTGGCGGCCGGGCCGCTTCATCGGCGATCCCGCGCTGCACGGGGCAGTCAGCACGCACGGGCGCGGCGTGATCGAAGCCGCGAACGAGACGATCGAAGCCGCGCTCGCCGACGGCCGCACGTGGGCCGAGCCGGGCGCGCATTCGATCGTCGATCCGTTCCTGTTCGTGCTGTATCGCTGGGGTGTCGCGATCGGGCTCGACATGGCGCGGCACCCCGCATGGACCGCGCATGCGCAGCGCGAGGCCGACCGGCCGGCCGTGCGCCGCGCGCTGGCGCGCGAAGCGGCCTGACCGGGATGCGGGCGTCGTGGCGGGGCCGCGGTGCCCGCGTGCCGCGTGCGGCCGCTAGCGCGTGGCGAACAGCGGATAGGTCGCGCCGGCAACCAGCGCGGCCGCGAGCCAGACCACGCTCCACGAACTGACGGCGAGCAGCGGCGGGATCGCGAGCGGCGTCGCGAACAGCCCGAGGTAGACGACCGTGTTCGCCATCCCGAGTGCAGTGCCCGCGTGGTTCGCGCCTGCGAGCGTCGCGAGCTCCGTGTACGCGACGCCATGCCACGCCGATACGCACACGCCCGCGAACACCAGAATCGCGACGATCGCGGCGAGCGGCACGTGCGGGCTGCCGGCCGTCGCGGCGGCAAGCAGCGTGAACGATCCGGCCGCGACGAGCACCGAGCCGCGCAGGTACGCGCGCCGGTTGCCGTGCCGGTCGGTATGGCGGCCGCTCCATACGCGCATCACCATCGCGCCGAGCTGCAACACGACCATCGCCGCGCTGATGCCGGCGAGGCCGAGCCGGCCGAAGTCGTGCAGGAACACCGTCGCGAACGTGAGCACCGCGAACTGCGGCGCGCACAGCAGGCCGATGCCGAGCACGATGCGCCACACGCGGGCGCTCGCGAGCGGGCCGTGCGCGAGCCGCGCGGGTTGCGGCCGAGCGGCCGGTCGATGCGCGGCACCGTGTGCGACAGCCGGGTCGGCGGGCGGTTCGTGCAGCCAGCGCCAGGTCAGCACGGCCGACCCGGCGCACAGCAGCATCAGCGCACCGAATACCGCCGCGAAGCCCAGATGCGACGCGAGCGACGGCAGCAGCGCCGCGCCGACGCCGCCGCCGAGCGGCACGGCCGTCTGGCGGATGCTCATCGCGAGCCCGCGTTCGCGCTCGCCGAACCAGCGCATCACCGCGCGTCCGCTCGATCCGTTCACGCTGCCGCCGAGCAGGCCGACGCAGCACATCGCCACGACGACGCGCGCCAGCGGCGGCACCGCGTGCGCGCTCGGGACGATCGTGCACACCATCAGCGCGAGCATCGCGGCCGTCGCGACGAGCCCGGTCAGCAGCACGCGGCGATCGCCGAAGCGGTCGGCGGCGATCCCCCACGGCAGCTCGGACAGCGCGACGCCGAAGCCGAGCGCGCCGAGCACGAGGCCGAGTGAGCCGTTGTCGAGGTGGTAGGCCGTGCGCATCCACACGGCGGTGGTCGGGATGCCGGCCGCCGCGGCCGAAAAGCTCATGTTCGCGGCCACGCCGGCGGCCAGCACGCGCCAGCGATGGGCCGGGCCGCGTACATCGCGGGCGGGCGAGGAGGGGGAGGCGATGCAGGTGGTATCCATGGCGGCAGGCCCGGTTGGAAATTGACATCCACAGTCTGGCGACCTACATTCATCCTGAAAATCGGAAAGTTCTTGATGAATCGTTCGATAAAACAGGATGGTTGAAATGCCCGGACAAGACATTCCACGCGGCGGCGGCGAGTCGCTCGCGCTGGCCGATGCCGCGCTGGCCCGGCCCAACTTCGACGTGGCGGCGCTGCGCAGCCTCGTCGCGGGCGTGGATCTCGGCAGTTTCGCGAAGGCGGCCGACCGCGTCGCGCGCTCGTCGTCGGCGGTGAGCGCGCAGATCCGCAAGCTCGAGGAGCAGGCCGGCACGCCGTTGTTCGTGAAATCCGGGCGCGGGCTTGCGCTGACCGATGCCGGCGACGCGATGCTGCGTTATGCGCGGCGGATGATCGAGCTGAACGACGAGGCGGCCGCGGCCGTGCGCGGCGTCAATCTCGACGGTTGGGTGCGCGTCGGGTTGCAGGAGGATTTCGGCGAGGCGATTTTGCCCGACGTGCTCGGGCGGTTCGCGCGTGCGCATCCGAAGGTGAGGATCGAGGCGCGCGTGGCGCGCAATGCCGACCTGCTCGACCGGCTCGACGCGAACCAGCTCGATCTCGCGCTGGTGTGGGGCGATCCGGTGTCGGCTGCGCTACTGTCGCGGCCGGGTATCGACAGCGAGGTGATCGCGCAGGTGCCGATGCAGTGGGTCGGGGCGGCGGGGGCGGGCGGGTTCGGCGTGCCGGGTGGGGCCGACGAAGGGGCGGAAGTCGGGGCGGCTGCCGCGCACGCCTCAACGGGCGGCCGTGCCGCGGGCGAGGCGCTGCCGCTCGTCGTGTTCGACCGGCCGTGCCGGTTCTTCGGCGCCGCGACCGATGCGCTCGACCGCGCGGGCGTGCCGTGGCGCGTTGCATTCACGACGCCGAGTCTCGCCGGGTTATGGGCCGCGGCGGCGGCCGGCCTCGGGCTGACGGTGCGTTCGCATTACGGACTGCCCGCGTCGGTGCGCGTGCTCGATGCGGCTTCGCTCGGATTGCCTGCGTTGCCGAGCCTGCCGCTGATCCTGCTGCGGCGCACGTCGTCGGCGACGCCGACCGTCGACCGGCTCGCGTGGATCGTGACGCAGGCGGTGCGGGATGCGACGGAGGGGGCGGTGGCGGCGCTGGCGGCGTGACGAAACGTTCGATTGCCGCCGCGGGTTGCGGTTCGGCAATCCCTCTGCCGATTGGCCGAATGGATCGATCGGGTGAACCTGACTACAGTGACGATCACTTGAAACGGAGGTCGTCATGCAAAACGCGAATACGCCCGGTGCCGGTGCGGTCGATCCGGCCCAACGGGCAGATACCACGATCCGCGGCGACGGGGCGTCAGCCGGTCGACTCGCGTCTGCCAATCCGCCCGTTCGGTTCGGTGTCCTGCAAGGGCAAGCCCGGATCGCGGACGATTTCGATGCGCCGCTGCCCGATTACCTGCTGGATGCGTTCGAAGGGCGCTGATGCGGTTGTTGCTCGACACGCACGTCTTTTTGTGGATCGTGACCGATGACCCCAAGCTCAGCGCACGGGCGTGCTGACTGATTTCGGCCGCCGACGAGCGTTTCGTCAGCAGCGCGAGTAGCTGGGAGGCCGCCATCAAGGCCGGCTTGGGGAAGCTCGATATCGACGTCGGCAAGCGTCATGCCGCTGCGGCGTCCGGTGCGGTTTCGTCCAGTTCCGCGCAGAGCGCGGCCAGCCGCTCCCGCAACTCTTCGCTCGCCGGCACGAACGGCAGCCGCAACCCGTCCTCGCACCAACCTTGCGCGGCCAGCACGGCTTTCACCGGTGCCGGATTCGGCTCCGCGAACAGCGCCGCGACGAGCGGCTGCAGCGCGACCGACAGGCGCCGCGCATCGGCGAGCCGGCCGTCGCGCAGCAGCGCATGGATGCGCACATGCCATTCGGGCAGCACGTGCGCGCTGCTCGCGATCGCGCCGTGCGCACCGGCGCACATCGCCGCGAAGTTCTGGTTGTCGTCGCCGGACAGGATCGCGAGCGGCGTGTCGTGCACGAGCCGGCTCATCCGGTCGAGCGTGCCGCCGCATTCCTTGAGGCCCGCGACGCGCGGGTCGCGCGCAAGCGCCTGCAGCGTGTCCAGTTCGACGTTCACGCCGGTGCGGTACGGGATGTTGTAGACGAGCACCGGCAGGTCGGCGGCGTCGACGATCGCCTCGACGTGGCGGCGGATGCCGTCCTGCGTCGGCCGCACGTACACGGGCGGCGTGACGAGCAGCCCGTCCGGCCGCAACTCCGCGAGTTCGCGCGCACGCGCGGCCGCGAAATGCGTCGCGCTCGCGGTCAGCCCGACGACGATCGGCAGTCCGGGCGCCGCGTCGCGCAGCGTCGCGAACACGGCGTCCTGTTCGCGTGCGTCGAGCAGCACGCCTTCACCCGTCGTCGCGCCCGCGACGAAGCCCGCGATGCCCGCGTCCGCATAGTGGCGAGCGAGTCGCGCGAGCGCGGCATGGTCGACTTCGCCGTGGTGGAACGGCGTGATGATCGGCAGCCAGATACCTTCGAAACGTGTGTTCATGCAAAGCCTCATGGTGGAAACGGAGTGGGAAGGAACCGTTCCGCCGGCGGAGGGCCGGAGCGAGGCATGCGTGCAAGGAGAATGAAACGACCTGCGGGCATCCCGTCCGGCATTCGCCTGACGGGACGCGACGTCCCCGTCAGTCGAGGAGTCGTTTTTTCAGTTTCAGCCCGGCCGCGCGCGCACCTGCCGCGACGGCGGCGAGGATCGGAAGCGAGCGCAGGGCAGCGGACATGGAGGAACCGTGAATGGGCTGAGCGGCGATCTTAACACCGGATTCGCTGCGCACGCGAGTGTCCGCCGCTGTTTAGCAGGAATCGAGATTTGCTTTCCACGACTGATTGGAAAGCGCGCAGCGCCCGGCCGCTAGAATGCCCGCTTACGTTTCGATGACAGCGCGTACGCGTGCCGTCACGCACATTCACCACCACTGGAAGCGGGGCATATCACGATGGCAAGCATGAAGGGGATCGGCCGCTGGCTGCACACGGGCGCGGCGGCGGCGCTGGTCGTGGCGGCGTCGGCCGCGCACGCGGACACGTCGATCCTGAACGTGTCGTACGACGTGACGCGCGAGCTGTACAAGGACATCAACACGGGCTTTGCCGCCGCGTACAAGCAGAAGACCGGCGAGACGGTCGCGATCAAGCAGTCGCACGGCGCGTCGAGCGCGCAGGCGCTGTCGGTGCTGCAGGGGCTGCAGGCCGATGTCGTGACGATGAACCAGCCGAACGACATCGACCTGCTCGCCGAGCGCGGCCAGTTGCTGCCGAAGGACTGGCGTGCGCGTTTCCCGGACAACAGCTCGCCGTACTCGACCACGATGGTGTTCCTGGTGCGCAAGGGCAACCCGAAGGCGATCAAGGACTGGAGCGATCTCGCGAAGCCGGGTGTCCAGGTGATCATCGCGAACCCGAAGACGTCGGGCAA
Organism: Burkholderia sp. LS-044; assembly: GCF_004803625.1. Lineage (NCBI taxonomy): Bacteria > Pseudomonadati > Pseudomonadota > Betaproteobacteria > Burkholderiales > Burkholderiaceae > Burkholderia > Burkholderia sp. LS-044. Next base: position 45,345 of record NZ_SSWO01000024.1, read on the forward strand.
CGGTCGTTATGCGTATCTCGCCGCATGGGGCTTCCAGAAGCAGAAGGGCGCGACCGACCAGCAGGCGATCGACTTCGAGAAGGCGATCTTCCGCAACGTGCCGGTGCTCGACTCCGGCGGCCGGGGTGCGACGACGACGTTCACGCAGCGCGGCATCGGCGACGTGCTGGTCACGTTCGAGAACGAAGTCGCGCTGATGGACACCGGTGCGTCGGGCGCGCAGTTCGACGCCGTGTATCCGTCGGCGAGCATCCTCGCGGAGCCGCCCGTCGCCGTCGTCGACAAGGTCGTCGACAAGAAGGGCACGCGCAAGGTCGCGCAGGCGTATCTCGACTACCTGTACACGCCGGAAGCGCAGGAGATCATCGCGCAGCACCATCTGCGCCCGCGCGACGCGAACGTGCTGAAGAAGCATGCTGCCGAGTTCAAGCCGCTGAAGACGTTCAGCGTCGAGCAGGTTTTCGGCAGCTGGGCGAACGCGCAGAAGACGCATTTCGCGGACGGCGGCACGTTCGACCAGGTGATCGTCGACCGGAAGTGAGCGCCGCGCACACCGCGCGCCTGTCCACGCGCTGACGACGCAGCCGGCCGCTTCCGCGGCCGGCTTTTTTGTGCCTGGCGGCCGGCGGCGCGGCGGACGCTCATTCCGAACCGGCACGCATACCCGGCCGCAGCCGCGCGTGCTACGCTCATCGCCTTCCTGCTTCCGGCGCCGCGCGATGAATGTCGATTCGTCCTCCCCAGCCTCCCGCGGCCGTGGCCGCAAGATCTGGTCGGGCACACGCCCGGTCATTGCGTACGGGATGCCGCCGCTCGGCTGGCGCGACCTCTATCACCGCGCGCTGACGGTGAGCTGGCCCGTTTTCTTCCTGTCGCTCGCCGTGCTGTTCCTGCTACTCAACGGCGGCTTTGCAATGCTCTACCTGCTCGGCCACGCGTCGATCGCGAACCAGTCACCGGCCGGGTTCGGCGGCGCGTTCTTCTTCAGCGTCGAGACGCTCGCGACCGTCGGCTACGGCGACATGCATCCGCAAACCGTCTATGCGCACCTGGTCGCGACATTCGAGATCTTCATCGGGATGTCGGGCATCGCGCTGGCCACGGGGCTCGTGTTCGCGCGGTTTTCGCGACCGCAGGCGAAGATCCTGTTCGCGCGCTACGCGATCGTCCGGCCGCTGAACGGCAGGATGACGCTGATGGTGCGCGCCGCGAACGCGCGCCAGAACGTGATTGCCGAGGCGCAGGCGAAATTGCGGCTGATGCGGATCGAGGGCACGCACGAGGGCTACACGCTGCGCAAGATCCACGACCTGCCGCTCGTGCGCAGCGAGCACCCGATTTTCCTGCTCGGCTGGAACCTGATGCACGTGATCGACGAATCGAGCGCGCTGTTCGGCGAGACGCCCGAATCGCTCGCCGCGCGCGACGCGTCGTTGCTGATCACGATCGAAGGCTCGGACGAGACGACCGCGCAGGTGATGCAGGCGCGTCACACGTGGGTGCATGGCGAAATCCGCTGGCGTCACCGCTATGTCGACCTGATGCACGACGAAGACGGCATCACGCACATCGACTACACGCATTTTCATGAAGTCGTGCCGGTCGACACCGATACCGACGAGCGCGGCTCGCCGGGCGCGGTGGTCGATGCCGACGCAGCGGCGCCGGGCCCGGCTGCGTAGGTACGCCCGCGGGCGGCTGGCGGCACCGCCCGCGCGCGACGCGTCACGCATGCAGCAGGCGCGCCGCTTCGCGCTGTTCGATCGCGACCGCGCGGCGGAATGCGTCGCGGTCCTCGGCGCGCGCGACGTAGTCGCCGAGCACGCCTTCGTGCGGCAGCAGATGCGCGTCGAACGCGATCTTCAGCGTGCTGGCGAGCAGCAGGTCGGCCGCGGTGAAGCGGTCGCCGACGAGCCATGGATGATGGGCGAGCGTTTGCGCGAGTGCGCGTTGCACGCGCGTGATGTTGCCCCAGCCGAATGCGACCGGATTGCCCGACGCGCCGGTGAATTTTTCGGCCATCGCCGGTTCGAGGCAGGTCGGCGTGAAGAACATCCATTGGAGAAAGCGGCCGCGCAGCGGATCGTCGGGCGCGATGCCGAGCCCGGCACCCGGGCAGCGGTCGGCGAGATAGAGCAGCACGGCGCCCGATTCGGCGAACGGCACGCTGCCGTCGTCGAGCGCGGGCAGCTTGGCCATCGGGTTGACCTGCACGAACGCGTCGCTGCCCTGTTCATGCGAGCGCAGGTCGATCGGCACGAGTTCGTACACCACACCGAGCTCTTCGAGCATCCACAGCGCCCGGAATGCCCGGGTCTTCGGCCAGTAGTAGAGCTTCATCGTGCCTCCGTGATTGGGTGCAGCCGTCGGTCCGGTGGATGCTCAAGCGTACCCGAGCGCCGGAGGTTCGGACAGGGGCGCCCGGCCAGGGGCGCCCGGCGAGCGGCGACTATCTGCGAATGATGGCCGGACGCGTGGCGTTTCGAGTGGAAAACCGGGCAAAGCTCGATGCGACAAGGAAGTAAGCTAATAACTAGTCATATTCATACTAGTTATAAACACGATGAAAAATTCCGGCGCAAGCCAGCGTCACTTGCCCGGCGTCGTGACGCCCGCAGTGCCCGTGCGCACGGCAAGACTCGCATCCGGCCGCATTCGCCGATACGACACGAAACAGGGAAATCATGGGAGACAACTCACGCATGGCAAACGACGATCGCACCACGATCATTCCGGGAAGAACGCCGGAGTCGGCGGCGATGGTGGCCGAGATCAAGCGGGCGATGGCGATCGCCGCGCGGATCAACCGCCTGACATTCGACGATGCCGCGGAAGTCCGCGCATTGTTCGGCGAACTGATCGGCACGCCGGTGGACGACGGCTTCGTGCTGATCCCGCCGTTCCATGCGACGGGCGGCACCGGCATGAAGCTCGGTCGCAACGTGTTCGTCAACCAGAACTGCACGTTCTACGACCTGGGCGGACTCGCGATCGGCGACGACGTGATGATCGGGCCGAACGTCAGTCTCATCACGTCGGGCCATCCCGTCGAACCTTCGCGGCGGCGCGATTTCGTCGTCGCGAAGCCGATCGTGATCGAACGCAACGTATGGATCGGCGCCGGCGCGACGATCGTCGGCGGTGTGACGGTGGGCGAGAACTCGGTGGTCGCGGCCGGGGCCGTCGTCACGCGGGATGTTGCGCCGAATGTGCTGGTTGGCGGTAATCCGGCAGCGGTCATCCGGTCGATTGCCGAATGACGCAGCACGAGGGCGCGTGCCCGTTCGAAGCAGTCTGGCCGGACGGATGTGGATAACCGACCCTCGAGGCGACTCGAAACGCTGTGCATTTGAATGGTGAGGGTGCCGTCGAGGCCGTCCGGACGGGGCTTTCCGGTGTCTGCCCGATAGCCGCCGGTGGAGGCTCGGGCCGCGCCTGCCGATGTTTCGACGAAGGCCGCGCAGTGCGATCGGATGTGGATATCCTCACGCCGAAACGACTCGGCGCCCTGTGGATTTCACAGGTGAGGGTCGCCGGATGATGCGAAGTGCATGAAGCGGGTTGTGGACAACTCGCCCGCGGAACGAGGCGAAATGCTGTGGAATTCGACGGTGAGGGTCGGCGCCGATCCCGCGGCGCGCCTTTCCCGGCGGGGTTTCCTGACTTTTGCCGAGGTTCGGCGCGCCGCGCATTCTAGCCGAACGCGCGCATCGTGGCCGAACCGCGGATGCGCCGCGACGTGGATATCCCGGCATCGGCTGCCACCCGAAGGGCCGTGCATTCTAACGGTGAGCGCGGTGGAATGGTCTGCAATGCGCCGATTTTGCCGCGCATCGCCGCGTTCGCGAGCGACTCGACGTGCCCGCAAAGGCGCGCATCGACACGCGATAGGCGGTCAGCGCACCAGCATGCGATCATTCGGCCGCTCAAGCCCAAGCCAACACCACCTGAAGCGTCGTGCACATCCGGCTCGCACGCGAGCATGTGAGCGAAGATAGCGCGGGCTCCCGTGTGGATATCCGGCAGCCGAAACGACTCGCGGCACTGTGTATTTCGACGGTGAGCATCAGCGCTCGACTGGCCGATGAGCCGCTTCTGGCACGGAATGCCGCCGGCGCGGTGGCGCTTCCAGGCCCTCCGCCATGGCTCGGCGGATTCTCGTCCATGTGGATATCCTGCGTTCCCGATTACTCGAAGCGCTGCGACGGTGAGCATCAGCGCTCGACCGACCGATGAGCCCCTTCCGGCGCGGAATGCCGGCCGGCGGCGCCTTCCGGGGCGCACCCGCTGTCGCCCGGCGGATTCTTGCCCATGTGGATATCCCGCGCGCCGGATCACTCGAAGCGCTGTGGTTTTCAACGGTGAGGGTGCCCGCGTGGTGGGCGGTTCTGCCGGATCGGACGTGGATAACCGCCATGGCAGCCACTCGAAGCCCTGTGTATTGCAACGGTGAGCGCGAGCCCGCGATTGTGCCGCATGCGGGTTCCGGCCTGCCTGTCCGGGCGAGACACCGGCCGACAAACCCAGTCGCGCCCCTGTGTATTCGATCGGTGAGGGTGAACGCCGGATCGGCGTCATGCGCCATTTCCGGTGTGGATATCCATCGCCGAAACCCACTCGCCGCGCTGTGAATTTCAACGGTGAGCGTCGGCACTCGAGCGTGCCGCATGCCGAGAACGGTGTGGATATCCCGGCCCCTGCGCCACTCGAAACCCTGTGCAATCGAATGGTGAGCACGAGAGCGGGATTGTGGACATCCCGCGCCGCCGCCCAATCGGAACGCTGTGCATTTCAACGGTGAGCGTGACCGCCTCCACCCGCCGAAACCCTTGTCACACGGGGCGCGAGCGTCAACCGCCGCATACCCGGGCCGTCGTCGGGCAATCCCGCGCGTTCCCGGCAAACAGCCCGTCTGCCCCGACACGTCGCCCATCTCGCCCGGCCGCCGCGCGCGAGAACTATCTCAAATTCGGTCAAAAACCTGCGCAGTTTTTCTCGCTACAGCTCCGTCCGAGCAAGATGAGAAAAAACATTCTCGGCTGCGCGCGAAAAAATAGAGCCATTCGCTGCCGTGCCCCACGCGTCGTCCGACGCCTGCCGCGCAGCCCAGAACAGCACAATCAGGAGACTTCCCCCATGACCGCCCGCTTGCCCGTCGATGGCACGCCCGCCTTGTCCGACTACCGCCTGACCGACAACCTGACCGCGACGCGCGGCCGGATCTTCCTGACCGGCACGCAGGCGCTGGTCCGCCTGCTGCTGATGCAGCGCACGGTCGACGCCGAACAGGGGCTCAACACGGCCGGCTTCGTCAGCGGCTATCGCGGTTCGCCGCTCGGCATGGTCGACCAGCAGCTGTGGAAGGCGAAGAAGCTGCTCGATGCCGGCGGCGTGCGCTTCCTGCCCGCGATCAACGAGGAACTCGGCGGCACGGCCGTGCTCGGCACGCAGCGCGTCGAGGCCGATCCCGAGCGCACGGTCGAGGGCGTGTATGCGATGTGGTACGGCAAGGGCCCGGGCGTCGATCGCGCGGGCGACGCGCTGAAGCACGGCAACGCGTACGGTTCGTCGCCGCATGGCGGCGTGCTGGTCGTCGCGGGCGACGACCACGGCTGCGTGTCGTCGTCGATGCCGCACCAGAGCGACTTCGCGATGATCGCGTGGCACATGCCGGTCGTGAACCCGGCGAACATCGCCGACATGCTCGAATTCGGCCTGTACGGCTGGGCGCTGTCGCGCTACTCGGGCGCGTGGGTCGGTTTCAAGGCGATCTCCGAAACGGTCGAGTCGGGCTCGACCGTCGACCTCGACGCGCTGCAGACGCACTGGCCGGCGCCTGAAGGCTTCACGCCGCCGGCGGGCGGCCTGCACAACCGCTGGCCGGACCTGCCGAGCCTGACGATCGAAGCGCGCCTTGCCGCGAAGCTCGACGCGGTGCGCCATTTCGCGCGCACCCACAGCATCGACAAGTGGATCGCGCCGAGCGCGCAGGCGAATGTCGGCATCGTGACCTGCGGCAAGGCGCACCTCGACCTGATGGAAGCACTGCGCCGCCTCGACCTGACGGTGGCCGACCTCGACGCGGCCGGCGTGCGGATCTACAAGGTCGGCCTGTCGTATCCGCTGGAGATGACGCGCATCGAGACCTTCGTCGACGGGCTCGCCGAAGTGCTCGTGATCGAGGAGAAGGGCCCGGTCATCGAGCAGCAGATCAAGGACTATCTGTACAACCGCACCGAGGGCGCGCGCCCGCGCGTGCTCGGCAAGCACGATGCCGAAGGCGCCTGCCTGCTGTCCGAGCTTGGCGAGCTGCGCCCGTCGCGCATCCTGCCCGTGTTCGCCGAATGGCTCGCGCGCCACAAGCCGGCGCTCGACCGCCGCGAGCGCGTCGTCGATCTCGTCGCGCCGCAGATCCTGTCGAACGAGGCGGATGCCGTGAAGCGCACGCCGTACTTCTGCTCGGGCTGCCCGCACAACACGTCGACGAAGGTGCCGGAAGGCTCGATCGCGCAGGCCGGCATCGGCTGCCACTTCATGGCGTCGTGGATGGAGCGCGACACGACGGGGCTGATCCAGATGGGCGGCGAGGGCGTCGACTGGGCCGCGCACGCGATGTTCACCAACACGAAGCACGTGTTCCAGAACCTCGGCGACGGCACCTACTTCCACTCGGGCATCCTCGCAATCCGCCAGGCGGTCGCCGCGAAAGCGAACATCACGTACAAGATCCTCTACAACGACGCGGTCGCGATGACGGGCGGCCAGCCGGTCGACGGCAGCATCTCGGTGCCGCAGATCGCGCGGCAGGTCGAGGCGGAAGGCGTGTCGCGCTTCGTCGTCGTGTCCGACGAACCGGAGAAGTACGACGGTCACCACGGGCTGTTCCCGAAAGGCACGACGTTCCATCACCGCAGCGAACTCGACACGGTGCAGCGCGAGCTGCGCGAGACGCCGGGCGTCACCGTGCTGATCTACGACCAGACCTGCGCGGCCGAGAAACGCCGCCGCCGCAAGAAGGGCGAATTCCCCGACCCGGACAAGCGCCTGTTCATCAACGACGCGGTGTGCGAAGGCTGCGGCGACTGCGGCGTGCAGTCGAACTGCCTGTCGGTCGAACCGCTCGAAACGCCGCTCGGCCGCAAGCGCCGCATCGACCAGTCGTCGTGCAACAAGGACTATTCGTGCGTGAACGGCTTCTGCCCGAGCTTCGTGACGGTCGAAGGCGCGGCGCTGAAGAAGGCCGCCGGTGCCGCATTCGACGAAGCCGCGCTCGCCGCGCGCGTCGATGCGCTGCCGGTGCCCGCGACGCATCTCGACGCGGCGCCGTTCGACATGCTCGTGACGGGCGTGGGCGGCACGGGCGTCGTGACGGTCGGCGCGCTGATCAGCATGGCCGCGCACCTCGAAGGCAAGAGCGCGTCGGTGCTCGACTTCATGGGCTTCGCGCAGAAGGGCGGCTCGGTGCTGTCGTTCGTGCGGATCGCGTCGAGCGACCGGTGGCTGAACCAGGTGCGCATCGACACGCAGCAGGCCGACGTGCTGCTCGCGTGCGACATGGTCGTCGGCGCGAGCGCCGAGGCGTTGCAGACGGTGCGTCACGAACGTTCGCGGATCGTCGTCAATACGCACCGGATCCCGAATGCATCGTTCGTGCAGAACCCCGACGCGAACCTGCATGCGGACGCGCTGCTCGAGAAGATGCGTCACGCGGCCGGCGACGGCTACCTGTCGAGCTGCGACGCGCAGGCGCTCGCCGCGAAGTTCCTCGGCGACTCGATCGGCGCGAACATCCTGATGCTCGGTTATGCATGGCAGCTCGGCCTCGTGCCGGTGTCGCTCGCGGCGATGATGCGCGCGATCGAGCTGAACAACGTCGCGGTGCCGATGAACAAGCTCGCGTTCTCGATCGGCCGGATGGCGGCCGGCGACGCGGCGGGCCTCGAGGCGTTGTGGAACGCGCGCCACACGGTGGCCGCGCATGCCGCGCCGGAGACGCTCGCCGAGCTGATCGCCGATCGCGAGGCGCGTCTCGAAGCGTACGGCGGCGCCCGCTATGTCGAGCGCTACCGTGCGCTCGTGAGCGCGGCGCGTGCGAAGGGCGACGAGGCGCTCACGCGCGCGGTCGCGACGACGTTCTACCGGCTGCTCGCGGTGAAGGACGAATACGAGGTCGCGCGGCTGTACACGGACGACGCGTTCCGCACGGCGCTCGAAGCGCAGTTCGAAGGCGTGCCGGGGCAGGCCTATCGCGTGAAGTTCAACCTCGCGCCGCCGACGGTCGCGAAGGCCGGCAGCGACGGCAGCGTGCCGAAGAAGCGCGTGTTCGGCCAGTGGATGTGGCCGGTGTTCGGCGTGCTGGCGCGCGTGCGCAGCCTGCGCGGCACGTGGCTCGACCCGTTCGGCCGCACCGTCGAGCGCAAGATGGAACGCGCACTCGCCGACGACTACGAGACGACGCTCGCACGGGCGCTCGCCGCGATGACGGCCGGCAATGCGGCGCTGGTCGCGCAACTGGCCGACCTGCATGCCCGCGTGCGCGGCTTCGGTCACGTGAAGGTGCGCAACCTGGCCGGCGTGAAGCGCGCGGAGCGCGAGCTCGCACTGCAGCTCGGCATCGACGCGGCGACGAGCGCGGCCGTGCAGCATGCGCTCGACGAGATGAAGGGCGCGGGCATGCTGAAGGGGATTCCGGTCGTGGTCGCGAAGTAACGCGCGCTCGGGCGGATGTGAAAACGGCGACGCTGGTGCGTCGCCGTTTTTTTTCATGAGCGGCGGCTGCGCACCGGCAGCGGCGGCCGTCCGTCAGAGAATGCCTTTCTTGCGCGTCGACAGCGCCGTTTCCGACAGGTCGATCTCGCGCAGCAGTTTCGTCAGCGTCTCGTCGGAAATCTTGCTGTCGCTGCGCAGCCGGTAGAGCGCGGTGCGTTCCGCGCGCACGGCCGCGATCCGCATCTGCAGTTCCATCGTTTCGGCCTGCTTCGCTTCGGCGCGCGGCGTGGGGCCGTCCTCGGCGAGCGTCGCGAGGCGGCGGCGGTACTGGTCCATCACGCGTGCGGAGATATCCGCGCAGCGCGCGGCGCCCGATTCGTCGAGATCGGCCGAGATCGCGTCGTGCGACGAGTCGATCGCGCGGATCGCGGCCTGCGCGGCGGCCGCGCGCGCGGCGCGTTCCTCGTCGCCGAGCGGGCTGCGCGACGAACGCACGCCGCGCAGCAGCAGCGGCAGGCCGATCACCGCGACGACGAGCGAGCCGAGGATCACCGCCGACGCGATGAAGACCGCGGTGTCGCGGCCCGGCAGCGGCACGCCGTCGGACAGCGCGACCGGAATCGACAGCACGCCGGCGAGCGTGACCGCGCCGCGCACGCCGCCGACCGTCATCACCGCGATCGTGCGGGTGCCGGCCATCGTGCCGGCGAGGCCCTGGCGCGCGGCGCGACGGCTCGCGAACCAGCGCAGCAGCCAGACCCACAGGAAGCGGATCGCGTACAGCGCGAGCATCATCGCGCAGACGTTGAAGATCATCCGGCCGACGAGCGCGTCGCTCGTGTGGTGCGCGTCGACGAGCGTGCGGCCGATGATGTGCGGCAGCTGCAGCCCGAGCATGATGAACACCATGCCGTTGAACACGAACTCGATCATCGCCCACGTGCTTTCGGCGCGCACGCGCGATGCAACGGTGCTTTTGCGCGAGAAGCTCGTGTAATTCATCATCATCCCGGCCGACACGGCCGCCAGCACGCCCGACAGCTCGAGGTGCTCGGCGAACAGGTAGGCCGCGAACGGCACGAGCAGCGTCATCACGATGCCGGGGGCCGGATCGCCTTCCTGCTCGGCGTTCAGGAAGCGCGTCGACAGTGCGCTGAACGCCCACGACACGATCGCGCCCGTCGCAAGGCCGCCGGCCGCGACGATCACGAACGTGACCGACGCATCGCGCAGCGAGAACATGCCCGTCAGCGCGGCCGCGATCGCGAATTTCAGCGCGACGAGGCCCGACGCGTCGTTCATCAGCGCTTCGCCTTCGAGGATGTGCATCAGCTGCGGCGGAATCCGGCCCTTTCCTGCGATGCCCGACAGCGCGACCGCGTCGGTGGGCGACAGCACGGCCGCGAGCGCGAACGCGATCGGCAGCGGCAACTCGGGTATCAGCCAGTGCGCGAAGTAGCCCACTGCGAGTACCGTCATGAACACGAGCCCGAATGCGAGCATCAGGATCGCGCGGCGCTGCAGGTACAGCTCGCGCTTCGGAATCCGCCAGCCGTCCGCGAACAGCAGCGGCGGAATGAACAGCAGCATGAAGATTTCGGGATCGAACGTGACGTGCAGGTTCAGCTTCGGCCACGCGAGCATCGCGCCGAAGGCGATCTGCATCAGCGGCAACGGCAGTTGGAACGGCAGGATGCGCGTGACGGCGCCGGACAGCGCGACGGTCAGCAGCAGGATCAGGACGGTGAAGACGATTTCCATCGATACGGCGAATACGGGGAATGAAACGATCGTACGGAGTGTAGCGTGACAGCGTGACGGGTGCGTTCGAGCGGCCGGTGCGTGCGCACGAAACTGGTGCGTCGCGCGTGTGCCACGGTGGTGCGGCGGCCCGGTGAGCCCGCGCGGCGCATGGGTTCTACGCGCCTTGCACGGAGCTTGCTTGATGCTGGTCAACCGTCCGGCTTCGACCGGGCAACCGAGGGTCCAACCATGACATTGCACGCGCCGTTCGCCTTGCCGGGCGCCGCGTTCGAAGGCATTACCAGGAGGAAGGCATGACGATCGTGCAACAGGAGCGTCCGGCCGCTGCATCGCCGTACCGGTTCGAGCGGGAGGTGAGTTCCGGCCTCGAACGTCTGGCGACGCAGCACCGCGACCTGACGCTCACGACCGTGTTCCAGCCGATTTTCAGCCTGTCGCACCAGCGTGCGGTGGGCTACGAGGCGCTGCTGCGCGCGCACGATGCGCTCGACCGCGCGGTGTCACCGCTCGACGTGTTCGGCGAAGCCGCGCGCCAGGGCGAACTGCTGCAGCTCGACCGGCTCGCGCAGGCGCTGCATCTCGAGAACTTCGCGCTGCTCGGCGCCGAGCGCGAGTGGCTGTTCCTCAACGTGCATCCGGGGGTGCTCACCGACCCGTTCCAGGCGGCCGCGCTGCTCGCGAACCTGAAGCGGCTCGGCATGCCGCCGCGCCGCATCGTGCTCGAAGTGCTCGAGCAGCGCGCGGAGGACGTCGAGCGGCTGGCCGAGGCCGTGCGCGAATTCCGCACGCACGGTTTCCTGATCGCGCTCGACGATTTCGGCGCGGGCCACTCGAATCTCGAGCGGATCTGGCAACTGAACCCGGACATCGTGAAGCTCGACCGGATCATGCTGTCGCACGCGGCGCACCGCACCGGGCTCACCGCGATCCTGCACGGGCTCGTGACGCTGCTGCACGAGGCCGGCAAGCTGGTGCTCGTCGAGGGGATCGAGACCGAGCACGAGGCGCAGATCGCGCTGTCGTGCGAGGCCGATTTCGTGCAGGGCTACTACTTCGGCCGGCCGGCGCCGGGGCTGCCCGACAGCGCGGCCGCGACGGGCTGCATCGGCGAGCTGACCGAGCGTTTTCGCCAGCAGACCGAGGCGCGCGAGCGGCGCGATGCGCAGCGGCTCGCGCCGTACCTGCGCGCGTTCGAACGCGCGGCCGAGCGCCTCGCGGCCGGCGAGCCGCTCGACGAGGTGTGCTGGAACTTCCTCGCGCTCGACGCGGCCGCGCGCTGCTTCCTGCTCGACGCGCACGGCCGCCAGTCGGGCCGCAACGTCGTGCTGCGCGCCGACCGCGCGCTCGCCGAGGCACGCTTTTCGCCGCTGGCGGACGCACAGGGCGCGAACTGGCTGCGCCGGCCGTATTTCCGCTCGGCAATCGCCGAGCCGGGGCGGGTGCAGGTCACGCGGCCGTACCTGTCGATCAACGAGGCGCAGCCGTGCGTGACGCTGTCGGTGGCCGTGCGCGTCGGCGATACGCAGCGCGTGCTGTGCGGCGATATCGACTGGGCCGACGACGAAGCGGACGCCGGCTAGCGACGCGCGCACCGCAGGCGGCGAGCAGGGCGATCCGGGCCGGCGCGGGCGGCCCGTTGCGCTCGCCCCGCGCTTCCCCGACAATGGCGCGACCGCGGCCATCGTGACCGCGGGCGCGCCGTCCCGGGGGCCACCATGGCGGCGAATAACAAGGAAAACACAATGAAAAGACCGATTTCGCTGACCATTCTCGCGTGGATCATCATCGTGACCAACGCGATCACGTGCATCTATACGCCATTCACGATCGGCATGCCGACCACCCAGGCGCTGCTGTCGCACTACCTGCTGCCCGTCTGGGCGACGCTCGGCATCAGCGTGCTCATCGAAGCCGTGAATGTCGTGATCGGCATCGCGATCCTCAAGGGCCGCGAATGGTCGCGCAAGGCCTATATCGTGACGGCCGTGTTCGGTTTCGCGTTCTCGTTCGTCAACATGCCGGCGTCGATGTTCGCGGTGCTGATCCCCGGCTTCCTGCTGTTCGCCCTGTTCGTCTACCTGCTGTTCCGGCGCCCCGCGACCGCGTATTTCCGCCAGGCGAGCGCATGAGCGTCGTGCGCAACGCGCTCGCGATCGTGCTGTTCGCGATCGCGGGCATGTGCGTGATCACCGCGTAGATGATGGCGTTCATGAAGCTCGGCCATACGCGCGCGATGCTCGTGTTCGTCGCCGTGTTGTTCGTGCTGTCGGCCGTGTTCCTGGCCGTGGGCGCGTTCGCCGGCGTGTTCCGGCCGCGCGCGCGCGGCGCGGGCATCGCACTGCTCGTCGCGTCCGCGACCACCGCGTTCGGGATGATCGGCTGGGTGACGCTCCTGCTGGCGCCGGGGATCGTCGACGTGATGCAGCAGCAGGGCGTCGACGTGAACGCGCGGATGTTCCGGTTCGCGCCCGGCGCCGTGGTGACCGGCCTGTCCGCGCTCGTCGGCGTGTGGCTCGCGCGGCGCGGCTGACGGTGCGACTCGCGACGGAACTGACGGGGCGCCGCTGACGGCGGGGCGCCCGTCACGCTGGCGCCCGTCGCGCGGCTCGGCTAGGATGCGCGAATTGTCCTGACGATTCGCGGGCCGCCCATGAGCCGAAACGCCGCTTCTTCCATCCTCCTCGAAGTGATCGCCACGACCGTCGGCGACGCGAAGGCCGCCGCTCGCGCGGGTGCCGACCGCCTCGAACTCGTGACCGCGATCACCGAAGGCGGGCTGACGCCGAGCGTCGGCCTGATCGAAGCCGTCGTGGCCGCCGTGCCGATTCCCGTCAACGTGATCGTGCGGCCGCACAGCCGGTCGTTCGTCTACGACGCCGACGACCTGCGCGTGATCGAGCGCGACGTGCGCGCGGCCGTCGCGGCCGGTGCGAACGGCGTCGTGTTCGGCGCGCTCGACGCGCGCGGCGACGTCGATCTGGGCGCGCTGGCCCGCATCGCGGCCGCGGCGGACGGCCGCGCGCTGACGTTCCACCGCGCGTTCGACGTGTCGCGCGATCTCAACGCCGCGTTCGACGCGCTGCTGCGCGTGCCGGCCGTCACGTCGGTGCTGACGTCGGGCGGCCATCCGTCGGTGCTCGACGCGGTCGCGACGATCACGCGGCTGGTGCGGCAGACAGCAGGCTCGACCTGCACGGTGCTGGCCGGCTCGGGGCTCACGGTCGATGCGGTTGGCGATTTCGTGCGCGCGACCGGCGTGCGCGCGGTGCATTTCGGCTCGGGCGTGCGGCCGCGCGGCGAGGTGCTGGCACCGGTCGACGAACTGCTCGTCGCGAAGGTGCGTGCGACCATCGACGGGGCCGCGTCGCACGTGTGAGGCGCGCGGTAGCGGCCGCTGCTGCGTGCGCCGGCACCACGAAACGGAACATGAATCGCGAGAGAGGGCCACATGACCGACGCAACACACGACGAGCGGGGCAGCGCGGACGATGACGCCGCGCCAGGCTGGGACGCGATCGACGGCACGCTCGCACGCCTCTATCCGGGCCAGGAGCCGAAGCACTACGGCACGCTGGTCAAGTGGCGGCTCGGCGGCCCCGATCCGCTCGACGGGATCAGCGTGTGGAAGCGCGCGGAGCCCGTCCCGCACTGGCATTTCGTCACGTACGGGTTGAGCGAACTGTATGCGAAGGAGTCCGACGATCCGGCCGTCAGCGGCTTCGGATTCGAGTTGACGATGCGTGTCGCATGCGGCGACACCGACGCAGAGCCGCCGCGCTGGGTGTTCAGCTTCCTGCAGAACCTCGCGCGCTACGTGTTCGAGAGCGGCAACGCGTTCGACGACGGTCACTGGATGACGGCCAACGGCCCGATCGCGCTCGATACCGGCACGCAGCTTTGCTCGATGGGTTTCGCCTTCGATCCGGAGCTGCCGGCGATCGATACGCAGCACGGACGCCTGGCGTTCCTGCAGGTCGTCGGACTGACGCTCGACGAGGAGCGCGCCGCGAAGCGCTGGCGCACGCGCGCGCTGCTCGACACGCTGCTGCCGCATATGCCGCTCTGGGTGACCGATCTCGGGCGCGCGTCGCTGCTCGAGCGCGCGGACGTGCGCGCCCAGGTCGACGCCGGTACGCAGCGCGACGGCTCGTCGAGCGGGTACCTGTTCACCGACGTGCTCGGATGGGAAACGCGCAAGCGGCTCTTGCGTGCGCCCGTGATCGAGATCATCGTCGGCGCACGGCAGGTGGACGAACTTGTCACGCTGCTGCCGCTGCGGTTGCCGTTCGACCGGCCATTTCGGCTGGTCGGCCACGATGGCGCGGTGCGGTTCGTGCACGACGACGCGAATGGCGTGACCGACGAGGATGGCACGCTGACGCTGCGGCTTACCGACGCGACGGTGCAGGCGCTGGCGCGCACGCTGCAGCCGCGCGCCGGCGAGTATGCGGTCGATGGGCTCGACGGCGTGCGCTGGCGGGTCGAGAAGACCGTGATCCGCGACGCGCAGGGCAACGCGGTGCAGACGATCGGGTGAAGAAAAGCCGGGGCATGCCCCGGCTTTTCCGTTTGCAGATCCGGCTCGACGGCCGCTCCGCTTACGCGTTCGCCGACATCGCGTCCGCGTCGCTCGCGCGGATGCCGAGGCGCTCGAACAGCGCGCGATCCTTCTGCGACTGCGGGTTGCTCGTCGTCAGCAGCTGGTCGCCGTAGAACATCGAGTTCGCGCCGGCGAGGAAGCACATCGCCTGCAGCCCGTCGTCGAGCTGTTCGCGGCCGGCCGACAGGCGCACGACGGCCTTCGGCATCGTGATCCGCGCGACCGCGATCGTGCGCACGAATTCGAACGGGTCGAGCGGCGCGGTGCCTTCGAGCGGCGTGCCTTCGATCGCGACGAGGTTGTTGATCGGCACCGAATCCGGATACGGGTTCAGGTTCGCGAGCTGCGAGATCAGGCCCGCGCGTTCGCGGCGCGATTCGCCCATCCCGATGATGCCGCCGCAGCACACGTTGATGCCGGCGTCGCGCACGCGGTCGAGCGTGTCGAGGCGATCCTGGTAGGTGCGCGTCGAGATCACCTGGCCGTAGAACTCCGGCGACGTGTCGAGGTTGTGGTTGTAGTAGTCGAGGCCCGCATTCGCGAGTTCCTGCGCTTGTTCATCTTCCAGCATGCCGAGCGTCATGCAGGTCTCGAGGCCGAGCTCCTTCACGCCGCGCACCATCTCGGTCAGCGCCGGCATGTGGCGCTCCTTCGGGTTGCGCCACGCGGCGCCCATGCAGAAGCGGCTCGCGCCGTTCGCCTTCGCCGCGCGGGCGGCATCCAGCACCGCGTCGACGTCCATCAGCTTCTCGGCCTTCAGGCCCGTGTCGTGGTGCGACGACTGCGAGCAGTAGCCGCAATCTTCCTCGCAGCCGCCCGTCTTGATCGACAGCAGCGTCGACAGCTGCACCGCGTTCGCATCGAAGTGCTCGCGGTGCACCTGCTGCGCGCGGAAGATCAGGTCGTTGAACGGCAGTTCGAACAGCGCGACGACGTCGGCGACGCGCCAGCGTTGCGAGGCCGGAGCGGCCACGGGAATCGCGTCGGGTTGCACGGTGGCGGCGGTCTGGGCTTGGGTCATATCGTTTTCCTGTCCTGGTCGGGGATGAGGGATCGGGGGATCTGTTTCTGTCGGGTCAATGCCGCGCGGCGCGCAGCGTATCGACGAGCGCGGCGATGTCGAGCATCGCCGCGGCGGATTCGGGGGCGGCCGGGCTCATGTGCGGAATGCGGCCGAGCAGCGGCGCGCCGTGCTCGCGGGCGAGCCAGTCGCGCATCGTCGCGACGTTCTCGTCGGGGAACGACATCGCCGGGTCGACGTGGTTCGCGACCCAGCCGGCGAGCTTGAGGCCGCGTTGGCGAATCGCATCGGCGGTGAGCAGCGCATGGCTGATGCAGCCGAGCCGTACGCCGACGACGAGCACGACCGGCACGCCGAGCGCGACCGCGAGATCGGCCATGTCCTGCGTGTCGTTCATCGGCACGCGGAAGCCGCCGGCGCCTTCGACGACGACGATATCCGCGCGCGTCAGCGCTTCGCGATGGCACGCGACGATCGTGTCGATGTCGAGCGTCACGCCTTCCCGCGCGGCGACGATATGCGGCGCGGCCGGTGCCTTCAGCAGGAACGGCGTGCGCAGCTCGGGCGGCAGCACGACGTTCGCGGCCGCGTCGAGCTGGTCGGCGTCCTCGTTGCGCCACACGCCGTCGCGTTCATATGCGCCGGCCGCGACGGGTTTCAGCGCGGCGGCACGCAGGCCGTGCCGTGCGAAGCCGTGCAGCATCGCGGCCGACACGAAGGTCTTGCCGATTTCGGTGTCGGTGCCCGTGACGAAAAGCGAAAGCGGGGCGGTCATGCCGCAGTCTCCCGCCGGGCCGCCCCAAGGGAGGCTGCAGCCCCCTCGGGGGGCAGCTCACGAAGTGAGCGTGGGGGCGGTTCCGTCTCCCGCGGGGCCGCGTCAGCGGAGGCTGCGGCTCCCTCGCTGGCTTCGACCAGCGCGGCTTCGAGCCGCGCGAGATCGTCGAACGAATGCGCGGCCGACAGCGACACGCGCAGCCGCGACGTGCCGACGGGCACCGTCGGCGGCCGGATCGCGGGCACCCACAGGCCGTGCGCGTCGAGCGCGCGCATCGCCGCGAGCGTCGCGTCGTTGCTGCCGATCACGAGCGGCTGCACGGCCGTGTGCGAATCGACCGGCTGCCAGCGCGTATTGCGCAGCAGCGCGCGCGTGCGTTCGATCAGCGC
The DNA here is from genome assembly GCF_004803625.1 of Burkholderia sp. LS-044. Taxonomy (NCBI): domain Bacteria; kingdom Pseudomonadati; phylum Pseudomonadota; class Betaproteobacteria; order Burkholderiales; family Burkholderiaceae; genus Burkholderia; species Burkholderia sp. LS-044. The sequence goes on from NZ_SSWO01000024.1 coordinate 62,603, forward strand.
GGCGAGATGCGCGCGCCGCGCATCGCCTTCGTCGCCCGCGATCACCTTCAGGCTCGCCGATACCGCGTGCGCGACGGCCGGCGGCGCGGCCGTCGTGAAGATGTAGCTGCGCGCGCGCTGGATCATCCATTCGATTACCGTCTCGTGCGCGATCACGAATGCGCCCGCGACGCCGGCGGCCTTGCCGAGCGTGCCGACGTACACGAGATGCGGCGAACGCAGCGCGGCGGCCGCGAGCGCGCCGCGGCCCTGCGGGCCGAGCACGCCGAAGCCGTGTGCGTCGTCGACGACGAGCCACGCGCCATGGCGCTCGGCCAGCGCGACGAGTTCGGCGAGCGGCGCGATGTCGCCGTCCATGCTGAACACGGTGTCGCTGACGATCAGCTTCGTTTCGGCATCCGATGCGTCGAGCAGCGCGGCGAGCGCGGCCGTGTCCGCGTGCGGATAGACCTGTATGTTCGCGCGCGACAGCCGCATGCCGTCGATCAGCGACGCGTGGTTCAGCGCATCGGAGAAGACGGTGGCGCGCTTGCCGGTGAGCGCCGTCATCGCGGCGAGGTTCGCCATGTAGCCGGTGCTGAAGTACAGCGCGCGCGGCGCGTCGGAGAAGCCGCCCGAGAAGGCCGCGAGTTCCTCTTCGAGCGTCGCGTGCGCGCGCGAATGGCCGCCGAGCAGGTGCGAGCCGCCGCTGCCGGCGCCGTAGCGCTGCGCGCCTTCGGCGAACGCGGCGACGAGCGCCGGATGCGCGGCGAGGCCGAGATAGTCGTTGCTGGCGAAGCCGACGATCTCGCGGCCGTCGACGGTCATGCGCGCGTCGCACGCGGTGTCGGCGGTGCGGCGCACGCGGCGCAGCCCCTGGGCGTCGAGATCGGCGAGGCCGCGTTGCAGCGTGTCGAGCAGCGGGTGCGTCATCGTGCGATCTCCGCGAGCGTGGCGTCGAGCGTATCGCGCGTGCGTTGCGCGAGCCACGCGATGTCGTCGTCGCTCATCACGTACGGCGGCATCAGGTACACGGTCGTGCCGATCGGGCGCAGCAGCAGCTCGCGTTCCAGCGCGCGTTCGAAGAAGCGTCGCGAGAAGCCGCGCGCCGCATCGCCGTCGAGCGCGACGTCGAACGCGAACAGCGTGCCGCGCTCGCGCAGGTGGCGTACCTGCGGATGTGCGTCGAGCGGCGCGAGCGCGGCACGCAGCGTGGCCGACTTGCGCGCGTTCGCCGCGAGCACGTCGTCGCGTGCGAAGAGGTCGAGCGTCGCGACCGCCGCGCGGCACGCGAGCGGGTTGCCGGTGTACGAATGCGAGTGCAGGAAGCCGCGCGTCGTGTCGTCGTCGTAGAACGCGGCGAACACGTCGTCGCGCGTGAGCACGAGCGACAACGGCAGGTAGCCGCCGCTGATGCCTTTCGACAGGCACAGGAAATCGGGCCAGACGCCGGCCTGCTCGCACGCGAAGAAGGTGCCGGTGCGGCCGCAGCCGACCGCGATCTCGTCGGCGATCAGGTGCACGCCGAATTCGTCGCACAGCGCGCGCAGCCCGCGCACGTACGACGGATCGTGCATCGCCATGCCGGCCGCGCACTGCACGAGCGGCTCGACGATCAGCGCGGCGATCCGGTCGCCGCGCTCGACGAACAGGCGCCGCACGTCCGCGAGCGCGCGGCCTGCGACGTCGGCGGCCGTTTCGCCCGGCAGCGCGCCGCGCGCGTCGGGCGACGCGACGACGTGCGCATGGCGGATCAGCGGATCGTACGCGTCCTTGAACAGCGCGACGTCGGTCACGCCGAGCGCGCCGATCGTTTCGCCGTGATAGCTGTTCGCCACGCAGACGAATTCCTGCTTGTTCGCGCGACCGCGGTTGCGCCACGCGTGGAAGCTCATCTTCAGCGCGATCTCGACGGCCGACGCGCCGTCCGACGCGAAGAACGCATGGCCGAGCGTGCGCGCGGTGAGCGCGTGCAGCCGCTCCGCGAGCTCGATCGCGGGCTCGTGCGTGCAGCCGGCGAGCATCGCGTGCTCGAGCGTGTCGAGCTGGTCCTTCAGTGCCGCGTTGATGTCCGGGTTCGCATGGCCGAACAGGTTCACCCACCACGAGCTGATCGCGTCGAAATAGCGGCGGCCGTCACGGTCGTACAGCCACACGCCCGCGCCACGCGCGACGGGGATGAGCGGCAGGCGCTCGTGGTGCTTCATCTGGGTGCAGGGATGCCAGACCGCGCGCAGGCTGCGCGCGACCCAGTCGTCGGTGGCTGGCGTACTCAAGGCGGCTCCGGGGGATAAAACGGCCGCGCGGCATCGACGGGATGCCGCGCGGCGGGACACGAAACGCGCTGAGATTAGCGTGTTCCGCGACGGGTTGCACTACCGGTTACAAAGGCCGCGGAGCCTTGCTGGGCGGGAGTTCGGCGCAGATCGGAGCGGCTCGGGACGGTACGGTTCAGAAGTCCGGAAATGACCGCAGATGGCGACGTTCGAGTGAGACCCCCCAACCGAAAAAAATCGGGGGGCGGGCGATGCGGCAGGGGGAGAAATCGGGGAGCGAAGGGGCGAATCGGGTGGGTGTTGTGGCCCCAACGTGGCCGGAAGGCGAATGACTGAAAGCGGTGACGAGGGGCGCGCTCGGGCCGGCAAACGATGCGAACGGCGGACGCGGCACCCGACGCAAACGCGGCATGCAGCGCGTGCGCGAAGCGATGAAAAACGGGGGAAAGGAAAAACGAAACGGGGCAGCGAAGGCCGCCGCCCGTCAGCGCGAAGCCAGCGCGCGCGTATCGATATCGCGTGTCGTATTGGCGTCGCCGTTGTCGGCCGTCTGCGTGTTCGTGTTCCACACGACCCGGTCGTTGACCGCATACAGCCGGCACGCGCCCGCGCCCTGCTTCGCGCAGTTGTCGAGCGCGAGCGCCATCGGGTCGTCGCCGCCTTCGGCCCACGACCATGCGCCTTCCGACGACACCGCGAACGCGCGGCTCGGATGCTGGTTCAGGAAGCGGCGATAGCCTTCACGGCCGGCTTCGTCGACGTACGGCACCGCGTTGACCGCGTCGATCGACGCGTAGCCGGTGGCTTTCGGCTCGTGCGGGTTCGCGACCGCGTAGCGTACCGAGGTCGGCAGGTTCAGCTGCGCGAGGAACGCGTTGACGGCCGGCCACCACACGGGCACGCCGTCGCGATCGACGATCAGCCGGTGCGCGTCGTCCTTGTAGCGGCCGAAATCGATGAACTGGGCCTGCGTGCCGTGCGACACGTACGCGTCGTGCATTTGCGCGACGAGCCCGGGCGTCCACACCGAATCGTTGTCGCCGTACAGCCACAGCGACCGCACGGCCGTGTGCGCGCCGTACTGGTCGAACGCGTCGACGAGGTTGCGCTGCCAGCCGTCGCAGAGGTCCTGGCGCAGCCCGCCGGAGAAGTTGATGATGCCGCGCACGCCCGGTGCGGCTTCGGTGCCGTACGCGACCGATACGAGGCCGCCGTGCGACGTGCCGGCGACGACGATGCGCGACGCATCGACATACGGCTGGCGCGACATGTAGCGCACCGTCGCGTCGACGTCGGCCGCTTGCGCGAGGCCGTTCTTGCCGACGTTGCAGCCTTCCTGCTGGTACGTGCCGTCCGAGCCCGCGAAGCCCTGGCGGTTCGGCGCGATCACCGCATAGCCGCGGCGCACGAATTCGCGCGCGAACGCGAGCGGCCGGCTGCGCGGCTGCAGATGGAGATCGCCGGTGTTCTTGCCGTGGTTGAAGACGACGAGCGGGAACGGGCCGGGGCCGTTCGGCTTGAAGAGCGTCGCCTCGAGCGTGACGGCGCCCGATGCGTCGGCCGGAATGCGGAGGATCTGTTCGTTCAGGTCGGCGGCGACCTGCGGCAGGTTCGAATCGCCGTAGTCGAAGCGTTCGGCATGGGCGAGCGACCCGCTGGCGCCGGCGCCCGTCCCCGTATTGACGTTCGGCAGCGTACCGGCCTGAGCGGCCGACAGCGCGCAGGCCGCCATCCATCCCACCAATACCTTGCTGAACGCCATTCGTAAGCCCTGCCATGCAACATGACTGATCTGAGGGCCATCCTAGCCCGACAAATTCAGGTTGTGCAATGCGGGAATTACCCGGCGTCTGACACAGCAACTATTTGTCAACGTTCACTTACTTCGCCGTCGACGTAACGCCAGAAACCGTGCTCGTCGCGCTCGAAGCGGCTCGTCTCGTGGAGCCGGTAAGCGCGTCCGCCGATCTTGTAGCGGGCCACGAATTCGACCTCCGCGTGCCGTTCGTCGAGCGGCGCGTGGCGTTTGACCGCGAGGCCGAGCCAGCGCGGCGCGTCGGGCGCTTCGGGGTCGGTGTCGAGATCGGGCGGGCAGGTGCGCGCGGCCCACGTCGCGCGCAGGTAGCCGGTCGCGCCGAGCACGTACGCGCTGTACCGCGAACGCATCAACTCGAGTGCGCTCGGCGCGGCTTCGCCGCCGTCGATGAAGCGGCCGCAGCAGGCCGCGTAGCGGGGCGCCGGCGCTTTGCCGGCGGGAGCGGGGGACGCGCCGCCGCACGGGCACGCGTCAGGTCGGTTCAAAATCATGCGAAACGGGAATTAACGACGTCCGGTTGTCGGCTGACTACCGGCTGACTACCAGCTCAGCTCGATGCCGTCGTACTGGAAGAAACGGCCGTTTGCCTGCGACACGTCCGCGCCGGATTCGGCGATCACGCGGCGCATGCCGGTCACGCTGGTTTCCGGATCGATCGCGGCCTGCGCGCCGCCCATGTCGGTGCGCACCCAGCCGGGATGGAGCGAGATGCACGCGGCGTGGCGCGTCTGCAGCGACGCGATGCGCAGCACGTCGTTCAGCGCGGCCTTGCTCGCGCGGTACAGCCAGCCGGTCGTGCCGGTCGCCTCGGCGATGCTGCCCATCCGGCTCGACACGACGGCGAGCACGCCGCGTGCGTCCTCGACGAGCGGCAGCAGGATCGGCAGCAGCTGCATCGGCCCGCGCACGTTCGTATGCATCACCGCGTCGAAATCCTCGGCGGTGATCGTCTCGACGCCCTCGGTGCGCGGCCCGTAGACGCCCGACACCATCACGGCCGCATCGAGCCGCTCGCCGTCGAGCTTCCAGCCGAGCGCCGCGATCTGCTCGGGCTGCGTGATGTCGAGCGCATGTGCTTGCGCGCCGAGCGCGCGCAGCGCGTCGAGCGAGGCGTCGTCGCGCGCGGTGGCGATCACGTTCCAGCCGTCGCGCCGGTATTGCCGGACGAATTCGCGGCCGAGGCCGCGCGATGCACCGACGATCAATGCGGTTTTCATGCCCGTCGCTCCTTTGCTTGGCGCCGCCCTGGCGGTACCGGTGTCAGATCCGTTCGATGCGGGGCGCGGCCGCGCGGCAACGGCCGCCCGGCGGCTTGCGCGTTACTTCGCGTCGTCGCACGGCTTCAGCGTGTCGGCGACCGCCTGCGCGACGCCTTCGAGCCGCCGCGCGGCGTCCGCCGCGATCATGTCGTTGTCCGGCGCATGGTTGCCGCCGGCGGTGAGCGCGGCCACGCAGCGCTTGTAGGTCTCGTCGAGCGCGTCGAAGTTCGACACGGCCATCCCGAGGTTGCGCATCCGGCCGTCGTGCACGCCGTACACGAGCCCGTGCACGGTGAGCGACTGGCCGCGGGCCCACGCGTCGTTGACGATCGTCGTGCGGCATACGTTGACGACCTGCTCGATCGCGTTCAGCTCGATCAGGCGGCGATAGCGCGCTTCGCCGACCGGCCAGTCCTCGAGCAGCGCCGCGTGACGCTCGCGCACGTCCTGCACGTGATGCAGCCAGTTGTCCGCGAGGCCGACGCGGCGGTTGAGCAGCGCGGCATTCACGCCCGAGCAGCCGTAGTGGCCGACGACCATGATGTGCTTCACGCGCAGGATGTCGACCGCGAACTGGATCACCGACAGGCAGTTCAGGTCGCTGTGCACGACCACGTTCGCGATGTTGCGATGGACGAACACTTCGCCCGGCGGCAGGCCGATGATCTGGTTCGCGGGCACGCGCGAATCCGAGCAGCCGATCCACAGGTATTCCGGCGCCTGCTGGTCGGCGAGACGCGCGAAGAACTGCGGATCGTCTTCGAGCTTGCGTTTGACCCACGCTTCGTTGTTGTCGAACAGGTGAGAAAGCGGATTGTCTTGGGTGTTCATCGGTGTGGCTTCCGTTGACGGAAATCGGGTCGGTATCGGTATCGGGTTCGGTGTAACCGGCGTCAGGCGGCGCGCTGCGCGTCGCCTTCGCCGTCGTTCTGGTCCGTCGCGCCGAAGCGCTCGGGGTAGCGCACGCTGAAGCGCAGCGATGCGTCGTAGGGATAAAAATCGGGCAATTCACCCTGCAGCAGCTTGTCCTTGCTGGCCTGCCACAGCGCGGGATCGAAAAAGTCCGCGTGATGCTTCATGAAGACGTCGCGCACGCGCGGGTCGCCGAGCAGGAACGGCCCGTAGGTCTCCGGAAAGATGTCGTGCGGGCCGACGGTATACCACGGTTCGCCGGACAGCTCGTCTTCCTCGTTGCGCGGCGGCGGCACGCGGCGCACGTTGCAGTCGGTCAGATACTCGATCTCGTCGTAGTCGTAGAACACGACGCGGCCGTGGCGCGTGACGCCGAAGTTCTTGTACAGCATGTCGCCGGGGAAGATGTTCGCCTTCATCAGCTCCTTCACGGCGTTGCCGTATTCCTTCACGCCGTGCTCGATGTCGGTATCGGTGCCGTTCTGCAGGTACAGGTTCAGCGGCGTCATCCGGCGCTCGATGTACAGGTGCTTGATCACGAGGTTGTCGTCCTCGTATTCGAGCAGCGACGGCACTTCCTTTTCCAGCTCGCGCACGAGCGCGTGGTCGAGCCGCGCGAGCGGCAGCGCGACGCTCGAATACTCGAGCGTATCGGCCATCCGCCCGAGGCGGTCGTGGCGCTTCACGAGCTGGTACTTCTCCATGATCTGCGCACGCGTCGTTTCCTTCGGCGGCGGGAAGTGATCCTTGATGATCTTGAACACGTACGGGAACGACGGCAGCGTGAACACGAGCATCACGAGGCCCTTGATCCCGGGCGCGATGATGAAGCGGTCGCTCGAATGCGACAGGTGGTGCAGCAGGTCGCGGTAGAACAGGTTCTTGCCCTGCTTCTGCAGGCCGACCGACGTGTAGATCTCCGCCTTCGGCTTGCCGGGCATGATCGTGCACAGGAAGTCGACGTACGCGGACGGCACGCCCATGTCGACCAGGAAATACGAGTGCGAGAAGCCGAAGATGATCATCAGCTGGTCGCGGCGCAGCAGCACGGTGTCGAGCGAGAGCACGCCCGGACGCACGTGGCGGATCGGCACCGCGAACGGCAGCACGCGGTCGGCGTTGATGATGCGGCCGACGATGTACGCGCTCTTGTTGCGGAAGAACAGTGACGACAGCACGTGGATCTGGAAATTCGGCGCTTCGTCGAAGTGGCCGAATTCGTCGTGGATCGCCTGCATCACGCAGCCGATGTCGCGCGGGAGATCGTCGAACGCCGGCTCGAGCTGGAAGTTCGTGACGATGCGCTCGAGGGTGGCCGCGAGCCCGTCGGTGCCCGGATAGTACGCGCGGTAGGTCGGCTTCGCGGCCGGCTCGTCGTTCTCGAGATACTCGGTCGAGATCGCCGGGCGCACGAAGATGAAATCGTTGCTGAAGTACGAGCGGTGCAGGATCTTGCAGCACACCGAATTGAAAAACGTCTCCGCACACTCGGGCTGGCGGTGCGACGTGAGCAGGCCGATGTAGTGCAGCTTGATCTGCTGCCACACTTCGTCGTCGATGTTTTCCGCGTCGTATTCGTCTTCCAGCACCTCGACGCATTCCTTCACGCGATCGTCGTACGACGTGATCCGCTCCCGCGCAAGCCGCTGCAGCCCGTGCCAGTCGCCGTGCTCGAACAGCGTCTTCGCTTCGACGGCCGCGTCGCGGAAGATCCGGTAGTGGCGGTCGAAGTTTTCGAGCATCGTCTGCGCGACGTCGAAACCGATCTGCGAAGACAGCAGTTTGGGGAAGTGATTCATTGCGTGCAGGCTCGTTCGGGAGGGGCTGTAAGCACTCGCCATTTTAGCGCCCAAGTCGGCGTTTCAATGACTTTCGGGGTGACGCGCCCACGGCCTTCAATCGGCGCGTTGTTCGCCGTTGCGTGCCGTTCGGTGCATCTTCGCGTAAAGATACGGGTACGGAACCGATTCTGGCACGAACTTTTTTTGACGGGGCGGCGGCCGCCGGGCGCGCGTCGAGCGTGACGGCGATAGAATCGACGCGACGCCCGCCGCGGCCTGCCGCCGGCGCGCATTCGCACCGATAACGACGAGACGCCCCACCGATGAACGCACTGGAACACCAACTCGACTACCCCTTCGCCGACACGCTGCCCGCCGCGGGCGACACGTTCGAGGTCGCGCCCGGCGTGCGCTGGCTGCGCATGCCGCTGCCGTTCTCGCTCGATCACATCAACCTCTGGCTGCTGCGCGACGAGATCGACGGGCAGGAAGGCTGGACGATCGTCGATTGCGGGATCTCGTCGGACGCGATCCGCACGCACTGGGAGCAGATCTTCGACACGCATCTCGACGGCCTGCCCGTGCTGCGGGTGCTCGTCACGCACTGCCACCCTGATCACTTCGGCCTCGCGAACTGGCTGTGCGAAGGCGGCGACAAGGGCCGCTGGAACGTGCGGCTGTGGATGACGCTCGGCGAGTACCTGTTCGGCTGCCTGATGGCGGCCGGCAACGGCTCGAACGCGGGCGGCGCGGCGGCCGCCGATCATTTCGCGCGCCACGGGCTGACCGATCCGGCCGCGCTCGACAAGCTGCGCAACCGTCGCAACTACTACTCGGATCTCGTGCCGGCCGTGCCGCCGCGCTACCGGCGCCTGCGTGAAGGCGATGCGGTGACGATCGGCGCGCGCACGTGGCGCGTCGTGACCGGCTTCGGCCATTCGCCTGAACATTGCGCGCTGCATAGCGAAGCGGACGGCGTGCTGATCTCCGGCGACATGGTGCTGCCGCGCATCTCGACGAACGTGTCCGTGTTCGACCTCGAACCGGAGGCGAATCCGCTCGCGCTGTACCTGCAGTCGCTCGGCCGTTACGAGACGATGGCGCCCGATACGCTGGTGCTGCCGTCGCACGGCAAGCCGTTCCGCGGCGTGCGCACGCGCATCGCGCAACTGCGCGAACACCATGACGCGCGCCTGGCCGAAGTGCGCGTCGCGTGCGCGGAAAAGCCGATGAGCGCGGCCGACATCGTGCCGATCATGTTCCGCCGCCGCGAACTCGACATCCACCAGATGACGTTCGCGCTCGGCGAGGCGCTCGCGCACCTGAACCTGCTGTGGCTCGCGGGCGAACTCGTGCGCGAGCAGGGCGACGACGGCGTGCTGCGGTTCCGCAGCGCCGGCTGACACCGCTTCGTTCTCCTCATGCGACGGGTTCGTAGCGCCACCCGTCGCGATGCCATTGCATCGTGTGCGTCGGGTCGAGCGCCGCGAGAAACGCGGTGTCGTGCGAAGCGACCACGATCGCGCCGGGGAAGCCGGCCAGTGCGGCCTCGATCGCACGCACCGATTCGAGATCGAGGTGGTTGGTCGGCTCGTCGAGCAGCAGCAGTTGCGCGGGCGTGCCGCGCCACAACGCGCATGCGAGCGCGGCCTTCAGCCGTTCGCCGCCGCTCAGCTGACGCGCCGGCTGCGTCGCGCGCGCCGCATCGAGCTGCAGCAGCGCGAGCCGGCTGCGCAGTTCGCCTTCGGCGAGCGGCGTATCGAGCAGCCCAATTTGTTCGACGATCGAACGCTCCGGATCGAGCAGCGCGAGTCGCTGGTCGAGATACGCGGCGCTCACGTGCGTCGTGCAGGTGCCCGAGCACGGCGCGAGCTCGCCCGCGAGCATCCGCAGCAGCGTCGATTTCCCGCAGCCGTTGGGGCCCGTCAGCGCGATGCGCACGGGGCCGCTCGCCGACCACGTGATCCCATCGGCGGCGCCGGCGATGCCCCACGGCAGTCGCGCGTGTTCGAGCGTGAACAGCTGGCGGCGTGCGCTGACCTCGGTGCCCGGCAGCGACACCAGCACGGGCGCATCGGCTTCGACACGCGCGGCCGCCTGCTGCACGCGTTCGTCGAGCGTCGCCTTGAAGTCGTTCTGGTGGCGCCGGACCTGCCCCATGATGTTGCGCGCCGCGCCCTTGCGGCTTTGTTTCGCGCCCGACGACAGGTTGGCCGTCTTCGCATCGCGCAGCGACGCGGCCGCGTGGCGCTGGATCGTGTCGTGTTCCTGTTCGAGCCTGCGCCTCGCGCGTCCGCGCTCGGCACGCGCGTTGTCGAGCGCCGCTTGCGCGGCATCCTGATCCGCGTCGCGCTGCGCGCGGTAGAACGCGTAGTTGCCGCCGTACGAGCGCGCGCCTTGTGGCGTCAGCTCGACGATGCGCTGCACGTCGGCGAGCAGCGCACGGTCGTGGCTCACGATGACGAGGCCGCCGCGCCAGCCGTCGAGTGCCGCGCGCAGCCACGCGCGGCCCGGCGCGTCGAGGTGGTTGGTCGGTTCGTCGAGCACGAGCAGGCCGGCACCGGACAGCAATGCGCCGATCAGCGCGACGCGTGCGCGCTGCCCGCCGCTGAGCGCCTGCGCGGGCGTGTCGGCGCGCACGTCGTGCAGGCCGGCCGCGTCGAGCGCGGTGCGCAGCCGCTCCGCGAGATCCCAGCGATCGCCGATCAGGTCGAAGTCGTGCGGCTCCGCGCGGCCATCGGCGAGCCGCGCGAGTGCACCGAGCGGCGCATCGAGCGCGGCGAGCTGCGCGACGGTTCGCGGGCCGGCGGCGGCATCGTCGTGCTGCTGCGCGACGTAGGCGACCTGCGTCGACCGGTCGATCGTCCCCGTGCTCGGCGCGCAGCGGCCCGCGATCAGTTGCGCGAGCTGGCTCTTGCCGATGCCGTTGCGGCCGACGATGCCGGTCGGCGTGCGGTCGATGGAAAGGTCGAACGAATCGAACAGCGTGACGCCGTCGTCGAAGCGGAAGGAAACGTGATGAAGCGCGACGAGCGCGCCGGTGGGCGTGGCAGCAGCCATAAGCACCTCCGAAAATGCGTGAAGACCTTCGCGCGCGGCGTGCGTGGCACGGCGGCGAAAACATTTTGGGAAGGCTTAGTTGTTCACTTTGGCTGGCGTCCGGTATGAGGAATGAGCGCGCAGTGTAGCAAGCGCGGCGCGCGGGCCGCAAGCGACGGCCCGACGCACCGTCGCTTGCGTGCCACGCGCGAGGGGCGCGTTACTGCACGGCGACCGTCGTGAAGTTCTGCCGCCCGAACGGGCTCACGTGGTAGCCGCTCACGCTCGTACGCGTGAGCGCGGCCGCGGTCGGGTAGCCGAGCGGAATCCACAGCGCCTGGTCGTGGATGATCTTCTGCGCGGCTTCGTACAGCTTCGCGCGCCTGGCCTGGTCGGCGGTCGACTTGCCGTCGGCGATCAGCTTGTCGAGCTGCGCGTCGCAGAAACGCGCGAAATTGATGCCCGACTTCACCGCGTTGCAGCTGAACAGCGGCGACAGGTAGTTGTCCGGATCGCCGTTGTCGCCGGCCCAGCCCATGAACAGCATGTCATGCTGGCCGAGCTTCGCCTGCTTGATCAGTTCGCCCCATTCGATCACCTTGACCTCGGCCTTCACGCCGATCTTCGCGAGATCGGCCTGCAGCAGCTCCGCGCCGACCTTCGGGTTCGGGTTCAGCACGCTGCCGGTCGGGCGCGTCCAGATCGTCGTCGAGAAGCCGTTCGGGAAGCCGGCCTGCGCGAGCAGCTGCTTCGCCTTCGCGGGATCGTACGCATACGGCGCGACGTCCTTCGCGTAGCTCCACGTATTCGGCGGATACGGGTTGTTCGCGGCCGTCGCGGTGTTGTCGAACACGACCTTCAGGTAGGTCGCGCGGTCGAACGCGAGGTTCAGCGCTTCACGCACCTTGTCGTTGTCGAGCGGCTTCTTCTGCGTGTTCAGCGCGACGAACGCGGTCATGAACGCGGGCGTCTGCACGACCTTCAGCGCGTTGTCGCCCTTCGCGGCGAGCACGTCCTGCGGCTTCGGCGACAGCGCGATCTGGCATTCGCCGGCCTTCACCTTCTGCAGGCGCACCGACGGGTCGGGCGTGATCGCGTAGATCAGCCGGTCGACCTTCGGCTTCGTGCCCCAGTACGTCGGGTTTGCGTCGTAACGGATCAGCGCGTCCTTCGTATAGCTCTTCAGCACGAACGGGCCGGTGCCGACCGGCTTCGCGTTCAGGTCGGCCTGCTTGCCGGCCTTCAGCAGCTGGTCCGCGTATTCGGCCGAGTAGATCGATGCAAAGCCCATCGTCAGGATCGGCACGAACGTCGCGTTCGGTTCGTTCAGCACGAACTTCACGGTGCTGTCGTCGACCTTCGTGACCGATTTCACGAGCTTCACGAGGCCCATCGACTGCGCGTGCGGGAAGCCGCTCGCGCCGGCCACCTTGTGCCACGGGTTGGAATCGTCGAGCATCCGCGAGAACGTGAACACGACGTCGTCCGCGTTCAGCGCGCGGCCCGGCTTGAAATAGTCGGTGGTCTGGAACGCGACGTTCGGGCGCAGGTGGAACGTGTACGTGAGGCCGTCGGCGCTCGCTTCCCATTTGTCGGCGAGCGCGGGCACGACCTTCTTCGCGGCTTCGTCGTACGACACGAGCGTGTTGAAGATCACGTCGGCCGACGCGTTGGTCGTGACGAGCGAGTTGTACTGCACGACGTCGAAGCCGTCCGGGCTCGATTCCGTGCAGACGGTGAGCGGCTTGGCGGCGGCGAGGCCGGGGGCGGCGAGGGCGGCGGCGAGCGCGGCCGCGGCGAACAGCTTGACCTGCATAGGATCTCCCACGTGGCTTGTGTTTTTTGCTGGGTGACGGGATGCGGGCGCGGCCCGGAAGCGGGCAGGGCCGGCGCGGCTGGCGAATAGCATACCGTCAAAGCGCGCGACGCGTGGAAAAAGGCGTCTGAACGCGGTGAATTGACCGAAAAACGGCTGCGTTCGCGACGGAACGGGTGTTGGGGCGGCGAGCGGCGGAGCGCAGGCGCCGGGGAGGCCGGGCAGCGGCACGGCGAGGACGGTGCGGAAGCGTTGTGGGCTGGCCCCGCGATTCGAGGTGTCGAAGCCGTTAGGCGTCGGTGCGGGGAGACGGGGAGACGGGGAGACGGAGAGGCGCAGAGGCGCAGAGGCGCAGAGGCGCAGAGGCGGAGAAGCGGAGAAGCGGAGAAGCGGAGAAGCGGAGAAGCGGCCCGCGATGCGTCACGCGGGCCGTTTGGCCGATCAGTGCGCGCCGGCCTTCGGCTTGCGCGGCGCCTTCTCGAACAGGCGGTCGTAGAGCCAGCGCGGCAGCACGTGCAGCACCTTCGCGACGACACCCATCTGCCACGGAATCACGCGGAACGCGTGCTGCCGCGCGATCGCCCGGGCCGCACGGGCGGCGAAGCGGTCGGCGTCCATCAGGAACGGCATCCGGTACGGATTGTGCGCGGTCATCGGCGTGCGGATGTAGCCGGGCGCGATCGTCACGACGCCGACGCCGGCCGGCCGCAGCTCGACGCGCAGCGCTTCGAGGTACTTCATCGCGGCCGATTTCGACGCGCTGTACGCGCCGGAGCCCGGCAGCCCGCGCACGCCGGCGACGCTCGCGACACCGACCAGCGTGCCGTGGCGCGCGGCCGTCATCGGGCCGACGAACGGCTCGAACGTCGCGACCATCCCGTAGTAGTTGATGTCCATCACGTCGCGGAACGTCGCGAGATCGCCCTGGCCCGTGACGGCGCCCTGGCTGATGCCTGCATTCGCGATCACGACGTCGGGGCAGCCGTGCGTCGCGATGAACGACGCGGCGGCCGTCGCGAGCGCGTCGGCGTCGCGCACGTCGGCGGAGTAGACGGAGATGGACAGCTTCGGGAAGCGTCGCGCGAACGCGTCGAGGGCATCGGTGCGTCGCGCGACGAGTGCGAGCGTGGCGCCCTGGCGGGCGTATTCCTCGGCCATCGCGAGGCCGAGGCCGCTCGATGCGCCGGTGATGAAGACCTTCAGCGGAGTAGTCATGCCGGCGCGCGGGCGGGGATCAGAGCTTCTTGTCCTGAACCTGCTTCACGAGGAAGTCGAGCACCTGGGCGGTACCCGGGATGCTGTTCGCGTAAGCGGGGCCCGTCTTGTACTTGCCCTGGACGACGACCGTCGGCACGCCGTCGATCGCGTAGTCCTTCAGCAGCTTGGCCGACTGGTTCACTTCGCCCTGCACGCTGAACGAGTTGTACGCGTCCATGAACTGCTTCTTGTCGACGCCCTGCGTGGCCAGGAAGTCGGCCTGCGCCTGCGGCGTCAGCAGGTAGTTCTTCTGCTTGTGGATCGCGTTGAAGATCGCCGGCGTGACCTTCTCGGAGATGCCGAGCGCGGACACCGCGTAGAACAGCTTCGAGTGCGGGACGAAATCGTCACGGAATGCGACCGGGATGCGCTTGAAGTCGATGTTGCTGCCCTGCTTCTTCACCCAGGCCTCGATCGTCGGCTCGAATTCGTAGCAGTGCGGGCAGCCGTACCAGAAGAACTCGATCACCTCGACCTTGCCGGCCGGCGCGGACACCGGCTGCGGCGACTTCATCACCTCGAAGTCCTTGCCGGCGACCGGCGCGGCGGGCGAAGCCTGCGCGAGACCGGCGGCCAGGCCCAGGGAAAGAAGGAGCGTGCTAAGCAGTTTTTTCATGTTGTGAACGTCGAATCAGTTGCTCGGGTTACGGAACGTAACGGGTTCTGAGTGGGCTCGGCCGGTTGCTTACTGCTTCGTGAAACGGATCACCGCCGTGTCGACACCTGCATCGGACAGGCGCTGGCGGGCCGAGTTCATATCCTCGAACTTCGAGAACGGGCCGACGCGCACGCGGAAGTACGTCACACCGCTGACATCGCGCTTCGACACCTTCGACTCGAAGCCCTGGAAGCCGAGGCGCGCGCGCTGCTGCTCGGCGTCGCCTTCCGTCTTGTACGCGCCCACCTGCAGGAAGTAGCCGGTATTCGCGTCGTTCGCGGTCGGCGGCTTCGCTGCCGCGGCGGCCGTGGCCGACGAGGTCGGCTTCGGCGTGTTCGCGGCCAGTTGCTGCTGTTGCTGCTTTTGTGCGGCGGCTTGCTGCGCCTGCTTCTGCGCGGCGAAACGTGCGAGGTCGTCCTCGCCGCCTTGCTGCTGCTGTTGCGCCTGCTGCGTCTTCTTCGGCGGCGGCGTGGTGTCGGCCGGCTTCGGCGCGACGGCGACGCCGTTGCCCGACGACGCATTGTTCGACGCGGTCGTGCCGTTCGGGCTGCCGGTATTGTTCGAGCCGCTCGACCCGTTGGCCGACGGCGGCACTTCGACGATCTGCGGTTCGGGCAGCAGGCCGCCCTGGGTCTGGTTCGCGGCCTGGCCGGGCGCGGTGTTCGGCGGCGCCGGCTGCGCGGCCTGCGGCACCGGCTGGCCCGGCGTCTTGCCCTGCAGCGCGCGGTTCGGATCGAACTGCTGCGGCTGGCTCGCGCCGTTGTCGGCCGGCGGCGGCGCGACCTTCGACACGAACGGCGACGGGGAACGCGTGATGTAGAGCGCCACCACCACCGCGATCGCGAGGCCGACGATCAGGCCCAGCACGATTCCAAGAAATGTCCCTCCGGCTTGTTTCGATTGTTTCGAAGTGCGGCGTGGTTGTGCCATTGCTTGAGTCACCTGCAAAAAGAATCGTGAAAAGGCTGCGGCGGGCGTCCGACGGCGGGCATCCGACGGCGGGCGCTGCCACGGCCATTCGCTGCCCGGTTCGGGCCGCTTGCGTCGTTACATCTTGGCGGGCGCGGACACGCCGAGCACCGCCAGACCGTTCTCGAGCACCTGCCGGGTCGCGGCGAGCAGCGCGGCGCGCGCATTGCGCGGCGCTTCGTCGTCCACCAGCACGCGCTCCGCATTGTAGAACGAGTGGAATTCACCAGCGAGGTCGCGCAGGTAGAACGCGACCGCGTGCGGCGCCAGCTCGTTCGCCGCGTGCGTGAGCATGTCCGGGTACTCGGCCAGCTTCTGCATCAGCGACGCCGCCTGCGCGCTCGTCAGCTGCGACAGGTCGGCACCCGGCAGCTGCGCGGCGTCGACGTTGTAGCGCGCCTTCAGTTCGTTGAGCACCGAGCAGATCCGCGCATGCGCGTACTGGACGTAATAGACCGGGTTCTCGTCGTTCTGTTTCAGCGCGAGGTCGATGTCGAACACGAACTCGGTATCGGCCTTGCGCGAGATCAGGAAGAACCGCACCGCGTCGCGGCCGCGCGTGATGGTCGCTTCGTCGATCAGGTCGGGCGCCGCTTCCTGGCCCGCCGCCGCGCCGCCCGACCATTCGATCAGGTCGCGCACCGTCACGTAGCTGCCCGCGCGCTTCGAGATCTTCACTTCCTGGCCGTCGCGCATCACGGTGACCATCTTGTGCAGCACGTAATCGGGGTAGCCCTTCGGGATCCCGATGTGCAGGCCCTGCAGGCCGGCGCGCACGCGCGCGATCGTGCCGTGGTGGTCCGAACCCTGGATGTTGATCACCTTCGTGAAGCCGCGCTCCCACTTCGTCACGTGGTACGCGACGTCCGGCACGAAGTACGTGTACGTGCCGTCCGACTTGCGCATCACGCGATCCTTGTCGTCGCCTTCGTCGGTCGTGCGCAGCCACAGCGCGCCGTCCTGTTCGTAGGTCATGCCGGCCTTGATCAGCGCGTCGACCGTCTTCTCGACGCGGCCTTCGCTGTACAGCGACGACTCGAGGTAGTACTGGTCGAACTTCACGCCGAACGCCTGCAGGTCCATGTCCTGCTCGCGGCGCAGGTACGTGACCGCGAACTTGCGGATCGCGTCGAGATCCTCGACGTCGCCCGTGCCCTTGACCGGCTCGCCGTCCGACGCGGCGACCGTTTCGCCTGCCAGGAAGTCGCGTGCGATGTCGGCGATGTATTCGCCGTTGTACGCGGCTTCCGGCCAGCCCGCGTCGCCCGGCTTCAGCCCGCGAGCGCGCGCCTGCGTCGAGATCGCGAGGTTGCCGATCTGCACGCCTGCGTCGTTGTAGTAGAACTCGCGGTGCACCGCGTAGCCCTGGCTCGCGATCACGTTCGCGAGCACGTCGCCGAGCGCGGCCTGGCGGCCGTGGCCGACGTGCAGCGGGCCGGTCGGGTTCGCCGACACGAATTCGAGCAGCACCTGCTTGCCTTTCTCGCGATCCGACGTGCCGAACGCGCGGCCCTGGTCGAACACGGCGGCGATCACCGCCTGCTTCGCGGCGGCCGACAGGCGCAGGTTGATGAAGCCGGGGCCGGCGATCTCGGCGGCGTCGACGAGGCCTTGCGCGCCCGGCTGGGCGGTCAGGGCGGCGACGATCTGCTCGGCGAGCTGGCGCGGGTTCGTGCCGAGCGGCTTGGCGAGCTGCATCGCGACGTTGCACGCGACGTCGCCGTGCGCGGCGACCTTCGGGCGCTCCAGCGTGATGGTCGGGGCGACGAATGCAGCGTCGGCGCCTTTCAGCGCGTGTGCGACCTGCTTGACGCTATCCGCGAGCAGGGCTTCGAGGGTCTGTTTGTGTGCTGGCAGCATGCTGGTAGAAGGCTTCGTTGGTGGCGGCCGGAAACGCCGGCCCGCCGGCGCGCTTTTTAAGCGCGCGTTTCAGGGATCGCAGAATTTTAACAGGTGCTAATATGCCGCTCAGGCGGCCCGCGTCCGCGAGGCCGGACGCCGGTCTGCCGGCGTTCCCCAACCTCGCCGCGCAGGCACAACAAGATGAAAAGGGAATTGTCATGATTACGTTCAAGAGCAAGGCGGCACAGGATCTCGACGTGCTGAAGGATTTCGCCGTGTATGTGCTGGGTCTCGTCGGCAAGCAGCTGGGCGAGCGCGGCGTGATTACGCACGACGAACTGGACCACGCGATCGCCAAGCTGGAAGGCGCCGTTGCGCAGGCGAAGCAGGAGCGCGCCGAGCATGCCGGCCATTTCCACGAGGACGAAGCCGACCACGCGCACCACGAAGTGCCGCCGAGCCTGGCCCAGCGCGTCGCGCCGTTCCTCACGATGCTGCGCGAAGCGAAAGCCGGCGAAGCCGACGTGCACTGGGGCTTCTGAGCGTCCTTGCCCGGCGGTCCGAAAGGATCGAAAGGCAGAAAAAAGCCCGCTTCCGAGCGGGCTTTTTCTTTTGTCTGACGATAGCGGGCGGCGGTGCGTCCGCCGAAGGGCTGGTCAGAGCTGCGGCGCAAGCGCGCGGCGCGCGTCGTCGAGCGACAGCGCCATGCGCTGCGCGTAGTCCTCGAGCTGATCCTGTCCGATTTTCCCGACCGAGAAATACGTGCTGTCCGGATGCGCGAGATAGAAGCCCGACACGCTTGCGGCCGGCAGCATCGCCAGCGAGTCGGTCACGCTCATGCCGATCTCGTCCGCGTGCAGCACGTCGAACATGTCGCGCTTCACGAGGTGGTCGGGGCAGGCCGGGTAGCCGGGTGCCGGGCGGATGCCCGCGTACTTTTCCGCGATCAGCGCATCGTTGTCGAGCGTCTCGCCGCTCGCATAGCCCCACAGCTCGCGCCGCACGCGCGCGTGCATCGCTTCCGCGAACGCTTCCGCGAAGCGGTCGGCAAGCGCCTTCAGCATGATCGCGCTGTAGTCGTCGTGGTCGGCTTCGAACTGCTTTTCCTTCACGTCGACACCCAGGCCGGCCGTCACCGCGAACATCCCGATGTAGTCGGCGACGCCCGATTCCTTCGGCGCGATGAAGTCGGCGAGCGAGCGGTTCGGCCGCATCACGCCGTCGACCACCGGACGCACGCTCTGCTGGCGCAGGTTGCGCCACGTGAGCAGCACCTCGCTGCGCGACTCGTCGCTGTAGATCTCGATGTCGTCGTCGTTGACGGTATTCGCCGGCAGCAGCGAGATCACGCCGCTCGCGGTCAGCCAGCGTCCCTGGATCAGGCGCGCGAGCATCGATTTCGCGTCGGAGAACACGCGGCGCGCCGATTCGCCGACGATCTCGTCGTTCAGGATCGCCGGGTACGGGCCTGCGAGATCCCAGGTCTGGAAGAACGGGCCCCAGTCGATATAGTTCGCGAGCTCGTTCAGGTCGTAGTTCTTGAACACGCGGCGGCCGATGAACTTCGGCTTCACCGGCTGGTAGCTCGCCCAGTCGACCCGGGTCTTGTTCGCGCGCGCCTCGGCGAGCGTGACCATCGGCTGCGCCTTGCGGTTCGCGTGCTGGTCGCGGATGCGTTCGTAGTCGGACTTCAGTTCGTCGAGGTACTTCGCCGCGCCTTCGTCGGACAGCAGGCTCGATGCGACCGACACCGAGCGCGACGCATCGGGCACGTAGACCACCGGGCCTTCGTAGTGCGGCGCGATCTTGACGGCCGTGTGCACGCGCGAGGTCGTTGCGCCGCCGATCAGCAGCGGGATCTTCTTCACGCGGAAGTAGTCGTCGCGCTGCATTTCCGACGCGACGTACGCCATTTCCTCGAGGCTCGGCGTGATGAGGCCCGACAGCCCGATGATGTCCGCACCCTCGACCTTCGCCTTCGCGAGAATCTCGTTGCACGGGACCATCACGCCCATGTTGACGACTTCGAAGTTGTTGCACTGGAGCACGACCGACACGATGTTCTTGCCGATGTCGTGCACGTCGCCCTTCACGGTCGCGATGACGATCTTGCCCTTCGCGCGCACGTCGCCGCCCGCTTCCGCGAGCAGGCGCTTTTCTTCCTCGATGAACGGGATCAGGTGCGCGACCGCCTGCTTCATCACGCGCGCCGATTTCACGACCTGCGGCAGGAACATCTTGCCCTGGCCGAACAGGTCGCCGACGATGTTCATCCCGTCCATCAGCGGGCCTTCGATCACGTTGATCGGGCGGCCGCCGGCCGCGGCGATCTTCGCGCGGACTTCTTCCGTATCCTCGACGATGAAGTTCGTGATGCCGTGCACGAGCGCATGCGAGAGCCGTTTCTCGACCGGCTGGTTGCGCCACTCGAGGTTCTCTTCCTTCTTCGCGCCGCCCGCCTTGAACTTGTCGGCGATTTCGAGCAGGCGGTCGGTCGAGTCGTCGCGGCGGTTCAGGATCACGTCCTCGACGCGCTCGCGCAGTTCCGCGTCGAGCTCGGCGTACACGCCGAGCTGGCCCGCGTTCACGATGCCCATGTCCATCCCCGCCTGGATCGCGTGGTACAGGAACACGGTGTGGATCGCCTCGCGCACCGGGTCGTTGCCGCGGAACGAGAACGACACGTTCGACACGCCGCCGCTCACCTTCGCGTACGGCAGGTTCTGCTTGATCCAGCGGGTCGCCTCGATGAAGTCGACCGCGTAGTTGTTGTGCTCCTCGATGCCGGTCGCGACCGCGAAGATGTTCGGGTCGAAGATGATGTCTTCCGGCGGGAAGCCGCACTGGTTCACGAGCACGTCGTACGAGCGCTTGCAGATCTCGGTCTTGCGCGCGAACGTGTCGGCCTGGCCCTGCTCGTCGAACGCCATCACGACGGCCGCGGCGCCGTAGCGGCGGATCAGCTTCGCATGATGGACGAACGCCTCCTCGCCTTCCTTCAGCGAGATCGAGTTCACGATCGCCTTGCCCTGCACGCACTTCAGGCCCGCCTCGATGACTTCCCACTTCGACGAGTCGATCATGATCGGCACGCGCGCGATGTCCGGTTCCGACGCGATCAGGTTCAGGAAGCGCACCATCGCCGCCTTCGAATCGAGCATCGCCTCGTCCATGTTGATGTCGATCACCTGCGCGCCGTTCTCGACCTGCTGGCGCGCGACGGCGAGCGCCTCGTCGAACTGGCCGTTGAGGATCATGCGTGCGAACGCCTTCGAGCCGGTGACGTTGGTGCGCTCACCGACGTTGATGAAGAGCGTTCCGGACGTGACGTTGAACGGCTCGAGGCCGGCGAGGCGCATCATGTGATCGGTCATGGCGGTGCGAATTCTGGTGATGAAGGGCGTGGGGCGGTCGGGTCAGGCGTTGTCGCTGTACTGGTTCGGCCAGCGGCGCGGCTTCACGTCGGCGAGCGCCTTCGCGATCTCGGCGATGTGTTCGGGCGTCGTGCCGCAGCAGCCGCCCGCGAGGTTCACGAGCCCGGCTTGCGCGAATTCCTTCAGGAGCCCCGACGTGACGTCAGGCGTCTCGTCGAAGCCGGTCTCGGCCATCGGGTTCGGCAGGCCCGCGTTCGGGTAGCACGACACGTAGGTGTCGCACAGCTTCGCGAGCTCGGCGATGTACGGGCGCATCAGCGCCGCGCCGAGCGCGCAGTTCAGGCCGAACGTCAGCGGCTTCGCGTGACGCAGCGAGTTCCAGAACGCCTCGACGGTCTGGCCCGACAGGATCCGGCCCGACGCATCGGTGACGGTGCCCGAGATCATGATCGGCAGGCGCTCGCCGGTGTCCTCGAACAGTTCGTCGAGCGCGAACAGTGCGGCCTTCGCGTTCAGCGTGTCGAAGATCGTCTCGACGAGGAACAGGTCGACGCCGCCGTCGAGCAGCGCTTTCGCCTGCTGGTAGTACGACGCGCGCAGCTCGTCGAACGTGACGTTGCGGGCGCCCGGGTCGTTGACGTCCGGCGAGATGCTGGCCGTTTTCGGCGTCGGCCCGATCGCGCCCGCGACGAAGCGCGGCTTGTCCGGCGTCGCATATTTCGCGGCCGCCTCGCGCGCGAGCTTCGCCGATTCGATGTTCATCTCGACGACGAGATCTTCCATCTCGTAGTCGGCCTGCGCGACGGTCGTCGCGCCGAACGTGTTGGTCTCGACGATGTCGGCGCCGGCCGCGAAGTACTGGTCGTGGATCTCGCGGATGATCTGCGGCTGCGTGATCGACAGCAGCTCGTTGTTGCCCTTGATGTCGCGCGGGAAATCCTTGAAGCGCTCGCCGCGATACGCGGCTTCGTCGAGTTTGTAGCGCTGGATCATCGTGCCCATCGCGCCGTCGAGGATCAGGATGCGCGATTTCAGCAGCGCAGGCAGAGCGGCGCCGCGCGTGTAGTGCGCGTCGAGCGGGACGGAAGCGGCGAGAGGAGTCGCAGACATGGGCGAAAGACCGGCGAAGACGGGAAAACCGTCATTGTAGCCGGTGCGCATGGGCGCCGCCCGGCCTTGCGCGGCGCCGGCCAGGCCGCCAAATGAAAACCCCCGCCCGGCGAACCGGGCAGGGGCATGATCGGAGTGCTCGCGGCGCCGCGTCGATGCGCGGCGAATGGCCCGGCCGCGCGAGGCGCCGGGCCGCGGGTCGTCAGTGCAGTACGACGGGCATCATCATCAGGCTGTCGAATTGTCCGAGGAATTCATCGACTTCATCGAGCGACGGTTCATCTTCGATCAGCTGCTTCACGTGGGCGCGGAATCGTTCGGCAAGTTCGCCGTCGATGAAGATCTCGCGCTGTGCGTTCTTGTCGACGATTTCGTATCCGCCGGCATTCATCAGGTGGTGGCCGGCCTGCGGCGCGAACTCGACGACGCAGTAGTTGGGGCTGTTGTAGATCATTTGCATGGCGGCACTCCTCTTCGCAGTGGCATCTGGCCTTGTTGTCCCCTAGGTGGGGCGAGCCTTGCCGGTTTCAAGGGGCTTGCGCTGCACACCCCGTTCCCGTTTGCGTGGGGTGTATCGGTTAGAAGCCGATGTCTATGAAACGTTTCCCATTGTCGACCGGTGGACTGAAATAGTTGTTAAAGAGTGTCATCGGCGATTTCACGGAAATCTGTAATCGGTCGAAATTGCCGAATCACGCGCATTCGCGCGCGAGTTCACTGTGTGACAGGCGATGTGACAGGCGAAGATGCGGGCGGTGCAGCCGGTTGTGCAGCCGGTGATGCCGGCGGTTGCACGGCGGCGGGCGGCGCGGGTTGTGCCGGTTCGGCGGCCGGTGCGGCCGACGGTTCGGGCGCCGGTGCAGCGGCGGGCGCATGCGTGGCGCCGCCTGCCGGTGTCTCGTCGGACGGCGCGCCCGGCGCCGCGAGCGGGCCGTGCCACAACAGTTCGATCTGCGCGCCGTTCGGTTCGGTCTGCACGAGCCGCGCGGGCAGCCAGCCGAGCGACGGTGCGAGCCACATGTCGATGCGGCGCGTGTCGCCGTTGCGCCGCGGCAGGCGCATGAAGTGCCGCGCGCCGATGATGCCGGCCTGCGTCTGCACCTGCTCGTCGCCGATCACGGTGATCGGCCAGGTCTCGCCGCTGTTGTTGTCGATCACGAAGAACTGCTGCGTGACGCCCGGCTTGTACGCAGACGGATTGCCGCGCACGAGCCCCGACAGCTGCATCAGCATGCTGAAGCGGTCCTGTATGCCGTCGGGCAACGGTGCGTTGTTCGGCGTGCGCGTGAACACGACCTGCCGGATCTCGCGATTGAAGATCGCGATGTCTTCCGGACGCTTGCCGCGCTTCTCGACATAACGGTCGGGCGCGACGCCGAACGCGTCGATGCGGCCTTCGCTGCGATAGGCGAACGGGCCGACGAACGGCACGGGCATCGACACCGACAGGTCGTAGGTGCGCCCGTCTGTACGCCAGTGGATCGTGCCGATCATGTTCTGCATGCCATTGTAGAACGTGTCGTACTGCAGGTCGCCGGAGGGCGGCGCGATGAACTTCACGCCGTTCGTCGCGGGGCCCGGTGTCGTGGCGCTGGCGGCACCCGCGGCCGACGCGGCGAGCGCGCCCGAGGCGCCCGGTACGCCACTCGCCGCGGACGCGGCGGCCGGCGGCTCGCCGTGTTCGGCCGTTTGCGTCGACGTGAGGACCGGCGCCGGCGCGGGTTTCGGCGCGGCGGCCCTGGGGGCCGCCGGGGCGGGCGCGGCCGGATGCTCGACCGGCTTCGGCGCAGGTGGCGCGGGCTGGCGCTCGATCGGCTGCGGTTTCAGCAGCTCGATCTGCACGGGGACTTCGGCGGGCGCGGGCGGCGTGAACGCGTCGCGGTTGCGCATCAGCCAGAACGCGGCGAGCGCGTGCAGCACCAGCACGACGACGAGCGCGATGCCCACGCGCAGCCAGCGGCGGGGCAAGGCGTGACTCGGGCGGATGTCGGCAGGCTGCATGGGCATCGGAACAGGATCGGGGCGCTCGCGTGATGTCGGGCGCGCGGCGCGCGCCACAGGAATCGGACTGTCGAATGCGCCGCGCGTTCGCGCGCGTGCCGTGACGGGGGCGGAATGCGTCAGGCGTCGCGCGCGTCGGGACTATAGCCGAGTTCGTAAGACAGTTTCTGCGCGCATGCGCGCAACGCCGTGTCGATCTCGCCGCCCCATGCAATGTCGAACGAGCCTTCCTGGCCGAGCGCGACGATGGCGAGCGCGAGTTCGCCGACCGCATCGAACACGGGCATGCAGAACGCGTGGATCGTCGGCAGCAGCATCCCCTCGACGCGCGCGGCCTCGTGCTTGCGCACGTCGGCGAGCACCGCCTCGACCTCGTCGAGCGTGCGCGGGCCGCCATGGTGCGGCGAGCGGCGCGTATCGGCGAGTTCGCGCTCGAGCATCGCGGCGGTCTTGCTGCGCGGCAGGTACGCGGCGAACAGCAGGCCCGTCGCGGAGCCGAGCAGCGGCATCACGTCGCCGAGCTTCAGCGACGCCTTCGCCGGGTGGCTCGATTCCATCCAGTGCACGATCGTCGGCCCCTGGTTGCCCCACACCGCGATGCCGACCGTCTGGTCGAGGCGGTCGCGGAATTCGGTCAGCGCGATCCGCGCGAGCTTCACGCCGTCGACGCGCGCGAGCCGCGCGAGCCCCATCTGCAGCGCGAAGCCGCCGAGCTCGTAGCGGCCCGAGACGGGGTCCTGCGACACCACGCCGAGACGCGAGAAGCTGACCAGGTAGCGGTGCGCCTTCGCAGGACTCATGCCCGCGCGCTGCGCGAGGTCGCGCAGCATCATCGCGCGCGGCTCGCTCGTCAGCACGTCGAGCAGCCGGAAGCCGACCTCGATCGACTGGATGCCGGAACGGACTTTCTCGCTGTTTTCGCCGTGCTCGCCGGAAGCGGCGTCGTCGGTGTCGGAGTCGGCGAGATCGTCATCGGGAAGCGGGCTGGCGGGCATGGGCGGCGGGTGCGCGAAAATGCGGCAGGAATGGGGGTGAAAAATCGGGGGCGAAAAATCGGGGCGAAAACGGCGTGCACGATCGTGGCGCGCCGCCGGGATTCACCATCGTAAAATAGATTCCCTCCATCGTCACTACAACGGCAGAGTCCCCCTTATGAAACTTGCTTCGCTGAAGGACGGCACGCGCGACGGCCAGCTGATCGTCGTGTCGCGCGACCTGCACACCGCGGCGATCGCCGACGCGATCGCGCCGACGTTGCAGCGTGTCCTCGACGACTGGGCGTTCTACGCGCCGCAGCTGCGCGACCTGTACGACGCGCTGAACCACGGCCGCGCGCGCAATGCGTTCGCATTCGATCCGGCCAACTGCATGGCGCCGCTGCCGCGCGCGTTCCAGTGGGCCGACGGCTCCGCGTACGTGAACCACGTCGAGCTCGTGCGCCGCGCGCGCGGCGCCGAGATGCCGCCCGAATTCTGGACCGACCCGCTGATGTACCAGGGCGGCAGCGACGATTTCCTCGGCGCGCGCGACGACGTCGTGTGCCCGTCGGAGGAGTGGGGCATCGATTTCGAGGCGGAAGTCGCGGTGATCACCGGCGACGTGCGGATGAGTGCGTCGCCCGACGAAGCGCTGAAGGCCGTCCGGCTCGTCACGCTGGTGAACGACGTGTCGCTGCGCAACCTGATTCCGGCCGAGCTCGCGAAGGGCTTCGGCTTCTTCCAGAGCAAGCCGGCCACCGCATTTGCGCCGGTCGCCGTGACGCCCGACGAGCTCGGTGACGAATGGCGCGAAGGCCGCGTGCACCGGCCGATGATCGTCCACTGGAACGGCAGGAAGGTCGGCCAGCCCGATGCGGGCACCGACATGGTGTTTCACTTCGGCCAGCTGGTCGCGCACGCGGCGAAGACGCGCAACCTGCGCGCCGGGTCGATCGTCGGCTCGGGCACGGTGTCGAACAAGGACGCGAAGCGCGGCTACTGCTGCATCGCCGAGAAGCGCTGCCTCGAGACGATCGAGCATGGCGCGCCGCAGACCGAATTCATGCGCTACGGCGATACCGTGCGCATCGAGATGTTCGACGCGGCCGGCAAGTCGATCTTCGGTGCGATCGAGCAGTCGGTCGCCCCGCCCGACGGCGCGGCGTAAGCGGCGCGGCGCTTGCGCGAAACCCGGCTTCGGCCTGCGCGCCGGGTTTCGCCTGATGTTTGTCCGCGCGGGCTTGGCTACACTCGATTCAAGAGCCTCGACTCGAAGGAGCGGCACATGGCCGATCTCGCCGCATACGGCGGTTACGAAGCACTGAAGGTGACGCGCCGCGACCATGGCGTGCTCGACATCGTGATGAGCGGCGAGGGGGCGAACCGCAGCGGCCTCGCGACCGCGAACGCGGGCATGCATCGCGAGCTCGCCGACATCTGGCGCGACGTCGACCGCGATCCCGACACGCGCGTCGCGGTGATCCGCGGCGAAGGCAAGGGCTTCTCGGCGGGCGGCGATCTCGCGCTCGTCGAGGACATGGCGAACGACTTCGACGTGCGCTCCCGCGTGTGGCGCGAGGCGCGCGACCTCGTCTACAACGTGATCAACTGCAGCAAGCCGATCGTATCGGCGATGCATGGCCCGGCCGTCGGCGCGGGGCTCGTCGCCGGGCTGCTCGCCGACATCTCGATCGCCGCGAAGGACGCGCGCATCATCGACGGCCACACGCGCCTCGGCGTCGCGGCCGGCGACCACGCGGCGATCGTGTGGCCGCTGCTGTGCGGGATGGCGAAGGCGAAGTACTACCTGCTGCTGTGCGAACCGGTGAGCGGCGAGGAGGCCGAGCGGATCGGGCTGGTGTCGCTCACGGTCGAGCCGGCCGACCTGCTGCCGAAGGCGTACGAAGTGGCCGAGCGGCTCGCCCACGGTTCGCAGTCGGCGATCCGCTGGACCAAGTACGCATTGAACAACTGGCTGCGCACGGCCGGGCCGACCTTCGATACGTCGCTTGCGCTCGAATTCATGGGGTTTGCCGGGCCCGACGTGCAGGAAGGCCTCCGGTCGTTGCGCGAGCGGCGTCCACCCGAGTTCCCCGGCGACGCCCCGTTCTGACACGCGCCGGCGCTATGATCGATCCAGGCGCGGCTCGCGCGACCCATGGCGGCCGCCTCGTCCTCACCCAGTCAACCAGGATGCCCGTATGACGACCGATGCCCCCGGCTCCAATCCTTTCGCCGGCTTTGCCGGCTTCAAGCCCGCCGACATGATGGACCGGATGTGGGACATGATGCGGATGTCGCCGTTCGGCGCGATGACGCCGTTTCCGGGCGGCGCGCATGGGCTGCCGCCGTCGCTGTCGAGCATGTCC
This sequence comes from Burkholderia sp. LS-044, assembly GCF_004803625.1. Classification (NCBI taxonomy): domain Bacteria; kingdom Pseudomonadati; phylum Pseudomonadota; class Betaproteobacteria; order Burkholderiales; family Burkholderiaceae; genus Burkholderia; species Burkholderia sp. LS-044. The sequence continues at coordinate 90,038 of NZ_SSWO01000024.1, forward strand.
GACATGATGGCGCCGCTCACGAGCGTCGAGGAACTCGACAAGCGCATCACCGACCTGCGCGCGGTCGAGCAGTGGCTGAAGCTCAATCTCGGGATGCTGCAGTCGGCGATCCAGGCGCTCGAGGTGCAGCGCGCGACGCTCGCGACGCTGCGTGCGTTCGGCGCGTTCGCGCAGAGCTCGATGTCGGCGGCCGAGGAGGCGGCCGTCGCGGCGGCGCATGCGGCGAAATCCGCGTCGGCTGCGCCGGGCGATGCGCCGGCGGCGGAGGATGCCGATGCTTCCGCCGCGGATGCAGCCGCGGGCGACGCCGCGCAGGCCTTCGATCCCGCCGGCTGGTGGAACCTGCTGCAGTCGCAGTTCAACCAGCTCGCGAGCCTCGCGATGGCGCAGCCGGGCATGCAGCCCGCCGCGCCGGGCGATGCGCCGCCGGACGCGGCCGCTGCGCCGGAGCAGGCCGCGAAGCCGGCATCGGCCGCCGCCGCGCCGCGCAAGCCCGCCGCGAAGCGTGCCAAATCGACCGGCGCGACCGGCGCGGCCGACGCGACCGGTTCGGCCGCGGCGCGCGCGGCGGCCGCATCGTCGCCCGAAACCCGTCCGCCGAAGCGTTCGACGTGACGCGGCGCAGATAGCAGGTCGATCATGCGGCTCGCGCTCGTTCTGATGGGAGGCGGCGCACGTGCCGCCTATCAGGTCGGCGTGCTCAAGGCACTGGCCGAGATCGCGCGCGAGGCCGATCCGCAGCGGCATACGCTGCCGTTCGCGGTCGTGTGCGGCTCGTCGGCCGGCGCGATCAACGCGACGTCGATCGCGAGCCACGCGGACGACTTTTCCCATGGCGTGCGGCGCCTGCTCGAATTCTGGGAGCCGTTGCGTGCCGACTACGTGTATCGCACCGACTGGCTCGGCATCGCGGCCGCCGGTGCGCGCTGGCTCGCGACGATGACGTTCGGCTGGGCGGCCCGCCGCTCGCCGCGCGGGCTGCTCGACAACGCGCCGCTCGCGCACCTGCTGCAGCGCGAGCTGAGCTTCCACCGGATCGAGCAGATGCTCGAGGCGCGCCTGCTGCACGCGCTGTCGATCACGGCGCTCAGCTATTCGAGCGGCCGGCACCTCACGTTCTACCAGGCGGCCGAGCCGATCCAGGCGTGGCGGCGCGCGCAGCGCACCGCGCGGCTCGTCGACCTGTCGGCGTCGCACCTGCTCGCATCGTCGGCGATTCCGTTCGTGTTCCCGGCCGTGCCGCTCGTGCTCGACGGGCAGATCGAGTACTTCGGCGACGGGTCGATCCGGCAGATCGCGCCGCTGTCGCCGGCGATCCACTTCGGCGCGCACCGGATCGTCGTGGTCGGTGCGGCCGACCCGCGGCCCGAGATTCCGGCCGCGAACGGCACGGGGCTGGTACGCGGCTACCCGACGCTCGCGCAGATCGGCCAGCAGGTGCTCGCGAGCGTGTTCCTCGACTCGATCGGCTCGGACATCGAGCGCATCGAGCACATCAACCGGATGATCGAGCACCTGCCGCACCAGGTCGAGGTGGACAGCGGCTGGCGGCACGTCGACGTGCTCGCGATCGCGCCGTCCGAGCGTATCGAGCTGATCGCCGCTAAACACCTGAAGCAGATGCCGGCGACGATGCGCGGGCTGCTCGGCGCGATCGGCGGCAGCCAGCCGGCCGGCGCGTCGTTTGCAAGCTACCTGCTATTCGAGGAGGCGTTCACGCGCGAACTGATCGAGCTCGGCTACCGCGACGGGCGCGCGCAGCGCGACACGCTGGCCGGCTGGATCGCGCTGGCGGACGGCGGCAGCGCGCCGGCCGCCGGCATGCCGCGGGACGACGGTCTCGCGACCGGAGAAATACGGGTCTGATGCGCCGGGAGGGTGGCGGGGTTGCATTTTCGCGACGGCCGGCCGCGACCGATCGCCGCACCGCGATTGGCGGCGCGCGACCGGGCAGGCGTCTCGGAACCGTCATGCACGCGTGCTATCATGGCCGCCGCCGTATACACCATATCGAACAGCCCGCCGATCCGGCATCCGCACGGGGCCCTACGGGGAACCCGCCTGGGGCAGGGGGCGGGCTCGTCAGCGAGCCGGCCAGCGCCGGCCCCCACTCAGGCAAGCGCGTAGCCGGTTCCGTTCGCACGGAGCGTGGCTGCGGCATGCCGCAACGGCGGCGCGGCCGCCCGGCTGCCGGACGAGCAATCGGCGTCCGGCCGGTCGGTTTCACGCGTAAAATTACAGTCTTGGCCGCAAAAAGCGCGCTTGGCGCGCCTTTGCGGCAACAGTCACGTTTAGAGAAGTCGCATTGCGCAGAACAGGGGTGGGACCATCATGAACACCATGCTTTATCCGGAACTTTACAGGTCGCTCGAAGCTGTCCGCTGGGACATGGAGAAGGACATTCCGTGGGACAAGTTCGACGCTTCGCTGCTCACCGACGAGCAGGCGAAGACGATCAAGATGAACGCGATCACCGAATGGTCGGCGCTGCCCGCGACGGAGATGTTCCTGCGCGACAACCAGCACGACAGCGACTTTTCCGCGTTCATGAGCGTGTGGTTCTTCGAGGAGCAGAAGCATTCGCTCGTGCTGATGGAATACCTGCGCCGCTTCCGGCCGGAGATGGTGCCGACCGAAGAGGAACTGCACGCGGTGCGCTTCGAATTCGACCCGGCGCCGCCGCTCGAGACGCTGATGCTGCACTTCTGCGGCGAGATCCGCCTGAACCACTGGTACCGCTGCGCGGCCGACTGGCATACCGAACCGGTCATCAAGCAGATCTACGAGACGATTTCGCGCGATGAAGCGCGCCATGGCGGCGCCTACCTGCGCTACATGAAGAAGGCGCTGAACAACTGCGGCGACGTCGCGCGCGCGGCGTTCGCGAAGATCGGCGTGCTGATGGCGTCGGCGCGCCGCACCGAGAAGCCGCTGCACCCGACCAACCTGCACGTGAACCAGGCGCTGTTCCCGCGCGATACCGTGCAGTCGCGCCTGCCCGATCCGGAATGGCTCGAGCGCTGGCTCGACGAACAGATCCGGTTCGACGGCGAGTGGGAAAAGAAGGTCGTCGAGCGGATCCTGCACAACCTGTCGATCCTGTTCGAGCGCACGTTCGCGACCGCGCAGGAGCTGAACCGCTACCGCAAGGAAGTCACCGGCCGCCTGCAGGCCGAAAGCGGCCCGTCGTCGGCCGCGCAGCCGGCCTGAGGCCGGCAGGCGCCGCCGCCGGCGTAAATCGCGCCGGCCGGTAGCGCTGTCGTGCCGTATCCGTTGCATGAAGCCCGCCTGGCCAGCCCGGCGGGCTTTTTATCTGGCGCCGCCGTCGCGCGCGCCGTTGCTCATTTCGTCCGATCTCCACCATGTCCGCCACCTTCGAACGCAAGCTGATCACCCGTGATGCCCTCGTCGCGCTGCGTGCGTCGCTGCCGTCGCCCGTCGTGTTCACCAACGGCGTATTCGACATCCTGCACCGCGGCCACGTCACGTATCTCGCCGACGCGAAAGCGCTCGGCGCGTGCCTGATCGTCGGCGTGAACAGCGATGCGTCGGTGCGCATGCTCGGCAAGGGCGACGACCGGCCGATCAATCGCGAGGAAGACCGCGCGGCACTGCTCGCGGCGCTGGAAAGCGTCGACTGGGTCGTGACGTTCGGGGAAAAGACGCCGGTGTCGCTGATCGAGGCCGTCCGTCCGGACATCCTCGTGAAGGGCGGCGACTACGACATGGACGCGCTGCCGGAATCGGCGCTCGTGCGCGGCTGGGGCGGCCGTGCGCTGGCGATTCCGTTCGAGCACGACCGCTCGACCACCGCGCTGCTGAAGAAGGTGCGCGCGCAGCAGTCCTGAGTACGGCCCGGCGCCGTCAGGGCGCGGACGCCGCGAGCGGGGCCGTCGTGATGGCCGGCGGCGCGATCGGGCCACCGACGACGGGTTGGTCGGTCGCCTGCGCGAGCGGCGTCACGCGCAGCGCATCGGGCCGGACCTGCCGCGACAGCACGCCGGGTTCGCGCGGGCCGGCCGACGGCAGCGGCCCGAACACGCCGCGCGCCACCACGAACGCGAGCATGTTGGCGAGAAAGAGAACAGCGATCAGCCAGCGCAGCATCGTCGAACCTCCTTGTCGTCATCGACGTCGTTCACGTCATTCAGTCGAGCCGGCCGCATGGCCGGCTTTTTCATGGCTTCCGCCGGTCGAATGCACGGGCCGTTGCAGCCGCCCCGCGCGTACCGCTTCGTCAGCGTGCCGCATGTCCGTCCGGACCCGCGTCGCCGCACGCCGGCGCGATGCCGGCGCCGGTTCCGTCAATCCTGCGCGGCTTCGGCCGCAATCAGCGCGAGCCCGGACAGGATCAGTGCATCGTGCCGCGTATGCGGCACCGTCAACGCGCGCGCGACGTCGTCCGCCGCGCCGCCGGCCAGCACGAGCCGCACGGGTGCGTGCCACGCGTCGGCAAGGTCGCGCCACGCGCGCTCGATCAGCCCGGCCTGCGCGTACAGGCAGCCGGCCGACAGCGAGCGCGGCGTATCGACCTGGAACGGATCGGCCTGCGCACCCGCGAGCAGGCCGCTCGCGATATCGGTGGTCAGCGTCGGCAGCTGCGCGGTGTGCGTGCCGAGCGCACGCATCATCAGCGCCCAGCCCGGCGCGATCAGCCCGCCGGTGAAGCGGCCGTCCGCGCGCAGCGCCTCGAGTGTCGTCGCGGTGCCGAACGTCGCGATCAGCAGGTGCTCGCCCGGAAACGCCGCGTGCGCGCCGATCAGGCCGGCCCAGCGGTCGCTGCCGAGCTGTTCGGGTGTCGTGTAGCCGTTCGTCACGCCGCATTGCGTGTGACGCGAGCGTATCGTCGTGCGCGGCAGGCCCGGCCAGCGCGCGTCGAGCAGCGCGTCGAGCCGGGCGGCCACGTCGGCGCCCGCGACGTTCGAGATCCACGCGCCGCGCGGATGCGGCAGGTTCGACCAGTCGGGATCGGCGCCGCCGTCGCGCGTGTGGCCGAATGCGCCCGTCTCGACGAGCGTGCGCTGCGCATCGGCGAGCGCCCACTTGATCCGGCTGTTGCCGGCGTCGATCAGCAGGTGCGGCTCGTTCATTGCGCTTCGCGCAGCGACACGTCGCCGGCCGCGATCGCCTGGATGCCGTCCGGCGTGTCGAGGAGCAGCTGGCCGGTCGCGTCGATGCCCGTCGCGATGCCGCGCGCGCGTTCGACGCCCTGTTCGAGCAGGACGACTTCGCGCCCCGCATACGCGTGCAACGCATGCCAGCGCGGCACGAACGGCGCGAGCCCTTCGGCGCCGAACTGCGCGAGCGCGGGCGTGAGCGCGTTCAGCGACGCGGCGAGCGTATCGGTGAGGTTGGCCGATGCGCACGCGATCGACAGCGCAGCAGGCGGCAGCCCGCTCGCGAGCGTCGCTTCGCGCGCGCGCAGCGCGTCGACCTGCGCGGCGACGGCTTCCGCGCCGCGGACGTTGATGCCGAAACCGATCACGACGGCGGTCGCGTCGGCGCTGGCCCAGGCGGTTTCGATCAGGATCCCGGCGAGCTTGCCGACGATGCGGGGTGTGCCGTCGTCGGTGGCGGTCAGCAGCAGGTCGTTCGGCCATTTGAGCGCGACGCGCGAGCGGGCGTCGAGCGGCAGCGTGGCCAGCCCCTCCGCAAGCGCGACGCCGATCGCGATGCTGAGGCCGCCGAGCGCGTCGACGGGGCGCGGCACGATGCAGCCGACCGAGCACAGCAGCGCGTTGCCGGGCTGTGCGAACCACGGGCGGCCTTGCCGGCCGCGGCCGGCCGTCTGCTCGAACGCCACGCGCACGAGCGGCGCGGGCAGCGCGTTCGCGTGGCGCGGCAGCGCCTTGAGCCGGGTGGCGACGTCGGCGTTGGTCGAGCCGGTGGCGGCGACGATGTCGAGCGGCCACGCACGCGGCGCGGCGTCCAGGTGCGCCTCGAGCCGGTTGCGCGCGATGTGCGCGTCGCCGGAATCGGGCGTGTCGGAGGAGGTGGGGGCGTTCATGGCGCCTATTGTAGCGACAGGGGGCGGTGGCGCGCGTCGAGCGGCGCGCGCCACCGGCAGTGATCGACCGGCAGTGATCGACCGGCAGTGATCGACCGGCAGTGATCGATCGGCAGTGATCGATCGGCAGCGATCGATTGGCAGTGATCGACCGGCAGTGATCGACCGGCAGTGGTCGACCGGCAGCGACCGATCGGCAGTGATCGACCGGCAGTGATCGATTGGCAGCGATCGACCGGCAGTGATCGATTGGCAGTGATCGACCGGCAGCGATCGATCGGCGGCGACTGACCGGCGGCGACCGATCGGCAATGACCAACCGGCAATGACCAACCGGCAATGACCAATCGGCAGCGACCGACCGGTAGCGACGAACCGGCAGTGACCAACCGGCGGTGACCAACCGGCGGTGACCGACCAGCATCCACCACCAAGGCGGCGCGCGGCCGCCCGCATACGCGCGGCGCCGGCGTGCCGCCGCACGACTCAATGCTTTTCCATCTGCTCCAGCGCCTTGATGTCTTCTTCGGACGTCATTTCGCACGCGAGCAGCGTCTTGCCCTTCAGCGCCGGGCCCTGGCGGGCCGACACGAGGATCAGCGCGCCGCCCGGGCCGCGCACCGTCAGGCGGCGCGAATAGCCTGCCGACGACGCGCCCAGCAGATGCCCCTTTTCAGGCGCGAGCTTGTAGCGTTGCGCGAGCTGGCCGGCGACTTCGCCGTCCACGAGCACGCCGATCCCGGTGCTGGTGAACACGACGTGCTGTGTCGTGAAGCCGTCCCGGTGGATCGGCTCCGGCAGTCGGAAGACCGCGGCGCCCAGCATCGATTCGTCCGGCTTCGGATCGGTGGCCTTGACGGTGTTGTAGATCGAGTCCATCAGGTCCGACGTGAACGGCGGATTGCAGATCGCGGCGTTGAAGATGTCGGGTTGGGCGGGCGGCGCGGCGAATGCAGCGAGCGGCACGGCGGAGAGGGCAATGGCAATGGCGGCGGCGCCGACGGCAGCGGCGCGACGCCCGGACAGGCGAAGGGACATGAATGCAGTTCTCTCAGGTTTTATTGTGAGGCTGCATGTTAATGCATCGCCGCACGCCGGCCGATCGACGGGGAGCGGCCGGGTGGCGGCAATGCAACAGGCCCGCGCCCGCGCGCCGCGATCGATTCCGTTGCCGGATGATCGATGCGCGGAGCGTCGGGGCTTGCCCGTCAGGCAGCCGGTGCGATGCGGGTTCGCGTCACGGCGCGACGACCGGATGCTTCAGCGCATGCGCGGTCTCGATCCACTGCGCGTGGAATTCGTCCGCGTCGGGCTTGAGCCCGAGCTCGCCGTTGCGATAGGCCATCGCGAGCGTCTGCACGGCCTCCGGCAACTCGTGCTCGGCGGCCCGGCGATACAGCGCGAGCGCGCGTGCGTCGTCGCGCGGCACGCCGCTGCCGTCGCGGTACGCGTTCGCGAGCATGAAGTCCGCGGCCGGGATGTCCGCGCGCGACGCGACCTCGAACCAGTGCGCGGCCTGCACGGGATCGGCGGCGATCCCGTAGCCGCTGCGATAGATCAGCCCGAGGTAATACGCGGCGGCCGGGTCGCCCTGCGCGGCCGCTTCGCCGAGCAGCGTGCGGGCGCGTGCATAGTCCTTCGGCATGTCGCTGCTGCCGAGCAGCAACGCCTTGCCGAGCGCGAGCTGCGCCCGCCGGGCGGCCGGCGCGTCGGCCTTGCCGTTCGCCGTCGCGGCCGTTTCCAGCCAGCCGCGCCCCTCGTCGCGCAGCCCCGGTTCGCGCGCGTCGACGAGCGCGATGCCGAGCGCCGCCTGCGCGTCGCCCGAGCCGCGG
>NZ_SSWO01000025.1:0-86690 GCF_004803625.1 Burkholderia sp. LS-044
CCGCGACCCGCGCGCCGGACCCGGGCGCCGCGCAGGCCGCGAAGGCGGCCGAGCGCACGCGCCTGTCCGCCGACGCCGCCGCCGCGGTGGCCGATGCGGTGAAGTCGCGCATCGAGCGCATCGTCAACGACACGGTGATGCAGGAGCTCGGCGAGCTGCGCGGGATGATGGAAGAGCAGTTCGACAGCCTGATGTGGCACGACCGCCAGCGTCGCAGCGCCGTGCATGGCGCGCTGACGAAGCACCTGTTCTCGGCCGGTTTCTCCGCGCAGCTCGTGCGGATGCTGGTCGACAACATGCCGTCCGGCGACGGCGCGCAGAGCTTCGAGCAGGCGGCCGAATGGGCGCAGTCGGTGCTCGCGGCCAACCTGCCGGTGCTCGACAGCGAGGACGCGCTGATGGAGCGCGGCGGCGTGTTCGCGCTGATGGGGCCGACGGGCGTCGGCAAGACCACCACCACCGCGAAGCTGGCCGCGCGCTGCGTGATGCGCTTCGGCGCGAGCAAGGTCGCGCTGCTGACCACCGACAGCTACCGGATCGGCGGCCACGAACAGCTGCGCATCTTCGGCAAGATCCTCGGCGTGCCCGTGCACGCGGTGAAGGATGCGGGCGATCTCGCGCTCGCGCTGTCCGAGCTGCGCAACAAGCACATCGTGCTGATCGACACGATCGGCATGAGCCAGCGCGACCGCGCGGTATCCGACCAGATCGCGATGCTGCACGGCGCGAACGCGCCGGTGCAGCGCCTGCTGCTGCTCAACGCGACGAGCCATGGCGACACGCTCAACGAAGTCGTGCAGGCGTACCGCAGCGCGGGCGAGCATCCGGACCTGGCCGGCTGCATCCTCACGAAGCTCGACGAGGCGACCCACCTCGGCGGCGTGCTCGACACGGTGATCCGCTACAAGCTGCCGATCCACTACGTGTCGACCGGCCAGAAGGTGCCGGAGAACCTGTACGTCGCATCGACCCGATTCCTGCTGAAGAGCGCGTTCTGTGTGCCGCGCGACGGCTCGCCCTTCGTGCCGCAAGACGAGGACATGCCGACGCTGCTTTCCGCACTGACCGCACGTTCCACCGCCGAGCTGCACGAGGTGCGATTTGGATAAACAAATCATCGACCAGGCCGAAGGGCTGCGGCGCCTGCTGGCCGGGCGCGCGTCGCGCATCGTCGCGGTGACGGGCGGGCCGGCGGGTGTCGGCTGCACGTCCACCGTCGTGAACCTCGCGGCGGCGCTCGCGTCGCTCGGCAAGGATGTGCTCGTCGTCGACGAGCGCGCCGACGTGCATTCGGCCAGCGCGACGCTCGCGGGCGCGTGGCTGCGTGACGGCGAACGCACGCGGGTCGCGGCCGGCTTCGGCCTGTGCGCCGCCGCGCGGCTCGCGCGCGCCGGCTACACCGACGCGCAGCTCAGCGATTTCATCGACGGGCCGGCCGACATCGTCCTCGTCGACGCGCAGCTCGGCGCCGACGGTTCGTTCTCGGCGCTCGCCCGCGAAGCGCACGACGTGCTGGTCGTGACGCGGGTCGCGGCGCAGGCGATCACCGAGGCATACGCGTGCATGAAGCGGCTGCATTTCGCGCATGCGTTCGCGCAGTTCCGCGTGCTGACCAATCACGTCGGCAGCCACGCGGATGCGAAGGTCGCGTTCGACAACCTCGCGGGCGTCGCGAGCCGCTACCTGACGGTGTCGATCGCCGACGCGGGCTGCGTGAGCGCCGATCCGCTCGTCGAGCATGCGCGCGAGCTGACGCGCGCCGCGGTCGATGCGTTCCCGTCGTCGGCCGCCGCGCGCGACTACCGGCAAATTGCCGCCGACCTGCTGTACTGGCCGATGCGCCCGCGTTCGGGTGCGGGCCGCGCCGTGCACGCGGGCGGCAAGCCGTCGTATGAGGCGGGCGCGGCACACGCCGCGTGAGTGCCACCGGAAGGAGAGAGCCATGATGTACAACGCTCAAGGAAAGATGTCCCAGGCCGACGTGCTCGCGCAATATGCGCCGCTCGTGCGTCGCCTCGGGCTGCAGCTCGTCGCGAAGATGCCGGCGAGCGTCGACCTCGACGACCTGATCCAGGCCGGCATGATCGGCCTGATGGACGCGGCCGGCCGCTACAAGGAAGACCAGGGCGCGCAGTTCGAGACCTACGCGACGCAGCGCATCCGCGGCGCGATGCTCGACGAGCTGCGCAGCAACGACTGGCTGCCGCGCAGCCTGCGCAAGACGTCGCGCGAGGTCGAGCACGCGGTGCACCAGGTCGAGCAGCATCTCGGCCGCTCGGCGAGCGAGACCGAGATCGCGCAGCACCTGAACATGCCGCTCGGCGAGTACCAGGGGATGCTGCAGGACCTGCACGGCAGCCAGCTGATCTACTACGAGGATTTCGACCGCGCGGCCGACGACGAGCCGTTCCTCGACCGCTACCGCGTCGACCACGCGGACCCGCTGTCGGCATTGCTCGACGAGCACCTGCGCGAAGCGCTCGTCGAGGCGATCGAGCGGCTGCCGGAGCGCGAGAAGCTGCTGATGTCGCTGTACTACGAACGGGGTCTGAATCTGCGCGAGATCGGCGCGGTGCTCGAAGTGAGCGAATCGCGCGTATGCCAGTTGCACAGCCAGGCCGTCGCGCGCCTGCGCGCGCGGCTGCGCGAACAGGCGTGGGTCGGCGCGGAATCCTGACCCTTTACCGTTCCTGACGGCCGCGCGCGTCGACGGCGCGCGTTCGGCATCTGCATCCGTGTGCGCATTCCGCGCGCCGATTTGCTACAATCCCCTCCGTTTTCCGAGGAGCGTTGCGACGGACCTCTGCGTCCGCCAGGCTCGGAAAGCTTCACCAAGCAGCCGTGCGGCGCGCGTATCGCGACCGTCGCACCGGCCCCGCTTCCTGAACGGCGCTCACGTCACCAATCTAGAAACTTTTTAGAAAGGAGGGCGTGATGAACGCCATTATCGATTCCAAGGCTTCCAACGATTTCGTCGTCGCCGACATGGCGCTGGCCGGCTGGGGCCGCAAGGAACTGAACATCGCCGAGACCGAAATGCCGGGCCTCGTGCAGATCCGCGACGAATACAAGGCGCAGCAGCCGCTGAAGGGCGCGCGCATCGCGGGTTCGCTGCACATGACGATCCAGACCGGCGTGCTGATCGAGACGCTGAAGGCGCTCGGCGCCGACGTCCGCTGGGCATCGTGCAACATCTTCTCGACGCAGGACCACGCGGCTGCCGCGATCGTCGAAGCCGGCACGCCGGTGTTCGCGTTCAAGGGCGAATCGCTCGACGAATACTGGGAGTTCTCGCACCGCATCTTCGAATGGCCGAACGGCGAATTCGCGAACATGATCCTGGACGACGGCGGCGACGCAACGCTGCTGCTGATCCTCGGCGCGAAGGCCGAGAAGGACCGTTCGGTGATCGCGAAGCCGACCAACGAGGAAGAAGTAGCGCTGTACAAGTCGATCGCGAAGCACCTCGACGCGGACCCGACCTGGTACTCGACGCGCCTCGCGCACATCAAGGGCGTGACCGAGGAAACCACGACCGGCGTGCACCGCCTGTACCAGATGGAAAAGGACGGCCGCCTGCCGTTCCCGGCGTTCAACGTGAACGACTCGGTCACGAAGTCGAAGTTCGACAACCTGTACGGCTGCCGTGAATCGCTGGTCGACGGCATCAAGCGCGCGACCGACGTGATGATCGCGGGCAAGGTCGCGGTCGTCGCGGGCTACGGCGACGTGGGCAAGGGCTGCGCGCAGTCGCTGCGCGGCCTGGGCGCGACCGTGTGGGTCACCGAAATCGATCCGATCTGCGCGCTGCAGGCGGCGATGGAAGGCTACCGCGTCGTGACGATGGAATACGCGGCCGACAAGGCCGACATCTTCGTGACGGCCACCGGCAACTACCACGTGATCAACCACGACCACATGAAGGCGATGCGCCACAACGCGATCGTCTGCAACATCGGCCACTTCGACTCGGAAATCGACGTCGCGTCGACCCGCCAGTACCAGTGGGAAAACATCAAGCCGCAGGTCGACCACATCATCTTCCCGGACGGCAAGCGCGTGATCCTGCTGGCGGAAGGGCGCCTCGTGAACCTCGGCTGCGCGACCGGCCACCCGTCGTTCGTGATGTCGAACTCGTTCGCGAACCAGACGCTCGCGCAGATCGAGCTGTTCGTGCGCGGCAACGAGTACGAGAACAAGGTGTACGTGCTGCCGAAGCACCTCGATGAAAAGGTCGCGCGCCTGCACCTCGCGCGCATCGGCGCGAACCTGTCCGTGCTGTCCGACGAGCAGGCTTCGTACATCGGCGTGCAGAAGGACGGCCCGTTCAAGCCGAACCACTACCGCTACTGATCCGATGCGCCGCCGCCGCGGTGCCGTGCGCGCGTCGCCGACGCGCACCCGGTACGGCGGCACGGCGCGGGATCGCCGGCTGCCGCGGCGCGCCTTCGGGCACCCGCGGCGGCCGGCGGCGGCCACTGATCGTACCGATCGACAACCGAACCGGAGCACTCCATGAGCGTCATCCTCACCTGGGTCATCAACGCGCTCGCGCTGCTGATCATCACGTACCTCGTGCCGTCGATCCACATCAAGAGCTTCGGCACGGCGCTGATCATCGCGGTCGTGCTCGGCCTGATCAACACGGTGATCCGCCCGGTGCTGATCCTGCTGACGCTGCCCGTCACGATCGTCACGCTCGGGGTGTTCATCCTCGTCGTGAACGCGTTGTGCTTCTGGTTCGCGTCGTCGCTGCTGAAGGGCTTCGAGGTGTCGGGGTTCTGGTCCGCGTTCTTCGGTTCGATCCTGTACAGCATCGTGTCGTGGCTGCTGTCCGCACTGATCTTCGGTCAGCGCGACATCGGCTGAGGCCTGAGCCTGTTCCCACCGAATCATGAAACCGATCGAACTCTCGTTTGAATTCTTCCCGCCGAAGACGGCGGAAGGCGTCGAGAAGCTGCGCGCCACGCGTGCGCAACTGATGCCGCTGAAGCCGAAATTCGTCTCCGTGACGTTCGGCGCCGGCGGCTCGACGCAGCAGGGCACGCTCGATACCGTGCTCGACATGCAGAAGGACGGCCTCGAGGCCGCGCCGCACCTGTCGTGCATCGGCTCGTCGCGCGACAGCCTGCGTGCGATCCTCGACCAGTACCGCTCGTACGGCATCCGGCACATCGTCGCGCTGCGCGGCGACCTGCCGTCCGGGATGGGCGCGGTCGGCGAGCTGCGCTATGCGTCCGAGCTCGTCAGCTTCATCCGCGCCGAGCATGGCGACTGGTTCCACATCGAGGTCGCCGGCTACCCGGAGTACCACCCGCAATCGCGTTCGCCGAAGGCCGATCTCGAGAATTTCGCGCGCAAGGTGAAAGCCGGCGCGAATTCCGCGATCACGCAGTACTTCTTCAACGCCGACGCGTATTTCCGCTTCGTCGACGATGCGCGCAAGCTGGGCGTGGACGTGCCGATCGTGCCGGGCATCATGCCGATCACGAACTTCTCGCAGCTGATGCGCTTCTCCGAGATGTGCGGTGCCGAAGTGCCGCGCTGGGTGGCGCGCCGGCTCGAGAGCTTCGGCGACGATCGCGAGTCGATCCGCGCGTTCGGCGCGGACGTCGTCACGGGCCTGTGCCAGCGTCTGGTCGACGCGGGCGTGCCCGGGCTGCATTTCTACACGCTGAACACGGCGGCCGCGACGCGGACGATCTGTGAACGGCTCGACGTGTAGGCGCGGTCACGCGACTGCATGCGTGAAAGTGTGCGAAAGCCCCGTCGGTTCTGCCGGCGGGGCTTTTTTTCGAGGGTTGTGGAGCGGGGCCGCGTGCGTCAGCGCTGCGCCTGCATCAGCGGCGGGCGGCGGTCGAACCACGGCCGCGCCTGTTCGAGCTGCCGTGCCAGCCTGAGCAGCAGCGCGTCGTCGGTGTGGCGCGCGGCGAACTGCACGCCGATCGGCAGCCCGCGCGCGTTCCAGTAGAGCGGCACCGACATCGCCGGCTGGCCGGTCAGGTTGAACAGCTCGGTGCAGCCGGCCCACGTGAACGCCTTTTCCGACGACCTCGCGAGCATTTCCTTCAGCAGCGGCTTCACCGGCAGCGCGGCGAGCACCTTCATCTGCGCCGATTCGAACGGCGTCGGCTGCAATTCGCCGATCTTCACCGGCGGCCCGGCGAGCGACGCGCACAGGATCGCGTCGTAGCGCGACACGATGCCGGCGACCTGCACGGTGAGCTGGCGCTGCCATTCGAGCACGTCCGGCAGGCGGGTGCGCGCGAGGCGCCGGCCGACCACGGCCATCGCCCACGTCGCGGCTTCGAATTCGCCGCGCTTCGGCGTGCGGCCGGTCAGCGCGCGTGCGCCGAGCACCATCTCCTCGGCGATCGTCGCCCACAGCGTGAGGAAGGTTTCGGCCGTGCGTGCGTAGTTGACGTTCAGCGTCGCCGGCTCGACGTGGTGGCCGAGCGATTCGAGCAGCGCGGCCGCGTCGTCGAGCGCCGCGCGGGTGTCGTCGGCGAGCGCCGGCGCGAGCATCGGGTCGAGCACGAGGCCGATCCGCAGCGGGCCGGGCGGCGTGTCGAGCTCGCCGAGGAACGTGCCGGGCGCGCCGGCCGGCAAGGTCTGGCCGGTCGTCACGTCGAGCAGCAGCGCGCTGTCGCGCACGCTGCGCGTGACCGCATGCTGGACGACCAGCTCGCCGTTCGAGGGCCGGTCGACGAGGACCGGGTTGCGGGTCGGCTTCAGGCCGAACAGCCCGCAGCACGACGCCGGAATGCGGATCGAGCCGCCGCCGTCGGACGCATGCGCGAGCGGCACGATGCCGGCCGCGACGGCCGCGGCCGCGCCGCCGCTCGAGCCGCCGGGCGTGTGGTCGAGATTCCACGGATTGCGGCACGCGCCGAACAGCTCGGGTTCCGTGTACGGCATCTGGCCGATTTCCGACGTATTGGTCTTGCCGAACACGTTGAGCCCGGCCGCGCGGCTTCGCGCGATCACCGGCGAATCGTCGTCAGGCACGAAATACCGGTAGTGCCGGCTGCCCATCGACAGCGGCAGCCCGGCCACCGCCGCGCCGAGATCCTTGACCAGATACGGCACGCCGGCGAACGGCGCGTCGGCGCCGCCGGCCGGCGCGGCGACCGCACGCTGGCGTGCGGCTTCGTAGTCCTGCAGCACGATCGCGTTGATCGCGCTGTTGACCGCTTCGGCCTGGCCGATCGCGGCGTCGAGCAGTTCGCGCGGGCTCGCCTTGCGTTCGCGTACCAGTGCGGCGAGGCCGATCGCGTCGTGCGCGAGATAGTCCGAGTGCATCGCAGTCACCCCCGTTGTGACGCGTGGCGATGTCGGCAGCATAACGCGGGCCCGCTGCAAGGGGCCCGCTGCCGCCCGTTTTTAGAGGTGCTCGGCGAGGAAGGTCAGCGTGCGGCCGTGCGCGAGCGCCGATGCGCGCTGGTTGTACGACGCGCGATCCGTGCAGTTGAAGCCGTGCTCGGCGCCCGGATAGACGTGGAACGACGCATGGCCGTGGCCGGCGAACGCGGCCTTCACCTGGTCGACGGCCGTGAGCGGGATGCCGTGGTCGTTTTCGGCGTAGTGGAACAGGATCGGCTGCGTGACCTTGCCGGCGAGGTCGAGTGCGTTCTGGATGCCGCCGCCGTAGTAGGCCACGGCCGCGTCGATCTTGCCGGTCGCGGCCGCGCGGTACGCGAGCTGGCCGCCGAAGCAGTAGCCGATCGCGGCGATCTTGCCGGCCACTTCGGGGCGCGCGCGCAACGCATCGGCGGCCGCGCCGATGTCCGCGACCGCGAGGCCCACGTCGGTCTTTTTCATCAGCTCGATGCCCTTGTCGCGATCCGCGCCTTCGTAGGTCAGCTCGACGCGCGGCTGCGTGCGCCAGAACACGTCCGGCGCGAGCGCGACGAAGCCGTCGGACGCGTACTGGTCGGCGACCGCGCGGATGTGCGAGTTCACGCCGAAGATCTCCTGGATGATGATGACGGCAGGGCCAGTGCCGCGCTTGGGCAGCGCGAGATAGCCGCCGAAGTTGTCGTTACCGGTCGGGATGTCGATCCATTGGGCAGTCACGTTCTGAACTCCTGGCGAACGGGGTGCGCGATGCGCGCCCCGGGGGTGAGAGAGGCGGCCTAGTGTGCCACCGATCGTGTGACGGTGCAGGACGCGCGCCCCGGGGCGAGGGAGGCGGCCTCATGTGCCGCCGATCGTGTATCGGCGCAGGACACGGTGCCTGCTTCTCGCGCAGCGATCGTTTCGATCTCGATTATTCATTTTTCGGCGCGGCGCCGCTTCGATAGAGTCGATGTGCCAGCCTTTACAAAGCGCTTTCGCGCATCGTCATCGAAGGATTCGCCATGTCTGCCCGCCTGTTTTCCACGCCCTTTTCCGAACGCTTCGGCCTGCGCGTGCCGCTCGTGCAGGCGCCGATGGTCGGCGCGACCACGGCCGCGATGGTCGCCGCCGCATCGAATGCCGGCGCGCTCGGCAGTCTCGGCGCCGCCGCGTTCGCGCCCGAGCGCATCGCGGCCGAAGTCGAAGCCATCCGCGCGGCGACCGCCCGCCCGTTCGCGATCAACCTGTTCGTGTTGCCGGACGCGACGCCCGACGCGGCGACCGTCGCGCGTGCGCTGGCCGCGATCGACCCGCTGAACGCGGCGCTCGGATTGCCGCCGGGCACCGCGCCCGCGCGCTACGCGCCGGATTTCCGTGCGCAACTCGATGCGCTGGTGGCGCTGCGTGTGCCCGTTGCAAGCTTCACGTTCGGCGTGCTCGACGCGGCCGACGTCGCGCGCCTGAAGGCCGCCGGCACCTACGTGATCGGCACGGCGACGCACGTGGCCGAGGGGCTCGCATGGCAGGCGGCCGGCGCCGACGCGTTGTCCGCGCAAGGCGCCGAGGCGGGCGGTCATCGCGGCACGTTCATCGGTTCCGCCGCCGACGCGCTGATCGGCACGTTCGCGCTCGTGCCGCAACTGGTCGACGCGACGGGCCTGCCCGTGCTCGCCGCCGGCGGCATCATGGACGGTCGCGGGATCGCGGCCGCGCTTGCGCTCGGCGCGCAGGGCGCGCAGCTCGGAACCGCGTTCCTCACCTGCACGGAAAGCGCGATCGCGGCGGACTGGAAGGCGCGCCTGCTCGCGAGCACCGATACGTCGACGCAGATCACGCGCGCGATCACCGGCCGCCACGCGCGCGGGCTGCGCAATACGCTGATGGCGCGGCTCGGCGAACGCGTGGCCGACGTCGCGCCGTATCCGGTGCAGAACGCGCTGACGCAGCCGCTGCGCCAGGCCGCCGCGCGCGCGAACGACGGCGACTATCTGTCGCTGTGGGCCGGGCAGGGCGCGCCGCTCGCGCGGCGGCGCGGCGATGCGCTGACGACGTCGCAGCTCGTCGCCGCGCTCGACGCCGAATGGCGTGCGGCGGCTGCCTGAATCGTTCATGCCGGACGACGAAACGCGCGTTGTCACGCGCGTTTCATTCAATGATCCCGGGCACAAAATACCGAATCGAAATGACCCGGGAATGCGTTGAAGCGACCTTTCGGCGAAGCCTCGGGAATTAGCGGAAACCCTTATCCGGCGGGGCTTGCAGCGATATTCGAGTAGTCGTTCCAAAGTGCGCATATCGGTAGTGTTACCACTACCCCAAAAAAGTCCCACAAATTAATTTGATCACCTACACTTGCGCGCAAGTACGGACGGGCAGCCGCTAAAAGCGGCGGTTTTCACGTGCTTGAGGCCAAGTGCATGAACGATGCATCCGGCGAATCGTCCAGTGATTGCAAACACAGGGATGGCAGCGGGGCACCGGGCGATGGCGTTTTTTGGGACCGAACTGGAGACTTACATGAATATCAAGATGCAAAAGCTGTTGCCGATCACCGCCGCAGCGATGCTGTGCGCTGCAGCTGCAAGCAACGCGTCAGCCGATCAAGTCGTCAAGATCGGCCACGTCGCGCCGTTGACGGGCGGCATTGCACACCTGGGCAAGGACAACGAAAACGGCGCGCGTCTCGCCGTCGAGGAAATCAACGCGAAGGGTCTTACGGTCGGCGGCCAGAAGATCACGCTGCAACTCGACCCGCAGGATGACGCGGCCGACCCGCGGCAGGCCACGCAGGTTGCGCAGAAGCTCGTCGACGACAAGGTCGTCGCGGTGGTCGGCCACCTGAACTCGGGCACGTCGATCCCGGCCTCGAAGATCTACAGCGATGCGGGCATCGTGCAGATCTCGCCGTCGGCCACGAACCCGGCCTACACGCAGCAGGGCTTCAAGACCACGTACCGCGTGGTGGCCACCGATGCGCAGCAGGGCCCGGCACTCGCGAACTACGCGCACTCGAAGGGCATCAAGAGCGTGGCGGTGGTCGACGATTCGACCGCCTACGGCCAGGGTCTCGCGAACGAGTTCGAGAAGAAGGCCAAGGCGCTCGGCCTGAAGGTGATGTCGCATGACGCGACGAACGACAAGGCGGTCGACTTCCGCGCGATTCTGACCAAGATCAAGGGCGAGAACCCGGACGCGATCATGTACGGCGGCATGGACGCCACCGGCGGCCCGTTCGCGAAACAGGCGAAGCAGCTCGGCCTGCGCGCGAAGATCTTCGCGGGCGACGGCGTGTGCACGGAAAAGCTGGCCGACCTGGCCGGCGACGCGACCGACAACGTGGTGTGCTCGGAAGCCGGTGCCTCGCTCGAGAAGATGGCGGGCGGCGCGGCGTTCAAGGCGAAGTACGAGAAGCGTTTCGGCCAGCCGATCCAGATCTACGCACCGTTCACGTATGACGCCGTGTACATCATCGTCGACGCGATGAAGCGCGCGAACTCGACCGACCCGGCGAAGATCCTCGCGGCGATGCCGGCGACGAACTACTCGGGCGTGATCGGCACGACGACCTTCGACTCGAAGGGCGACCTGCAACACGGCGTGATCTCGCTGTACAACTACAAGGGCGGCAAGAAGTCGCTGCTCGACGAAGTGAAGATGTAACGCAACAGGCGGTCAACAGAAGGGGTGAAAACGCGCATGCGGCAACGCATGCGCGTTTTCTTTTTGTTTCCCTTTGGCCGTTCGGCGCGGCGAGCGCCGCACCGTCAGATCTTCAGGTGTGCGAGCACCTTCGGCGCGACCAGCGCGACGAGCGCCGCGCACAGCGCGACGACCGACAGGCCGATCGTCAGGTTCGCGGCCTGCGCGACCGCACCGATTACGACCGGCCCGAACAACAGCCCGAAATACGCGAGCCCCGCCACGTGCGCGAGCCCTTCGGCCGCGTGGATGCCTTTCACGCGCGCGGCGGCCGCGAACAGCACGGGCATCATGTTCGCGAGGCCGAGGCCCATCAGCGTGAAGCCGGTCAGCACCGCGGCCGGGTTCGGCAGCAGCAGCGCGCCGATCATCCCCGCGCATGCGAGCGACGCGCTCGCGAATACGAGCTGCGGCGCGCCGAAGCGCGCGCGCACGGCGTCGCCCGCGAAGCGCGCGATGGCCATCCCGCCCGAGAATGCCGCATACGCGGCGCTCGCGAGCGCGGGGCTCGCCGCGACGACGTCGCGCATGTAGACCGTCGCCCAGTCGTACATCGCGCCTTCGGCGACCAGTGCGATCAGCGCGATGCCGCCGAGCATCCACAACGCGGGCGAGCGCCAGCGGTTGCCGCCGCCATGCGCGTGTTCGTGGTGCGGCACGTGCGGCAACACGGCCGGGCTGGCGGCCACGAGCACCGCGGCGCTCACGGCTGCCGCGAGCGCGAGATGCGCGACCGGCGCCATGCCGGCCGACAGCAGCGCGCCGCCGGCGGCCGCGCCTGCCATCCCGCCGATGCTGAACATCCCGTGCAGCGACGACATGATCGGCTTGCCGAGCGCGATCTCGACGGCGCTGGCCTCGGCGTTCATCGCGACGTCGAGCGTGGCCATCGAGAAACCGAACAGCGCGAGCACCGCGAGCAGCATCCAGTAGTCGGGCACGACGAGGATCAGCGCCGCGCACGCGGACATCACGAGCCCGCCGGCGAGGCACGCGGTGCGCGAGCCGACGCGGGTGATCCAGCGCGCGATGGTCAGCATCGCGGCGATCGAGCCGCCGGCGACCGCGAACAGCGCGATCGACAGCAGGCCGGGGCTCAGCGCGAACTTGTCGCGCACGGTCGGCACGTGCACGCCCCAGGACGCGTACATCATGCCGGCGACGAAGAACAGCGCCATCGACGCCGTGCGCGCGCGCTGGCGGGCCGGCAGCGGCAGCACGCGATGCGCGTCGGGCGGCGCGGCGAACGGGGACGACGATTCGGGGGAGGAGGATTCGGACACGGAAAGGCTCGTCAAAGGAAATGCGCGGACGCACGCGGCGCCCGTCGGACCCGTCCGATTCTATCGAACCGCTTACGATCCTGCCGGGCGATGGCCGCTTGGCCGATGATCGGGCGGTCTTGGTGCCCGGTATTCGCCGCATTGGCCGTTCGGCCGATGCGCGGCGTAGCGCGCCCGCGGGTAACATCGAAGCGCATGGCGTGCCCGGCGCGCCGCCCTTCGACCGCAGGAGTCCTCTTGAACATCGATCCCGCTCTCGCCCTGCATCTGCTGCACCGCTGCGCGCTCGGCACGCTTGCCACCCATGCGCGCGATCCGCAGGGCTTCCCGTATCCGACGGTCGTTCCGTTTGCACCCGATGCAAGCCATCGTCCGGTGATCCTCGTGAGCGGCCTCGCGGAGCACACGCGCAACCTGGCCGCCGATCCGCGCGCGGGCTTCCTCGTCGTCGACGCGTCCGGCGGCGACGTGCTGAACGCCGAGCGCGCGACGCTGCTCGGCCGGTTCGTGCCGCTCGGCGACGATCCGCACGTCACCGCGCGCTACCTGCGCTACGAGCCGGACGCCGCGCGCTATCTGGCGCTCGGCGATTTCACGTTCTGGGCGCTCGACGTCGAGCGGCTGCGCTATATCGGCGGTTTCGGGCGCATGGGCTGGGTCGACGGCACGCATCTCGATGCGCTGCCGCCGCTTGCCTTCGACGAGGAACAGGCGTTATGGGACGCGTACGACGGCGGCGCGGCGCGCCGCGACGGGCTCGAATTGCTCGGCGTCGATCGTCACGGCGCCGACTGGCGACACGAAGGCCGCCGTGTGCGCACGCCGTTCGATACGCCATTGGCCGACGCGGGCGCGTTGCGCGAGCGGCTGATTGCGTGCGCGCGGGATGTGACGTGACGCCGCGGTGCCGGCTTGTCCGCGGTTTGTCCGTTTAGCGTGCGGCGCCGTCCGATTTTCGTAAAACTGTCGTCCGATGAAAGCTTCTATTTTTCCGAATGCAGGGTAATTGCGTATGTTGATAGACCTAATAGCCAATGGCTAATGTCCTAATCTCTGTGTAGGAACGTAAAAATTTGAGAAAAGGCCGCGGCCGGTCAAAATGACACGAGTGAATTTCAATTGATCTCGGTATTTTCATGAATCTCGCTTCTATCAAATCTTTTTTGTGCTAATCTCTGCCTTCGAAAATCCGAGGCACATATATTTCATGAATGGTGAGCTGGCTGCAGACCGGCGCCATTAGTCAGATAGAAAGGGAAACTATGTCTTCTTACAAGGACCTGCTGGCCCAGCGGGAGAAGCTGGAGAAGCAAATCGAAGAAGCGAAGTCGCGTGAATACGCTGAAGTGCTGAATGACGTGAAGCAGAAAATTGCCGACTACGGCTTTTCGCTCGCCGAACTCGGTCTCAGCCGCGCGAAGGCAGGCAAGGTTGGCCGTCCGCGCGCTGGCGTCGCCGCGAAATACCGCGATCCGGAAACGGGCGCGACGTGGTCGGGCCGCGGCAAGCCGCCGCGCTGGATCGCGGGCAAGAACCGCGAACAGTTTGCGATTTAAACGTCTGTTTAAGTCACCTGCGCTTCAAAAGAGCCGCGTGTCCGTTCAGGAGCGCGGCTTTTTTGTTTTCAGCGGCCGCCGCGCGCATAGCGTTGTCATGGAAATGTAATAATCGAGGGTGCGAATGGGAATACGACCTGTTCGCATAAGCGATTGATTTGAATAAGAAATTTACGGGTATTGGCGGGATTCGCGGGGCGCCCTTGATAGAATTGGGTACCGCACACCGATATCTCATATTTCATGTCCACGTTTTCCGGCGACGCGCAGAGCGCAGATAAGCACGCGGTTGCACGCAAGAGCACGTTCATCAGTATTGTGCTGAATGTCGTGCTTGCGACATTTCAGATCGTCGTCGGCACGATTGCGCATTCGCAAGCATTGATTGCCGACGGGGTGCATTCGATTTCCGATTTGATCTCGGATTTTGTCGTGCTGGTTGCGAATCGGCATAGCGGCGCATCGCCGGACGCCGACCACAATTACGGGCACAGCCGCTACGAGACCGTCGCGTCGCTGTTTCTCGGCGCAATCCTGATTGCAGTCGGCGTCGGCATGCTGTGGCGGGCCGGCGACCGTCTAGTTAATCTCGAAAACATTCCGGCGGTACATTTTTCCGCGCTGGTCGTCGCGCTGACGGTGCTCGTGTCGAAAGAGGCGCTGTTTCGCTACATGCTGCGCGAAGCGCGGCGCGTGCGCTCGGCGATGCTCGTCGCGAACGCGTGGCATGCGCGTTCGGATGCCGCTTCGTCGCTCGTCGTCGCGATTGGCATCGTCGGCAGCCTGGCCGGCGTGCGGCTGCTCGATCCGATCGCGGCGGCGATCGTCGGCTTCATGGTCGCGCGCATGGGCTGGACGTTCGGTTATGACGCGTTGCAGGACCTCTCCGACCGCGCGCTCGACACCGCCGATACGGCCGAGATCCGCGCGCTGCTCGCGGCAACGCCGGGCGTGCGCGACGTGCACGACCTGCGCACGCGCAAGATGGGCGATGCGGCGCTCGTCGACGCGCACATCCTTGTCGATCCGATGATCTCCGTCTCCGAAGGGCATTACATCGCGGAAACCGCACGTGCACGCGTGCTGCGCGACCCGCGCGTGCTCGACGCGCTGATCCACGTCGACCCCGAGAACGACGCGGCGCGCCGTCCGGCGCTCGCGCTGCCGCCGCGCGGCGAGATCGCGGCGCGGCTCGAGGCCGCGCTCGCGCAGCGCGGGCTGCATGCGGCGGCGATCAACCTGCATTACCTGAGCACGGGGCTCGAGATCGACGTGACGCTTGCATGCGATCCGCACGACACCGATGCGGCGCTGGCCGGCCGGCTCGACGCCGACGCGCTGAAGCGCGAGTTCGGCGCGCGCCGGATCGGCTTCACGCGCACGATGCCCGCGCAGGCGTGACCTGCCGCCGGCGGGCCGTATGCGCGGGCGTGCGCGTGACAGCCGTTACAGCGGCAGCTGCGTGTCGAACTTGATCTCGCGCAGCACGACACTCGTACGCACTTGCGACACGGCGGGGATCTTGAAGATGCGTTCGTGCAGGAACACGTCGTAGGCCTTGATGTCCGGCGCGACGATCTTGAGGATGTAATCGGCCTCGCCGGTCGTGCTGTAGCACTCGGTGACTTCCGGGCAGGTCGCGATCTCGCGCTCGAACTGCTCGACGCCGCCTTCGTTGTGGCGGGTCAGGTGCACGTGCGCGAGCGCGCAGACGTGCAGGCCGAGCTTCTCGCGATCGAGCAGCGCCGTGTAGCGCTGGATCACGCCCGACTGTTCCATGTCCTTGATGCGGCGCCAGCACGGCGTGCTCGACAGGCCGACCTGGTCGGAAATTTCCTGAACGGAACGGCGCGCGTCGAGCTGCAACAGGCGAAGGATTTTTTGCGAAAAGGAATCGAGCGTCACCTGCGCCTCCATGCGGCAGCAACAACATGCTGAATGTTAGAGGGCCGGGAAAGGAAAGGCAATCTGGCGTCGCGTTGCTGAGCGAGATTCGCTAATTTGCTCGCGGATCCGTGGGGTTTTGTCCCGCCCCCGCGTTTTCCGACCGATCGGTGTCCGATACCGCGAGGCCCGCGAGCGCGGCCTGCTGGCGACGCAGGTCGGCGAGCATGTTGCAGAACAGCGCGCCTTGCTCGATCGCGTCGTCGAGCGCGACGTGCGTGTGCGGATGGTCGTCGAACCAGTGCTTCGGAAAACGCGGCTTGATCGCCTTGCGGTACGGCAGGCCCGTCATCGCGAACGCGAGCGTCTTGATGTCGAGCGCCGACCACGAGAACGGGCAGCGCCCGGCGAAGCGCATCATGTACCAGAACATGAACGTGAAATCGAAGCCGGCCGGCATCGCGACGAACACCGGCTTGCCGGGCAGCGCCTCGACCCAGTCGACGTACGCGACGAGCGCCGCCTCGGGCGCCTGCAGGTCGCGGCGGCACGCGGCCCATGCTTCGGGCTCGGTCTTCCACCACGCTTCCTGCACCGGATGCGCCTGCGCGCCCGGCAGCGTCTCGAGGTTGGCCGAGAAGGTCGCGATCAGCTGCTTGTCCTCGGTATAGGCGGCCGACGCGAAGCTCAGCATCGAGTGCGGGCCGGGGATCGGGCCGTCGGCCTCGACGTCGGTGCTGACGTAGATTTCCGGGATGGCGGTCTGGTTCATCCGAACACCTTGTCGGACACGAACGGGTTCGTGCGGCGCTCGTCGCCGAACGTCGACACCGGGCCGTGGCCCGGCACGAACGTCACGTCGTCGCCGAGCGGCCACAGCTTCTCCTTGATCGAGCGGACGAGATCCTCGTGATTGCCGCGCGGGAAATCGGTGCGGCCGATCGAGCCGGCGAACAGCACGTCGCCGACGATCGCGACGCGATGCGCGCGGCTGAAGAACACGACGTGGCCGGGCGTGTGGCCCGGGCAGTGATAGACCTCGAGCGTCTCGTCGCCGAACTGCACGGTGTCGCCGTCGTTCAGCCAGTGATCCGGCTCGAAGGTTTCGGCGGCCGGAAAGCCGAAGCGCTCGCTCTGCATCGGCAGCTTCTCGATCCAGAAGCGCTCTTCTTCCTGCGGCCCTTCGATCGGCACGCCGTAGTGCGTCGCGAGCGTCTTCGCGCCCGCGCAGTGATCGATGTGCCCGTGCGTGAGCAGCACCTTCTCGACCCGCACGTTCTGCCGCGCGACTTCCTGCTGGATCCGGTCGAGGTCGCCGCCCGGATCGACGACGGCGGCGCGGCCCGTCTTCTCGCAGACGAGCAGCGAGCAGTTCTGCTGGAACGGCGTGACCGGAATGAGCGTGACTTTCATGGAGGCACCGGCGGCTAAAAGGAGCGATTGTACCGGTCGCGCGTGCCGCTTGCCGGCCGCGCGACGCGCGTCGCGGTGCGCGCCTCCGGGCATTCCCGGAGCATGTCGATTGTTACAGCCATAGTGAGAATCAATGGTCCGCCGGCGGTGCTTTTCAGGACAGCGTTTTGATTTATGTATAATGCGCTCCATTGCGCGTGAGTTTCACGCCATTCGCTGGTGTTTCGGCCCCGTTAAAAAGGGGTGTCGGAAGCACCGTCAAGCATCAGCCGCCGGGGAGTCCGGCGGTGTATCCAGCACCGAGCATTCGGTGCTCACGTCTTGTCCGGCCGGGTGCTGCGCGCCCGCCTGCGGCCCTGCTGCCGCGCCGCCGGATGAGGCCTGTGCCGCCGTTCCTGTGCGTTGGTCGTTTCGACGCGCGCGAACGTGAAAGCCATGTTCGATGGCGGCATGTGGGGTCTGGTCAGGCTGTTGGGGACAGGTTGCGCCAGACGTGAAAGCTAATCAGGACGGTTGCGGCATAGACGAAAGCCGCGCCCATGCTAGCCGCCTGCTCGCATCCGAGCGGGGCGTGCACGCATTTGCCGTCCGGGCCGCGTGTCCGCGCTGTGAAGCGGCGTGACGAAGGAGCGGCCCGAACCAGAAGGCGACACGTCGATGAACGTACGATTTCCGACTCGTTTCGGGACCATTGCATTATTTTTCGCGTTGACGGGCTGCGCGGTGCCACCCAGCCAGACCACCG
Source organism: Burkholderia sp. LS-044 (assembly GCF_004803625.1). Taxonomy (NCBI): domain Bacteria; kingdom Pseudomonadati; phylum Pseudomonadota; class Betaproteobacteria; order Burkholderiales; family Burkholderiaceae; genus Burkholderia; species Burkholderia sp. LS-044. Next base: position 17,919 of record NZ_SSWO01000025.1, read on the forward strand.
GAAGCGCGAACCAGAAGAACGCGGTCGACAAGACCGCCGGTGCCGCGAAGGCGGACAACGACAAGCAGCAACTGAATTTCGATTCCGCACTGGCGTCGATGCCGGCTGCCGACGCCAAGGACGCGAAGAAGTCGTCGCTGGCGGACGCCGAGCCGATCGACGGCAAGGATGTGTCCGACTTCCGTCAGACTGGCCGTGCATCGTGGTACGGGCGGGATTTCCACGGCCGCCGCACCGCGAACGGCGAACGCTTCAACATGAACGCGCTCACCGCCGCGCACCGCACGCTGCCGCTGTCGTCGTACATCAAGGTGACGAACGCGTCGTCCGGCAAGTGGGTCGTCGTGAAGGTCAACGATCGCGGGCCGTTCAAGCGCGGCCGCGTGCTCGACCTGTCGTATGCCGCTGCCAAGATGATCGGCCTCGTGCACGCCGGCACGGGCCGCGTGAAGATCGAAGGACTGTCGCCGCAGGAAGCGCGCGAGGCACGCGACGAAATGCTCGCGTCGGTCTCGACGAAGTAACGCGGCGGATCGACCGCTCATGCAAAAGGGCTGCCCGAGGGCAGCCCTTTGTCTTTCCTGCACGGCGCGACGTCGGCACCGGTGTCCCGGTGCCGGCCGGCTGGCACGTCAGCTTTCATCCTTCAGCGCGAGCGCACGCGCATACAGCGTGTTGCGCGACGCGCCCGTCAGCGCGGCCGCGAGCTTCGCCGCGCTTTTCACCGGCACCTCTTCCAGCAGCAGCCTGAGCAGCGCGTCGTGCGCGGTGTCGTCGGCTTCGCCGCTCGTCGCCGGCGCGCCTTCGACGACCAGCACGAATTCGCCGCGCTGCCGGTTCGCATCGCCGGCGAGCCACGTCTGTCCTTCGGCCAGGGTGCCCTGGAACAGCTGCTCGTGTAGCTTGGTGAGTTCGCGCGCGATCAGCAGCCGGCGCGCGGGGCCGAACGCATCGGCGAGCGCGGCGACGGTTTCGGCGATCCGGTGCGGTGCTTCGTAGAACACCAGCGCATACGGGTGCGATACCAGCCCCTGCAGCGCGGTCGCGCGCTGCCTGGCCTTCGGCGGCAGGAAGCCCGCGAACGTGAACGCGCCGGCCCAGTCGCCGGCCACGCTCAGCGCGGTCACCGCCGCGCTCGCGCCCGGCAGCGGGATCACCGCGAAGCCGGCGGCGCGCACCGCGTCGACGAGCCGCGCGCCGGGGTCCGAGATGCCGGGCGTGCCGGCGTCCGATACGTAGGCCACGCGTTCGCCGCCGCGCAGCAGTTCGATCACGCGCTGCGCGGCTTCGCGTTCGTTGTGCTCGTGCACGGCGAGGAGCGGCTTCGACATCCCGTAGCGGGCGAGCAGCTGGCCCGTGTTGCGGGTGTCTTCGGCCGCGATGCGGTCGGCGAGGCCGAGCACGTGCAGCGCGCGCAGCGTGATGTCGGCGGTGTTGCCGATCGGCGTGGCGACCACGTAGAGCGCGGCTTCCGGGTAGTGCTGCGTTTGCGCGAGTTCGAGGAGGGCAGTCATGGCAGGCAATGCGCGCAATCGCGGCGCAAGCGGAACAAGGACGGCATTGTGCCACGCGGCGCCGGCGCGGCCGGGCGACGGGCGCGGTTTGCCGCGCGCGGGCGACAACTTTTCCGGCGCGGCGCGATCCAGGCCGGTCGGCGCGGCGTTCGAGCAGCGTGCACGGCAGTTTCTCGAACGCCGCGGCCTCGTGTTCGTCGCGGCGAACGTGACGATGCGCGGCGGCGAGCTCGATCTCGTGATGCGCGAGGCCGACGGCATGCTCGTGTTCGTCGAGGTGCGCGCGCGGCGCAGCGTCCGGCATGGCGGCGCGGCCGCGAGCGTCGGCTGGCGCAAGCGGCGGCGCCTGGTGGCGGCCGCGCTCCAGTTCTGGGCGCGCCACGGCGCCGGTGCCGCGTGCCGCTTCGACGTCGTCGCGTTCGAGGCCGGGCGGCTCGAGTGGCTGCGCGACGCATTTCGTGCCGACGATGCGTAGCCGCGAGCTGTGACGAGATGTAAAGAGTTCTTGCCGGACCCCCGGAGAGCGTGCCGGAGTACGGTAAACTCGCCGCACCCACGATGTCGCGCGATGCGTGCCGCGCGCCCAGTTCACCAGGAATCGATGTCAGTCGAACGTATTCAGCAACATTTCCGCGACAGCGCCGCGCTTCACGCCGAAGCGGCCGATGCACTGTCGCTGCCGATCGCAGCCGCGGTCGATGCGATGTTCGCCGCGCTGGCGAACGGCAACAAGATCGTCGCGTGTGGTGACGGCCCGTCGGCCGCCGCCGCGCACTACCTCGCCGTGTCGCTCGTCGGCGGATTCGAGCGCGAGCGTCCGGGCCTGCCCGCGATCGCGCTGGCCACCGATGCGTCGCAGGGCGGCCTCGCGGGTGCGGTGTCCGCCGAGCAACTGTTCGCCCAGCAGGTGCGCGTGCTCGGCCAGACCGGCGACATCCTGCTGGTGCTCGATCCGGGCGGCGCGTCGCCGCGCGTGCTGGCGGCGATCGACGAAGCGCACGAGCGCGAGATGACCGTCGTCGCGCTGACGGGCGGCGATGGCCATGCAGTCGCGGCCGCGCTATCCGACACCGATATTCCGATCAACGTGCCCGCCGTTCGTGCGGCGCGCGTCCACGAAGTCCATCTGCTGACCATCCACTGCCTGTGCGACGGCATCGACGCGATGCTGCTGGGTGAGGATTGAACGAAGGAGAGCCGTCGATGAATCAAAGCCGCGTCAAACAGACGCTCGTCAGAACCACGCTGCTCGCCGCGCTGACGGCGGGCCTCGCCGTGTCGCTGCAGGGTTGTGTGCTCGGGATCGTCGGCGCAGCGGCCGGCGGCGGCGCGCTGGTCGCGACCGACCGCCGTACGCTCGGCGCGCAGACGGAGGACCGTGAGATCCAGGTCAAGTCGCTCACGCAGATCAACAACGGGCTGCCCGACCAGTCGCACGTGAACGTCACGGTGTTCAACCGCCGCGTGCTGCTGACGGGCGAGGTGCCGAACGATGCATCGAAGCAGCGCGCCGAGGAAATCGTGCGCGGCATCAACAACGTGAACGGCATCGTCAACGAGCTGTCGGTCGAGCCGGCGTCGTCGCTGTCGTCGCGCGCCAACGACTCGTACCTCGAGGGGCGCGTGAAGTCCGAGCTGATCGCGACGAAGGGCATCTCGGCGAACTACTACAAGGTGGTCAGCGAACGCGGCAACCTTTACCTGATGGGGCTCGTGACGGTCGACGAGGGCAATCGCGGCGCGGAAGCCGCCAGCCAGGTGCCCGGCGTCGAGAAAGTCGTGAAGGTGTTCCAGTACGTGAAGCCGCAGGACGCGCAGGCGCTGCAGGCGGCGTCGCCCGCGAGCGGCGCGTCCGGTGCGCAGGCCGCCGCGCCGGCGGATACCGCGACGGTGGGCGCCGTGCCCGACGCGTCGGTGCAGTCCACGCCGCTGCAGCCGCCCGCGCCGATCTCGAATTCGTCGAGCGTGCACCCGGGCAACCCGAAGGCACCGTCGCAATGAAGAGCACGCAGATGAAGCAATTGAAACAGTGGATGATGCAGGGCGCTGCAGCCGCGGCGCTCGTGGCGGGCACGCTGGGCGCTGCGCACGCGGATGTCGGCGACGGCCTGAAGGTGGCGCGCGGCAATGCGTGCATGGGCTGCCACGCGGTCGATCGCAAGCTCGTCGGCCCGTCGTTCAAGGAAGTCGCCGCCCGCTACAAGGCCGATCCGCAGGCCGTGGCAAAGCTGTCGAAGAAGGTGAAGGAGGGCGGCTCCGGCGTCTGGGGCGCGATTCCGATGCCGGCGCATCCGCGCATGAGCGACACCGACGCGCGTTCGGTGGTCGAATGGGTACTGGCTGGCGCGCCGTCAAAGTAATGCTTCAGGGGTGACTCAACCCCTATTGCCAAGCGCAGAAATGCGTGTGTATGATGGTCGACTGTTGGGGCGGTAGCTCAGCTGGGAGAGCGTCGCGTTCGCAATGCGAAGGTCGGGAGTTCGATCCTCCTCCGCTCCACCAATAGAATCAAGGGCTTAGCTGATGGCTAGGCCCTTTTTCTTTGGTAGATTCGATTTATTGCGCCAATTTTGCGCCACTTGGGCTGTCAAAGCCTTGGACGCAACACTTGAGGAGCAGTGAATGGCATCTATCACTCGTCGAGGCGATCTTCAGTGGCAGGCCCGCGTTCGCCGCAAGGGCTACCCGGTACAGATCAAGACGTTCAACACGCGAGCTGAAGCAGAGGCTTGGGCTCGGCTGATCGAGTCGGAGATCGATCGCGGCGTCTTCGTCAGCCGCGCCGAAGCGGAATCGACCACGCTCGCGGAAGCGCTCGATCGATACGATCGCGAAATCGCCGCCTCAAAGAAGGGCTATGTGCAGGAGGCGTCTCTGCTGCGCATTTGGAAGAGCACGGCCATCGCGTCCAGACCGATGGCTTCGGTGCGAAGCGCGGACATTGCCAAACTGAGGGACGATTGGTTGAAGCAGACCAATCCTCCACTGAAGCCAGCCAGCGTCGTGCGGCGCCTCGCTGTCCTCTCCCATGTCTTCAGCATCGCCCGGAAGGAATGGGGCATGGAAAGTTTGCTCAATCCCCTCGAGCTCGTGCGCAAGCCACCGGCCAACAATGCGCGCACCCGCCGTATCGCTGTTGCCGAAACCGACACGGAGTCTGCTCGTCAAACGGAAGCCGGGGAGTTGGAGCGTGTCGTGGCGGCAAGTGGTTCGGACTTGCTGCCTGCCATTATTTGGCTCGCCGTTGAAACGGCTATGCGACGCGGGGAAATCGTCGATCTCCAGTGGGAACACGTTGACCTACGCCGACGGGTCGCACATCTCCCGGAAACCAAGAACGGGAGTTCCAGAGACGTTCCCTTGTCGACACGTGCCGTCGAAGTGCTCAAGGAGCAACGAAAAGCTGCGAAGACGCGTAGCGAGGACGACAGGGTCTTTCCAATTCGTAGTGATGCGGTAACACGAGCGTTCGAGCGTGCTGTTGAGCGTGCACGGTCTATCTACGTAGCCGAATGCAAAGATGCTGGGAAGGTGCCCAGCAAATCCTATCTGGAGGATCTCCGGTTCCACGATCTTCGCCATGAGGCGACTTCTCGCCTAGCTTCGATATTTCCAGTGCATGAGCTGGCGAAGATTACTGGGCATCGCGACCCGCGTATGCTGATGCGGTACTACCATCCTCGAGCTGAGGATCTGGCGAAACGGCTTAAGTGACTGTTGTGCTGCCCAGGCTCGGCGGTTTTCCGGGTCGGTTAATGCAACCGACCGGTGAACGGAAGAGGTCCACGATGAATCCCGAACTGGCCGCCGAATTGGCCGACGAGGCACAACTGAAGACCAGTATGCGTGAGTTGCGCAAGCTGAGAAAAGAAAGCGAGCCCCTTAGCCGTGCATGGTCTGATACGCGGGTCGCCAGACTCAAGTACGAGCGAGAATACGCGTTCGTGGTCAAGGAGCTACAGGAGCGGGAGGACCGTATTTTGGATAAGCTCTGGCCCTATTTGGCTAAGATTGAGGCGCTAGAGAAACAGGTGAGGAGGTTGGACCGCAAGATACGGAAGGCGCAGGCGTGATGCGTGCCGCCGTGTGGCGAGTACCGTCGTGCCGTTAAGATCCATCTGCAGGAGTCGGCGCCAGTCGACGGCGTTGGCGAGGTCTGAGCGTTAGCGGACTCGTATAACGCCGACGCCGATGCCTATGCAGAGGCCCAAACGCAGGTGGTTCGGCAGCGTAGAAGAAATGAGCCATGCATCCCGGGTGCCCGTGGGGCTTGCTACCTAGGGCGCGACTGGTGGCGCTCTCTTTCGGTAATGCGTATGGCTTCGTCGCGTGCAACGGCGGCCTCACGTTTCCGTTGGGCGTTAATCCTACTGCCCATTTTCATAGCCCCGGCGCCGAGTAAAACAAGAATAGCCCCACCGACGAAAGGTACCGGAACGTTGCCTGCCATTGTGCCGTTGATATCCACGAGCTGCGGCCAGATGTCTGCTCCAGGTAGCCGCCCAACCAGCCCGCCAAGACGATAGACAATCGGCGGCGTAGATGGATTTTCCGGTGGTGCGGCTAGCATCGCTGCGAATAAGGTAAATCCGACGTACATCAGCACGCATCCAAGCAGTTGCCAGCCCCATGCGGAGCGTTTGGTAGGTTCGTTCATCGTTCTTCCTTCCATGGCTTGAAATCCGACGTAAGACCTACTGCGAATTGGCCATACCGCATTGGGCAGGCTACCGTTCGGGCTGCGTAGGGCGAGGCGGAGCGACTTCAGAATACATCAGATGAATGGAGCCGCCAATCGGGTTAGGAAGGTTCACGAAGCCCGAGGCACTCGTATAACGCCGACGTTTCCCAAGTTGCATAAATCTCGTCTGCCTTCGCAACAAGTCACATGTTGTGCTACGTATTTATGTACGTACATGCGTACGTAAGCCATTGTTTTTTAAAAGAATATTGACTGCGTTGGCCGCTCGTTCTAAATTACTCCACACAATTCGTGACGGCGATCTCACATCGTTCGCCACGATGACACTAGAGCCGCTGGGCCAAGTCAGCGAAGAGATAACCCAGCATTAGGCGTCGGGAGTCAGCGAGCAGGGCGGATAACGCGCAAAGCCGCTCTGATCACTGACTCGGTACTCCGCTAGTCGCCCGAATAGGGTCCTCGCACGTGGGGAACGACACCCCACACGCGCTCTTGCTCGTGTATGAGAGGAAAACGTGAGCTCCCTACCAGCCACGGACGGCGGATCCCCGCGCGTCATATTCATCGAACAGCTCGCCGACCTGATCGGCAAAACTCCCGCCACCATTCGCACCTTTGTTTCGAAGGCGCAATATCGGCACCTCATCCCTACGCCGTTCAAGATGCCGCACAGCCGCAGGCTGTGTTGGTACGAGCACGACGTTTTCGCCTGGATTGAACAGAGCCATCGGGGGCAGCAATGACGCGCCCCGCTGATACCAACAAACAGGCCCCTTCTGCCACGACAGGCGAAACCGAAAACACTGCGGCTCTGCTGTGGGCAAAACGCGGGTGGATGATCGCATTCGCGGCGTGCCTGACGGCCGTCGTTCTCACTCATCCCTTCAACTGGATTTGGCTGGCTTCGGCGGCGGTCTGTCTGGTTATCGCCCTGAGCACGCATGAGCGTCTCAACGCCGTTAGAGGCACGCCGTGTAGGTGGAGGGACGTATTCGATTACGAAGACCCCCTCACTGCGTGGCTCAACAAGCGAACATCCAATACCCGGGAGCGCAAGTGATGGACATGAAGCAAACCGCAAAATCAGCTGGGGTTGAGATCGCAAAACGCCTCTTCCTCCCGTTCTACGCGTTCCGAAAGAACGTGCAATCGTTCAAGGCAGCAAAACAGCAGCACGACGAGAACATCGTCTACATCAAGGAGCTGTATGCACGCGCGAAACAAAAAGCTCGCGCCGAACAGCAAGGCGAAGGCGGTGCCGTTAGCGAGCAGGGGTTCGAGGAGATGATGCGCTGCCGATCAGTCGGCGCACCAAGCATTGGAGATCTGCAGCGACGGTTTCTTTTTCAGAAGCGTCTCGCCATCGGGACCGGCGCGGTTTTCCTCCTGATGGCCGTCTATGCCCTTTCACGTGGCAACGTGTTCGGTATCTTCACGCTTGTGGCCGGTCTGCCAGTGATGTTCATGGCCAGCCTGACCGCGCAATTCCGCCTGTGGCAACTGCGAAACCGGCGACTGTCTCGAGCCGAGCACGGTGGCCTGCATGACTTCATGCGAGAGTCCGGGTGGCTTGCCAGCGTTCTCGATCCGGAGCTCGGGAAACAGCAGAAAGGGGAGCGGGCATGAAGCGCAGAGCAGCACTTTTCCTTGCGGCGGCCCTGACCGGCTTCGTCGCGTTGCCCGCATTCGCCGACGGCACGAGCCTCGGAGAAATCAGCCAAGCGGCGAGCCGCTCGGGCGATCTCAGCCGGCAAGCCTTGGTCGGCGTCTTCGGTAACGTAGTTAACAACCCGCTCGCAACAGGCGGGGCTGGAGGCGGCGATACGATCCTCGCGAGCCTGTTCCAGGTAACGAACGGCGGACTGCTCGTCGTCGGAGCCTTCTTCGCTTGCTATACGTGGTTCAAAAAGCTCTCTCAAGCGGCGCATAGCGGGGCGGTCTACGGAGAAAACAAGGGCACCATGTGGGGGCCGATCCGCCTCGTGTGGGGACTGGCATCGCTGGTGCCAACGGCCAACGGCTGGGCACTCTCGCAACTGCTGATGTTGTGGGCTGCTTCGATTATGGGTGTCGGTATCGCCAACATGGGGACCGACGCAGCAATCCAGGCCTTCTCGGACGGGAAGGGCATGGTGCTGCAACCGGCGATGCCCAGCACGATACAGCTTGCGCGAGACCTGTATCAGGCAAACCTGTGTATGCATGCCTACAACGCGGGCCTCGCCATGGTCGGAGCGAATGGGGGTATTCCGCCGGACCAGAAGGAATACGTGCAAATCACATCAGGCACCCAAGGCCTCGTATTGCGCAACCCGATCGGCACGAAATACTGTGGCGGCGCCGATATCGATGCGTCGAAGCTCACCCCACAAGACCAATCTACCAACTGGTTCGGCGGCACCATTGATACGACGGCGCTGTTCCAAGCGCACCTGCAGGCCCTCAAAGCCATGGAAAGCACGCTGTCGCCGGGGGCAGCCGTATTCGTGCAAGCCGTTATTGATCAGCAAACGAATGCCGGCACCGTTATCCCAGATGCCGAGGTAGCAATCCAGTCGGCCGCGCAACAGTACGAGGCCACGATACAGAGCCAGGCAGCGACAACCACCGGCAACATCGGCAGCCTGGCTAGCCAGCTCAGCAGTTCGATCAAGGAGGCCGGATGGTGGTCGCTTGGCGCGTGGTATCAGACGTTTGCTCAGGCTAACAGCAAGCTCTCCGATGCAGTGTCGGCCGTCGCACATGTGTACAAAGAGCAGGTGGGTGGAAACGATGGCGTTTACCAGCTGCGCTCCCGAGTCGACAGCGCATTCCAGCTTCAAGAAGCTGGCTCGACGACGACACAACCGTTGGGCAACGCAGGGAATGCCAGTGAAAAGGATGGCGGTAAAGCCCTCAGCCAGATCTTCTCGGGCTTTGGGCAGAAGATCATTGCTGCGATGACCAGCGGCGGAGACACAGAACGTGGCACCATGAACCCGCTCATCAAGATGAAAAATCTCGGTGACTATACCTTGGGAGGCGTCGAAGGCGCGTTCGGTGTATGGGTCGGCTTGAACGCTGTCGTCGCGGGCGCAGATGCCAGCATCTGGGGGAAAGTTGCGAACATTGCGTCCGGCCTCGGTGCAGCCGCCGGAGCTGCACTGCACGCGACGGAGCCGATGTTGTTCACGCTGCTCATCCCGCTCCTGTTCATTGGTGCCGGCTTGTCTCTGTACCTGCCCATGATTCCGTTCATCACCTGGTTCGGGGCAGTCATCAATTGGCTCGTGATTGTGTGCGAAGCCATCGTTGCCGCTCCTCTGTGGGCGATGACGCACCTAGGCGGTGAGGGCGACGGCATGGGTCAACGTACGACGCACGGGTATATCTTCCTGCTGAACGTGGCGGTGCGCCCGATCCTGATGGTAATTGGTTTCTTCTCCGGCGGAGCCATCCTGATTGAAGGCGGAACGGTACTCACGAAATTTTTCGGAATCGCAGTCGCGAACGCCCAATTTGATTCGATGACGGGCATCGTCAGCGTCATCGGGTACCTCGCGATTTATTTCATGCTCGGCGCGAATCTGATTCACACGAGCTTTAGCCTGATCTTTGTTGTGCCCGACCAGGTGATCAACTGGGTGGGCGGTTCGGCGGCTGCAACGCTCGGCCGCGAAACGACTGGTGAAGTGCGCGGGATGCTCGCGGTGTTTGGAGGTAAGCTTGAGCAAATCATGCCACGCGGGCCCAAGCGCAATCCTAACAAAGGTGGAAGCCGGCCAAGTGAAACCGATGGAATGCGCTCGTGAGGAAATAAGTTATGCTTAATTTGGCAATCGTATTAGTTCCGGTCGTGCTGGCTCTCGCGTCGATCGCCGGCCTCGTCTTCGGCGGATTTGGACTGCTCGTGGGTGTAGGCGTGCGCGACGGCATGCCGTGGATCGTAACGTCCGTTGCCGGCTTGGTCGTGGCCATTGTCTGGATCCGGGCATTCGCTAGCCATCTGACCGAAAAACTGCAGCGACAGGTACAACGCGTCGCTCCGCCCGGTTTTCATCCAGCCGTCGAGGCCAGCGCTCCGACCGAAGGTCAGTACGTCGGGATCTCGACGGAGACGGGGAGTGTAGTAGTCGTTGACAAGAAGAAGGGCATCGCCGAGCAGATGCCGATCAACAAGGTGTCGCGGTGGGAATTCGAAGATGCCGAACGGGGCAGCACGTACCTCGTGCTGTGGTTCAACGATCATGCGTTGCCGTCGGCACGGGTGCTTGTACCACGTCGAAGTGTCGATGACACGGCATCGCGGTTGCGAATGACGTTGGGGTTCTAGCAAACAAGACTGGGCCTGATGGCCCGGTTTTTCTATGCGAGCGTGGCGCGGATCTCCTGCAACTCAAGGATCTCATGCTCTGCCACGCCTCGCCGGCGCAGCCTGAGCGCGGCCGCCGATCGCAGCACCTGGTGCTCGAGCCGCTGCTGCTCGAGCAACCGGCCCAGCAGAATCACCTTGCCTGCGGCCTCGAGGGCCCGGAGCTGCGTAGGGCTCTCGAACGCCCAGCGATCGAGGATCTGCCAGCCGCGGTAATGGAGCGCTGGCCAGCGTAGCCGGCGTCAGCACGCCGGCCGCGATCGACAGCGGCCGGGTGGGTTCAGCGTGCATGGGGCTCTCCAATCGATCGCAGGTAGGTGATCATCCGCGTGTTATTGCCGATCGACGTCGACGGGAAGCCACCGTTCTTCCGCAGCTCATCGACATGTTCCGGCGAAAAACCCATGTCGGCCAAGGCCGCATCGTCACCCTTCGCAAGCGCTTTGTTGGCTGCACGCATGAGGTCGTTTGCCGACTGCATACGTGCGATTTCGAACCGGATTGCATCCGGGCTGATAGGATGTTCAGTTGCCATGTCATCACCTCTAGCCAGGTGGTGGTGTGGAAGTCCCACCCGTGTGCTGCAACACCCGGGCGGGGCGCCTAATGTGGATCAGGTAGACGGCGGCGTCTCCTGGTCCGACTGCTGCTCGCTGAGCTCGGCGAGAATATCGGGCTGCAACTCGAGCTGGTCAGCATAGACCAGCGGCGTACCGCAGCGTGTGTAATCGTCACTCATTGCCGTTCTTGATCCGTGCCTGTAACTCGGCTCGCTGCTTGGCAAAGCTAGCTTCTGCTTCTTCATTGGATACCCATTTGGTATTCGGATCGTCCGCCTCTTCAAGGCCCTTGCTAACCTCTTCCTGATACCACTGGTCATAGGCTGCTGCGTCGGCAAGCAACTGCAACGTAGGCTCGTGTCGAGTGGTGACCCGCTCGAGGATCAAGCGGTAAGCCTGCAGGGGCGACAGCCCTTGCTCGGTCAGAATGGTCGCCGCCTCGTCGTGGAGCACGTCGATCCGTGCCTTGGCCTCGTCATCGGTCATGATCAATACCTCGCTTCTTTCTGGTGTCGGATGGTCAAGATTTGCCCAAGTCATGGCTTGCCGGGGCGGCGGGGCGTTTGCCGGTGCAACTGCTGCGCTGCAGCCGCTGCCCTGGCACGCCGCAGCGCTTCCTGCTCGGCGTCTCGGAGCCGCACCTCAATTCGGTGTTCGACCAGGATGTCGATCGCGCGTCGCTTGAATTCTTCGCTGCCCGTGAGCTCGAATGCGCCCCCGTACTTTTCCGCTGCCAATCGCAGCGCAGTCGTGATTGATACGTTGTCGCGGTTGCCTTTGGCGAGCACGTCAATGCGTCGGCCGAGATCGATGAATGCGTCGCGGCCGTCGTCCAGCCGATAGATGACGGCTCCGTCCCGGCGAACGCGGAAATACAGCCCATCAGCGACGCTTCGTGCAACCGGATCGACATCGTCAACGTGAATGATGCCGTCGGCATCATCATTGGCCAGCGCCCGCACCAGCTCTCGCGTCCGTCGCTTCTCACTGTAGACGAAGCCGCGTAGCTGGCCGATAGCCGTGCTGTCGCCGGCGGCCGCTTGGCGCTCGACCCACTCGCGGTACGACAGTCTGCGATTCGTTGGCTCTGCGCATAGCGCCTCACGCTCCCTGCGGATCTCGCGTCGCAGCCGATCACGGTCCCGCAGCGTCTCGAATGCAACGACGCTGTATAGAACTTTGCGGGCCGAAGCATACGGGACAGTCTCTCGGATCTCGAGCCGCTTCTGGCGGGCAGCTTCGCGGATATCCGAGAATCGCTGCCGCACGGTAGCCGGGTCGAGTCGACGATATACGAAGGTGCTCTTGTATGCACCGTACCGGGCGCGCAGCTCGCGTCGCGCTTGTGCGCGCTCTTGGCGGCGATCTTCACGCATCTTCGGGTCGCGTTTCGGCGGTCGATCCTTGTCGTAGGTCAGAACAGCACCGGTCGTCGACACGGACGGCTCGAACGACCCGAGCCGTTTGGTCAGCCGCGCTTTACCCAGCGCCTCGTGCATGTCGCTGGCCTTGATCGGCGTCGTCGCGACGGCCGCGAGATCGTAGATGGCGAAGCCCTGCCCTTTCTCGCGGATCTCGAGCCCGTACTTGGCGAGCAGATTGTGCAGTTGACGCCACGTCAGCTGATCATTTTTCAGCGTGGCCAAGAGCGCTTTGCGCGGCTCGCCGCGCGCGTAGGTAAACAGGCTTTCCTGATCGGCGTGCCGCTCCATGTCGGCCGCCGGCGTCGGTCGCTTGCCTTTCGTCGCAGGGTCTTTGCTCGCCCAATCGATGACGACGTGACCGCTGCGTTGGAAAACAGCGTAGGGGCCATTGTCGTGCTGCCAGCCGTATCGGAGCTCGAGCTCGCGCATCGCGCGATCCAGCTTGAAATAGTCGCGCTCGGGATAGACCGCTGCGAACGTATCGGGATTCACGCGATTCACGGCAATGTGCAGGTGCGTGTTGTCGGTGTCGCGATGCACGGCAAAAACGTACTGGTGATCCGCCATGCCGACGGCGTCAAGCGCGTGTGCGCCACATTCGAACGCCTGTGCATCGGACGGTGATTCATTCGCCGGCCAAGACAGAACGACGTGGTACACGGCGTCCTTAACCCGGGTATTCTGGGTCGCCACAGCCTCCATTTCAGCCGCAGCAGACGACAGTGACAAGCAGTTGTGTTCGCACGCGACGCCAGTTGGCGTAACGAGACGTTCGGCCTGGCCGAGGAGTCGCCCGGACCGGAGTTCTGCGAGGGCTTCCGCTTCGGCCTGGCTATGCGCTGGCTGAATCGTTGTTTCTTCGAGCCCCAGAAGGGCGCGCCGCGCTCGTGCCTTTTGTTGGAAATCGCGATCAATTTCCGGGGACTGTCGAAGGTAGTCTGCTGCTGCCCGAAGATGCTCTCGAGCACGCTGAAGAGTCTTGAGATGTTCCCGATCGAGTGGGGTGCTGGGATCAACCTCATCGCCCAGATATTTCCTCTCTTCATCGCGATTGGTGATGTATTCCACCAAGTCCTTGAAACTCGATTTCAGATCTTCTCGTCGCGGCGGGATTTTGGCCAACATTTTCAGTCACCGATTCGGGCAATTGCCTCACGAATTTTGACGAGGATGGCAGCGTATTCTTTCGACAGCATTCCGCCGCCTTCATTGAACAGATGCTTCTGCAAACCACCGAGGCGGCGAAGCTCGTTGAGGATGTGCGTATCGATCTTCGTACGCGTGCGACGGCCAAGCGCTGCCGCGAGCACGAATTGCCCGACGCTCATGCCGCAATCGCGCGCCTTCTCCCGGACCGAAGCTTCCTCGTCTTCGTAGCACCGAATTGGTGGAAGCATGCCGGTCCTCCTTCGTTGCTCGCTCGTACTCATTGTTACGCCCTCTCTCTCGAAGTCTGGGTCTCGGGGCGAAGCCCTGAGCAGGGACGGTAGGCTGCGCATAGGGAGTGAAACGACTGGTGCGCTGCCGGTTGGAATGGCGCCAATTTGGCGGTATTACAAACCCTACCCTGTCACCGAAGTTACGCTGTTGTTTGTGGAAGTTTGAAGGTAGCTCGCGTGGACGATTTTTTGAAGCAAAATCGAAGGGTGCGAAGAGGGACTCCGAATAGTTCAAAGTAACTCTTTCCGGCACACTACTCGGCGGATGGAAATGTGTTGTTTCTGCCAGACAAGTGCTGATCGATAAGACGGTTTTCGGTCATCAGACGGCACGCGCTTACTGCTGCCAGGTTGCATGCAAATTGAGCAGCTTGATGGAGCAAACAAGCCGATCGATGGACGACGGAAAGGCAAGCGTGGCGACGATGGAAGTGCGCTTGGCGGGATTGCCAAATTGCGAAACAAAGTCGATCGTGACAGGCCTTATGGATCGACGAGAACGAGAGGCGATGTGATGACCTGGACGGATGATCAACTGGCGGACTACGAGACGGCACTCGAGACGATTGGCAACGTGATTGCGATCGCGTCGCGTGACATTACCGAAGAGCGGGAAAAGTCGCGGCCGGATGTGCGTCGAATTGATGAATTGCTCGAGCTGCAGAAGCGGCTCAGCGGCGAGCGCCGGAGCTTGCGTATCGATGATGATGCCGCTGTTCAAAAAGCCATCGCGGCTTACGGCCAAATCGTGCGTTCGAGCGAGCTCGCTAGGTAGCTTCCCGGGCGGGCGTCAAGGCGAGCATAGGTGCCGTCGATGCCGCCGCTTTTTTGCCGATCGTACATATCGATAGCTGGGAAAGCGGAGTGTGGGCAAAGGCCCGAAGGGCCGGTGCGCGCAGCGCATTGTCCACATGTAGCGAATAGGCCGGTGGACCCTGTGGGCAAAGGCGTCGGACTGTGGGCAACCGCTTGCGGTTGTCCACGGGCCGTCGACGGTGCGCGAAGCGCATTGTCCACAAGTCCACGGGCACCAACTACTAGAGGAAGTTACAGGAACCGTTACAAGCAAACCTTACAGGTTTAGGGGAGGTCCGATTTAACGCGGTAGAGGGGGCCGATTTAACGTGGTCGACCCCCTGCGACGGGGGCCGATTTAACGTCTTCGCGGGGGCCGATCTAACGTGGATAACTCGCTGAGTCCACACGCTTGCTAACAGCATGCACGGCTGGTCGAATCGGCGGCGGTGATGCCATCAATAGGAGCCCGCCTGTCACGCGTTTGACCTTGGCTTTTGGGTAGACCGCCATCACGGCTTGCAACGCTGCCAGGAATTTCTTCTTGAAGTCCTTGTCCGGGTCTTTGCCCTTGTATTCCTGGCCGAATTGCTCGCGTAGACTTCGCCAATGAACAATCGGCGGACGTCCCTGTATCTGGTGAAGGCGGTAGGCCAGCCAAGCATAGACGTCGAGCGCCAATGCTGAGCCTTTCAAGGCCATCAGGGCACGGTTGTCCAAGGGGACCCCTTTCTCCATCAGCTCCTGGAAGTAGCTCTCCGACAGCAGCATGACGCCTGGCCACAATGATCGCTGCCTTGCGTCCCGGTTGCCGAGCCAGGCGTCGAACTGCTCAACTGGCTGACCGTTGAACGTGCGTCCTTTGTAGCCGAGCTGCAGCCGACATGCTGCGAGAGCATGCATTTGCTTGCGCAGCGTGGCATACCGATTTCCCTGCGAGTCCATTCCGACCAAGCGAAGGAACTCCGCGGCGCTGTCGCCGATTGGAATCTCGCGTGTCTTGTGCCGCTTCGCGTAGGTGGATACCCACGCGAGCGCGAGGCGCGGCATCGCTCCATAGGGAATGGGCTGGACCACCGGTCCGTTACCCTCGTCGAGGAACCCAGCCTGCACGCTAAGCCAGACGGAACCGGATTGCCGCACAAACTCTCGTTCCAATACCTTTGCGCGCGGAAGACCGACTTGGCAAAAAACGGCATGCGTGAAGGTCATATCGTCGCCACTGGGTGGTTCCGACTCAATTGATAGGCCGATATTGATCAGCCGTTCTTCCCGCGACGTCGTCGTTGCTCCAGCCGCGGTGGAAGCTATTTGGCCCCAGGTACCGGGCTCGTCGCTATGGCGTTCTTCCCGTGCATCGCGGGCTACCTGGAGGCTCTTCATGCCGCACCTCCACGGCTATACTCGCCCCCCGGTCTCTTGGCGTCACCCTCGATCCATCCAGCAAAGTACGAAAATGGGTCGAATTTCTGCGGGCACGGAGTCATTGGGCGACCCGTTTTGCCGGCGTCAAATCCGGCTTGCCATGCCGATGGGTCGATTCGAACGTTCACGTTCATCGCGTACCCCCTACCAACCCGGATGAGGGGGCGGATTGGGGGGCGCTCGTCTGCGCTTGCAGTTTCGCTACCTGTTCGACCTTCGTCGGTCGGCCTCGTCGGGCTGGCCGGCTGGAGGGATTGGACGGGTCATCGGCACATTGCCGATCGATAAACGCTGCAACATCAACTAGGCGGAAAGCGCGCTTCCGGCCGACCTTGAACGACGGGACAGGGTATGTACCGGCGCACAGCCGATTACGGATGGTCTGGGGCGCCTCGCTGGTGATCTCTGCTACCTGTGCGACGGACAGGGCGGGCGGATACAGCGAGGATAGATACGCGAGAGAAGTGCCAGCATGACTGGCAAGGAACGGAGGTTTGGAGCGTTGCATGGACGTACGCCTTCTGCAATCGCCCCATCGCCTGCCGTACGGGTCAGGTGGCAAAAGGAAACGTACGTATTCATCAACGGTGCCCCCGCGCCCAAGGGTATGTACAGATGTCGCGGTGTGCGGCGCTGTGTGTTCGTTCCGGTCTTGCAGCTATCCTCTCAGGGAGGCGTCCGCGCGCGCATCTGTACATTGAGGTCGGTACTCGCCATCGTTCCGTTGATTCCTCGATGGCTTTCCTTGCAGATTTTCCTTCGTCCCGCCGGGGCCTGCCACGCCAGCAGAACGGCCTCAAAGAGGCATCAGTGCTCTGTCGCTGGCTCTGCCCCGAAACGTCAACCGGGGCTACTTCCGGTCTAACGGTCCGCTTACGCAGCCTGGGGAAAAAGCTGGCCGTTTAGCGACAGCCAAAGCGCTGACTGACCCGATTGTACCGGCCTGTACCGATATAATCCAAGTTCCGCGACATTGGGAAGCAAAAATGCTGCGAGTCGTTGATCCAAGAGGTAAGACCTTCCATCGGATCAAGGGGAGCGAGCATGAAGCAGCCAAAGGGTGCGCCTGACGTGGTTTCGATGAACTACTCGGGGCAGACTGCCCGCCAAACCAACGGGCCATCTACGGCAGGAACGAATTCATGACCTCGACAGAAAACCAGATCGAGCTGGAACTGATCACGAAGCTCGGCGACCTCAAGTACAGCTACCGGCCCGATATTCGCGACCGCGCCGCTCTCGAAGCCAACTTCCGCGCGAAGTTCGAGGCGCTCAATCGGGTGCGGCTGACCGACAGCGAGTTTCAGCGCCTGCTCGACAGCATCACCACTCCCGACGTTTACAACGCCGCCCAGACGCTGCGCAACATCAACAGCTTCGAGCGCGACGACGGAACGCCGCTGAACTACACCCTCGTCAACATTCGTGACTGGTGCAAGAACGACTTTGAGGTGGTCAACCAGTTGCGTATCAACACCGACAACAGCCATCACCGGTACGACGTGATGCTGCTGATCAACGGTGTGCCGGTGGTGCAAATCGAGCTGAAAACCCTGGACGTCAGCCCGCGCCGGGCCATGCAGCAGATCGTCGACTACAAAAGCGCGCCTGGCAACGGGTACGGCAGGACGCTGTTGTGCTTCGTCCAGCTTTTCATCGTCAGCAACCGCACCGATACCTGGTACTTTGCCAACAACAACGCGCGCCACTTCAGCTTCAATGCTGACGAACGCTTCTTGCCCGTTTACCAGTTCGCGAGCGAGGACAACAAGAAGATCACGCAACTAGACAGCTTTGCCGAGAAATTTCTGGCTAAGTGCACCTTGGGGCAGATGATCAGCCGCTACATGGTGTTGGTGGCCAGCGAGCAAAAGCTGCTCATGATGCGGCCTTATCAAATTTATGCCGTCAAGGCCATCGTGGACTGCATCCACCAGAACTGCGGCAATGGCTACATCTGGCATACCACTGGCAGCGGAAAGACGCTCACCTCGTTCAAGGCCTCGACCCTGCTCAAGGACAACCCGGACATCGATAAATGCTTGTTCGTGGTGGACCGCAAAGACCTAGATCGCCAGACCCGAGAGGAGTTCAACCGCTTCCAGGAGGGTTGCGTCGAAGAGAACACCAACACCGAAACGCTGGTTCGCCGCCTGCTGTCTGACGACTACGCAGACAAGGTCATTGTCACTACCATCCAGAAGCTCGGTTTGGCGCTCGACGGCACCAACAAGCGCAACTACAAGGAGCGCCTTGAGCCACTGCGCAACCAACGCATGGTGTTCATCTTTGATGAATGCCACCGCTCGCAATTCGGTGAGAACCACAAGGCCATCAAGGAATTCTTTCCCAATGCCCAGTTGTTCGGCTTCACCGGCACGCCCATCTTTGAGCAGAACGCCAGCTATCAACAGGTCGAGGGGCAACAGGCCAGCTACCGCACCACGGACGATCTCTTTCAGCGCTGCCTGCATCAGTACACCATCACCCACGCCATCGAGGACCGCAACGTCCTGCGCTTCCACGTGGACTACTTCAAGCCCGAGGGCAAGAACCCGCCCAAGCCCGGCGAAGGCTTGGCCAAGGCCAAGGTCATCGAGACTATCCTCGCCAAGCACGATGCCGCCACCAACGGGCGTAAGTTCAACGCCGTACTGGCCACCGCCCGCATCAACGACGCCATAGAGTATTTCGAGGCTTTCAAAACGCTTCAAGCCAAGAGGCTGGAAGAAGACGACACTTTCCAGCCGCTGAACGTGGCTTGCGTATTTTCCCCGCCCGCCGAGGGTAACAGGGACGTGCAGCAGATTCAGGAAGACCTGCCGCAGGAAAAGGAAGATAACCAAGAGGATCCCGAAGGCAAGAAAGCCGCACTCACCCGCATCATTGCCGACTACAACGCTCGCTGTGGCACCAACCACCGTATCGGCGAGTTCGATCTGTACTATCAGGACGTGCAAAAACGCATCAAGGATCAGCAATACCCCAATGCCGATCTGCCGCACGCCCAGAAGATCGACGTCGCCATCGTAGTGGACATGCTGCTCACTGGCTTCGATTCCAAGTACCTCAATACCCTGTACGTGGACAAGAACCTCAAGCACCATGGGCTGATTCAGGCCTTCTCGCGTACTAACCGCGTGCTCAACGACAGCAAGCCCTACGGCAACATCCTGGACTTTCGTCAGCAGCAAAAGCCCGTGGAAGAAGCCATTGCTCTCTTCTCCGGCGAGAAGATCGACAATCCACGCGAGATCTGGCTGGTGGATCCTGCACCGATGGTCATCGACAGTCTGCAGACGGCCACCCAGAAGCTGGCCGACTTCATGCAATCGCAGGGGCTAGCCAATGCACCGGAAGAGGTGGCTAACCTCAAGGGCGACGCTGCGCGCAGCCAGTTCGTCAATCTGTTCAAGGAAGTGCAGCGCTTCAAGACTCAGCTCGATCAGTACACCGACCTGAGCGAGGAGCAGAAAGCGCAGATCGGCCGAATCACGCCACCCGAGCAGTTGCAAGGTTTCAAAGGCGTGTATCTGGAGACCGCCAAACGGCTTAAGGAGCAGCAGGACAAAGAAGGCGATCAGGCTCTGCCCGAGGTGCAGCAGCTCGATTTCGAGTTTGTGCTCTTCGCCTCCGCCGTCATCGACTACGACTACATCATGGGGCTGATCGCCCGCATGACGCAGGAGAAGCCCGGCAAGCTGACCCTGAACCGCGAGCAGCTTATCGGCCTGATCCAGTCCGACGCCAAGTTTATCGACGAGCGCGAGGACATTGCCGAATACATTCGTGGTCTACCGGTGGGTGAGGCGTTGGACGAGAAGCAAATCCGCGTCGGTTACGAGCGCTTCAAGGCCGAGAAGAAGGCCCGCGAACTCACCGACATCGCCATCAAACATGGGCTGGCCGCTGATGCGCTGCAAGCCTTTGTGGACGAAGTGCTTCGCCGCAGCATCTTCGACGGCGAAGCACTGAGCGAGTTGATGGCTCCGCTGGGCCTAGGCTGGAAGGCGCGCACGCAAAAAGAACTGGCACTGGTGGAAGACCTGACGCCGCTGCTGCACAAGCTCGCCCAGGGACGCGAGATTTCGGGGCTGAGTGCGTATGAGCAATAAGGACACGGGCGCGATGAACAAAGAAAGCAACGAGAAGCGGGCGCTGGTGCCACGGTTGCGCTTTCCCGAGTTTCGGGGGGCGGGGGAGTGGAAGGCTGAACCGCTAAGAAAATTAGCTCAACGATGCACTAGCAAGAACGCTAAGGGCGAACACACTCGAGTGCTGACCAATTCTGCCGAGTATGGGGTGGTTGATCAGCGCGACTACTTCGAAAAAGACATAGCCAATCAAGGAAATCTTGAGGGCTATTACATCGTTGAAAAAGGCGACTACGTTTATAACCCTCGCATGTCAACGAGCGCGCCGGTTGGGCCGATTTCCAAGAATAATGTCGGCACTGGGGTAATGTCTCCCTTATATACGGTCTTCAGGATGACCGGCAGCGACAACGATTTTTTTGCTCACTACTTCAAGTCGACGCATTGGCATCATTACATGCGCCAAGCTTCGAGTACCGGGGCAAGGCATGACCGCATGAGCATCACGAATGATGACTTTATGGGCATGCCTCTTCCAGTCTCCACGCCGAAAGAACAACAAAAGATTGCCGACTGTCTGTCTTCCCTCGACGATCTGATCGCTGCGGAAAGCCAAAAGCTGGGCGCTCTCAAGGTCCACAGAAAGGGCCTGATGCAGCAACTCTTCCCCAGTGTCGGCGAAACCGTCCCCCGCGTGCGCTTTCCTGAGTTTCGGGATGCGGGGGAGTGGGAAAGTATGCCTTTTGAGAGGTTGGTTGTCAGATCATTTTACGGAACATCAAGCTCGACATCGGAGAGTGGTCAATATCCCGTCCTTCGAATGGGAAACATGGTCGACGGCGGACTCGATTTCTCCAACCTGGCCTACATCGATCTCGATCCTGACTCATTCGAAAAAATTCGATTGATTCGCGGTGACATTCTTCTGAACCGCACAAATAGCCTTGATCTTGTTGGGAAAATTTCGATGTTTGATCGAGATGTCGAGTGCATTGCGGCGTCGTACATCGTCACCTATCGCCTTGATGAAAAGCAGATTGTTCCTGCGTTCTGTAACCTCATGCTAAACACGCAGCAATACCAGAAGAAGATCAAGGCATTGGCGCGTCCGAGTATTAGTCAGGCGAACATCAATCCCACAACGTTTAGGAATGAACTGGTCGTATCCGTTCCCAAAATCGCAGAGCAACAGCGGATCATTTCCTGCCTTTCGGCCCTCGGCAACCTGATCACTGCTCAAAGCCAGAAAATCAACGCTCTGAAAGCCCATAAGAAGGGCTTGATGCAGCAGCTTTTCCCCGTCATGGCTGAGGTGCAGGCATGAAGCCGAGCCAAACCTTGGCCGACCTGCCCGCGCTGGCCGCGCATCTGCGGCAGGAACTGGAGAATAAGAAAACCATCCTGCTCTATGCCTACAACGGCACCGGCAAGACTCGGCTGTCCATGGCGTTCAAAGACATCGGCAAGCAGGGTGATGTGCGCGACACGCTCTACTTCAATGCCTTCACCGAAGACCTGTTCCACTGGGACAACGACCTCGATGGTGACAGTGACCGCAGGCTCACGCTCAATGCGGTGTCGCGCTTCTTCGTCGGCCTGGCGGAGCTGGAGATGGACAACCGCATTCGCCCACTGCTGCAACGTTATGCTGATTTCGATTTTCGCATCGATACGCAGGAATGGGTGGTGCGCTTCTCGCGCACGGTGGACGGGCAGGTCATCGACAACATCAAGGTCTCGCGCGGCGAGGAAAACATTTTCGTCTGGTGCTTCTTTCTCGCTATCGTGCAATTGGTCTTGGATGGCGCTGAGGCTTATCAGTGGGTCAAATACATTTACATCGACGATCCGATTTCGTCATTGGATGAGCACAACGCCATCGCTGTGGCCAACCACCTGGCGCAATTGCTCAAACGGCCCGACAGCAAACTCAAGACCATCCTTTCGACGCACCACACGCTGTTCTTCAATGTCCTCTGCAATGAGTTGAAGAATGCCAAGAGGTATTTCATCAACAAGAACTCAATCGGTGGCGGCTACGTGTTGCGGGAGGAAACGGCTGACACGCCGTTCTTTCACCACGTCGCCGCTTTGGCCGAGCTGTATCAGGCTGCGCAGGAAGACCGGCTGTTCACTCACCACTTCAACATGCTGCGCACGATTCTGGAGAAGACGGCGAGCTTTCACGGCCACAAGAACTTTTCGGCTTGCATCAAGCAAGAGGACGACGACCCGGATGGCATCCTGCACACCCGCCTGATCAACATCCTGAGTCACGGCAACTATTCACTGTTCGAGCCCCAGCAGATGCTGGACGAAAACAAGACCTACTTCAGGAAGATTCTGCACGATTTCCTGAACCGCTATCCTTTCAATCCCGATTTATTCGCAGAGCAGGCCGCAGGCAAGCCATGACTGAATTCGAAAAACAGAAGCTGGGCAAGACCCTCTGGGCCATCGCCGACCAATTGCGCGGCGCGATGAACGCGGACGATTTCCGCGATTACATGCTTGCCTTCCTGTTCCTGCGCTACCTGTCTGACAACTACGAGGTCGCCGCTCAAAAGGAGCTGGGGCCGGATTACCCCACACAGGTCGACGGCGCGGCTTCCACGCCGTTGCAACTTTGGTATGAGGGCAATCTAGAGGATGTGCCCGAGTTCGAAAAACAGATGCGTCGCAAGGTGCATTATGTGATAAAGCCGCAATACCTGTGGGGTAACGTCGCGCAGATGGCGCGTGAGCAGAGCAAGTATCTGCTGGATACACTTCAACAGGGTTTCGGTTACATCGAAACCGAATCTTTCGCCAGCACGTTCCGGGGACTGTTTTCCGAGATCAATCTGGCCTCCGACAAGCTTGGAAAGAATTACGACGAGCGCAATGCGCGCCTGTGCAAGATCATTAGCGAAATTGCCAAGGGGCTGACGCAGTTTTCCACTGACAGCGACACCCTGGGCGACGCCTATGAATACCTGATCGGCCAGTTTGCCGCAGGCTCCGGCAAGAAGGCCGGCGAGTTCTACACACCGCAACGTATCTCCAGCATCCTCTCGGCCATCGTCACACTGGATGGGCAGGAGCCGGCCACCGGCCAGCGCAAGCATATGGACAGCGTGATGGACTTCGCCTGTGGCTCGGGATCATTGCTGCTCAACGTGCGCCACCGCATGGGACCGCACGGCATCGGCAAGATTTATGGCCAGGAGAAGAACATTACCACCTACAACCTGGCGCGCATGAACATGCTGCTGCATGGGGTGAAGGATTCGGAGTTCGAGATATTCCATGGGGACACTCTGCTCAACGAGTGGGACATGCTGCGTGAGACCAACCCGGCCAAGATGCCAAAGTTCGACGCAGTGGTGGCCAACCCGCCCTTCAGCTACCGGTGGGAACCCACTGAAGCACTGGCCGAGGACGTGCGGTTCAAGAATTACGGCTTGGCACCCAAATCGGCTGCGGACTTTGCCTTCCTGCTGCACGGCTTACATTTCCTGAAGCAAGACGGAGTGATGGCCATCATCCTGCCGCATGGCGTGCTGTTCCGAGGTGGCGCGGAGGCGCGCATTCGCGCCAAGCTACTCAAGGACGGCTACGTCGACACGGTGATCGGCCTGCCCGCCAACCTGTTTTTTTCCACCGGTATTCCAGTGTGCATCCTGGTGTTGAAAAAGTGCAAGAAGCCGGACGACGTGTTGTTCATCAACGCAGCTGAGCGCTTCGAGAAGGGCAAGCGGCAGAACCAGCTGCTGCCCGAGCACATTGACAAGATCATCGACGCCTACCAGTTCCGCAAGGAAGAGGCACGCTATTCGCGGCGGGTGGGCATGGAGGAAATCGAGAAGAACGATTTCAACCTGAACATCTCGCGCTATGTGAGCACGGCAGAGGCCGAGGAGGCGATCGGCCTCGCGGCGGTGCATGCTGAACTGGTTTCGCTGGATAAGAAGATCAGGGAGGCCGCCGAGCAGCACAACGAATTCCTCACCGAACTGGGACTGCCTTTGCTGCCGTGATTGTCCACGGCCGACGCTCCAAATCTGCTCCACTCGACTACGGATTTTTTCGGTACGATACCAAATCCCGGCGCATACCCGAGTCTACCGAAATTTGTGCGCGGCCCGAAATATTCGGCAAGCAGCTGATTTTCAAAGGTTTTGTGCCATCGCTGAAAAGTGCTTCGGAATCAAGAACTTTGATCAGGTGGCCCCAAGCGGATCGAAACCTCATTCGCAATGCGAAGGTCGGGAGTTCGATCCTCCTCCGCTCCACCAACGGAATTTGAAAGGCCCGATCGCATGAGACAGGTAGGATAATTTTGCACCGGGTGCAGAGTTATGCTTCAGCTTAAAAGTGCAGCCTTATGCTTCGCATACAAAGCCGGCTTAAAGCCGGCTTTGTTGTTTTTACGCGACTTGCGATGGTCTACTTGGGCCGAACATATGCTGGGTGTGGTCTAGGCCCATGTCGGACGGCCACACACTCGAGGTGTCGAGAGCGGCAAGCGTTGGCGCACACGCCACTTCGCCTCCTGCATGGCTTACTGCGACTCTGGGACGTCTGGTTTTTGATCAGTTCCCTTTGATCCGGCGTATTCGGACATCTTCTCCAGAAACAGCGGCAAGAGATCGTGCTCGCTCCGCGAGCGCAATAAGTTGCCCTGCGGCCACCAAACCTAGAGCACCGGCGACACCAAGAGCCGTCCTGAGATCGTGGTCTGGGTAGTTTCCTTCCACTCGGCCAGGCTTGTGGCGACGGCTCACCTGCAAAAGGCCGGTATGGGTGAAATCGTTCATCTGAGTCCACGCGGATAATTTGAATCCTGAGAGGACACCTTCCGATGTCTCCGTGGTGTTTTCGTATTCCTTGATAAGCGCGCCGAACGACTTTTCCAAACGCCCTCTCTTGAACTTGGTTAGCTCTACGTCAGTTGCACAGGCGTGAAGCCAGAGACCTCTGACCAATGACTCCGACAGGACTCTAAGCAGCGCCATCATCGAACCGTAGAGCTCTGAGGAATGCAAAAGAGCGATAGCCGCTTGATGTTCGAGTGTGACGTCAAGGCATCCGATGGCGAGTTGTGATCGCTCATCGGCCGGAAGAGTGAGTCCGGATAACGATCCGGTGGCGGCTGCGCGAAACAAGAACAAGACAACCATCAACACGGCCGATCCGTATGACACATATAAGGCCAAAGGCAAGCATGCAGCCGAGATGGCACCCAAGGGTGACGCGGACAGTGAGGCATCTCAACGCTATGAGGACCATGCAATCGCGCGCATGGAGGCCCGTCACGACGACAATTCTGAGTGGGTCAAGAACGATGTGGTCATCGGAGAGGCTGGGCCCAACGCCCAAATGCCCGACGGGTATGAAAAATGGCGAAACAAGCAGATCGTGCATATCCTCGGCGAGGCTGTGAATAACCCGACGAACCACTCGACGATCATGACTAATCCAAAGCACGCCAGGTTGGCGCTGGCTTACGATGTCGCGATCGGCATTTGTCGCATTTCCCAGCAACAGTTGAACGACTTCAGAATCGAAGCGGATTGGCGATTTGGTCGGCAGTTAGATAAAAATAATTCGAACAGGCCTTATTCAGAGTACTTTAAGTTTGGCACGATGAAAAAAACATCGCTTGTGGATTGGATCGCAAATGACCAGGAGGCGACGCTGCCAGCTTCAATCGATGACACGCGCCAGGGTGGTGCGATGCTCGGAATCGGGGGAGCGTTATGAGATCGCTGTTTGCGTCCCGACCACGCCGGCTGGCACTGGCATTGTTCGGAGCACTCCTAGTGATTAGTATCGTTGCCGTTGAGGCGTTCAATCACGGTGCGCACACGCGAAGTATGGGAGAGGAAATGACTCGATGGATAGGACTGCCAGCATTGGCAGGAGTTGCAGTTTTCGCTTTTGTCACTGCATGGGCAGTACCAACAGTCGAGGCTGCTCAGACCGCTTCCGCACTGGCACCGTCGGCTCCTATGCAGGAGAAACCGTTTCTCGCCCAGGTCGTTGGGCTGGAATGGCTCAATCCACTGCAGCGCCGTGACTATCCGACGGAATGGCAACTGCTGTGGACGATGGGGCTGGTCAAGCCGAACAGGAACGACGATATGGTCAGAACGGATCCCAAAGGATTCAGTACAGTTCGCCCAGTCGCCGGTATCGCGTATGGCTCGAATGGAAGGGAAAGCTTCGATGGGTTCTATGAGAAGTATATTGACGCGTTTCTAGTATTGCTTTACAGCAAGTACGCCATGAATGGACAGTATTTTTATACGGTCCAGCCGTCCGAGAGGCGGCACTGGCGAGAGCTGGCGGGCATCCGTATTGAATTCGCGATTCCCTCACGACTGTCGCCACAGGAGGCGCGTTCGCACCTTAGCGATGAAATGATCACGGCCTTTTCAATTGGGAGCAAATCCTTCCCCGATCTGTGGAGTAAGGATACGCCTCCGGATATTCAACTCCACGTTGGCGGTGCCAATGCTGGTTTCGCGTCGCTGAACGCCGCGCTCGACTATCTGCAGGCGCACCCGCAGGAAAGCGTATGGGTGATGAACTGGGACGCGCCTAGCTTCCCACCCAAAGACGAGCAGATAAACGAAAACCTCACCGTGCTGTTTCTGGCGGGCCCTGATCTGAAGACTGAACGTGAGCCGCTCGGATGGATCGGTAAGGCTGCGACGGGCAAGGTGAGCGACTACGAGGCGAGGGCCGGGACCACGCGTGCAGTCCAGGCATGGAAGGCGACGATCGCACAGGCCGCCCATAACGCGAACGTCGAACCTGCAAGCATTCAGTTCGTCGTGCACGACGCGGGCAAGGGCAGCGATGCGGCCTCGGCGCGTCTGGCCTCGTTGTCGCAGACGCTCACGGAAACGCTGCCGGAGTTCGACTATAAGAAGCAGGTCTTCAATACGCCGGCGCTGCTCGGCGACATGGGCGCGGGCACGGCGCTGACAGACGTCGCGCTCGCGATCGGCCGGGTCAATCACTTCGGCGGCAATGCCCTGGTTGCGGGCACAACGGATGCGGGCCATCCGACTGCCGTTGTCGTTTTGCCGCCGTCGAAGCTCACGCCGATCAATCCAAATAGCGACTGGTTCCGTGCCCGCGGGGAAGACAACGCTTATCTGCCGTGGTGGGGGCGACGTCACGACACGAACTACGGCATTCAGGGCTATTCGTATTAAGGAGAAGCATGCGCGGCATCATTCGCGTAGGAGACGTCCATAGCCACGGTGGCCGTGTGGAGACCGGTGCCGCGAACAGTGAAGTCATGGGACGTGCAGTCGCCCGTCAGGGAGATCGCTGCACGTGCCCGCTGCACGGTGAGGTCGTGATCATCGACGGTGATGCCGGTTTCGACGTGGAGGGTGCACCCGCGTCGTTCGACGGTCACAAGACGTCGTGCGGCGCGGTACTCATTTCGTCAGTGCCTACGTCCGGACGTTCCTGAGCCGGGCGCGCGGGTGTATCCCGATTTCTGCCGGAGTATCACAACTGCTTCGTTCGATCCGTGCCTCTCCGCTGAGGGGCGCGGGTAGAGCGTTGGGGACATCTGTTCGACATTGGCAATCATCGAATCACCACGCATAACGAAATATGACCGTGAGCGTGTCGGTGCCGGATGAGGCTCGACACGACTGCGTAATCAATTCGTTCCCTGACTCGTCGCCAAGCAGGTCAGTGTTCCGTGTAAAAAAATCTCAGATGCAACCGACTGCTTGATGCGAGGCAGATCCGCGGGGAAGACGACGCCTATCCGCCGTGGTGGGGGGCGACGTCACGGCACGAACTACGGCATCCAGGGCTATTGGTACTGAGCGCGATTGCGAGCAAGTGGGGTAACGCGGTCAGCGTCGTGCGACGACGGGCGGGTCAGGTCAGCAATCCGTGAATGAACCTGAACGCCGGCACCGACAGCACGGCAAACGCCACCGTGATGGCCGCAAGGATCGCGATCCTCTTGCGCAGCAGCGCGAAGAGGGCGATCGACAGTCCGCAGAACACGCAGGTCAGAATGAGAACCCACCAGAGCGCAGCGTAGCCTGCACCGCCTTCGAAATTCGATACGTTCTGCGTGATCCGGGGCGCGGCATAACCAGCGACGGTCATGCTCGCGGGCAGGCACAGCACCGAATACAGCACGAAGACGACGATTTGCCGCGGTGTTGGGTCGGGAGACGTCATGGCGGGCGCTTCACGTTGGGTGAGAAGGGCGCCGAACCGTCCGCCAAGCGGGCCGGCTCGGGCAGCCGGCAGGATGCGGGCGTTTCCGGTGTTTGGCAACCACCGCCCACCGCCCACCGTCAGGCTCACCCCCGCCCGAAACTCGGCCGCTTCGGATCGTAAGTCCACCCCGGCACGAGATACCGCATCGCGACCGCGTCGTCGCGCGCCGTCCCGCCGACCGCGTTGTACAACGCATGCGCGGCCTCGACCTGCGCCATGTCGAGCTCGATCCCGAGCCCCGGCCGCTCCGGCACGGCCACCTTGCCGCCGACGATCGCGAGCGGCTCGCGCGTGAGCCACGCGTCGCCTTCCTGCCAGATCCAGTGCGTGTCGATCGCGGTGATCGTGCCGGGCGCGGCCGCCGCCGCATGCGTGAACATCGCGAGCGACACGTCGAAGTGGTTGTTCGAATGCGAGCCCCACGTGAGCCCCCAGTCGCGGCACAGCTGCGCGAGCCGCACCGAGCCCTGCATCGTCCAGAAATGCGGATCGGCGAGCGGGATGTCGACCGCCTGCAGCCGCACCGCGTGATCCATCTGCCGCCAGTCGGTCGCGATCATGTTGGTCGCGGTCGGAATCCCGGTCGCACGGCGGAATTCGGCCATCACCTCGCGGCCCGAATAGCCGTCTTCCGGCCCGCACGGGTCCTCCGCATACGCGAGCAGGTGGCCTTGGCCGCGGCACAGCGCGACGGCCTCGTCGAGCGACCACGCGCCGTTCGGGTCGAGCGTCGCGCGTGCGTCGGGGAAGCGCGCCTTGATCGCGGCGATCGCTTCCATCTCGTCGGCGCCGGCCATCACGCCGCCCTTCAGCTTGAAATCGGCGAAGCCGTAACGCTCGACGGCGGCTTCCGCCTGCCGCGCGATCGCGGCCGGCGTGAGCGCTTCCTCGTTGCGCAGCCGGAACCACGGGGCGCGCGCCTGCGCCTCGTCGCGATACGGCAGGTCGGTGCGGCCGCGGTCACCGATATAGAACAGATAAGCGAGCATCGGCACCGCATCGCGCTGCTGCCCTTCGCCGAGCAGCGCGGCGACGGGCACGTCGAGAAACTGCCCGAGCAGGTCGAGCAGCGCGGCCTCGATCGCGGTGATCACGTTGTCGAGCCGCAGATTGATCTCGTGCGGCTGGCGCAGCACGGCCGCCTCGCCGGCCGACGTCACCTCGTGCCGGATCGTGCGGCCCGCGCCCGGGCCCGTGCCGGACAGCGCCGCGCGCACCGCGTTGAGGGTGGCCTGATAGCGTCCGATCGACTGGCCGACCACGAGATCCGTCATGCGCTCGAGCGCGTGCCGGATGCCTTCGCCGCCCGGCACTTCGCCGACACCCGTGTGCCCGCTGCTGTCGTCGAGGATCATGAGGTTGCGCGTGAAGTACGGCGCGTGCGCGCCGCACAGGTTGAGCAGCATGCTGTCGCGGCCGGCAACGGGAATCACCCGCATGCGCGTGACGCGCGGGGTGCCGGCATGGCGGGATTCGGACATCGGTTCGCTCCTGGTTCCGGTGGTGCACGGGCCGCCGGCTGGGCCGGCGCGGCCCGCGCCGTTCATCGAAGCTCGACGCGGCGGATCTCGCCGACGACGAACACGTAGCAGATCACCGCGACGAGCGCGTGCGCGACCACATAGACGAGCGCGCCGTTGAACGAGCCGCTGCGGTCGACGATGTAGCCGATCGCGATCGGCGTCGTGATGCTGGAGAGATTGCCGCACGTGTTGAGCAGCGCGCCGCTCAATCCCGCGATCTGGCGCGGCGCGGTGTCGGCGTTGACGGCCCAGCCGAGCGCGCCGAGTCCCTTGCCGAAGAACGACAGCGCCATGAACAGCACGACGAGCACGTGCGAATCGGTGTAGTTGCAGACGATCATCGACATCGACAGCAGCATGCCGAACACGATCGGCACCTTGCGCGCGACCGACAGCGAGCGGCCCTGCCTGAGCAGCGCATCGGACACGATGCCGCCGAGAATCCCGCCGAGGAACCCGCACACGGCCGGGATCGACGCGACGAGCCCCGCGTTGAGGATCGACATCCCGCGCGCCTGCACGAGATAGACGGGAAACCACGTGATGAAGAAATAGGTGAGCGCGTTGATGCAGTACTGCGCGACGTACACGCCGACCAGCATCCTGTTCCTCAGCAGCGCCTTCACGTGACGCATCGACGGGCCGCCGTCGCGGCCGCCCGTCGCCTGGTCGATGTTGACGAGCGCACCGCCTTCGGCGAGGTAGTCGAGTTCCGCGCGGTTGATGGTCGGGTGGTCCTTCGGGTCGTACATCGTGCGGTTCCACACCAGGACGAACGCGAAGCCGAGCACGCCCATCACCGCGAACACCGACTGCCAGCCGAACGCGTGCACGAGCCAGCCCATCAGCGGCGCGAACACGACGGTCGCCGCGTACTGCGCGGCATTGAAGATCGCCGATGCGGTGCCGCGTTCGGCGGCCGGGAACCACGCGGACACGATCCGGCTGTTGGCCGGGAAGGACGGCGCTTCGGCCGCGCCGACCAGGAAGCGCAGCCCGAACAGCAGCGCGAACGCGGCCGCGCCGCCGAAAAAGCCGATCGTGCCCTGCAGCAGCGTGAACAGCGACCAGAAGAAGATGCTGAACGCATAGACGATGCGGGATCCATAGCGGTCCAGCAGCCAGCCGCCCGGCAGCTGCGCGACCACGTACGACCAGCCGAATGCGGAGAAGATGAAGCCGATCTGCACGTGGCTTAGGTGCAGCGCGCGGGCGAGGCTTGGGCCGGCGATCGCGATCGCGGCGCGATCCGCGTAGTTGATCGTCGTGACCGCGAACAGGACGGCCAGCACCAGCCAGCGCACGCGGGTGCGCCGGGCCGTTGCCGACGCGGACGCCGGCAGCGCGTGAAGCGGATTCATGACTGTCTCCTCCGAAGGGCGGAAGGTGCCGTCGTGCGGCTGGCGCGTCGAAAGCGCGCGTTTCTGGGTGACGGTGCTGCCGGCCGGAGGCCGGACGCCGAGGCCCGTGCGGGCCGGAGCGGGGCGTCCGGATCATTCTGTCATGTCGATATTTGCGCTTTCATGCCAATTACTGACTTGATCGATTCAGTCTTTGAATCGATCGGCCGCGACGCGTTCCCGCGCATCGCCGCGCTGCGGGCGCGGCTCGCCGACGATGCCGGCGTGCGATTCGCGCACGCCGTCGAGGAAGGCCTGCCGCTGCCGGCTTCGTCGGCGTTCGAGGGCCATGTTTCGCTCGACGACGTGCTCGCGAGCGTGCGCGGCGCGGCGACGCCTGCACTGAAGAACTGACCGCACCACGCGGTCGCACGCACGGCGGGAGGCTGGCGATATTTTTACCCGGATGATATTGACATTCAATTTATACCCGGATGAAAATGGCGCATTCCGATTCCTGCCTGCAGGCGACCACGATGACAACCTCCACGCTTCTTCCTTCGTACACGGTGTTCGACGGCCACCGGCGGCTCGCGACGGGCCCGCTCGTGTCGGTCGCGCTCGCGGCCCGGGAGGCCGGCGACGCGGCCGCCGGCACGATCCTGATCTTCGACGACGCGACCGGCCGCTCGATCGACCTCGACCTGCGCGGCACGTCGGACGAGATCCGCGCGCGCTTCGCGCCGCCGTCGGGCGACGACGCATCCGCAACCGTCGGCGAGCCGGCCGGCGCGGGCGAACCGCGCGGCCGCGGCCGGCCGAAGCTCGGCGTCGTGTCGCGCGAGGTCACGCTGCTGCCGCGTCACTGGGAATGGCTTGCCGCGCAGCCGGGCGGCGCGTCCGTCGCATTGCGCAAGCTCGTCGAGGACGCGCGGCGCACGCATGCGGCGGCCGATCGTCTGCGCGACGCGCAGGCGCGCGCCTACCACTTCATGTCGGCGATGGCGGGCGACCTGCCCGGTTTCGAGGAGGCCGCGCGCGCGCTGTATGCGAACGACCTGGCGCGGCTCGCCGGGCTGATCGCCGGCTGGCCGGACGACGTGCGCGACCATGCGCTCGCGCTGGCGCGCGGCGATCTGCCGCCGTCCACCGACGACTGCTGAAAGGAGCTTCCGACGCAATGACCGTATTCGACCTGAACCGTGGCGCGATCGCGCCGGTGGCCGACGAGGCCGATCTCGTCGACCTGCGCGTGACCGGCGCCGTCCCGCACGATCTCGACGGCACGTTGCTGCGCAACGGCCCGAATCCGCCGGGCGGCCGCTTCGAAGGGAACGACATGCTGTCGTGGTGGCCGGAAGCCGCGATGCTGCACGCGATCGCGTTCGAAGGCGGCCGCGCGACCGGCTACCGCAACCGCTGGGCACGCACGCAGCGCTGGGCCGCGGTGCATGCACCCGGGCAGGCGCCGCATCTTCCCGACACCAATCCGAACGTGAACGTGCTGCAGCATGCGGGCGAATTGCTCGCGCTGGCCGAAGGCGGCGCGCCGCTCGCGATCACGGCCGCGCTCGATTCGCTCGGCGCGCCGGCGCGGCACGCGGGCCTTGGCGGCGGGATGACCGCGCATCCGAAGGTCGATCCGGTAACGGGCGAGCTGATTGCCTTTCGTGCGGACTGGCGTGCGCCGTGGCTGCGCTACGGCGTGGCCGACGCGCAGGGCGTGCAGCGCGTCGAGATCGAAATCGACCTGAACGCGCCGTCGATGATGCACGACCTCGCGATCACCGAAACCCGCAGCCTGCTGCTCGACCTGAACGTCGGCTACGACTTCTCGCTGCTGAAGCAGGGCCACCGGATGCCGCTGCGCTGGCACGACGACCGGCCCGCGCGCATCGGCGTGATCCCGCGCCACGGCGGCGCGGTGCGCTGGTTCGGCATCGAGCCGTGCTTCATCCAGCACGTCGTGAACGCGTACGACTGCGACGCGTCGTGCATCGTGCTCGATGCGGTGCGTTATCCGTGGTTCCTGCGGCTCGACGCGCGCACGGGCCGCTTCGCCGACAACCCGGTCGGCGAGCTGTGGCGCTACGTGATCGATACGGCGAACGGGCTGATCGACGAAGGGCCGCTCGCCGACGGCGGCATCGAGATGCCGCGCATCAACGAAAGCCGCACGGGGCGCCGCTACCGCTACCTGTATGCGGTGGAACAGCCGAACAATGCGGAAATGCGCGGCGTGATGCGCTTCGACCACGCGAGCGGCACGACGACGCGCTATGCGGTGCCGGCCGGCGACCAGAACAGCGAGCCGGTGTTCGTGCCGCGCCCGGGCGGCGTCGACGAGGACGACGGCTGGCTGCTGGTGATGGTCTACCGCGCGGCGACGGATACCAGCGACGTCGTGATCCTCGATGCGCGCGCGATCGACGCGGGGCCGGTCGCGACCGTGCACCTGCCGCGCCGCGTGCCGGCCGGGTTCCACGGCGCGTGGGTGCCGCGCGAGCGTCGAACGTGAGCGGCGGCGCGCGTCACTGCGCGCGCAGCGCGTCGACGATCTTCAGCCGCGCGGCGCGCATCGCCGGCAGGAACCCGCCGACGAGCCCCATCACGAGCGAGAACAGCAGCGTCTTCACGACGATCGCGGGCGTCAGCACGAAGCGGAACGACAGGTCCGCGAAGGTCTGGAAGTTGGTCGTCGAGAACGACGCGAACTGCATCAGCGACGCGCACGCGAGCCCCGCGACGCCGCCGACGAAGCCGAGCAGCAGCGCTTCGAGCAGGAACGCGGCGAGCACGTTCCTGCGCTTGAAGCCGAGCGCGCGCAGCGTGCCGATCTCGGCGACGCGGTTCGCGACCGATGCGTACATCGTGATCATCGCGCCGATCATCGCGGCGATCGAGAAGATCGTCGACAGCGTGATGCCGAGGATGTTGATGAACTTCGACAGCGCCTTCGACTGGTCGCCGTAGAAGGTCTGCTCGCGTTTCGCCTCGTCGGTCAGCCGCGGGTCGACGTCGATGTCGGCCTTGAAGCGCGCGAAGCCGTCGGCGCTCGGGATGCGCAGCACCATCGACGAATAGCTGGTGCGCCGGAACGACTGCATCAGCTGGTCGACGTCGCCCCAGATCTCCGAATCGAAGCCGCTGCCGCCCGCGTCGAAGATGCCGACGATGGTCCAGTCGCGTTGCGCAAAATGCAGGCTGTCGCCGAGCTGCGTGCCGCTGAAGCCTTTCGCGATCGCGCTGCCGACGATGATTTCCGACGAGCCGGGCGCGAACATGCGGCCGGCGGCGAGCGTCACGTGCGGGCGCAGCGCGAGGCCGGCCGGCGACACGCCGCGGATCACGACGTTTGACGGCTTGCCGGTCGACGTCTTCACCAGCGAGATCAGCACGACCGCTTCCTTCGACACGAGCGGCCGGCCGTCGGGGCCGGGCGCGACGGCCGGGTGCATCTCGAGCGCATTGGCCTGCTGATGGTCGATCGAGCTCTGGATCTCGGTTTCGGCGCCCTTGCGGATCACCACCGCGTTGTCGGGTTCGCCGGTCGAGACGAGCGTCTTCGTGAGCCCCGCGTCGAGCATCTGCACCGTCGCGAACACGAAGATCACGAGCGCCATCCCGCCGGCGGTCAGCGCGGTGGTGAGCCGCCGGGTCCACAGGTTGCGCGCGATGTAGTTGAGCGGGATGGCCATGCGTGTCGTTATCCGATCGCCCGCAGGCCTTCGACCACACGCACGCGCGCCGCCTGCCACGCCGGCACGATCGCGGCCGCGAAGCCGACCGCGACCGAGCACGCGGCCTGCAGCGCGACCGTCCCGGTCGACACCTTGAACACCGGGAAGATGCCGCCCGCCGCCTGCTTGAACAGGCTCGCGGCGGGCGGTGTCGCGAGGATCCCGAGCCCGCCGCCGGCCACCGCGATCACGACCGATTCGCCGAACACGATCAGCGCGAGGAACCCGGGGCCGAAGCCGAGCGCCTTCAGCGTCGCGTATTCGGCCGTGCGTTCGCGCGCGCTCATCGCCATCGCGTTGGCCATCACGGCCATGATGATCAGGATCACCACGTACGACACCAGGCGGATCGCCGCGATGATCTGGTTCGACATCGCGACGAAGCCGAGCTGGAACGCCTGCTCGGTTTCGGTCAGCGTCTCGGCGAGCGAGTTCTTGAACACGGCGTCGACGTTGCGTGCGATCGCCGCGCCGTCGTCGGGGTTCGCGACGCCGAGCACGAATACGCCGACCTGGTCGGCCTGCTTCGGCGTGCGCTGCCGCACCGTCTCGTTCAGGTATTCCCAGTGAAACACCAGCTGGCGCGTGATCGTCGAATCGTCGCGGCCGTCGAGAATCCCGCGCACGACGAAGTCCCACGTACCCGGATAGATCGTGCCCTTCAGCGGGATCACGTCGCCGACCTTGAAGCCGAACTGATCCGCGAGCTGGCGCCCGACCAGGCAGCCGCGCCGGTCGCGGTTGTAGTCGGCGCGCTGCTGCCCGGGCACGATGAATTCCGGGTACAGGTCGAGGTAGTTGTCCGATACCGCGAAGCTCGCGAAGAAGTTCTTCGGGTCGCGGTAGATGCCGCCGAACCAGTTCGAGCGCACCACGGCCGTCACGCCTTCGACGCCGCGGATCCGGTTCTCGTAGCTCACGGGCAGCGGAAACACGAGCGAGATCGCGTTGCGCGTGACGAGCCGCCCGCTGGACGCGGCGGCCGCGCCCGCGTACCACGCGTCGACCACCGTATGCAGCAACCCGAACGCGAGCACCGCGATGGTGAGCCCGAGCACGGTCAGCAGCGTGCGCAGCCGGTGCCGCAGCGCGTTGCGCGCGATCAGCTTCAGCACGTACATCGCGCGCGCTCCCGCAGCCGGTCAGCCGGCGTGCCCATCGATCAGCTCCCCTTTTTCCAGGTGCACGAGCGAGCGCGCGGCGCCGGCCGCGTGCGCGTCGTGGGTCACCATGATGATCGTCTTGCCGAGTTCGGCGTTCATCCGCTGCAGCATCGCGAGCACATCGGTGGCCGACGCGCGGTCGAGGTCGCCGGTCGGCTCGTCGGCGACGATCAGCACGGGGTCGGTGATCAGCGCGCGCGCGATCGCGACGCGCTGCTGCTGGCCGCCCGACAGCTCGGACGGGTAGTGGCTCGTGCGGTCGCCGAGGTTCACCATGTCGAGCACGAGCTCGACGCGCTCGCGCCGCTCGCGGCGCGACAGGTGCGTGAGCATCAGCGGCAGCTCGACGTTCTCGAACGCGGTGAGCACCGGCATCAGGTTGTAGAACTGGAAGATGAAGCCGACGTTCGCCGCGCGCCATTCGGCCAGTTGCGCCTCCGCGAGCAGCGAGATGTCGAGCCCGCCCACGCGCAGCTCGCCGCTGTCGGGCCGGTCGATGCCGGCCACGAGGTTCAGCAGCGTGCTCTTGCCGGAGCCGGACGGCCCCATCAGCGCGACGAAGTCGCCTTCGCCGATGTCGAGCGTGATGTCGGTCAGCACGGGCACGATCTGGTTGCCGCGCCGGTACGACTTCGCGACGTGGCTGAGCTCGACGAGGGGCGGCGGGGCGTCGTTCACGCGTGCGCTACTTCTTCGCGACGGCCACTTTCGCGCCGTCCTTCAGCTTCGTGCCCGGCGCGAGCACGACCGTGTCGCCGGGCTTCACGCCGCGGATCGCGACGAGCTCGCCGATCCGCATGCCGGCGGTCACGGCGGTTGCATGCACGACGTCGTCCTTCACGACGAACACGACCGGCCGGCCGTCGCGCTCGACCACCGCGCTCGCCTGCACGGCCGTCACGGGCTGCCGGTCCTGCGCCGACACCGGCTTCGACAGGAACGCGATCTTCGCG
This sequence comes from Burkholderia sp. LS-044, assembly GCF_004803625.1. NCBI lineage: Bacteria > Pseudomonadati > Pseudomonadota > Betaproteobacteria > Burkholderiales > Burkholderiaceae > Burkholderia > Burkholderia sp. LS-044. The sequence goes on from NZ_SSWO01000025.1 coordinate 55,192, forward strand.
CTCATGTCGGGCAGCACGCGCTCGTCGCGGTCGACGAAGCGCACCTTCACGAGCACGGTGGCCTTCGAGCGGTCGACGGTCGGCACGATGCGCGACACGCGGCCCGCGAAGCGCATGTCGGGCAGCGCGTCGAGCTGGATCTCGCACGGCTGCTCGGCGCGGATCTTCGCGATGTTCGATTCGGCGACGTCGGCTTCGACCTCGAGCGTGTCCATGTCGGCGATCGTCACGACCGCGCCCTTGCTGTCCGACGCGGACGAGAACGGCGTGATGTTGTCGCCGACGTTCGCGTGTTTTGCGAGCACGATGCCGTCAAACGGCGCGCGGATCACCGTCTGGTCGACCGCGACCCGCGCGGCCTGCGCGTTGGCCTCGGCGGACGCGATCGCGGCCTGGTCGCTGCTGAGCGATGCGCGCGCCTTGTTCACGCGGGCCGTGTCGATGTCGAGCTGCGCGGCCGGCACGGCGCCCTTCGGCGCGAGCGCCGCGGTGCGGCGGAACGCGATTTCGGCGTCCTTCAGCTCGGCCTGCTGCACGCCGAGGTTCGCGCGGGCGACCTTCACCTGGGCGAGCGCCTGCGAAAGCGATGCCTCGACGTCGCGGCTTTCGAGCCGCGCGATGATTTCGTCCTTTTTCACGCGCGTGCCTTCCAGCACGCCGAGCCATTCGACGCGCCCCTGGCCCTTCGACGCGACCGCGGCCTTGCGCTGCGGCACGACGTAACCGGTCGCATTGAGCTGCGTGTCGTTCTGGTACGGGTAGGCGGACGTGACGGTGGTGGTATCGACGGCCGGCCGGCCGGTCAGCGCGAGGCCGGCGGCGATCGCGACGACGACGATCGCGGCGGCGGCCGCATAGCGGGGCCACCGGCGCGGGCGGGGCGCCGATGCGAGCGGACGCCGGTCGATCTTCAGTTTGTCCAGATTGTGATCGGGCAATTTGAGCGCCTCGAGACGGCGGCGGCCCCGTATCGGTATCGGGGCCGGCCGCGATCCGGTTTCCGGGGAAAGGGACGGATGGACGCCAGTATAAGCGTCGCCCCGACGGCGTGCGAGCGGGTTGCGGCGCCGCTGCGACGGCCGGCGGATCGGTTACGGACAGGGAAATACGGGTACGCCTCCGGGGAAACCCGAAGGGTGCAAGCAACGTGTCAACTCGCCGCGAATGCGGTGCGTTATGGAACCAGTGCGTCAGGTTTTGTCGCGACGGAACGGCGGAAGCCGGCCTCGCGGCCTGGGGCTCCGATGCGAATGCCTCGCATCTTTACTTACCGGTACGTTTGATTTTTTCTCCGCTAAAGGAAGAACAATGAAGAAGACGCTCGCTTCGATCATCGCTGCAGCATTCGCGCTCGCATCGGTTTCGGCATTCGCACAGGAAGCAGCATCGGCACCGGCAGGCGACACGTCGGCTGCTGCACCCGCCAAGAAGGATCACAGCAAGCCGAAGCACCAGCTGAAGCACCACGGTTCGAAGAAGGGCCAGGCGAAGGCTGCAGCCGCATCGGCCGCCGGCACGAACGACGCAGGCACGCAGAACTGAGCGGCTCGCCGCCACGGCCGGCGTTGCCGGTCATCGGTCGGCCAACCCCGCATGCTCCGGCATGCGGGGTTTTGTTTTTTCAGGCGCCCGATTCGCCCGATTCGCCCGGTTCGTCGAGCCGGCCGGGCGGCGGCGCGCGCATCGCGTCGACCACCGTGCGCATGCGCCGCCAGTGCGAGCCTTCCCAGAACACGCGCCGGCACACGTCGCACGCGGCGAAGCGCCGGTGCCGCTGCCGGACGCCGGCCGGCACGCGCGGCGCGGCGGCGGCCGCGTCGAGCGGATGCAGCGGGGCGTTGCAGCGCAGGCATAGCCGGAACGGGCGCATGTGCGGCGCGAGATCGAGCCGCTCGAACAGTTCGCGCAGCTGGTCGGCCGGCTGCAGCGCGTGCAGGTAGCAGCCGCGCTCGACCGCACGCCGCTTGAGCAGCTCGCGGTCGCGGGTCAGCACGATCCGGCCCTCGCGCGCGGCGAGCGCCGCCAGTTCGTCGTCGCGGTAGTGGTTGTCGTAGCAGGTGTCGAAGCCCGCGAGGCGCAGCAGTTGCGCGAGGCCGCCGAGATGCGCGTCGGCGACGAAGCGCCATGGCCCCGGTGGCGGCGCGGCGACTCCGCGGGCTGCCGGTTGCGCGCGCTCCGGAAAGGCTTCGACCCGGTCGCCGTCGTCGAGCGGCCGGTCGAGCGCGGCCGGCACGTCGTTGATGCACAGCCGGCCGATTTCGGTATGCGGGACGCCGAGCGCCTCGATCGCGTGCTTCACCGTCGCATCGCGCGCGCAGGCGTGCCCGAACGCGCGGTCGCGCTGCGCGCGCGGGAGAAACGCGTTCAGTTCGTCGTGGAAGCGGAAGGTCGCGATCGCCATGCGCGCAGTATGGCACCGCGCATGGCCGGCCGCGTGCCCTGCAGGCACCCCGCATCTGTGTTTAACTCCCCGCTTCACGGAGCGAAGGAGCGGGAAATGGATCTCGGATTTATCGGGCTGGGCGAAATGGGGCAGGCAATCGCGACGAACCTGCTGAAGGCCGGACACACGGTGCGGGTCTGGAACCGGTCGCGCGAGCGCGCCGAGCCGCTGGCCGCGGTCGGCGCGCAGATCGTCGACACGCCGGCCGACGCGTTTCGCGGCGACGCGGTGTTCTCGATGCTGGCCGACGATGCCGCCGCGCGCGAGATCTTCGACGATGCGCTGCTCACGCAGGCGCCGCGCGGCCTGATCCACGTCAACATGGCGACGGTGTCGGTCGCGCTGGCCGAATCGCTCGCGCACGCACATGCGTCGCGCGGCATCCATTACGTCGCCGCGCCGGTGATGGGGCGCCCCGATGTCGCGGCCGCCGCGCGCCTGACGATCATGGCGGGCGGCCCGGCCGAGGCGATCGACCGCGTGCAGCCGCTGTTCGACGCGATCGGCCAGAAGACCTGGCGGTTCGGTTCGCTGCCGCAGCACGCGAACGTCGCGAAGATCGCCGCGAACTTCACGCTCGCGTCGGCGATCGAGACGCTCGGCGAGGCGTCCGCGCTGCTGGGCGCGCACGGCGTCGCGATGCGCGACTTCCTCGACGTGATCACCGGCAGCGTGTTTCCGGGGCCCGTCTACGAGGGTTACGGCTCGATGATCGCCGAGCGGCGCTACGAGCCTGCGCGCTTCAAGGCGCGCCTCGGGCTGAAGGACGTTCGCCTGGCGCTGGAAGCCGGCGACGCCGTGTCGGTGCCGCTGCCGGTGGCGAGCGTCGTGCGCGACAACCTGCTCGACGCGCTTGCGCACGGCGGCGGCGAACAGGATTTCGCGGTGCTCGGCGAAGTCGCGCTGCGCCGCGCGGGCCGCTGATCCGCCCCGCGACAGAAGTCGGGCGCACCGGCATAATCGACGTTTCGTTTTCCTTGCATCGAGGCAGAGGCGTTCATGAACTTGCATACGTGGTGGCTTTTCGTGGCGACGGTGTTCGTCGTGTCGGCGATTCCGGGCCCGAACATGCTGCTGGTGATGACGCACGGCGCGCGCCACGGGCTGCGGCGTTCGGCATGGACGATGGCAGGCTGCCTCTCCGCGCTGGTGCTGATGCTGTCGGTGTCGGCGGCGGGCCTCGGGGCCGTGCTCGAGGCTTGGCCGGCGATGTTCAACACGTTGCGCTTCGCGGGCGCGGCCTACCTGATCTACCTCGGCGTGAAGGCGTGGCGCGCACGCGTGGACGACGAGCAGCCTGCCGCCGACGTCGAAACCGTGCCGCGCCAGGCCACGCCGGCATCGCGCGGGGTGCTGTTCCGCAACGGTTTCCTGGTCGCGGGCAGCAACCCGAAGGCGATCCTGTTCGCGGCCGCGCTGCTGCCGCAGTTCATCAACGCGGCCGAGCCGACGCTGCCGCAATTCGGCATTCTCGTCGTCACGTTCGCGGTGATCGAGGTGAGCTGGTATCTCGTCTACGCATCGTTCGGCACGCGCATCGGCGCGACGCTGAAGAGCCAGAGCGTTGCGAAGATCTTCAACCGGCTGACGGGCGGACTGTTCGTCGGCTTCGGTGCGATGATGGCGCTGGTCCGTCACTGATTTCGATCCGACGCCGGTGCGCCGAACGCCCCGTCCCTCGCGAGAGGGCGGGGCGTTCCGCTTTTTGGGGCTCGCCTCAGGCGCGCGGGCGAGTCAATGCCGCTGCGCCGGCGTCGCGTCCGGCCGAGCGCCCGAAGACGGCGGCCGCGCCGGCGAACGCGAACCCGACGCCGCACACCGCGCTCCACCCGCCCCACGCCCACGCACTGCCTGCGAGCGCCGCGCCGAGCGCGCCGCCGATGAAGAACAGCCCGACGAACAGCCCGTTCAGGCGGCCGCGTGCGGCCGGGTTCAGCAGGTTGATCGCGCGGCGGCCGATCGTCTGGTCGACGATCACGCCCGCGTCGAGCAGCGCCGCGCCGCCGGCCAGCAGCGCGAGCGCGAGGCCGCGATGCGCGTGCGCGTCGAAGCCGAACCAGCCGGCACCCGCGATCCCGAGCAGGGCGAGCGCCACGAGCATCGTGCCGTGCGCGATCCGCTGCGCGGCCGGCCCGTGACCGCGGTCGCCGGCGCGGCCCGCGAGCGGCGTGACGATCGCGCCGCTCGCGCCGGCGAACGCGAACCACGCGATCCCGTGCAGGTCGAGGCCGAACGGCGGCTGCGCGAGCCGCAGCCCGACCGCGGTCCAGAATGCGCTGAACGCGGCCATCGCGAGCGCGGCCGACAGTGCATGCCGGCGCAGCACCGGCTCGTCGGCCAGCAGGCGCCCCATCGACGCGAGCAGCGCGCGGTAGCCGGCCGTGATCGACGGCGTACGCGACGGCAGGCGCAGGGCCAGCACGACGGCGATTGCAGCGTTCGCAAGCGCGGCCAGCAGATAGAAGCCGCGCCAGCCGGCCGAGCCCGCGATCAGGCTCGCGAGCGGCCGCGACAGCAGGATGCCGAGCATCAACCCGCTCATCACGTTGCCGACCGCGCGGCCGCGCTGCGCCTCGGGCGCCATCGACGCGGCCATCGGCACGAGCATCTGGATCACGCTCGACGCGGCACCGGCCACGAGGGTGGCGAGCAGGAATACGGTGCCCGAGCGCGTGAACGCGGGCAGCGCGAGTGCAGCCGCGCATGCGGCCAGCGTCGCGACGATCAGGCGGCGGTTCTCGAGCAGGTCGACGAGCGGCACGAGCAGCACGAGCCCGGCCGCGTAGCCGAGCTGCGGCAACATCGCGACGAGGCCGGCAAGGCCGGGCGGCAGATGCAGATCGGCGCTGATCGGGCCCGTCAGCGGTTGCGCGGCGAACAGGTCCATCACGATCACGCCGACCGTCGCGGCGAAGAACAGCGTCATGCCCGCGCTCAACGCGGGCGGCGTGCCGGCGGGCATGCGGACGGCGGCGGGGCAAGGGTTGGCGGGGCAGTTCATCGGAAGCCTGGCGAGTGAGTCGAAGGAGTCCCCATCGTAGGTGCCTGATGTTTATGCGACAATTGAAATATCTCTAATATGATTATGCGAGTTTGTTTTGAATACGCGTGATCTCCAGGCGTTCGTCGCGGTGGTCGACAGCGGGTCGATGGTCGCCGCAGCCGCGAAGCTCCACCTGACGCAGCCGGGCCTGACGCGGCGCGTGCAGAATCTCGAAACGCTGCTCGGCATGTCGCTGCTCGAACGGCAAAGCAAGCCGCTGAAGCCGACTGCCGCCGGGCGCGACGTCTACGCGCTCGCGCGCAACGTGCTGGGCGCGGTCGACGAGCTGATGGCGGCGGGCGCGCCGGACAGCGAGCCGTCCGGCGAGCTGCGCATCGGCGTGCCGCCGTTCCTGTCCGAGCTGGCGCTCGAGCAGCCGATCGACCGGCTGCGCGACGCGTTCGGGCGCCTCACGCTGCGCGTGACGGCCGGCTGGTCGCCGGCGCTGATGCAGGGCGTCGAGCGCGGCACGCTCGACGTCGCGGCCGTGATGGTGCCGGCGAGTTCGGTACTGCCCGATACGTTCACGTCGACGCTGCTCGGCACCCAGCCGACGGTGCTCGTCGCCGCGCGCGACTTTCCGCTGCCCGACGGCCCGTTGTCGATCGACATGCTGTCGCGTTTTCCGTGGGTGCTGAGCCAGGACGGCTGCGGGATGCGTTCGGCGCTGAGCCGCACGCTCGGCGCGGCCGGGCTGCCGTTCGACGTCGCGGTCGAGGCATTCGGCTCGGAGCTGCAGCTGTCGCTCGTCGCGCGCGGCGCGGGCATCGGCATCGCCGCGCCGAACGCGCTGGCGCGCAGCGCGCACCGCGACGCGCTGAGGGTGGTGGAAACGGCGGGACTCGAGACGCGGATCAACGTGTGGATCGTGCACGGCGCGCTGCCGGGCCGGCTGGTGCGGCCCGTCGCGCTGCTGCGCGATGCGCTGGGCGAAGTGCTCGACCGGGAAAACAGGGTGGGGTCAGATGCAGTGAAGGCGATCTAGAGTCGGCATTCGAGGGAAAGTCCGTATTTTCTCTACGGAAATGTTGCAATGCGGAAACCGATTCGCTAGAATTGCACCTGTCTCCTCCATGTCTCCTCTGATATGGATTCAGCCCGCCTCTTAGGCGGGCTTTTTTTTGCCTGCGATTTTGCCGCGGCATGCCATGCGTCGTCCGTCGCGGCGCTCAGAACTTGTACGTCATCCCGACGTAGCTGATGATCGGGTCGGCCTTCAGGTCCGATTTCGATTCCGAGAGCACCGTGCCGTCGGCCGCCTTGATCGTCACCGTCGACGTCGTCTTCAGCGGGATGTACGTCACCGACGCGATCAGCCCGAAATGCTCGGTCATGTTGTACTGCAGGCCGGCGTTGAACACCGGCTGCCATGACGACGACGCCTTCGCCTCCACCGATGTCGTACCCGGCTTGCCCGCGCCCGCCGCGAGAATCGCGCCGAGGTTGTCCTGGGTCTGCTTGATGAAGTTCGTGTTGAGCTGAAGGTCGCTGAACCAGTTGTACGACACGCCGAGGCCGAGGAACGGCCGGAACTTCGCGGTGGCCTGCCCGAAGTAGTACTGCAGCAGCACGGCCGGGCTCCACTGCCGCACGCTCTTCACGATCGGGTTGACCGACGCGAGCCCGATGTTCTGCGTGCCGAGCGCGCCGGCCGGGCCGGGCGGCCTGATCGTGCCCTGGCCCGACACCTTGAACACCGGCGGCACGCCGGCCACCGACGTGACCGCGATGTGGTCGGTCAGGAAGTGGCTGACCGTCAGGCCGACGGTGTCGGCGCCGCTCGTGTGCAGCCCGGTGCCCGGCGACGTGAACGACGGCGGCAGCCGCAGCGGCGTGTTGATCGGTGTCGGTGCGACGTTGGTCGTCATCGGCGTGCTGCTCTGCTGCGGCATCACGTGGAACCAGCCCAGCGTGACGACGTTGCTGCCGGCGCTCTGCGCGTGCGCCGCGAGCGGCGCCAGCACGGCGGCGCCGGCCGCCGCGCAGCGTAGGGTTCTCTTCATCACGGCATTTCCCTCCGCTTACTGGACGAATGCGCCGATCGTGAAATACGGCGTCGATCCCGCGTTGTCGAGGAAACCGAACACGCCGCCCGAGAAGATGAACTTGCCGGTCGGCGACGTGCTGCCCGAACCCGTGTGGATTGTCGTGACCGTGCCCGGCACCTTCTGCGTGTAGTCCAGGTCGAGCGCGGTCGCGAGCGATGCCTGCGACGGCTGGAACGGATCGAGCAGCGTGGCCTGCTTGTCGATCAGCGCGGTGGTCCGGTAATCGAACTGGCTGTCGACGCCGATGTATTCACCGTTCTGCGAACCGGCCGCGATGGCCGTCTGCGGCGCGAGGATCGAGATGCTCGATTCGTCGTCGGCGGTGAGGCCCGGCACCCCGTTGCTGTCGGGTGTCGGGTTCGGGTTCGCCACCCCGGTGCGCACGAGAATCGGCACGAGCTGGTTGCGCAGCTTGCCGACGATCATGAAGGCCTTGCCCTGTGGCGTCGCCGACAGCGTCGGTTTCAGCTGGCTCGCATAGTTGTTCGACTGGAATGCGCCGCTGCCGTCCGCCGACTGCACGAAGTTCGTGCCGCGCTGCGTGCACGCGCCGCCGGCGAACTGGCCGGTCGAGTCGCACTTGGTCCAGGTGCCGTCGGCGTTGATCGTCACCTTCGCGTCGATCGATGCCGGCGCGAAGTTCTGCGACGGCACTTCACCGAAGCCCGTGTGACTGTACGTGCCCGCCACCTTCGTGATGTCGGTTTCGATCGACGAGAAGCCGATGAACGGGTAGTACGGGAATTTCGTGTCGGGCACCGCGGCCTGGCCGAGCACGCCGTTGAACTGGATCTCCTTGCCGGGAATCGTGCCGCCCGCGACACCCATGCCGACGAAGATGCGCGCCGGGCGCGACGGATCGAGGCTCGCGCCGTTCAGGCGGAATGCGCACTGGTTCAGCTTGTTGGTCGGCAGCAGCGTTTCCTGCGTGAGCGTGCCGCTGTCGACGGTGCCCGCGCGGGTCGGCACGACGGTGCCGGTCGTTTGCGGAACCGGCGATTCGACATAGGTGACCTGCCAGGTCATCTTGGTCGTGTCGAGCTGGACCTTGGCGAGTTCGCCGCTGCCCGCGCCGCCCGTAAACACGGTGGTGTAGTCGAGCGAGGCAGGGCAGAGCCGGTCTTCGACGAGCGGGGGCGGATTGTCGCCGCCGCTGCCGCTGCCGCCGCAGGCAGAAAGAAGGGGGGCGGCAAGGGCCGCCGCCAGAATGAGGTTGCGCTTCATGTTGCTCCTCCAGATTTGTCTTGTACGGCGGCCAGCTCCCTGTCGGCCGCTTCTGTTGCTTGTGCTCGTCCTGCCTGCGCCGTGCCGCGCGCTCGTGCGTCACGCGACGGCGGCCAGCCCGCCGTCGCGTCCTCGTCCGCTACTTGCTGATCTGCGCGCCCACGCCGAAGTACGGTGTCGACGAAGTCGTCGAGTTCGCCGACGTCGACGTGACGCCGCCGTTCACCGTGCCCTGGACCAGCGCCGCGTACAGCCCGCCCGTCGCGATCACGACGCCAGTTGCGGACGGGTAGTTCGTGCCGGGCGGCGGCTTCGGCGTCGTCGTCGCGTTCAGCAGGCCCGGCGTCGCCTGGCCGTAGTCGAGCGAGAAGCCGTCTTCCTCGACCTGCGTGCTCGGGTTGATGAACGACGCGTTGCTGCCGCGGATCAGGGCCGCCGTGTACTTGAAGTTCGAGTCCGCGCCCGCGTAGCCGCCGTCGATCGCGCCCGACTGGATCGCCGTTGCCGCACCGAGCACCGCGATGCCCGATTCGTCGTCGACCTGCGCGTCGGTATGCAGCGGCGGCGTGCCGAGGTTCACGTTGCCCGTACGCACGATCACCGGCACCGTCGCGCCGTTGAGCTGGCCGATCACCATATGCGCGGTGGCCGACTTGCCGGTCGCGCCGACGATCGGCAATTGCGTCTGCGGCAGCGTCTGCGGCGCCTTCGTGCTGTCGAAGTAGCCGCCGTTCGCGCTCGTTTTCCACGGGTCGCCGGTCGTCTGGCAGCCGCCCGAGCCGCTCGACGTGCACGCGCCGTTCGCATCGAACGTCTCGCTCGAGTTCGTGCCTTTCGTCGCGTAGTCGCCCGACGGCACCAGGTGGTAGATCAGCGCGTTGTACGTGCCCGGCAGCTTCGACAGGTCGGTCGTCGTGTTCGCGAAGCCGAGGAACGGATAGAAGTCGAAGTGACGGTTCGGCACCTTGCCGACGTCCTTTGCCACCACGATCGGGCCGATGGCGATCGTCAGCCCGTCGTACTGGATCGTCGCGCCGGGAATGCCGCCGCCCGCGACGCCCATGCCGACCAGCAGCATCGGCGGGTTCGCCCGGTTGAAGTCGGCGGCCGTCGAGTACGTGGCGCCGCCCGGCGCCTTGCCCGTGCCCGGCGTGAGGATGAACGCGCAGCGCGTCTGCTCGGCGGTCGGCAGCGTGCCGGTCGGCGGGTGCATGACCGCACCGGTGATCGTCGTGCCGGCGCGGCTCGGCGTGACCGTGCCGGTCGCGAGCGGAATCGGCGATTCGAGCCACTTGAGCGTGTAGGTCATCGCCACGGCGTCGATGTTGACGCTGACGATCTCGCCGCTACCGGCGCCGCCGAGGTACGTGCTCTTCACGATGTCCGCGTTGGCCGGGCACAGCGCGCCGTTGACGGGCTGCGAAGGCGGCGGCCCTTGCGTGCCGCAGCTCGATCCGGAACATTGGGGCGCATTGATCGGCGCGGGTGCGCCGCCGTCCCCCCCACCACATGCAACCAGGAAAGGGGCAATGGCAAAGGCCGTTGCCACCCCCTTCGATAAGGCGTGCGACATGCCGCTGTCTCCAATCGTTTAATTGTGCGAGCTAATGTCGCTGCCTGGATTTTTGCTGTCAATTGATGAACCCGTCTAAAAAAGGCGATTGAAACGGGCATCGTGTTTTGAATCCTTGTCTGACACGGTATTCAGTAAGAATTAAAACGTGAGACAGGCTGCCTGAAGCTGCCGGAGTGGGGAATGTGCGACGCCGGATAGGCCGGCGAAGAGCCTTCCCGCGTATAACGGCAGCGTTTAAAGCGGTCGGTATCCGGTTTATCCCTATTCGGGATTGACTGGATAAAGAGGGGGTGGAATTAATTCACTGGTAATCGCGCAATCGAAAGCTTGTAAATATTTGTAAATACGCGATCGGTAATTTTTTTATATATTGCGTGATACCGGTAAATAAAAAGCCGGCCAGCGGCCGGCTTTGCATTGCATGCGATGTTGAATCAGCGTTTGAGACCCGCATCCTCGGCCGCGCCGATGTTCAGGTTCATGCACTGGATCGCGGCGCCCGATGCGCCTTTGCCGAGGTTGTCGAGGCGCGCGACCGTGACGAAGCGCTCTTCGTTGCCGAACACGAACAGGTCGACACGGTTCGTGTCGTTGTTCGCCTGCACGTCGAAGAAGCCGCCGTCGAGGTTCGCGTCCGCATCGAACGGCGCGACGCGCACGAAGGCTTCGTCCGCGTAGTACTCGGCGAACACGCGCTGCACGTCCTGCGGCGTCGCGCGTTTCGCGAGCTGCCCGGGCGTGAAGTAGGTCGTCACCGCGAGGCCCTTCAGGAACGGGCCGACGATCGGCGTGAAGATCGGCGGGTTCGCGAGGCCCGTGTGCGCGGCCATTTCCGGCAGGTGCTTGTGCGTGAGGCCGAGCGCGTACGGGCGCGGGCTCGCGAGCTTGCCGCCCGGCGCCGCGCTTTCGTAGTCGGCGATCATCGACTTGCCGCCGCCGCTGTAGCCGGTGATCGAGTAGCTGTGCGCGGCGAACGTCGGTGCGACGATGCCCGCATCGACGAGCGGACGCATCGCGAGCACGAAGGCCGATGCATGGCAGCCCGGCACCGCGATGCGCTTCGACGTGCGAATCTTCTCGCGCTGCGCGCGGGTCAGTTCCGGCAGGCCGTAGGCCCAGTCGGCGCTGGTGCGGAACGCGGTGCTCGCGTCGATCAGCGTCGTGTTCGGGTTCTCGACGAGCGACGCCGATTCGCGCGACGCGACATCCGGCAGGCACAGGAACGTGACGTCCGACGCGTTGATCAGGCGGCGGCGCTCTTCGACGTCCTTGCGCTTCGCTTCATCGATGCGCAGGATCTCGATGTCGCTGCGTGCCGACAGGTATTCGAAGATCTTGAGGCCGGTCGTGCCTTCCTGGCCGTCGACAAAAACTTTGGTGCTCATTTCGCTCTCACTGAATGAAACGGGGCCCGCGCCCTGAATCCGCCATTTTAAGACGTCATCCGGCGGGCCTGCATCGCACGGGTCGAAAAAAAGACGGCCGGCGGGCCGTCTTGTGTCCCTTTGACGCACGCCGGCGCGCTCATCGGCGCGCTCGCCGGCGCGTGCTCAGCCGCGGCCGGCGACCCAGCGGGCCGTCGCTTCGGCGACCCGCCGGCCGAATGCCTTCCCGGTTTCGAGGTCGCCCGGCAGCGGGCCTTCGTCGGGCGTCGCATCGGCCGGCGACTGCGCGAGCAGGCCCGTCGAGCCGCCCAGGTAGTTGATGTCGTTGCGCGTGGCCGCCTTCGAGTTGGCCGGCATCAGGCTCGTGCCGACCCACACCATCCCATGCTGCATCGACAGCGTGACGAAGTATTGAATCGTCGAGAACTTGTCGCCGTTCATGGTCGCGGAGTTCGTGAAGCCCGCGGCGATCTTGTCCTTCCATTTCTGCGTGAACCACGCTTTTGACGTTGCATCGGCGAATTGCTTGAACTGCGCCGACGGGCCGCCCATGTAGGTCGGTGCCCCGAAGACGATCGCGTCGGCCGCGTCGAGCGCGGCCCAGCCCGCGTCGTCGACGTCGCCGACCGCGAGCAGGCGCACGGTCGCGCCGGCGTCCTGCGCGCCCGCGTGAACGGCCTCGGCCAGTTTCTGCGTGTGACCGTAGCCGCTGTGATAGACGATGACGATGTTCGACATGAGGCGTTCTCCGGAAAGGAACGGGAACGGCGGCCGTTGCGGCACGCCGGGTCACGCGTCGCCGGCCGGCGACGCGACGGAAGCGCGGCGTGGCGCCGCGACCGGTGACGACGAGTCTAGCAAGCCGAAATGACGCGAAAACACGCGGGCGCGGAATACGCCCGGAGTACGCCAGTGCGCGGCGGCAGGCAATCGCGGCGGCGCGCGGCAGGGGGCGATGCCCGCCGCCGGGTGCCCGTCACCCGTTATTGCCCGTAGTTGACCGTGAGTTGCGCGGTGCCGATCGCCAGCGTGCCGATCTCGTGCTCGAACATCGGCGCGGGGCGCCCCTGCGCGACGCGCAGGTCGTCGCCCTTCAGCGCGTAGACGGTGACCACGTAGCGGTGCGGCTTGCCGGGCGGCGGGCACGGGCCGCCGTAACCGTCGATTCCGAAGTCGTTGCGCGCTTCGCTTGCACCGATGCGCCGCAGGAAGCCGGATGCGCTCGCGTCGGCGGGCAGGCTCGTGACCGTCGCGGGAATGCCCGCCACGGCCCAGTGCCACCAGCCGTGCCCCGGCGCGTCGGGATCGAAGATCGTGACCGCGTAGCCGCGCGTGCCGGGCGGCGGGTTGTGCCAGGCGAGCTGCGGCGAGTGGTTGCCGCCCTTGCAGTCGCCGCGGTCGAACACGTTCGCGGCACGGACGCGCCCGCCCGGCGTCAGGTCGTCGCTCGTCACGGTGAACGCGCCTTCTGCATGCGCGGGCACGGCGGCGAACGCGGCGGCATAAAGGAGGACGAGGTGGGCGAAGAGAGCGAGGAGGGCGGCAAGGAACGGCGACGGGCGACCCGATGGCGCAGGCGGAGTGATCCGGCGATCCACACGCATATGGCGCTTCTCCCGTCACGTGGGCCGGACCGATGCTTCCGGCGTTGTTGGCGTTGTGCGTTGCCCGCGCAGCTGATGGCGACGATGGATCAAGTCTAGCATTAGGGTTCGATGAGCGATGCACGCCGCGACCCATGGTCGCGATCGTTTGCTGCGCGAATCGGTGGACGAAAAAAAACCGCCCGCGATGAAGCGGGCGGCTTGTTCAGCCAGGACGCCGGCCTGCGGGCCGGCGCGGCGTCATTCCTTCGGGGCCGTCGCGCCGCCGTGCGCCGCCGACCACTCGGCCGGTGCGTGCAGGAATTTCTCGACTTCGTCGAGCGTCTTCGTCTCGAAGTAGCCCGAAGCCTTCGCGACGCGCAGCACGTCCCACCACGTGGCGAGCGCGTGCAGGTCGACGTCGATGTCCTTCAGGACCGACACGCTTTCCTTGAAGATGTCGTAGTGGAACAGCACGAAGCAGTGGTTCACGGTCGCGCCCGCGGTGCGCAGCGCGTTGACGAAGTTGATCTTGCTGCGGCTGTCGGTCGTCAGGTCTTCCACGAGCAGCACGCGCGAGCCTTCTTCCAGATGGCCTTCGATCTGCGCGTTGCGGCCGAAACCCTTCGGCTTCTTGCGCACGTACTGCATCGGCACCATCATCCGGTCCGCGATCCATGCCGCGAACGGGATACCGGCCGTCTCGCCGCCCGCCACCGCGTCGATCTGCTCGAAGCCGATGTCGCGCGTGATCGTCGTTTCAGCCATTTCCATCAGCGCGCGGCGCACGCGCGGATACGAAATCAGCTTGCGGCAGTCGATATAGACGGGGCTTGCCCAGCCGGACGTGAAGATGAACGGTTTTTCTGCGTTGAAGTGCACTGCCTGCACTTCGAGCAGGATTTTGGCGGTCGTATCCGAGATCGACTGACGATCGTAGCCTGTCATGGGCATTCCTTGGGTGATGAGCGAAGAGCGGGCGCGGGCCCGGTGGCGCAGCAAGGGGAACCTGCCCTGGGGGCCGGGGCGCGATCGGAGGGCCAATCGCATCGCTGCGCGCGTAGCCGGCTATTTTACCCGATTCAGGCCGGTTTTCGGCGGAATTCACGCGGGTTCGCCGCTCGGCTCACCACCGGCGAAACAAACGGGGCGGGACCGCTCGCGCTGATGCGGAGGATGCGGCGCTGCACCAACGGAGGTCATTTAGGGGGTGTACACTAGGCGACCCTTAGAAATCGTTCAGTACTTTGTACTTTCCTCTTGCCATCCGCCAAGGTTCGATGGCGTGCCGACCCGGCGCGCTGCGTGCCGTCTCGCAGTCGACCATCCCCTCGATTCAAGCAGACGCGGCCCAAGGTGCTGTGTACTGAACCGTCAATATTTCGCATGTCTCTCGCAGGTCAATCATGGACGAACAACTGAAGCAGGCGGCGCTCGCCTATCACCAGAATCCGAAACCCGGCAAGATTTCGGTCACCCCGACCAAGCCGCTGTCGAACCAGCTCGACCTGTCGCTCGCGTATTCGCCGGGCGTTGCCGCTGCGTGCGAAGCGATCCACGCCGATCCGCTCGATGCGCAGAAGTACACGTCGCGCGGCAACCTCGTCGGCGTCATCACGAACGGTACGGCCGTGCTGGGCCTCGGCAACATCGGCCCGCTGGCCGCGAAGCCGGTGATGGAAGGCAAGGGCTGCCTCTTCAAGAAATTCGCGGGCATCGACGTGTTCGACATCGAACTGTCGGAATCCGACCCCGACAAGCTCGTCGAGGCGATCGCGATGCTCGAGCCGACGCTCGGCGGCATCAACCTCGAGGACATCAAGGCGCCGGAATGCTTCTACATCGAGCAGAAGCTGCGCGAGCGCATGAAGATCCCCGTCTTCCACGACGATCAGCACGGCACCGCGATCATCGCGTCGGCCGCGATCCTGAACGGCCTGAAGGTCGTCGGCAAGAAGCTCGCCGAAGTGAAGCTCGTGTGCTCGGGCGCGGGCGCCGCAGCGATCGCGTGCCTGGACCTGCTGGTGAACCTGGGTCTCACGAAGTCGAACATCCTCGTCGCCGATTCGAAGGGCGTGATCTACGAAGGGCGCGGCAATCTCGATCCGTC
Organism: Burkholderia sp. LS-044; assembly: GCF_004803625.1. Classification (NCBI taxonomy): domain Bacteria; kingdom Pseudomonadati; phylum Pseudomonadota; class Betaproteobacteria; order Burkholderiales; family Burkholderiaceae; genus Burkholderia; species Burkholderia sp. LS-044. Next base: position 70,604 of record NZ_SSWO01000025.1, read on the forward strand.
GAAGCAGCGCTATGCGGCGACCACCGACGCACGCACGCTCGCCGACGCGATCGTCGGCGCGGACGTGTTCCTCGGCTGCTCGAGCGCGGGCGTGCTGAAGCAGGACATGGTCAAGACGATGGGCGACAAGCCGCTGATCCTGGCGCTCGCGAACCCGGAACCGGAAATCCGCCCGGAAGACGCGAAGGCCGTGCGCCCGGACGCGATCGTCGCGACCGGCCGTTCGGACTACCCGAACCAGGTCAACAACGTGCTGTGCTTCCCGTTCATCTTCCGCGGCGCGCTCGACGTCGGCGCGACGACGATCACGGAAGAAATGAAGCTCGCGTGCGTGCGCGCGATCGCCGAACTGGCGGAAGAAACCGACCAGAGCGAGGAAGTCGCGAAGGCGTATGAAGGCCACTCGCTCGAATTCGGGCCGGACTACCTGATTCCGAAGCCGTTCGATCCGCGCCTGATCATCAAGATCGCGCCGGCCGTCGCGCAAGCCGCGATGGATTCGGGCGTCGCCACGCGTCCGATCCAGGACATGGACGCCTACCGCGAGCAGCTCGGCGCGACCGTCTACCGCACCGGCATGGTGATGCGCCCGGTGTTCGCGACCGCGAAGCAGAAGCAGGCGCGCATCGTGTTCGCCGAAGGCGAGGACGAGCGCGTGCTGCGCGCCGCGCAGTTCGTGCTGCAGGAAAAGATCGCGAAGCCGATCATCATCGGCCGTCCGTCGGTCGTCGACATGCGCCTGCAGAAGATCGGCTCGAAGCTCAAGGCCGGCACCGATTTCGAAATCGTCGATCCGGAAGACGATGCGCGCTACCACCGCTACTGGCAGGCGTATCAGGAGATCGGCGCGCGCGACGGCGTGACGCCGGAAGTCGCGAAGGCCGCGATGCGCAAGTTCAACACGCTGATCGGCACGATGCTCGTGCACCTGGGCGATGCGGACGGGATGATCTGCGGGATGATCGACACGTTCCACAGCCACCTGAAGTTCATCGAGCAGGTGCTGGGCCGCGCGAAGGGCGCCGAGCACTTCGCCGCGATGAACCTGCTGATGCTGCCGGGCCGCAACCTGTTCGTGTGCGACACGTACGTGAACGAGCTGCCGAGCGCCGAACAGCTCGCCGACATGACGATCCAGGCCGCGGCCGAGATCGAGCGCTTCGGCATCGCGCCGAAGGCCGCGCTGCTGTCGAACTCGAACTTCGGCAGCGCGCCGTCGGCGTCGTCGCGCCGGATGGGCGAGGCCCGCAAGCTGATCGTCGAACGTGCGCCGAACCTGGAAGTCGACGGCGAAATGCACGGCGACGCGGCGCTGTCGGAAATGATCCGCAAGCAGGCGTTCCCCGGCACGACGCTGTCGGGCGAAGCGAACCTGCTGATCATGCCGAACGTCGAAGCGGCGAACATCGCGTACAACCTGCTGAAGATGGTCGGCGGCGAAGGCGTGACGGTCGGTCCGTTCCTGCTCGGCGCGGCGAAGCCGGTCCACATCCTGACGCCGGCTGCGACCGTGCGCCGGATCATCAACATGACGGCCGTTGCCGCCGCGAACGTGAACACGAAGTAAGTCCACGCCCGCGTGTGCCGCGCTTCAGGCGCGGCGCAAGGAAAAACGCCACGGAACCTGCGTTCCGTGGCGTTTTTTTATTGCGAATCGCCGGCCGGGGCGGGCGTTCGAACCGCGAATGCCCGCGCCCGTCGGCTGGCCGTCACGCGACCTGCTGGTGCGACTGGCCGCCTGCCGGCGCCCGCCACTTCGCGAGCAGCGTGCTCCACTTCTGGCGTACCGCGCGCAGGTTGTTCTCCTTCACGTGGCCGTAGCCGCGAATGCCGTCCGGCAGCGCCGCGAGCTCGAGGGCGAGCGGGCGGTTGGCCGCGTTCAGCCTGGCCAGCACTTCGTCGATCAGCGCTTCGTACTCGCCGATCAGCGCGCGCTCGGAGCGGCGTTCCTCGGTGCGGCCGAACGGGTCGAGCCCCGTGCCGCGCAGGAACTTCGCCTTCGCGAGCCAGCGGAAGGCCGTCATCATCCACGGGCCGTACGCCTTCTTCACCAGATGGCCGTGTGAGTCCGTCTTCGCGAACAGCGGCGGCGCGAGGTGGAATTTCAGCTTCCAGTCGCCTTCGAACTGCGCGGACAGGCGTGCGAGGAACGCGGGATCGGACTGCAGCCGCGCGACCTCGTATTCGTCCTTGTACGCCATCAGCTTGAACAGGTTGCGGGCGACTGCTTCAGTCAGCTGCTCCTGCACCGTGTCGCCGTCCGCCAGTGCCCGCTCGGCGGCGCGCACCTTGTCGACGAACGCCGCATAGCGCGCCGCATACGCGGCGTTCTGGTACGCGGTGAGGAATTCCACGCGCTTCGCGATCAGTGCGTCGACCGCCTTCTTCGTGTGCAGCGCGATCACCGTGGCGCCTTGCGCGGGGCGCGCATCGCCGGCCGCGGCCTGCTTCACGCTCGCCAGGTCGTACGCGGCGCGGCGGCCCCAGTCGAATGCCGCACGGTTCTTCTCGACCGATACCGCATTCAGCTCGATCGCGCGGACGAGCGACACGAGCGTGAGCGGCAGCCAGCCTTTCTGCCATGCGTAGCCGAGCACGAACGGGTTCGTGTAGATCGCGTCACCGAGCAGCGCGACCGCGAAGCGGTTCGCGTCGATGAAGTCGACCGCTTCGCCGGCCGCCGCACGGATGTCATTCTCGGCGGACAGGCCCGGGAATGCCCAGTTCGGGTTCTTGATGAACTCGGCGGTCGGCGTCTGTGCGCTGTTGACGACCACGCGCGTCGCGTCGTGCCGCATCCGCGACGTGCACTCGTCGCCGGCCGTGACGATCGCGTCGCAGCCGATCACGAGGTCGGCTTCGCCCATCGCGATCCGCGTCGCGTGGATGTCGGTCGGCGCGTGCGAGATCTGCACGTGGCTCATCACGGCGCCGCCCTTCTGCGCGAGGCCGGTGACGTCGAGCACGGTCACGCCCTTGTTCTCCAGGTGTGCGGCCATCCCGAGCAGCGCACCGATCGTGACGACGCCCGTGCCGCCGACGCCCGTGACGAGCACGCCGTATGCGCGGTCGATCTCCGGCAGCGTCGGTTCGGGAATGGGCGGCAGTGCGTTGCCGTCGACCGACACGGCTTTCGGCTTCTTCAACTGGCCGCCCTCGACCGTGACGAAGCTCGGGCAGAAGCCCTTCACGCACGAGAAATCCTTGTTGCAGCTCGACTGGTTGATCTGGCGCTTCGTGCCGAATTCGGTTTCCAGCGGCTCGACCGACAGGCAGTTCGACTGCACCGAGCAGTCGCCGCAGCCTTCGCACACCGCGTCGTTGATCACGACGCGCTTCGCCGGATCCGGATAGGTGCCGCGCTTGCGGCGGCGGCGCTTCTCGGTCGCGCAGGTCTGGTCGTAGATCAGGATCGTCGTGCCTTCGATCTCGCGCAGCTCGCGCTGCACGTCGTCGAGCTGGTCGCGATGATGGATCGGCACGCCCGGCGCGAGCAGCGCCTTCTGGCTGTCGTACTTCTCCGGCTCGTCGGTGACGATCACGATCTTCTTCGCGCCTTCCGACGCGAGCTGGTGCGTGATCTGCGGCACCGTCAGCACGCCGTCGACCGGCTGGCCGCCCGTCATCGCGACGGCGTCGTTGTAGAGGATCTTGTAGGTGATGTTCGCTTTCGACGAGATCGCCGCGCGCACCGCCAGCAGGCCCGAGTGGAAATAGGTGCCGTCGCCGAGGTTCGCGAACACGTGCTTCTCGTCCGTGAACGGCGCCTGGCCGATCCACGGCACGCCTTCGCCGCCCATCTGGCTGAAGGTGCTCGTGTTGCGGTCCATCCACACGGTCATGTAGTGGCAGCCGATGCCGGCGATCGCACGCGAGCCTTCCGGCACGTTGGTCGACGTGTTGTGCGGGCAGCCCGAGCAGAACCACGGCTTGCGCTCGGTCTGCACGTGCGGCTTCGCGAGCGCCATTTCCTTCGCGTTGATCACCGCGAGCCGCGCGGCGATGCGCGCGCGCACGTCGGACGGCAGCTCGAACTTCTCGAGGCGCGTCGCGATCGCCTTCGCGATGATCGCGGGCGACAGCTCGTAGTGCGCGGGCAGCAGCCAGTTGCCCATCGGCACCGACCATTCGCCGCCGGCGCCGTCCTTTTCGTCGAACTTGCCGAACACGCGCGGCCGCTGGCCGTCGGGCCAGTTGTACAGCTCTTCCTTGATCGCGTATTCGAGGATCTGGCGCTTTTCCTCGACGACGAGGATTTCGTCGAGGCCGCGCGCGAACGCCTGGGCGCCCTGCGCTTCGAGCGGCCACACGCAGCCGACCTTGTAGAGCCGGATGCCGATCCGCGCGCAGGTTTCGTCGTCGAGGCCGAGGTCGGTCAGCGCCTGGCGCACGTCGAGGTAGGCCTTGCCGCCGGTCATGATCCCGAAGCGCGCGTTCGGCGAATCGATTTCGATGCGGTCGAGCTTGTTCGCGCGCACATAGGCGAGCGCCGCATACCACTTGTAGTCGAGCAGCCGCGCTTCCTGCACGAGCGGCGGGTCGGGCCAGCGGATGTTCAGGCCGCCTTCCGGCAGGATGAAGTCGGTTGGCAGCACGATCTCGGTGCGATGCGGGTCGATGTCGACCGATGCCGACGATTCGACCACGTCCGTCACGCACTTGAGCGCGACCCACAGGCCCGAGTAGCGGCTCATCGCCCAGCCGTGCAGGCCGAAATCGAGATATTCCTGCACGTTGGACGGGAACAGCACGGGCAGCCCGCAGGCCTTGAAGATGTGTTCGGACTGGTGTGCGAGCGTCGACGATTTCGCCGCGTGGTCGTCGCCGGCGAGCACCAGTACGCCGCCGTGCTGCGACGAGCCGGCCGAGTTCGCGTGCTTGAAGACGTCGCCGGTGCGGTCGACGCCCGGGCCCTTGCCGTACCACATGCCGAACACGCCGTCGTGCTTCGCGCCGGGGTACAGGTTCACCTGCTGCGAGCCCCACACGGCGGTGGCGGCGAGATCTTCGTTGAGGCCGGGCTGGAAGACGATCTGGTGGGCTGCCAGGTGCTGCTTGGCTTTCCAGAGCGACAGATCGAGGCCGCCGAGCGGCGAGCCGCGGTAGCCGGAGATGAAGCCGGCCGTATTGAGACCGGCGGCGCGGTCGCGTTCCTGCTGGAGCATCGGCAGGCGCACGAGGGCCTGGATGCCGCTCATGTACGCGCGACCGCGCTCAAGTGTGTATTTGTCGTCAAGCGTGACGGACTTCAGCGCGGCTTCTAGCGACGCGCGTTGGTCTGCGTCTAGCGGGGCATTCATTAACTGTCTCCTCCACCCGGTCTGGGATCACCAAAACTTCGGTTGCGTCGGCATCTTTTGGATGCGTCGGCAGTGGCCGGCATGTTCGCCGGTTTTAAGCGATGGTAGCACTGGGGCAAACCCGCCGCCCATCGGTTGGAATGCGGGGAGAAGCGCGGCGGCGCACCGTAAAAAGGGGCTGAATCATGCGTTACATCATGTAAAAGCATGTAAGGCCGCGTTCATCTGCGCGCAAATGCCGTTAATCTTGTCGGCCTGCCGGAGGTGCCCGGTCGCGTCGGTCTGTTTCGACGCATCGGGGAGGCGCCGGCAGTTTTACAGGAGGTGCAATGAACACACGTCATATCCAGAGTTTCCTGATCGTGTCCGCCGCGTTTTTCTCGATGACCGGCCCGGTGCACGCGCGAGGCGCGAGCGCACTGGCGGCAGCCGGCGCGCAGATGCAGCAGATCGCGCCGGCCCAGGACGCCGTCGCGCAGCCGTCGGCCGAGCGCGCCGTCGCGTCGAAGGCGAACGCGCGTTGATCCGTTCGCGCGGCCGGCGGGCCGCGCCGGAATGAAAAAAGGGCGGGAATCCTCGGATTCCCGCCCTTTTTCTTTGTGCCGCCGGATCGGGCGGGTTGCCGGGTTGCCCCGGGCAGCCGCCCGCCGGATGCGTCAGGCCTTGTCCTGCACGACGCCGCGACGGATCTGGTCGAGCTCGATCGATTCGAACAGCGCCTTGAAGTTGCCTTCGCCGAAGCCCTGGTTGCCCTTGCGCTGGATGATCTCGAAGAAGATCGGTCCGATCTGGTTCTCGGTGAAGATCTGCAGCAGCAGGTCGTCGCGCGCGCCGTCGATCAGGATCTTGCGCTTCTTCAGTTCGTCCAGCGATTCGCCGTGGTTCGGCACGCGGCGGTCGACCAGTTCGTAATACGTGTCGATCGTGTCGAGCAGCTTCACTTCCTTGCTGCGCAGGCCGTCGACCGCCCGGTAGATGTCGCTGGCGCCGAGCGCGATGTGCTGGATGCCTTCGCCGTGGTATGCGTCGAGGTATTCCTGGATCTGGCCGGCCGTATCCGAGCCTTCCTCGTTGATCGGGATGCGGATCTTGCCGCACGGCGACGTCATCGCCTTCGACTTCACGCCCGTCACCTTGCCTTCGATGTCGAAGTAGCGCACTTCGCGGAAGTTGAACAGGCGCTCGTAGAACTCGGCCCATTCCTGCATGCGGCCGCGATGCACGTTGTGCGTCAGGTGGTCGATATAGGTGAGGCCGTGGCCGACCGGGTTCGGGTTCGCGCCGGCGATCGGCTCGAAGTCGACGTCGTAGATGCTGATGTCGCCGATTGCGCCCGGCTGCGCGCCGTTCTTGCCGCGCCAGCGGTCGACGAAGTAGATCAGCGAATCGCCGATGCCCTTGATCGCCGGGATGTTCAGCTCCATCGGGCCCGTCTTGTTGTCGAAGCCCCATGCGCCGAGTTCGAGCGCGCGCTTGTACGCCTTCGCGGCGTCCTGCACGCGGAACGCGATCGCGCAGATCGACGGGCCGTGCAGGCGCGCGAAGCGTTGGGCGAACGAATCGGGTTCGGCGTTGATGATGAAGTTGATGTCGCCCTGGCGGTACAGCGTCACGTCCTTGTGGCGGTGGCGCGCGATCGCGGTGAAACCCATCCGTTCGAACAGCTGTCCGAGCGCTTTCGGGTCCGGCGCCGTGTATTCGATGAATTCGAAGCCGTCGGTGCCGACGGGGTTGTCCCAGTTCGGGATCTGCATGGCGTGTCTCCTGTGGGGGCGATCGGCCGCGGCGACGTGCGCCTGTCCGGCCTGGTTCGATGTCGAACGTGGCACACGCGGCGGCGTGCGCGACGAATCGGTACGTGCGACAGAGTGTAGCGGGCAGTCGCGAGCGTAAACTTGCGAACTTGATCGCCCGAACCTACGATGGCGCAATTTCCAGTCTTGAAATAATCATTGGAGGGCAGAAGATGGCGCACGCCGAATTGGATGCCATCGACCGGCGGATTCTCGCAATTCTTCAGGAGAACGGGCGCCTGTCGAACCAGGAGATCGCCGAGCGCGTGAACCTGTCGCCGAGCCCGTGCCTGCGGCGGATCAGGCGGCTCGAGGAGATCGGCGTGATCACCGGTTATGTCGCGCTGCTGAATCCGCAGAAGCTCGGGCTCGACCTGCTCGCGTACGTGAGCGTGCGGCTCGAGAAACGCGGCGGCCTGGCGCCGGTACGGGTCGACGAAACGTCGGCGCGCGCGGGCGCGACCCATGCGGAGCTGTTTCGCGCGGCCGTGCAGACCTGGCCGGAAGTGGTCGCGTGCCACGCGATGACGGGGGACATGGATTACCTGCTGCGCGTGCAGGTCGAGGACATGGCGCATTTCTCCCGCTTCGTGCAGGAGCATTTGCTGCATCACCCGTCGGTGATCGACGTGAAGACGAGCTTTTCGCTCGAATGCTTCAAGGAGACGACGGCGTTGCCGATTCGGTCGGTGCGCTAGTTGCGCGGCGGGGGAGGGAGGGGCCGGGGGCGCGGAAGGCGCGGCCCGGCTGGCTGACGTTACGCCGTCAGGGCGGCGGGCATCAGCGATTCGATGAACTTCGTGGTGCGGCGCGCCTGGCGCTTCATCGCGTAGTCGAACACCGCGGCCTGCTCCTGCAGCATCTCGGCGATGATCGTCGAGTGGTCGGCCGGCGGCAGCGACAGGTACGCATCGGCTTCGCCGTACGCATACTCGATCCGCATCCCGGATTTCTTCGCGATGTGCATCATCGTCGCGTTACGCGACAGGCAGTGCATGTACAGCGTCGTCACGTGCGTGTTGCGGCTGCGGATCGCCGCGCGTTCGAATAGCTTCGAGCCGACACCGCGGCCGCGTGCGCTTTCGAGCACCGACACGCCGAATTCGGCCGTGCGCTTGTCGCCCTCGGCCGGCAGGTAGGCCAGGTGGCCGACGCCGATCAGTTCGAGGTCGTGGTCGAACACGCCGAACACGGTGTCGCGACCGAAGTCGATCGTACGGACATAGTTCTCGAGCACGTGGTCGGGCACCATCTGGCCGAAGCGCAGCAGGCGGTCCTCTTCGTCGAGCGAGAGAAAGTGGGTGAGCATCTGCTCACGGTCTTTGGAAGCCAGTTCCCTGACGAGAACCGGCGCAGTACCGGCGGTGCCGACGACATCGGCAGAGCCGTTGAATCGCGTGTTCATCGTGGGTTCCTCAATGTGTGACCGTACAGCGGGTTGTGCAATGCAGCAGCATTTTACCCGACCGTCAGCCCTCGGATTGGGGAAAACCCGTATTTAACGATGTTTGAGCTGGAGGATGAATTCTAAATCCGCTTAGTTAATCCACTATCTATTTGATTTTAAACGAATTTAAAATTCATCATATGAAACGCGCGGCGGGCGGTCGCAGTGTGCCCGTCGCGCAACGCTTGCTGCTGCGCGGCAATCAGGCGGCCGTCGACAGCCCGCGTTCGATCAGGTCGATCACCTGCTCGGCGAAGTCGCGGTAGCCGAGGCGGCCGCCGGGCTTCAGCCACGTGAACGTCCAGTTGATCATCCCGAACACCATCATCGTCACGGAAGTCTGGTTTTCCTTCGAGATGCGGTCCGGGTACGCGCGCGCCAGCTGTCGCGTGAATGCCGCGACGATGTCGCGCTGGCGGTCGAGCACGATTTCACGCTGCGCGTCCTCGAGATACTTCACGTCGTTGAGCAGCGCGACGTGGCGGCTGTGCGATGTCTCGTATTCGGCGAGGAACGCGCGCACGAGCTCCGCGAACGCGTCGCGCTCGCTGAGGCCGCGCCGCTGGCTCGCCCCTTCGACCTCGGCGATGATCAGCATCAGCCGTTTCGTGTAGCGGTCGAGCAGGTCGAACAGGATCGCTTCCTTGCTCTCGTAATAGTGATAGAGGCGTGCTTTCGACGTGCCGCTCGCGGTCGCGAGATCGGACATCGACGTGCTCGGATAGCTCGTCTGCGCGAATTTGTCGGCGGCCAGATCGAGGATCTGCTCGCGCTGGGATTCGTGGTCGGGCGCTCGGGTACGGGCCATGGTCGAATGCGGAAGATTAGCGGTGCGTGGCGGCCGCGCGGGCCGCGCGCACCTGCGTGGAGGAGAGGGCGTCGGGCGTGTCGTCCTGCAGCTCGAGCCGGCCGGCCGCCGCGAGTTCGCGGCAGCGCCACCAGGCGATCGAGTCGCTGACGAACAGCCCGCCGCGATCGGCGTCGGCCATGATGCTGCCGACGAGGCGCCGCGCGGGCAGCCAGTCGGTTTCCGCGCGCGCGAGGATCAGCGCGTCGAGTTCTTCATAGTGGCCGCTCTTGATCGTGTTGCTGACCCAGTAGCGAAGTTCGGCGTTCTGGTGCTTCGCCTCCTGCCATTCGAGCGCGAGGCGGCCGATGCGCAGCACCGAGATCGGCGCGGCCACCGGACGCTTGCGCGCCAGTTCGGCGGGCGAGAACATGCCGGTCGCGCATGCCTGGTCGGTGCGCGACAGCGACGCGCGCTGCGCCGGGTCGAGGTCGGCGGCCGACAGCCGCACTTCGTTCAGGCGTTGCGGGACATTGCGCAGGTGATAGGCGACGCGCCGCAGCAGCAGCTTGTCGCCGACGCTCGGCGCATGCCACACCACCACCTGGCCCGTCTCCGTCGCCAGCTGGTCGAGGCGTGCGAACTCGGCTTCGATCTCTGCGTTCCAGTCGGGAATCTGGTCGCCGAGCACGCGCTGCCAGAAGGCTGCGCGCGTGTCGGGCGTCTCGTCGGCGCCCTTGAGCGGCCCGACGCCGAGATCGTCGAGCAATCCGACGACATGCTCGTCGCGCCCGGCTTGCGCGAGTGCCTCGCGCAGCGACGCGGCGGCGGTGCCGCCCTGAATCACATGAATGGTACTCATCGGCCTGTCGTCAACAAAAGAAAACCGCCGGCCGGGCGGACGTTGCGATGTCCAGCCGGCCGGCGGCCCCTAGTGTAAGCGAGATGTGTGACGGCGAGAAACCGTCCGGCGCCGCGACGCGACGTCGCTCAACGCTCGTCGAAGCTCACGACGACCTTGTCGCTGATGGGGTGGCACTGGCACGTAAGCACGAAGCCGTCCTTCACTTCATGCTCCTCGAGCGTGTAGTTCTTCTCCATCCGCACTTCGCCCTCGAGCACCTTCGCGCGGCACGTGCAGCACACGCCGCCCTTGCACGCGTAGGGCAGCGCGAGGCCCGCCCGCAGGCCGATATCGAGCAGGCTCACGCCTTCGTACGGCAGCCGCAGCTTGCGCTTCTTGCCGTCGAGCACGATTTCGAGGTCGGCGGCCGGCGTCTGGTCGGTGATTTCGACGACCGGCGCACCGGCTTGCGGCAGCGGCGTGCCGAAGCGCTCGACGTGCACCTTCGCCTGCGGCACGCCGGCTGCCTTCAGCGCGGCTTCCGCCGCGTCCATCATCGGCGCCGGGCCGCAGATGAACGCTTCGTCGATCGCGTCGGCCGGCGTCAGCGTGCCGAGGAATTCCGCGCATTTCGCCTGGTCGAGCACGCCGTTGAACAGTTCGACGTCCTGCTGGTCGTCCGACAGCACGTGATAGAGGACGAAGCGGTTCATGTACCGGTTCTTCAGGTCCTCGAGCTCCTCCGCGAACATGATCGCGTCGACGCTGCGGTTGCCGTAGATCAGCGTGAACGTGCTGCGGGGCTCCAGTTCGAGCGTCGTCTTCACGATCGCGAGCACCGGCGTGATCCCGGAGCCGCCGGAGAACGCGACGTACTGCTTGCCGTGGTCGGCGTTCAGGTGCGTGAAGAAACGGCCGTCCGGCGTCATCACGTCGATCGTGTGGCCGGGCTTCAGCGTATCGAAGGCGAAGTTCGAGAAGCGGCCGCCGCGTACGCGCTTGATGCCGATGCGCAGTTCGCCGTCACGGTCGTAGTCCGTCGTGCCGACGCAGATCGAATACGAGCGGCGCGTTTCCTCGCCGTCGATGTGGGTCTTCAGCGTGACGAACTGGCCCTGCGTGAAGCGGTACGCGTCGCGCAGCTCGGGCGGCACGTCGAAGGAGACGGTCACGGCGTCGGCGGTCTCGGGCCGCACGTCGCGGATACGCAGCGGATGAAATTGCGGGGTCGCCATATCGATTAGTAGGGTTTGAAGTAGTCGAAGGGTTCGCGGCAGTCGACGCAGCGATACAGCGCCTTGCAGGCCGTGGACGCGAATTGCGCGAGACGCTCGGTGCGTGCCGAGCCGCAGCGCGGGCACGCGGGCGCCGCGACGGGCCGCGGCACGAAGCGCACGACGTTTTCCCGCGGCGCGGCGGTGCCGCACTGGCCGACCGGCGGCGCGATGCCGTACGCACGCAGCTTGTCGCGCGCTTCCTGCGTGATCCAGTCGGTCGTCCAAGCGGGCGCGAGCACCGTCTCGATCCGGTGCGGCGGCAGGTCGGCGGCCTGCAGCGCGGCGGCGATGTCTTCGGCGATCTGCGACATGGCCGGGCAGCCCGAGTAGGTCGGCGTGATCACGACCTCGAGCTGGCCGTCGTCCGCGCGGCGGACGTCGCGCAGGATGCCGAGCTCGCGGATCGACACGACCGGGATCTCGGGATCGGGCACGGCTTCGAGCACGTCCCATGCGCGGGCGAGCAGCGGATCGTCGCGGCGCGCGGCAGGCACGGCGTTGGCGTTGGCGGGGGCGGTCTGGACGGACATCGTCGGGCTCCGTGGCGTCGGGGTTACCAGGTCGCGCCGGGGTGCTGGCGTGCGAGGCTTTGCAGTTCCGCGAGCAGGTAGCCCATGTGTTCCGAATGCTCGCCCTGCTTGCCGGTCGTCACGTGCTGCACGGGGGCCGGCAGCGTGAGCGTCGCCTCCGCGAGCGCGTCGTCCACGTCCGCGCGCCACGCCGCTTCGAGCGTGGCCGGTGCCGGGGCGATGCCCGCGGCCGCGACTGCGTCGTCGATCGCATCGGCGGCGAAGAATTCGCGCGTATACGGCGTCAGGTAGTCGAGCGCGTCCTGCGCGCGACGGTGCGATTCGTCGGTGCCGTCGCCGAGGCGCACGAGCCACTCGCGTGCGTGCTGCACGTGATAGCGGGTTTCCTTCACCGATTTCGCGGCGATCGCGGCGAGCTGCGTGTCGGTCGACGTTTCCAGCGCGCTCCACACGTGCAGCATCAGCGCCGAGTACAGGAAGTTGCGCACGATCGTCACCGCGTAGTCCTTGTCGGCGTGCGCGGTGCCGGCGAGCGGGCCGTAATGCGGCAGTTCGGCGAGCGTGAAGTTCGCGAACTCGCGCTCGGTGCGGAAGTACGCGTAGTCGTCCTCGGTCTTCGTCGCGCCGGTGAGCTGGCGCTCGAGTTCGGCCGCATGCGTATACAGCATGCGTGCCTGGCCGATGAGGTCGAGGCTCATGTTGGTGAGCGCGATGTCTTCCTCGAGGATCGGGCCGTGGCCGCACCATTCGGCATTGCGCTGACCGAGGATCAGCGTGTTGTCCGCGAGGCGCAGCACGTAGGAGAGGTGTTCGGGCGTGATCGTCATGGCGCGGGCGTTACATGTGGTTGACTTCGTCGGGCAGCGTGTAGAACGTCGGGTGACGGTAGATCTTGTCGCCCGCCGGTTCGAACAGCTCGGCCTTCTCGCTCGGATCCGACGCGGTGATCGCCGACGACGGCACCACCCAGATGCTCACGCCTTCCTGGCGGCGCGTGTAGACGTCGCGCGCCATGCGCAGCGCCATCGACGCGTCGGCGGCATGCAGGCTGCCGCAATGCTTGTGGTCGAGCCCCTGCTTGCTGCGCACGAACACTTCCCAGATCGGCCATTCCTTGTTCATCACTTTCTCCTGAATCCTGAATTCGATGGTGTGCCGCTCAGGCGGCGTGCTGTTCGGCGCGCGCGCGGCGTTTTGCTTCGTGGGCGAGGGCGGCTTCGCGCACCCATGCGCCGTCCTCGTGCGCTTTCACGCGGGTCGCGAGGCGTTCCTTGTTGCACGGGCCGTCGCCGTTGACCACGCGCCAGAATTCGTCCCAGTCGATCGTGCCGTAGTCGTGGTGGCCACGTGCTTCGTTCCACTTCAGGTCGGGATCGGGCAGCGTCACGCCGAGCACCTTCGCCTGGTCGACCGTCGCGTCGACGAATTTTTGCCGGAGGTCGTCGTTCGTGATCCGCTTGATGCCCCATTTCGCGGACTGGTTGCTGTGGACCGAATCGGCATCGCTCGGGCCGAACATCATCAGCACCGGCCACCACCAGCGGTTCACGGCCTGCTGGACCATCGCGCGTTGCGCGTCGCTGCCCTTCATCATCGACAGCAGTGCGTCGAAGCCCTGGCGCTGGTGGAACGATTCTTCCTTGCACACGCGGATCATCGCGCGCGCGTACGGGCCGTACGTGCAGCGGCACAGCGGGATCTGGTTCATGATCGCGGCGCCGTCGACCAGCCAGCCGATCACGCCGACGTCGGCCCAGGTCGGCGTCGGGTAGTTGAAGATGCTCGAGTATTTCGCCTTGCCGGCGTGCAGCGCGTCGATCAGCGAATCGCGCGATACCCCGAGCGTTTCGGCCGCGCTATAAAGATAGAGGCCGTGGCCGGCTTCGTCCTGGACCTTCGCGAGCAGGATCGCCTTGCGCTTCAGGCTCGGCGCGCGGGAGATCCAGTTGCCTTCCGGCAGCATGCCGACGACTTCCGAGTGCGCGTGCTGCGAGATCTGGCGGACCAGCGTCTTGCGATAGGCGTCGGGCATCCAGTCCTGCGGTTCGATCTTGCCGTCGGCGGCCATGACCGCATCGAACCGCGCCTGCTCGGGCGACTCGGCTGCGGCGTCGAGCGGCGCGACGTTGCCGGGGATGTCGAGGGATTGCGTGTACATGGCGAGGCTCTCGTCCGGTTGAATGTGTGCGAAGTATAAACCAACCGACCGGTCGGTTAATAAATTTCTTGCGGATTTGCGGAAAGACTCGGGTAAACGAGGGACATCGGGGCGCGATGGTGCTGCGTGATGGCGGCCGGCACGCGGGAGCCGCGCCTTCTGCGGCACAATGCCTGCTTTCCGACGAGGATTTTGCCGATGTCATTCCGAAGCAGTATCGCCGCGGCCGTGCTGGGTGCGGCCGCTTTTGTCTCGCCGCTCGTGGCGTCGGCTTCGGCCGCGCCGGCGGGATGGGTTGCCGCGTGGGCGACCGCGTTGCAGCCGATTCCCGACCTTGCCGCACCGCCGCCGCTTTATCGCGCGCCCGACGTTGCCGGTCGCACCGTGCGCCAGATCGTCTATCCGACAGTGTCGGGGCGCGCCGCACGGATCCGCGTCAGCAATGCATACGGTCGTTCCCCCCTCGTCGTCGAGGCGGCGAGCCTCGCGCGCGCTGGCGAGGGCGCGGCGCTGTCCGGCGACGCGGCCGTGCCGGTCCGGTTCGGCGGCAAGGTGTCGGTGACGCTTGCGCCGGGCCAGGAACTCGAAAGCGATCCGGTGGGGATCGACGTCAGGGCCGGGCAGCCGTATGCGATCAGCCTCCAGATGGGGGCGAACCAGCGGATGACGGTCTGGCACCGCGTGTCGAACCAGTTCAATTATGTGTCGGTGCCGGGCGAGCACGTGAGTGATCCGGGGGCTGCCGCGTTCCGCACCCGCTTTACCCAATTTGCATGGGTGACCGAGCTCGCGGTCGAGACCGGTTCCGCGCGCGCAAGCGTAGCCGCGATCGGCGATTCGATCACCGACGGGCTGCGCTCGAGCGTGAACCGGAACCGCCGCTGGCCGGACGCACTGGCGCGTCGGCTGGCCGCCTCGGGCGCGGAATCGATCGGCGTCGCGAATCTCGGGATCAGCGGAAACCGGCTGCTCAGCGATTCGGCTTGCTATGGCACGTCGCTGGCGTCGCGGTTCGAGCGCGATGCGCTGTCGCGCACGGGCGTAAAGGCGGCGATCGTGCTGATCGGGATCAACGACATCAACTTTGCGGCGATGCCGCCGCGCGCGGGGCTCGATTGCGACCACCCGCATACGCAGGTCACGGCTGCATCGCTGATCGACGGCTACCGCCGGCTGATCGACACGGCACACCGTCAGGGCGTGAAGGTCTTCGGCGCGACGCTGACACCGGCCGGGCTGCCGGCGGGGCGGGAGGCGATCCGGCTCGAGGTGAACCGGTGGATCCGGAGCGGTGGCGGGTTCGACGGCGTAGTGGACTTCGACGCGGTGCTGCGCGATCCGGCGCGCCCGAGCGTGCTGCAGCGTCGATTCGATAGTGGCGACGGCATTCATCCGAGCGACGCTGGATACACGGCGATGGCCGACGCGGTGCCGGTCGAGCAACTGCAGGCCGCGGTGGGCGGCAAGTAATGAGCTTCTATATATAGAGGGAAGTGTTGCCGGCCCCCTTGTGGTCGATGGCCACCGGCGGCCCGCCGAGCCCCAGCCCCCGTGCGCGTCAGCGCACGGGGGCTTTTCAAAATATTTTCACAAAGGGCTTGCGTAGATGGGGGCGGGTGCTTAGAATCACGCCTCTTTCGCGCTAACGGAAACGCGGCGCGGGAGAGGGAAGCAAAGCTGGTGGTGTGCCGCAGTGTCGGGCGCGCGGCTGGCCTGGAAGTCGAACCCCGCAGTCGCAACGATGTAGTGTAAAAAGTTGTTGACGAGCTGCGAAACACGGTTCATAATCTCGCTTCTCTGCTGCTGAAAACGCAGCGCTGCTGAGAAACACGAAGTTCCTCGCAGATTGCTCTTTAAAAATTAACAGCCGATAAGTGTGGGCGCTTGATGGAAGCGAGCTGATCTTCGGATCAGATAGCAAAAGTATCAAGAGTCTCACACTAAAGTAAGT
>NZ_SSWO01000026.1:0-82605 GCF_004803625.1 Burkholderia sp. LS-044
GTGCGGGCCGCCTTCGACTGGAAATCAGCGATGAACCAGTTTGCTATCCTGTTTGGCGAGCGATTCACGCAGGCGCGCGGATAAGGCGCTGTTCAACCGCCTCGCCCACAAAAATGCGGACAGGTTCACGCGGATTGGCTGGCCTGCTGCAAGCTGTTCGTTGATCGTCGACCAGTTCAGCCTCCCGGGCACCAGTTGCTTGATCAGTGCCGGGTCAAGGTTCAAGCCGTCGTGCCCGGCTCAATCGTCACTTCCTCCTTGCGTTTGCGTGGCATAAAAGTGGTTCCTTGGCTCTCGGTTTATGCCTCACACAAAAGATCGGATAAGCTGCGCCCCGGCAAAAAAATGGTGGCAGGTTTCGCCCCTCGCTTCATTGGCATAATCACGACCTTTTGCGGTATCGTGCGCGAGCGCTGATGTCCGATTCCGTGATGCCGACGAACAACGTACGCGTTTTGCAGCGCTCACGTGAATCCACCGACGATATCGCACGTGCATGTCACGACGCCGTGCCATCCGCACCGCCAAACGTCCCTCCTATCCCTATCACCCATGCTCGCAACAACCGACCTGACGACCGTAGTCAGCCTGAAGCAGATCCTCGAAACGCCCGGCGACTTCTCTGGCTGGCTCTATCTACCGCCGAAGCCGTGGACGCTCGATACAGAGGGCGCATTCTCGGCAGACGCGCAACATGCCGAAGACGATGCATCGTCCTCGATCGCGCTGCAACCCGGCTGGAGCGTCACGCTGAATAGTGCGACGATCGAAGATATCGTGATCAACGCCCACGACCAAATCGACGAACCGAGCGTTTCGCAGTTGCTCGACGCATTCGTCTTTTACGTAGAGAACGATGAATTCATCCTGTTCTGACGACCTGGTTTGCCACACGTCATCATGAAATCCTGGCGGGACACCCTGATTGCAGCCAATCCGCTCGTTCGATTTCTCGAGGAGGATGCATTTTTGGCACTGTCTATCTCGGCAATCCCGCGGCGCATTACGTTGTCCGGGATGCGAAGGTCGCAAGTCGTTTAGCGACCGATGACTCCATCGACGATTTCGGTGAATTCAAGTGTCGGCATGCGGCTGACAGAGAGACCCGAGACCGGTATCGTTCGCAAGCGATTCGACAAGGCGCCATGTCGCCGGGAGGCACGATGCACAATCGGGATCTGAAGCAGTTCATCGTCGAAATTCGCGACACGGTGGGCGTGCACGCAAGCATCGGCGCACCTGCGCCCGACCATGCAACACCCACGAGCTCCCTCTCCGTGAGCGATGAAATTGCTGCGTGGTTCAGCGCACTCGACGATGTCGATCTGTCGATTCCCTGGACCGCTGACGACCTCCTGTTGTACGGCAACCAGGCGAGTCTCGCGCTTGGCCAGACCGGCTATCGTGTCGACGCATCTGGCCGGCGTCTGTCCGGATGGCACGACGACTGGATCGTGCTGGGTCAGATGGGCGGCGATCCCGTTATCGTCGTCCCGGGAGGCGATGTGCTGTTCGACCGCCACGGCGCGGGCTCCTGGGCACCATTGCGCGTTGCGTCATCCCTCACGCACTTTGCCCACGCGCTGCGTATCTGGTGCGAGTTGTACGTTGGAAGGTACTCACGCGACATCGTCGACGACACGTATGAAATCCGCCCGGCATTCCTTGCTGAAGTCCGGGCGCGGATAAGCGAGGCGCTGCCCGATGCGGAAGCGGTGGTGTTCCTGGAGATGGTCGGCGGGTGAGTGCGGGCGAGCAGTCTCAAGCAATGCGCAGGCCAATCCGCAGGCAGCCCCGGGTGACACAAGTGATTGACTGAAACACGGTCTTACTTACGGCGAGAACGAAATGCTTGACCCCGACCAGGATGACGACCTGATCCACGTCTACGCAGGTAGCTCCGGAGATGCACCGGTTCATGAAGAACTTCCCGCGCGCCAGGTCGAGCCGGGCATCTACGAATTGCTGGCATCGCCTGGCCTTGCGCTGAATCTCGCGAAAGGCGATCTTGTCCGCATGGATGACCCCGATCGTCCTGCCACGGTACTGAAGCGCGGCGGAAGCTACTGCATCCAGATCTATGGCGACGCGATTCCGGATCGCGAAATCGACCGGCTTGCGAGCGAGGTCGAATCCGAACTGAGCGGTACGCTCGACGGTCGTTACGGCGGCTCGCTCGCGTTATCGGTGCCGTCCGGTGCGGGAGGCGAGCGAATCCGTACCGTCTTCGACGGCTTCACGGCAAGAACCGGCCTTGCCTGGTACTACGCGAACATCTACCGGAACTTCGAGGATCCGGACGACGAAACGCTGCTCGACTGGTGGCTCGAGTCGTGACGGTGCAAAATCGAACCCGTGTATGTCGGGGATACCGACAGGAAGATCAACCGATGCCCCCCACGCCGACCATCGGCACGACCGTGGCCGAAATCGAAGCGGCCGAAGCATTGCTCGGCCGCGCGTTGCCGCGTTCGTTCGCCGCATGGCTGCTTCTCAACAACGGCCGGTCGCTCGGCGGACTGCCCGTGTTCCCCGTCTTCGATGCGCGCAATCCGCGCAGGACGTGGAATTCGATCGTGCGGCGCTACGACGAAGGCTGGCGCGCGTGGCGAGACAATTTCGACCATACGGATGCCGATTTCTCGCACTTGTTGCCGTTTGCCGAGTTCGGGACAGGTGACTACTACTGCTTCGACTACGACCGGACAGCGGCATCGTGCGAGCCGGCCGTCGTCCTTTGGTCGCACGAGACGGGCGAGACGACGCCGGTATCCGACAGTTTCACGGCCTTTCTGTCGAAGCGGGGCGCCATGGAGGGGGCGGGAAATGAACCTGACGAACGATCCGGCCGAGTGGCGTGAACGCCAGGAGGCCGTGTGTGCGCGATACGCTCTGCGCGCTGCCGAACCCGAGCACAAGGTTGCGGTCGCGATATCGACGCTCGGGCGGATGCCTGTCTATGGCACGCGCATCGCGCTGTCGGAAGGCGATGACATCGGCTGGTTTTTCCACTGCGGTGAATATTCGGACGCACCCGATTTTTACCAGCCGCTGCACGCCGCACATCTGCCCACCTACCTGCCGCTCGTCTTGCCCTATTTGATGCTGCCGCCCGGCGCGCGTTTCATCATCGACGACGCCGGCTACGAAGACGTCTGGATGGATTTGCCCGGCAACGAGGCGTCGCGATGAGTGCGCGGCAGACCTTTCGCAAGGCGCTGATGCTGCTCGATCATGGCATGACGGATCGAGGCGAAGCCGTGCTGCATCTTGCGCTGACCGAGGCCGAGCAGGAGGGCGATCGCGTTGCACTCGCCCAGTCGCTCGTCGCGCTGGGCGATCTGATGTGCGAGACGTCACGCAGTGGATCGGCGCGTCCGTTCCTGGAGCGGGCGCTTGCGGCGGCACGAGACCTCGATGCCGGCCTGCTGGCGTGCGAGCGTGACAGGGCCGAACGATTGCTGGCGCGTATCGAATGCGAGCGCATCGGATTGCAGATTCGCGGCCCGGAAGATTTCAAGAACAGGACGTTCACGCTTGCCGACTTCATCGCGGTTGTGCGAGCGAAGGCCGAACGACCGGAGGGCTACGATCCGGCGTGGCAATACGATGTGTACGGAAATGACGGCGATGCAGACTGGTGCCCGCGGCAGACGATCTATATCGCCGACAAGGTACAGGTCGACGACGAGGATCGCGAGCGCTACCCCGAACGTGTCACTGAGCTCGGTTACGTATTCCGCTACTCGTGCGAGCACTTCCAGGACGTCGTCGATCTGGCCTGTCGTCAGAAACCGGGCGCGTCGATCGACGACCTCGTCCGCTGTCTCGACCACTTCGATCGCCACGACGACTTCCTCGATCTGGATTCGAACGGCGAGTAGCCGCGAGCACGACGAATGGGACGTCGCAACAAAAAAGGACCGCCGGGGCGGTCCTTTCTCATCGTGAAGCGAGGCCGAGAAACCTCCGCCCCTCAAGGCAACGAAATCGTCAAATTGGCCGATTCCGGCCCGACCTTGATGACCTGCGAATAAGGCGCCAACGCCTGCAGCGTCTTGTCCTTCAGATACGTATTGAGCCCGAGATACCCGAGCAGCGCCACCAGCGCAAAAACCGCCCCGATCGCCCACACCGGCACTTCGCGTTTGAGTCGATGCGCGATCTGATCCGGCAACGGCCAATGCGGCGCGAACGGCGCCCGCTTGCCCTTCATATGCGCGATCTCGTCCCCCAGCCGCGCGGTGAGGTAAGCCAGCTTCTCCGGCCCTTCGAGCAGATACTTGCCCTGGAACCCGAGCAGCAGGCACATATGAAACACCTCGAGCGACTGCAGCCGCGCCGCACCCTGCGCGCGACCTTCCTCGAGATACTGGAAGAACTTCTCCCCCGCGAGCTGCTCGCCGAACAGCACGAGCTGCAGCGGCCGGCGTTCCCAGTCCGTGCGGATCTTGAACTGCGACGACAGCACCATCTCGTCGATGGCCGCGCAGAACGCGAACTTCGCGCCGTACACATCCTCGGCCGCGATATTCAGCTTTTTCGCGCCGCGCTCGAAGTCCGACAGGAATTCCTGGATCCGCGTGCTGAACTCGCTCGCGCTATCCGGTTCCCGCCCGTTCTTGAGCAGGAACAGCATGAAGAACCCGTCGTACAGCAGGTCGAGCAGCGAACGGGCCTGGAACGAGGCGTCCGTCGACGCCGGGGTATGCAGGGGAGGCGGCGCGTTGTCGCCGAACAGGGAAGGCGCGTAGCTCATGATGTGACCGCGATCAGTTCGAACTTCAGGTCATTGATGCCAGTCGGCGCGTAGATCATCGCGGACTGGGCCTGCAGCATGCGCTCGTACAGCGCGCCGCGCGAATCGAGCGCGAAGTAGCAGGCGCCGGGGCGCACCGGAATCGCGGGCGGCACCTGCGGCGTGTACGACAGTCGCACGCCGGGCATGGCCGACAGCACGAGCTTGTCGACGTCGTCGGGTGCGCCGACCTTGAAGCGGGCCGGCACCGCATCGACGAGCTCGACGCTCGGCATGTCCGCGGACACCGCGAGGTAGAACTCGGTCTTGTCGTCGATCTTGCCGGAATCGAGGCGGCCGAGGTGGAACGACGGGCGCACCTCGTCGAGCGTGATCGCGAAGTAGCGCGTCGAGATCACGGTGTCGAGCAGCTCGCGCAGCATCAGGTCGAGACGCGCAAAGCTCGGGCCCGGATCGTCGTGGCGGTACACCGGCAGGTCCGCGAGCGTGTAGCCCTTCGAGAACGTCATCAGCTGGCCCGCGAGGCGCAGCAGTTCCTGGAACAGCCGCTCGGGATGCAGCGCCGAGTGCTGGTGCAGGTGCGCGAGCGTCGCGAACGCGGCGTTCGCGGTGTGCAGCAGCCAGAACGACGCGATGTCGCCCGAGCGGAATTCGATGATGTTCTTCGACGGCTCGCGGTGAAAGCCGTACAGCGCGTTCACCTTCGCCTGCAGCGCATCGACGAGCTGGCGCAGCCGCTGGTGCAGGATCGGCGATGCGTCGATCGCGAGGCACGGCGGCACGAAGCTGTCGTCGATCTCGAAACCGGACGTCGCGGTGCGGCGCACGCGTACGAGCGGCACCGACAGCAGCTGGTCGCGCGGTTCGCTGTGCGCGATCAGCTTGACCTGCGTCTTCAGGAACGTGATGTCGGCTTCGGCTGCGTCGGTGAAGTTGTCGCCGACGCTGGTCTGCTCGCTGACGAAACGCGTCATGAAGCCGGCGGCCGGATCGTCGCTGTAGTTGGTGCCGTTCTCGCGCAGCGGGTGCAGCGCGAGATAGAACACGAATTCGTTGATGCCGTCAGGCAGCGTGTCCAGCGCGATCGGCGGCGGCAGGTCGTCGGCCTGCGGTGCGGCATACAGCGCGCCGTCCGGGAACACGAGCGCGAGCTCGGCCACCCGCAGCACGTTGCTGCCGAGTGCGTCGCGGTCGATGCGCACCGAGCGCACGCCCCAGTTGTACGGCTGGATCGCCTGGATCGATTCGAACAGGCGCGCTTCGTGGTACGCGTCCTGTCGCTGAAAGTGTTGAGGCCGGAGGAACAGCCCTTCCCCCCACAGCACCTTGGCCGAATAACTCATGTCAAATCCGGTTAATGTCGCGTTGCGATGTAATCGATTCGTTCGTGCCCGAATTAAATCGCCAATTGTTAACTCTTGTTAATTGACATTCGTGCGTCATGTTTAACCGCAGGAGACCGAAGAAAGCAAATTCAGCGGTTGCGAAGGCGCACCCTGTTGCGGTGCGATGACGGTGCCATCGGTGACCGTCATCGCGCAATTATGCAGGCCGATGATTATGCCGGATTTCTCCGACTTCACCGGGTCGAACGTCAGTTTCCATCGTTGTAGTGCGGGATCGCGGAACAGCGCGACGATGCCGAACGCTTGTGCTTCGCGCGAAACCTTTTCGGTCGCCGTATAGCGCTGGCCCGGAATCAGCGTGATTTCACGCACGTTCAGCAAATCCGCGCCCAGCGCGGCTTTTTCCTTGGTCGGATCCGTAAATGCGTCGAACGGCGCCTGCTGGAACGACGTCGGGTCCTTCAGCGTATAGAGCCGCACGACGAGCGCGAGCGGCTTGTTGTCGGTCGCGGCATTCAGGTTCGGCGCTGCGGCGAGCGTGATGCCGAGGCTGCGCGGCGGCTTCTGCGCGTCGGGCACCTCGGGCTTGCCGATGCCGGCCGCGGACATCACGGCGCTCGCGGCCGAGCCGAGCAGCGGGGCGGCCGCGCATCCGGCCAGAAGGGCGCAGGCAACCAGCGGCAGCGCGTAGCGAATCATCAACGATCTCATCGTATTTCCGGCGTGCTGCCTTTATCCCTGTCAAATCTGCCGGGTATTTCCGCGCTCGTTGCGTATCCCCGGCATTGCACTGTTCAACTATTAAGCACGCCCGCGTCGTGGCGAGCGTCCGGAAATTTTTTCCGCCACCCCGGCGGCGTGTCGTGCAACCAGTAAAACTTGCCCATTCCGGCCGAAAGAAAAATCGCTGCGAGCCCGCGGCGAGCGGCCATTGGAGGGGGTAGCGCCCGGTTTTAAAAGGAATTACTCTTCACACGACGATTGAATTATGAAAAATTGATCGGTACTATACCCGCGCGCTTCTTGCAAAGCAAAAGAACCAGATTCTCAACGATTTAAAACTCACGCGCCGGTGGATATAACGATGAAAGACCGTCTCTTCGCAAAACTGTCTGGGGTAGTAGTGGCTTGCGGCGTGATCGCCGGTTGTGCGAGCCAGCCTCCCGCGCCGCCGACTGCAGAGGTGTTCAACAAGTCGCTGGCCGATGCGGACGCAGTTGCGAAGGCGGGGGACCAGGACAAGGCCCTCGGCCTGTATCAGCAGCTCGCGAAGTCGGATCCGACGCGCGAGGAGCCGTGGTCGCGCATCGCGCAAATCCAGTTCGCACAGAACCACTACGGTCAGGCAATCGTTGCCGCGCAGGAAGCGCTGCAGCGCGACGCGACCGACCGTCAGGCAAAGAGCGTGCTGGCCGTGGCCGGCCTGCGGATCGCGACGCAGTCGCTCGGCGAGCTGCGTCAGGATTCGTCGCTCGCGGGCGACGCGAAGTCCGATGCGCAGGCGCTCGCGAAGCAACTGCGCGACACGCTGGGCGAATCGGCGCTGTTCCCGCCGGAGACGAATCCCCGCGCCAGTGGCCGAACCAAGAAGACCCGCACGGTCGTGCACAAGAAAGTCACGACGCAGGGTGCGGAAACCACCGCTACGGTGCCGCCGACGAACACGTCGTCGGGCGGCGGAGCGCCGAAGGGCGGCGATCCGTTCGGCGCCCTGCGCAACTGACCGTAACTGACGCGATAACCACAACTAACCTGGGAGCCGTCGAGATGGCCAAGAAAGAAAGCATTCAGAAAAGCTTGCAGAAAATACGGCCGCCGCGCGTCCAATTGACCTACGAGGTCGAGAAGGGCGATGCGATCGAGGTGAAGGAACTGCCGTTCGTCGTCGGGGTCGTCGGCGATCTGGCGGGCCAGTCCGAAATCGAGCAGCCGAAGCTGCGCGACCGCAAGTTCGTCAACATCGATCGCGACAATTTCGACGACGTGATGAAGGCGATCGAGCCGCGTGCCGCGTTCCAGGTGGAAAACCGCCTGAGCGAAGGTGGCGGCAAGTTCGCGGTCGACCTGAAGTTCCGTTCGCTGTCGGATTTCAGCCCGGACGAAGTCGTCGAACAGGTCGAGCCGCTGCGCCGCCTGCTCGAGGCGCGCTCGAAGCTCGCCGACCTGCGCAACAAGCTCGCCGGCAACGACAAGCTCGAGGATCTGCTGTCCGAGGTGCTGAAGAACACGCAGCAGCTGCAGGAGCTCGCGAAGGGCACCGGCGGCGACAAAGACGGCGAATGACGACGGAGTGTTGAGATGAACCAGCAAACGGCTGCGGCCCAAGCGAGCGGCGCGGAATACGCCGCCGGGACTTCGCTGCTCGACGACATCGTCGAGAAGAGCAAGGTCGCGAAATCCGATTCCGAGCATGCGCGTGCGAAGGACCTGATCGGCGAACTCGTGCACCAGGTGCTCGACGGCACGGTGATCGTGTCGGACAACCTGTCGGCCACGATCGACGCGCGCGTCGCGGAACTCGACCGCCTGATTTCCACGCAGCTTTCCGCGGTGATGCACGCACCGGAATTCCAGCGCCTCGAAAGCACGTGGCGCGGGATGGACTATCTGGTCAAGGAAAGCAACACCGGCCAGACGATCAAGATCAAGGCGCTGCACGCTCCGAAGCGCGACCTCGTGCGCGACTTCAAGGGCGCGAGCGAATTCGACCAGAGCGCGCTGTTCAAGAAGGTCTACGAAGAGGAATTCGGCACGTTCGGCGGCTCGCCGTTCGGTGCGCTGATCGGCGATTACGAGATCTCGCGCCAGCCGGAAGACATGTACTTCATCGAGCAGATGTCGCACGTCGCGGCGGCCGCGCATGCGCCGTTCATCGCGTCGGCGTCGCCCGAGCTGCTCGGCCTCGAGTCGTTCTCCGACCTCGGCAAGCCGCGTGATCTCGGCAAGGTGTTCGATACGGTCGAATATGCGAAGTGGAAGTCGTTCCGCGACGCCGAAGATTCCCGCTACGTCGGCCTGACGCTGCCGCGCTTCCTCGGTCGCCTGCCGTTCAATCCGAAGGACGGCCAGACCGCGGAGAACTTCAACTTCGTCGAAGACGTCGACGGCACCGACCACGACAAGTACCTGTGGTGCAACGCCGCGTGGGCGTTCGCAGCGCGCCTGACGGCCGCATTCGACGACTTCGGCTGGTGCGCGGCGATCCGCGGCGTCGAAGGCGGCGGCCTCGTCGAGGACCTGCCGACCCACACGTTCAAGACCGACGACGGTGAAGTCGCGCTGAAGTGCCCGACCGAAATCGCGATCACCGATCGCCGCGAAAAGGAACTGAGCGACCTCGGCTTCATTCCGCTCGTTCATTGCAAGAACTCGGATTACGCTGCGTTTTTCGCCGCGCAATCGGTGCAGAAACCGAAAAAATACAGCACCGACAGCGCGAATGCGAACGCCGTCCTGTCCGCCCAGCTTCAGTACATCTTCTCGGTGTCGCGCGTTGCGCACTACCTGAAGGCGATGATGCGGGACAAGATCGGCAGCTTCGCATCGGCGCAGAACGTGGAGACTTTCCTCAACCGGTGGATTTCGCAGTACGTCCTGCTCGACGACAACGCGTCGCAGGAACAGAAGGCGCAATTCCCGCTGCGCGAGGCATCCATACAAGTGTCGGAGATTCCGGGCAAGCCGGGCTCGTATCGTTCGGTCGCGTTCCTGCGCCCGCACTTTCAGCTCGACGAACTCTCGATTTCTCTGCGACTTGTCGCTGATCTGCCCAAACCGGCAAATTCATAAGCGAGTAAATCGCCCGGGCGGGCCGCCTGGGTAGGACGTTAAAACCACCTCTTTGGGGAGTCGAAGGGCCATGTTACATATGCACTTGCAGTTTGGTAGTCCCGCGGTGAAGGGCGAGTCCGCGGACAAGGACCACCAGGGCTGGATCGAACTGAAATCGTGGGATCACTCGATCGTTCAGCCGCGTTCGGCAACCGCATCGACCGCTGGCGGTCACACGATGACGCGTTGCGAGCACGGCGACATGATTTTCACGAAGGAAATCGATTCGTCGAGCCCGCTGCTGTACCAACACGCTTCGGGCGGTACCACGTTCGACGAGGTGACGGTTCATTTCTCGCGCGCTGACGGTGAAGGCAAGCGCGTGCAGTATCTGGAAGTCAAGCTCAAGTACGTGATCATCTCGAGCATCGCCCCGAGCGTTCGCGAGGAAGGTCTGCCGCTCGAGACGTTCTCGCTGAAGTACGCAGCCGTGCAGTGGAAGCAAACCCAGCAGAAGATCGGCGGCAACCAGGGCGGCAACACGCAAGGCGCCTGGAGTCTGACGAAGAACGACAAGACCTACGCGGTCTAAGGTCGGTCGCGGCAACGGGGCGCTCGGCGTCCCGTTGCCGTTTTCGCTGTGAATCAGGGCCTGTTTCCGCTAATAACGGGCTTGCGCTGGCCCCCAGAAGGGCCGAGCGCAAGGATTGCGACGAAGCGAATACTCGACGTATTCGCGAGGAGCGTGACGCGGCGATCGGCCCTTCTGGGGGCCAGCCCCACGAATGATTTTTTCAAACAGGGGAACGTGCGTTGCCGGCCGTATTGCGGCGTCGTTCGTCGCTTGTTTGGCTCGGCCAAACGGCGCTCCTCACTCCTTGCACTACGACCGGCAACACACGTTCGCAAGCCCGTTATTAGCGGAAACAGGCCCTTATGAAACGATTCGAACCCAGTTTTCTCGACAAGCTGTTCGACGACGAACCGCACCTGCCGGCCTCGGCAGCGATGCGGCAATTGTCGCTGGACGAGCTCAAGAACACGGTCGCCCGCGACGTCGAGGCGATCCTCAACACCCGTATCGCCCACACCGAGAACGAGCTGGCCACGCTGCCGGAGTGCCAGAAGTCGGTGCTGACCTACGGGCTGAACGATTTTGCAGGGCTGAGCCTGGCGAGTCACTACGACCGCGCGTTCATCTGCAAGTCGATCCAGCAGGCCATCGCGCGCCACGAGCCGCGCCTGCAGCAGGTGCAGGTGACGTTCGAGCTGAACGAGCAGGCCACCAACGCGCTCTATTTCGCGATCCAGGCGCTGCTCGTCGTGCACCCGGCAGAGGAGCCGGTGAGTTTCGACGCGATGCTGCAGCCGTCGACGCTGCAGTATTCGGTCACGCGCGCACGCGCCGCAAGAATGCAGTAAATCAAGCCGCCGAGCGGGCCGGACCGCCCGGTGATGGTTCAGGGTCCGGCAGGAAATATTGAGGTTCGGGGTCGTCGATGGAAGAATTGCTGCCGTATTACGAGCGCGAATTATCGTTTTTGCGGCGCTATTCGCGAGATTTCGCCGAACGCTATCCGAAGATCGCGGCGCGGCTCGCGCTGTCCGGCGAGCATTGCGAGGATCCGCACGTCGAGCGGATGATCGAGTCGTTCGCGCTGCTCGGCGCGCGCATCAACAAGAAGCTCGACGACGACTACCCCGAATTCACCGAAGCGCTGCTGGAAGTGCTCTATCCGCACTACCTGCGGCCGTTCCCGTCGTGCTCGATCGCGCAGTTCACGCCGGCCTCGCCCGGCCAGCAGACCGAGCCGGTCGTGATCGATCGCGGTACCGAGCTGAAGAGCCGCCCGATCCGCGGCGTGCAGTGCCGGTTCCGCACCGCCTATGACGTGACGCTCGCGCCGATCCGCATCTCGGAAGCGCGCTACACGCCGGTCGCGCTCGCGCCGAGCGCGACGGTGCTGCCGTCGAACGCGACGGGCGTGATCTCGATCACGTTCGAGTCGCTCGCCGCGCAGCTCGATCTCGGTGCGCTGAAGCTGCCGACGCTGCGCGCGCACCTGCACGGCGAGCAGTCGTTCGTCGCCGCGCTGACCGACTGCCTGTTCGTCAACGTGCTCGGCGCGTACGTCGAGCCCGAACGCAACGGTCGCTGGACCGCGTTGCGCAAGCTGCCGATCGCGCACGCCGGCTTCGACGAGGACGACGCGCTGATCGACTACCCGGCGAAATCGCATCCCGCGTATCGCCTGCTCACCGAATACTTCGCGTTCCCCGACAAGTTCGATTTCGTCGACTTCGACATCGCGGCGATCGCGCGCGCGACGGGACGCTGCCAGCGGGCGACACTGCATCTCGTGCTGCAGGACGTGCGCAGCGATTCGCACGTCGCGCGGCTGCTCGAGCTGCTGACGGCGAGCCACTTCCGGCTGTTCTGCACGCCGATCGTCAACCTGTTCCGCCAGCACGGCGAGCCGATCCGCATCACGCACCGCGCGGTGTCCTACCCGGTGATCGCCGAGGCGCGGCGCGCGTTCGCATACGAGGTGTACTCGATCGATTTGGTGAAGCTCGTCAGGCAGCAGGCGCACGAGGAATCGGTGATCGAATTCCGGCCGTTCTACTCGCTGCATCACGGCGAATCGGCGCGGATCGGCCATTACTGGTTCGCGCGCCGCAACGACTGGGTCGCGCAGAAGAGCCCCGGCTATGAAACCGAAATCTCGATCGTCGACATCGATTTCGAGCCGACGTCGCCGCAGACCGACACGCTGAGCCTCGACCTCACCTGCACGAACCGCGACCTGCCGGCCATGCTCGCGTTCGGGCTCGAAGGCGGCGACCTGTTCCAGGAAGGCGGCGCGCAGACGAGCGGCATCTCGATGCTGCGCCGCCCGACGCAGAGCGTACGCTTCGAGCGCGGCCGCGCCGCGCACTGGCGGCTCGTGTCGCACCTCGCGCTCAATCACGTGTCGCTGGTCGCGCACGGCCTCGCGCCGCTGAAGGAAATGCTGACGCTGTACGACCTGCGGCGCACCGCCGTGTCGATGCGCCAGATCGACGGCCTCGCCGGCGTCGAGCAGCGCGGCGCCGTGCAGTGGCTGCCGGGCAAACCGTTCGCGACCTTCGTGCGCGGCATCGAGATCCGCCTGACGATCGACGAGGAGCACTTCGTCGGCGCGAGCCTGGCCTCGTTCGTGCGCGTGCTCGACAGCTTCTTCGGGCTGTACGTTCACCTCAACAGTTTCGTTCAACTAGTCGTCGTGTCGAAGCGCACCGGCGAGGAGATCATCCGATGCAAGCCCCGGACCGGCGAATCGATCCTGGCGTAGTCGACGCACTGCTCGACGAACCGCACCGCTTCGAGTTCTTCCAGGCCGTGCGCGTGCTCGAAGGGCTGTTCGCGCGGCAGGCGTCGGATGCGCCCGGCGCGTGGCGGCAGGGCGACGTGGTCGCGCAGCGCATCGAATTCCGCAACACGCTGTCGCTCGGCTTTCCGCCGAGCGAGATCGAAGGCGCGCGCTCGTTCGACGGCGACGGCACGCAACTGAAGACGGACGAGCAGCGCGGCGCCGCGCTCGCGGCCGGTGAGCTCGGCCACGTCGAGCTGACGCCCGCGTTCTTCGGGCTGCTTGGCGGGCAGGGCGCGCTGCCGCTGCATTACACCGAGCAGATCATCGCGCGCGAGCACCTGAAGCGCGACCACGCGGCGCGCGCATTCTTCGACGTGTTCTCGAACCGCGCGACCGCGCTGTTCTATGCCGCGTGGAAGAAATACCGGCTGCCGTTCCATTACGAGCTCGATCGCGACGAGCGCTACCTGCCGCTGCTGCTCGCGATCGCGGGCGTGCCGAGCGACGAAGTGCGCGACAGCCTCGCGGCCGGCGTGGGCGGCGTGCTCGACGAGGCCGTTGCCGGTTATGCGCTGGCCGCGCGGCACCGGCCGATGTCGGCTGCATACCTGCAGCGCACGCTGTCCGACTATTTCCGCGTGCCGGTGAAGATCGACCAGTTCGTCGGCAAGTGGTACGACGTGCCGCCCGACCAGCTGAGCGTGCTCGGCGAGGTCAACGCGGTGCTCGGCGCGACGGCGCTCGTCGGCGAACGCGTATGGCAGCGCGACATGCGCGCGCGGATCGTCGTCGGCCCGCTGTCCAAGCGCGACTACGAGGCGTTCCTGCCCGGCGGCGCGCAGGCCATCGCACTGGAGCGGATGCTGACGCTGCTCGCCGGCGTCACGCTCGAATACGAGGTGAAGCTCGTGCTCAAGCGCACCGAGGTCGGCGCGAGCGTGCTCGGCGCGGGCTCGCGGCTCGGCTGGGACGCGTTCCTGTGCACGCGGGACGCGCTCGAGGATCGCTCCGACGCGCGCTACGAACTGCACGTGATTCACTGATTCCGAACGACAACAAACACACAATCGAACCTGAGATCGACGCCATGAGCACGCCTCTGAAGACCCTGATCACGAAACTGAACCCGCTGTGCCGCCACGCGACCGAGCGGGCGGCGAGCGCGTGCCTGGCGCGCGGCCACTACGAAGTCGATCTGGAGCACCTGTTCCTCGCGTTGCTCGAGGAGCCGGCGGGCGACCTGCCGCTCGCGCTGCGCGCGAGCCGTGTCGATCCGCATGCGCTGCGCGCCGATCTGGAGCGCGAGCTGACGCGCCTGAAGACCGGCAACACGCGCACGCCGGTGTTCTCCGTGCACCTGATCGCGCTGTTCGAGCAGGCGTGGCTGATCGCGTCGCTCGATTCGCAGCTCGGCCGCATCCGTTCCGGGCACCTGTTGCTCGCGCTGCTGACCGCACCGGATCTCGCGCAATTCGCGCAGCGGATGTCGTCGCAGTTCGCGGAAGTGAACGTGACGGACCTGAAGCACAAGTTCGACGAAATCATGGCCGGATCGAGCGAGGCCGAACCGCGCCAGGCCGATACGGAAGACGGCGGCCTCGCGCCGGCAGCCGGCGGCGCGGCGCCCGCGGCGGGCCCGTCGAAGACGCCCGCGCTCGACACGTACACGACCAACCTCACGCAGCGCGCACGCGACGGCAAGATCGACCCGGTGATCGGCCGCGAAGCCGAGATCCGCCAGGCGATCGACATCCTGATGCGTCGTCGCCAGAACAACCCGATCATGACCGGCGAGGCCGGCGTCGGCAAAACGGCGGTCGTCGAGGGCCTCGCGCTGCGCATCGCGGCCGACGACGTGCCGCCGCCGTTGCGCGGCGTCGCGCTGCACGTGCTCGACATGGGGCTGCTGCAGGCCGGCGCGAGCGTGAAGGGCGAGTTCGAGAATCGCCTGAAGAGCGTGATCGACGAGGTGAAGAAGAGCGCGCACCCGATCATCCTGTTCATCGACGAGGCGCACACGATCATCGGCGCGGGCGGCCAGGCCGGCCAGAACGACGCGGCGAACCTGCTGAAGCCGGCGCTCGCGCGCGGCGAGCTGCGCACGATTGCCGCGACGACGTGGAGCGAATACAAGAAGTACTTCGAGAAGGACGCGGCGCTTGCGCGGCGCTTCCAGGTCGTGAAGGTCGAGGAGCCGAGCGAGCCGCTCGCGGCCGCGATGCTGCGCGGGATGTCCGGCCTGATGGAAAAGCACTTCAACGTGCGGATCCTCGACGATGCGATCACCGAGGCCGTGCGTCTGTCGCACCGCTACATCAGCGGCCGTCAGCTGCCGGACAAGGCGATCAGCGTGCTCGACACCGCATGCGCGAAGGTCGCGCTCGCGCACAGCGCGACGCCGGCGGCGATCGACGACACGAAGAAGCGCATCGAGCGGATCGACGCGGAAATCGCGTCGCTGGAGCGCGAGGCGGCCGGCGGCGCGGCGCACGACGAGCGGCTCGGCGAGCTGCGCGGCGCGCGCGACACGGCGCTCGAACAACTGGCGAAGGACGAAGCGCGTTATGAAGCCGAGCGCGCGATCGTCGCCGAAATCACCGAGCTGCGCGACACGCTCGACAAGGCACGCGGCCCGTCGGAAGACGGCCAGCCGGTCGACGAGCAGGCGACCCGCGACAAGCTCGCCGAGCGCGTCGCGGCGCTGCACGCGCTGCAGGGCGGCGAGCCGATGGTGCCGCTGCAGGTCGACGGCCACGTCGTCGCCGAGATCGTCGCCGCGTGGACGGGCATTCCGCTCGGCCGGATGGTGAAGGACGAGATCGACACCGTGCTGAACCTGCAGCCGCTGCTCACCGCGCGCGTGATCGGCCAGGACCATGCGCTCGACGCGATCGCGCAGCGCGTGCGCACCGCGACCGCGAACCTCGAGGATCCGAACAAGCCGCGCGGCGTGTTCATGTTCGTCGGGCCGTCGGGCGTCGGCAAGACCGAGACGGCGCTCGCGCTGGCCGACATCCTGTACGGCGGCGAGCGCAAGATGGTCACGATCAACATGAGCGAGTACCAGGAAGCGCACAGCGTGTCGGGCCTGAAGGGCTCGCCGCCGGGCTACGTCGGCTACGGCGAAGGCGGCGTGCTGACCGAGGCGGTGCGCCGCAACCCATATTCGGTCGTGCTGCTCGACGAGGTCGAGAAGGCGCACCCCGACGTGCTCGAGATGTTCTTCCAGGTGTTCGACAAGGGTGCGATGGACGATGCGGAAGGGCGCGAGATCGACTTCCGCAACACGCTGATCATCCTGACGTCGAACGTCGGTTCCGCCGCGGTGATGCAGGCGTGCCTGAACAAGCCGGCCGAGGAACTGCCCGATCCGGATGCCCTTGCCGAGACGCTGCGTCCGCAGCTGTACAAGACGTTCAAGCCCGCGTTCCTCGGGCGGATGAAGGTCGTGCCGTACTACCCGATTTCCGACGACGTGCTGGCCGAGATCATCGAGCTGAAGCTCGAGCGGATCCGCCGCCGGATCGAGGCGAACCACAAGGCGGCGTTCGAATGGGACGAGTCGCTCGTCGACGCGGTGCTCGCGCGCTGCACCGAAGTCGATTCGGGCGCCCGCAACGTCGACCATATCCTGAACGGCACGCTGCTGCCGGAGATCGCGGGCCACGTGCTCGGCCGGATCGCCGACGGCGCGGCCATCGCGCGCATCGCGGTGCGCGCGGACGAGGCCGGCGAATTCACGTACACCGTCGAATGAGCGCGGTCGCGCATCACCCAGCATTGATGAACTGAAACCATGCCGATCAATCTCCCCGAGCTGCTGACGCCGATCAGCGATGCGTCGCCCAGCGGCGACGACCTGCTGTTTTCGAACGAATTCGACGCGATCCAGGACGCGCGGCGCTACGACGATCCGACGCTCGACCAGGGCGAATGGGTGACCGAGATCAAGGAGGCCGACTGGGGCTTCGTCGTCGATCACGCGGGCGAGCTGCTGCGCACGCGCACGAAGGACCTGCGGCTCGCCGTATGGCTGACCGAGGCGCTCGCGCTCGAGGACGGCATCACCGGCCTCACCGAAGGCTATGCGTTGCTCGAGGGCCTGTGCCGCGACTTCTGGGACACCGTGCACCCGCTGCCCGAAGACGACGACACCGAGCACCGGCTCGGCAACGTCGCGTGGCTGTCCGGCCGCACGGCGGAGCTGCTGCGCGCGGTGCCATTGACGGACGGCGCGTCGAACGCGTTCAGCACGCTCGACTGGGAAGTGGCGCAGCACGTCGCGCAGGCCATCAAGCGCGACCCCGAACACGCGGACGACATCGCACGCGGCAAGCCGTCGATCGAGCAGATCGATTCGTCGCGGCGCGTGACGTCGATCGCGTTCTACACGGCGCTGCTCGCGAACCTGAAGGCGTTCGAATTCGCGCTCGATGCGTTCGAGGAGCGGCTTGTCGAGCGCGCGGGCGATTCGGCGCCGAGCTTCCGGCAGGCGCGCGACGCGTTCGAGACCGTGTACCGGCTCGCCGAGCGCTTTGCGCGCGAGCAGGGTTATACGGGCAGCGCGCCGCACACGCAGTCGGCACCGCAGGCGCAACCCGAGCGCATCGAGCCGGTGTTCGGCAACCCGATTCAGACCGAGGAGACTCACGTGCAGCCGCAGCCCGTTCCGCGCGCCCCGGTGACGCAGATGATCGCCGGCATCCAGAACCGTGCGCAAGCCGTCGACCAGTTGCGCGCGGTCGCCCGCTATTTCCGCCAGACCGAGCCGCACAGCCCGGTCGCGTATCTCGCCGACAAGGCGGCCGAATGGGCCGACATGCCGCTGCACAAGTGGCTCGAGAGCGTCGTGAAGGACGACGGCTCGCTGTCGCATATTCGCGAACTGCTGGGCGTGAGGCCTGACGAGCAGTCGTAAACGCGAAACGGGCGGCGCATCGCTGCCGCCGCCCGTCGCCTGCCGGGCCGCTCCGTACGAAGCGGCCCGTGACGTCCCTCTACGCTTACTGCCCCACCCGGAACTCGATCCGTCGATTCCGCGCCCGCCCGTCCGCCGTATCGTTCGGCGCGATCGGCTGATCCGGCCCGACGCCCGTCGTCGTCATCTGCTGCGGCGGAATGCTCTTCGTGATCAGGTAACCCTTCACCGCATCCGCGCGCGCCTGGCTCAGCGCAATGTTCGACGTGCGGTTCCCCGAGTTGTCGGTGTGACCGATGATGTCGACCGTGCGGTTCTGCATCTTCGCGAGCGCGGCCGCCATCTGGTCGAGGATCAGCTTGCCCTGCGGCGTGAGCGTTGCGCTGCCCGTCTCGAACTCGATCGTCCGGTTCGCGAGCGTCTGGTCGAGCACGCCCTGTTCGGACGCCGATACGCGCAGCCCGTTCCTGATCGTATACGTCGGGTTCAGCGTGTTCGCCATGTCGCTCGCGAGCTGCTGGCGCTGCGCTTCGTTGTGCACCTCGCCCTTCATCTCGATCTGCGTGCCGTTGATCTTCAACTGCCCCTTGCTGATCTGCTTGAGCTGCGCGCCGAGCAGCTTCTGCACGTTCGCGCTCCAGTTCGGCGGCGTCGCGACGTCGCCGACCTCGATCTGGTCGACGACGTTCGTCGCGCCGTAGGTGTCGCGCAGCTTCTGCAGCACGGCGGCCTTGGTCGCCTCGTCGGGCACCTTGCCGCCGACGACCACCTGGCCGGGCGTCGCGGCCGCGGGCGGCGGCGTGATGGTGCTCGCGGTGCCGGCCGTGCCGTGCACGACGGCGCCTGACGCCGTCCCCGGTGCGGCACCGGTGTTCGCGGGCAGCGCGGTCGTCGCGACCGTGCCGTTGCCGACCGGCGTGACCGTCGCGCCCGTGTTCTGCGCGAAAGCCGTGCCGCTGCCGATGAACAGGCCCGAGGCGAGGAGGGCGGCGAGGACGTGATTCATGCGATGCATCCCGTCAGCCTCCGATGAACGCTTCGCGGAACGCGTCGATGGCGACGCGCAGCGAGAGTTGCGGTTGGTCGAGGTAGCTGACGAGCTTGCTGATCTGGTGATCGTTTTGCGCATGGGCGTCGATCCACTCGGGATCGTCGATGTCGATGTTGTGGGCGGCGTAGGTCTGCGGGTCGACGACGCTCAGCAGCGTCTTGGCCGACGCGCCGTTGAAGCCGATGATGAGCCGTTCGCGCTCGGCGATCGTGCCGATGAAGATCGCGAGCTCGAAGTCGGCCTGCGCGACGAACGGCGCGATCAGTTCGAGCCAGAACGCGGCGACGAGGCTGCGGTAGAACGGATCGACCGGCAGCGGCAGCGTCAGGCCGCGCTCGATGTGCGACGAGCCGCTCTGCATCACCGGCCGCAGCAGCGAGCCGAGCGCGAGCATCGCGCCGCGCAGCCGCACGGGATGACCGCTGTCGAGCAGCATCTCCTGGAGGCCGTACAGCGACTGGTGTTCGACGAAATCGTTGAAGGTGCCGTCATGCGACGTGCCGGGGCCGCCGACGTCGATCGGCACCTGCGTGTCGCCGAGCGCCTGCAGCGCGCCGGGTGGCTCGTCCTTGCCGAGCAGCGGCGGGATCTGCGTGGCGACGCGCGACCACAGCCGCGCGAACGCGAGCGGGCTGCGCGCGAGGAACGCGAGCGGCCGGTCGACTTCGAGCGCCGTTGCGCCGAGGAACGGGAAGCGGCGCATCGACACGTCGTGGCTCGCGACCATGTGGCCCGCGATCGCGAGCTTGCTGCGCGAGCCGAGGAACGCGAAATGCATCGGCTTCGCATCCTCGTAGACGAGCTTCCAGCGCGGATCTTCCGCGAGCAGTTCGAGCGCCTGCGCGATCCAGCGGTCGAGCGTCTGCAGCAACTGCGGATTGTGCGGGCTCTTCACGAAGTCGCCGCGCGACGGAATCTTGCCGAAGTAGGCGATTTGCGCCTGTACGGTTTGCGTCATTGCGCCCCCTGTGCATTCGTTGCGTTGGCGGCCGCGACGGCCGGCGCTGCGCCCGGCGTACCCGTGCCGGACTGGGTCGCGTTCTGCGCGGCGCCCGCGCTCGCGTCGGCGACCGACGACGGCAGCTGCAGGCCGCGCAGGCTCTGCTGCTGCGGCTGGTCGCTGCCCCCGCCGCCGGACGGTTGCGACGTGCTGATGATGCGCATCGTCACCGACACGTTCACGTTGCCCTGCGCCCACGTCAGGTCGAAGGTGCCGTCCGGACGGCGCTTGCGTTGCGCCGAGTTGATCAGCTTCTCGAGGCCGTAGCGGCCCGGCTCGTTGACGAGCTGCACCGTGCGGCCGTCGAAGGTCGTCGCGGACAGTGTCGCGCCCGGCGAGCCCTGCGGGTTCGGCCACACGAAGTTGGTCCACTGCGGCGGCGTGTTGCGGTAGCGCAGTTGCTGGCCGTCGATCGCGATCGTGTATTCCGTCGTGCCCGTGCTCGGCTGCGGCAGGATCTGGAACACGGTCTGCGGCTCGGACGACGCGGCCGCGCCGCCTGCCGCACCGCCCGCGAGCGGCGCGACCCAGCGCGCGAAGCCGTTCGTGAAGTCCGGCGTGAGGCCGATGCCCATGTCGCCCCACGTGCGGGCGGCGAGGGTGTCGCCGCGGCGCACCGCGAGCGGCCCGAGCGTCGTGCCGACGAACTTCGCGATCGAGCCGTCCGGACCGAACACCTGCGCGATTTCACCGGCGCCGGCCTCGACCTTCGCGCTCGCCGCGAACGGGTACTTCGTCGCGAGCGAGTTCTGGAACGGCTGGTAGACCTGCGCGTTCCACACCTTGTTGACTTCGGCGCTGGCCGGCTGGATCACGACCGCGAACGCCTGCATCAGCGGCCGCACGAGCAGCGGACGCAGCGACTTGCGTTGCGAATCGGTGAGGCCGGTCAGCATCTGTTCGTCGACGAGCTTCAGCGAATCGGCGAGTTCCGAACCGTTGCCGTCGAGCGTCTGCTGCATCAGCTGGCGCGCGCCCGGGCCCGGGTCGCCCTGGTTCTTGATCACGTTGAAGCGCGTGCGGACCTTCGACAGCGACTCCATGTAGCCCTTGAGCATCGACGTGCCGTCATGCACCGCGACGATCCGCGCGAGCCCGATGAATTCCTGGCCGATCGGACCCATCGGCACCTCGGCCGGATTGCCGTTGATGTCGATGTTGGCGGCCGCCACCTGGCCGGCCGGCGAGCGCGAGAACAGTTGCTTGACCCAGTTCACGACACCCGTCTGCGCCTTCTTGATCGTCACGTTCGCGAGCGACGGGTTGTCCCACGACGTCTGGTCGTACGCGGTCTCGAGGATCTTGCGGATCGGCGAATCCTGCGGGTCGCCGAGGCGGTTCATCCCGTCGACGGCCTGGCCGAAGCTGCTGAAGCCCTGCACGGCGATGCCCTGCATGAACTTCTGCCAGTGCTGCGCATACTCGGTCTTGTACATGCCGACGAGCGTCTTCTGGATCTGCTCGGGGCTGCCCTCGAGCGTCAGGTCGTCCTGCGTCGACGTGTTCAGCACCCAGTCCTTCGCCTGCAGTTCCTTGGTCGCCGCGTCGCGGATCGCCGGCTGCACGTAGTCGAACCACGCTTCGCGCGTGAACGTGCCCGGAATCGCGTAGCTGCCTGCCACGAGCCCCTGGTTGCCGTCGCCGACGATGCGCGCGATGGTCATCGGCGCGAAGCGGGTCGACGCGCGTGCCTTGATTTCCTCGTACACGCGCTGGCGGGCCGGCATGCCGCGCACGACGCGGCGCAGGTTCTCGCGGGTCTGGTCGACGAGCGCGAGGTTCGCGTCGATCATCGGCCAGTCGTCGTCGTTCACGCGCGACAGGTAGAACGAGATCATGCGCTCCGCGCTCTTGATCATCTCGTCGCGCGGCATGTTGCCGCGATTCGTCTCGAGCCAGCCGCGCCAGAAGCGGGCGAGCTGGTCGGTCAGGTGCGCCTGTTCGACGTGACGCTTGTCGGACAGCATCAGGTACGTCTTGAGCGCGTTGTACGCGTCCTGCACGTTGGTCGGCGACGCGTCGCTGTAGAGGCCGCCCTGCGGAGCGGCCGGCTGTTGCGCGGCGGCCGGCGCGGTGCCGGACGCGGCCAGTGCGGCGCCGGCCTGCGGCGCGGCGCCTGCCGCGTTCGTCGAGACCGGAATCGCGCCACCCTGCACGGCGCCCGATTCGGGCGGGCGCGTCATCGGCACGAGCTGCTCGGGGTGCGCGTTCACGTCCTTCATGAACGACGCGAGATTCTGCGACACGGGGGCCAGCAGGATCTGGCGCACGCCGTTGTAATACTCGGTCAGCAGGTGCTGCTCGAGACGGTCGCCCTGGTACAGGCCGAGCGA
Organism: Burkholderia sp. LS-044; assembly: GCF_004803625.1. Lineage (NCBI taxonomy): Bacteria > Pseudomonadati > Pseudomonadota > Betaproteobacteria > Burkholderiales > Burkholderiaceae > Burkholderia > Burkholderia sp. LS-044. The sequence continues at coordinate 22,535 of NZ_SSWO01000026.1, forward strand.
CACCGAGACCGGCTTGTCGCGGCGGAACTGCTCAAGCTGCTCGATCCGGTCTTCGAGGATGTCCATCGCCTGCAGGCGCGACTGCAGGTCGTTGCGGCCCTGTTGCAGGCGCGTGACGTTGTCGAGGTCGGCCTGCACGTTCGCGACGAGCTGCTGGTTGCCGATCGTCGACCAGGTCCAGCCGCCCAGCGCGAGCGCGAGCGCCGCGACGAAGCCGAAGAAGGTCGCATAGCGCAACCGGGTCTTGGTCGGGCTCGCGAACTGCCGCACCGTCTGGCGGTCCGCGAAGATCACCTTCGAGAACAGGTCGCGCAGGAAGAAGCCGTTCTTCGAGAACGCGCTGTGCGGCTTCGGCAGCGCGCTGCCGTCGAGGCCGAAGCGTTGCGCGATGCGCTGCGCGGCCGCGCTGTTGGTTTCGCCTTCCTGCAAGGCGCTGGTGAAGTAGAAGCCGCGGAAGATCGGCTTGTACTGGAACGGGTTGTTCTCGAACAGCGTCGCGAGGAACGCGCGCAGCGACGGCTTGATCGTCGAGAATTCGAGCGGGAAGCTCAGCTGGCCCGGCGACAGCTGGTTGCCGCGCGACAGCGACAGCTGCGCGACGCTGATTTCCTTCAGCCCTTCGTACAGTTCCTCGAAGTGCGTGTCGAACTGCGCGACCACGTCGCGCTTGTCGTCGGGTTCGTAGGGCAGGGTGGCGCCCCACACGCGGTCGTACTCGTGCTTGTCGCTGCTGCTGAAGAATTCGGTGAAGCCGGTGATCAGGTCGGCCTTCGTGAACATCACGTAGACCGGCGCGAACACCTCGAGCTTCTCCGTCAGCTCCTGAACGCGCTGGCGGAGGTTTTTCGCGAGGTTGATCGCGAATTCGGGGCGGTTGCCGGTGAGTTCGGCGATGCTCGCGGTAACGATGATGCCGTTGATCGGCGCCTTCGGGCGATAGCGCTTGAGCAGGCCGAGGAAGCCGAGCCATTCGCTGCGATCTTCCTCGTGCACCGAATAACGGCCGGCCGTGTCGAGCAGGATCCCTTCGGTCGTGAAGAACCAGTCGCAGTTGCGCGTGCCGCCGATGCCGTGGATCACGGCGCTGTTCTTGTCCGCGAACGGGAACTGCAGGCCGGAATTGAGCACGGCGCTGCTCTTGCCCGCGGCCGGGTTGCCGATGACGATGTACCACGGCAGTTCGTACAGCGCGGAGCCGCCCGACACCTGGCCGATCTTCGACGTCTTGATCGTCTTCACGGCGTCCGACAGGCGCGTGCGCAGCACGTCGAGGTCGGCCGTCTTCGCGTCGGGGGCGAGCGCGGCGGCGGCGGGCGCGGCGATCTTGCCGGTTTCCGCCTGCTCCTCCAGCACCTGGCCGAGCTGCTGGTTCGCGCGCTTCACGCGCCAGCGGCGCCACAGCGCGACGACGAGCCACAGCGCGAGGATCGCCGCGAACGCGATCGCCGCCCACAGGAGCGGCAGCTGGAGCATGTCGGCGACGATGAAGAGGATGGCCGCTAGCGCGACGATCCCGACGATCGAGAGCGTACGCGGATGAGTCAGCACGTTGAGGATGCGTTGCATAGGACGTTCAGGTTCCGGTGCGATTCGGTGAGGCGACGCAGGCGCGTCGAGCGGCAAGGGTGGCGCCGCGATGTGTCGCCATGCTGTCAAACGGGATGAAGGGGGCTGGCATCAATGCGCCCGCGGCATCGGAGAAGGCGCGCGCATTAACGAAAGGACGCTGTGAGATTTAAAACGGAAGCGGCGGCCGGAAAAAATCGCGCACCGGAATGCATGATTTTTTGCGCCGCCCATATCGTTTCCTGCCGGGATATTAAAAAGCCCCATGCCGCCCTCATTATTTCCTGTCCGGCAGCCCTGGCTAGCTGCCGCGTCCCAGTTTAAAACCGGGTTTATGGTATTCCACGTGCCCGAGATCCATCATTTTCCAGCGGCCCCCCCAGGTCAGGCCAACCTGTTCGGCGACCTGGCCGTACAACTGGTAGCCGCGCATCGCCCACGGATCTTTCTCGGAAATGACCAGCTTGCCGTCGCGCAGGAATGCGTTGTCGGCCGCCAGCCCGAATTGGTGATAACTCTGGAAGGCCGCCGCGTTGGTCACGTTGCCGCCCATTGCCGCCAGCCGGTTCTGCCGTTCCGGGCTCCGGTAACCTTCCAGCAACGCCATTTCATATCCATATTGTTCGTGCATGATCTTGTAGACCAGCAGCAAACGCGTACGGAAATCCGGATCCAGCAGGTTCCAGTCGCGGCTCGCATCCTTCAGCGCCGGACGTACCTGTTCGACTTCCTTGGTGGCGAAGACTTCCGGCGGCAGCGGCGGGGGCGGTACGAGCTGTTCGCCCTGCAGCAGGGCGGCGATCTTCTCGTCGGGCACGCGCGCCGTGTCGTCGTACTGGAACAATTGCCGGCCGCGTAACGCAATGGCGACCAATGGCGGCGTCGCAAGAATACCTGCCGATACCATAATCATCAAGCGCCGCCGAACCAGTAAATTTTGCACATCGTTTAAAGCGCCTCGCGTAACGCTTGCCGATTTAACAATCTGATTTCGCGTACGCGCGGCGCGATCGTTCGCACGGCGTGTTAGACGGCCGTGAAACTGGGCGACGGATTCGAAAACGGTCGCGCGGATACCCGGTAAAAGCAACAGTGCCGCAACTGCTACGGCAAGGGCGAAATAGGCGACGAGTGCGACGGCAATCAACGAAATCCCCGGAAATTGGAATTGATTGTGTTTTGCAATGCTTGCTCTTAGAATCAGGCTGCTTCGAGAGGCCGGGCTATATTATCGCGGTGAATTAAACCAGGATTCAATGAGACGCTGAATGAGTGCGCCGGAAAATTCAAATTCGAAAACTCCGCCCAGCCTGCTGTCCGATACCAAACCGGCAGGCGACGGAGCTCAGCAGTCGCGCATTCTCGCGAATCTGGAAGGACGTGTCACGCCGCCGGCCGAACCGCCGCGCCGTTCGCTGAAGGCGCCGATCGCGGCCGTCGTTGCACTGGTGGTTGCCGTCGGTGGCTGGGGCGCATGGCGCATGCAGCATTCGGGCGAGCAGGCCGCCGCCGTCACGGCCGAGGCCGCACCCGCGGCCGCCGCACCGGCGAAGGCCGCAGCGGCCAGCGACGCTGCCGTGCAGGTCGCGCAAAATGCGGCATCCGCCGCGCAGCCGGCCACGATCGTCAACGACGACGCAGCTTCCCGAACCGTTGCTTCCGCATCGTCCGCGTCCGCCGCGGACAACAGCCGCCTGTCGCGCGCGCTCGCCAACGGCGCCGACGATGCATCGGGCACGGCCACGGCCGGCGCGGCCGCTGCTGCTGCTGCGACCAAGACCGCGAAGGCCGACGCAGCGAAGAACGCGAAGGTCGCGGCGCACGGCAAGACCGACACGAAGGCCGATGCCAAGGTTGACGCAAAGGCCGAGGCCCGCAAGCATCGCAAGGAACAGCAGGCCGAGCTCGCGCAGGCGAAGAAGCGTCGCGACGCGACGCCGACCCGCAGTGCGAAGGCGGCCGGGAAGGACGATCCGGATGCGGATCTGCTCGCGGCGCTCGTCGCGCGCACGAAGCCCGCCGACAAGAAACTCGCCGTGCAGAAGGCGCAGGCCGTGCCGACCAAGACGGCCGCGACGGCCGGCTCGCTGGCGTCGCGCGTCAAGGAATGTTCGGAGCGCGGTTTCTTCGAGGATCAACTGTGCCGCTGGCGCGTCTGCGAAGGTCACTGGGGCAAGGATCCCGCGTGCCCGAGCGCCGCGCAGTCGGAGACGCGGCAGTAACGCGTCTCGCGTTTGCCGGCCTGCCGCACCTGCGCCGCCCGTTGGGCGGCGCGTTGCTTTTGGGCGCGGAATCGGCCGGTATGATGCGGCGTGACGCTGTCACGGGCGCGTCACGCCCGTCGGGCATACGTTTCCTTTCCTTTTCCGGCGCGGGCTCGCGACCCGCGATGCGCGGCGCGCCGCGCGCCGCACGACCTTCGACACGATGGACCTGATCGTACAGACTTACGGCGCCGATACGTCCGGCATGGTGTGCGGATTCCGCTTCGATCCGGGCGGATCCGGCGCGACGCTCGATGCCGACACGGCCGCCGCGTGGCTGCGCTCGTGCCGCGAGCACGACGGCGCGTCGGACGATTTCGTCTGGCTGCACTTCAATCTCGCGCACGGCGCGAGCGAGCGCTGGATGCGCACGCATCTCGATCTGCCCGACAGCTTCTTCGAATTCCTTCACGAAGGGTCGCGCTCGACGCGCATCGAGCAGGAAGACGGCGCACTGCGCGCGATCGTCAACGACGTGATGTTCAACCTCGAACTGACGCCGTCGGAGATCGCGACGCTGTTCGTCCACGTCGAGCGGCGCATCATGGTCACCGCGCGGCTCAAGCCGCTGCGTTCGGTCGACACGCTGCGCGCGTGCGTGCGCGACGGCGAGCAGTTCCGGTCGCCGGCGGAGCTGCTCGTGCACCTGCTGCGCGACCAGGCCGACCTGCTGATCCAGATCATGCGGCGCACGAGTGTCGACGTCGATCGCATCGAGGACCGCTTCCTGTCGCAGCGGCTCACGTCGAGCCGCATCGAGCTCGGCGCGATGCGCCGCACGCTGACGCGCCTGCAGCGCATGCTCGCGCCCGAGCCCGGGTCGATCTTCCGGCTGCTCGCGAAACCGCCCGCGTGGCTGCACGTGGAAGACGTGCAGGAGCTGCGCGAGTCGACCGAAGAGTTTTCGCTGGTGCTCGCCGACCTGGCCGGGCTCAACGAGCGGATCAAGCTGCTTCAGGAAGAGATCGGTTCGCGTCTCGACGAGCAGAACAACCGGACGCTGTTCACACTGACGCTCGTGACCGTGATCGCGCTGCCGATCAACATCGTCGCCGGCTTCTTCGGAATGAATGTCGGCGGCGTGCCGTTCTCGGAGAACAAGCACGGCTTCTGGCTGATGGTGCTGCTCGTGGCGGGCTTCACGGCACTCGCCGCGTGGTGGGCATTCCGCCGGCGCGACGACCGCTAGCGGCATCGACCCGTCAGCGCAACAGCGCGATCGCGCGTTCGCCGATCACCATTCCAAGCAGCCCGACGAGCGCGACGAGCGGCGGGGCCGGCGAGCGCACGTGCAGCAGCGCATACAACACGCCGACGCCGAGGCCCACCGCGAGCGAAGTCACGTAATCCGTCATGGCGGTCTCCCGTGTGATCCGGCGTCAGGGTTTGAGGATGACGCGCTCGCGCGCACCGGCCAGCACCGCGCGATACGCCTCGTGCGCGCGCTCGAGCGGATAGACGTAGTCGTCGCCGATCGGGAACGGGCGCAGGGTGCCGTTGCCGAAGCCGGGCGCGAGCGTGTCGAGGATCTGCGCGACCGCGGCGCCGCCGAGCTGCAGCGAATCGACGCCCACGAACGTGTGCTGGCCGCGATAGAACGCGAAGATGTCGAACGGCACGCTGCGCTCGATCGTCGAGATGAAGATCTGCCGTGCACCGATCGCCATCGACGCGTTCGCCGCTTCGAAGTACGGGCTGCCGACCGTGTTGTAGACGATGTCCGCGCCGCGGCCGCCGGTCGCCGCGCGCACCGCGTCGGCCACCGGTTCTTTCGACGCGTCGATCATGTGCACGTCGCCCGATGCGTGGCCGCGATAGCCGCCGGCGCTGCGCTCGACGCCGATCACGGTCGCGCCGTGCGCGGTCGCGAGCTGGATCGCGGCCTGGCCGACCTTGCCGTTCGCGCCGAACACGAGCACGACGTCGCCGGCCGTCGGCATGCCGGCGCGGCGCAAGCCTTCGTAGGCGGTGACGAACGGCACGCCGACGCCGGCCGCTTCGTCGAGCGTCAGCACGGCGGGCTTGCGGCGCACCAGTGCCGCGTCGAGCACGAGCCATTGCGCATGCGAGCCGTCGCGCCCGACGCCGAGATCGCCGCCCGAGCCCCACACCGGCGCGCCGATCCAGCCTTCCGGGCCGCTGCGCACGATGCCGGCCCAGTCGCGCCCGGGCGTGCGCGGCCACACCGCGTGCGGCATGCGGCCGAGCGCGGCCTTCACGTCGCTCGGGTTCACGCCGGCCGCGTGCACCTCGATCAGCATCTGGCCGTCGGCCTGTACGGGCGTGTCGATTTCCCTGACCCGCGCGTCGAGCGACTCGATGTCGGCGGCGGGGGCGTCGAAGCGGATGCTGCGCATGGTGATCTCCGTGGCGGTTGGCTGCCGCGCGGCCCGGTGGGGCGGGGCGTGCAGCGAGTGAAATGGATGAACGCAGTCTAGTCGGCCCGGTTTGACGCGGAAACCCGCAAAAGCGGATGATTGTTTTGCGATGAACGCATAGCCAAATCCGAAGACACCAAATGGACGATTTCCTTTCCCCGCACCTGGCGCTGTTCGTCGACGTGGTCGACCAGCAGAGCTTCTCGGCGGCCGCCCGCCGGCTGGGCGTCGCCGCGTCGTCGGTCACGCGACGTATCGACCGCCTCGAGACACAGCTCGGCATCCGCCTCCTGCATCGCACGACGCATGCGCTGCGGCCCACCGAGGCCGGGCAGTTGCTGTACGGGCGCGCGACGCGGATGCTGGCCGAGCTGCGCGGCCTGCAGGAAGACCTGCACAGCCAGCACGACGAGCCGAGCGGGCTGCTGCGCGTCGACTGTCCGGCGCCGTTCGGCCGGCGGCATCTGGTGGCCGCGCTGGCCGCGTTTATGCAGCGTCATCCGGCGCTGCAGGTCGACCTCGTGCTGACCGACAGCATGGTCGACCTGCAGGGCGCGCGGCTCGGCTCCGACGTCGATCTCGCGGTGCGCATCGGTCCGCTCGAGGACACGCGCCTCGTCGCAACCGTGCTGGCGCCGCAGCGGCGCGTGCTGTGCGCGAGCGCGGCGTATCTGGCGCGGCGCGGCGAGCCGGATACGCCCGACGCGCTCGCCGGGCACGACTGCCTCGCCTGGCACGGGGTGCCGCCGCCGGGCGCGTGGCGCTTCGGCGAGCGCCGCCACGCGCCGGCGCAGCCGCGGTTTCGCAGCAATCATTCGGAAGCGTTGCTCGAAGCCGCGATCGACGGGCTCGGTCTCGCGCACCTGCCGACCTGGCTCGCGGGGGACGCGTTGCGCGATGGCCGCTTGCGCGCGGTGCTGCCGCAGTTCGCGGCGGCGCCCGAGCCGGCGACGATCCACGTGTTGCGCCAGCCGGCGCGCGGCACCGCACGCGCGTCGCGGCTCGTCGCGTTCCTCGCGACGTGGTTCGCGCAGCCGGCGTGGGATGCCGCGTGGGCGTGACGACGACGGCCGGCGACGTGTCGCCGGGCCCGACGCACGCCGGGCATGAAAAAGGGCCTCGCACGCGAGGCCCGTCAAAGGTCGGAGAAACCGGTACGCCGGCCGGCCGCCGCAGGCTGCGCGGCACCGGCCGGGCGCGCACCGTTACTGCGTGACTACCTTGCGCGGCTTGAAGATGCCCTGGTATTGCAGTGCCGGGCGTTCCTTCGTCACCGGTTCGATGCCGCCGAAGGTCGGCGTCTGGCGCAGCTTCATCGCAGCAGGCGAAGCGACCGAGCCGATCGACGTCGAGCGCGATGCCGGCGCGAGGTTGTTCGCGACGAGCAGCGCGGCTTCGCTCTTCAGGTTCGCGAGCAGCACCGGATCGGTCGAGCCGTTGACCTGCGTGAGCAGCCCGCTCCAGGCCGCGTCGCTGTAGTTCACGACGTAGTAGTCGAGCCCGCTCGGGTCGGCCACCACGCCCGTGCAGCCGTCGATCCGCGTTTGCGTCTGCGTATCCTTCAGCGCGAGCGTCGTGCGTTTCGCGAGACCCTGGCCGTACGCGAGCGTGATCGGCACCGTCCATTGCAGGCCCGGATACGCGTTCTTGTTCGGGAACGGCTGCTGTTTCAGCGTGACGACCGTCTGGTTCTTCGTCAGGTCGCATTGCGTGTCGAGCGAGATCAGCGGCACGCCGGTCTGGCGGACGTAGCTGTCGCCGATCGCGCCGATCGCCTGGCCGCTTTCCTTCGACAGCGCATCCCACAGGCGCTTCGGTGTGCCGTTGCCGAACGAGTAGTCGACGAGGTACTGCTGCAAACCCTTGCGCAGCGTCTGTTCGCCGAGATAGTTCTCGAGCGTCTTCAGCACGTGGCCGCCCTTGTCGTACGTGAACGCGCTGGCGCTCAGCACGAAGTCGTTCGAGGCCCAGCCGTTGAAGTTCGGCGCGACCGGGAAGGCGTTCGGGCCGATGTCACGATTGATCACGCGGTACTTGTTCTTCACCTGGTCGAGCCAGCTGAACTCGTCGGGGAAGAACTGGATCGTCGTCTTCGTCTCGAAGAACGTCGCGAACGACTCGTTGAGCCACACGTTGTCCCACCAGTCGGTCGTGACGAGATCGCCGAACCACTGGTGCGCGACTTCGTGCGTCAGCACCTCGTTGCCGTAGTGCGACATCGGCTGGCCCGGCTGCGGCAGGATGTCGTCGGCGAACTCGAGGATCGACCCCCAGTTCTCCATCCCGCCGAAGTTCAGGTCCTTCTGCTCCTTGAACGCATCGTTCGCGGCCACCGTGTCGAACTTCGTGAGCGGCAGCGCAATGCCCGTGTAGCGGTAGTAGAAGTCGAGCGCCTGCTTGGTGCGGTCCATCGCCGGCTTCGCCCAGTCGCTCATGCCCGGCGGCGTGAACACGCGCAGGTGCAGGCCGCCCTTGCCGCCCGGCAGCGGGCTCGTGAAGTCGTCTTCATAGGTGTCGAACAGGCCGCCGCCGAAGAACAGCAGGTACGACGGCATCGGCGGGGTCTTCTCGAACTGCACGAGCTTGTAGCCGCCGCCGACGTTGGTCGACGGCTTCTCGGCCGCGTTCGACACGACGCGCCAGTTCGACGGCACTTCGGCCGTCACTTCATAGGTCGGGCGGAACGCCGGCTCGTCCCAGCCGGGGAACCACTGGCGCGACAGGTTGGTTTCGCCCTGCGTGAGGATCGCGCCGCTCGTCTTGCCGTCGGTGCCCTTCAGGTCGACGCGGAACACGCCTTCCGCGGCCGAGCAGCCCGGATACGGATCGTCGCCGCAGCTGCCGCCCGTCTTCGTGCCCGGATCGTCATACGACTTGAAGTTGATGATGCCCGACCATTCCATGTGCAGCGAATAGTTGCCCGGCGAGATCGTGCCGCTCACGGGGCGCAGCTGGTAGAAGTCGCCCTTGTCCTGCGGCGTCGCGATCAGCTGGATGTTGCCCGGCTGCAGCGTGATGCGGCCGTTCGTGAACTTGATCCGGTGGCCGGCGATCACGATGTTGTTGACCGGCTTCAGCACCTTGATCTCGACGTCGGCGCGGCCGTCGAACGCGTTCAGCGCGTCGTTCGGGCGGAACCACAGCCGGTAGTTCACGGGCACCACGGTGTCCGGCAACTCGACAGGCGACACGCTCTTGTCGACGTTGGATGCGCTCGGCGGCGCGTTGACGGTGGGTGACGAGCCCGAGTGCGGCGCGCCGGCGGAGCTGAGCGCGGAAGCGGAGCCTGCACCGCCGTCGTCACCGCCGCACCCGGCGAGTGCGAGCGCGGCGACGAGCGGCAGATAACGCATCTTGCGAATATCGATCGACATGACTGAAACCTCGATTGTTGAAAGAATCGTTCAGTGCTGCGAAAACGCCGGCAAAAACAATCCCCTCGCCGTTAATCAACAGCGATGAAAATGCCAATGACGGATTATTCGAAAAGACGGCGGCCGACTACGTGAAGGTAATCATGGTTTACTGCCCCCTCTGGATTTCCGGATGTCGGTTAACTTGCCGGTTCAAAATGGCCGGGCGCGTGTTGTACTGAGTTGATTTCGCGCGCACGACACGGAGCCGAGCGCCCTGCGCGGGCGCGCGATTCCATTGAACCAACGACCTACGGGGCTGGCCGGGCCGGGCCGCAGGATGGCAGGAAGGCGTGTCGCCGTTCCGTAAAATCGCCGTCATGCGGCTTCAAGCTTTGTCGGCTTGCTCGAAGGATGCGTAAATATACTTGATGGTTTTAGGTAAAGGAAACGAAAAATTTAGAAATTGCATCTATTGAATTCGCCGCGCTTCATTGAATGCTGGAAAGCATTAATGCGCTTTCCGTTTAGCTGGTATTTTCGTAGTTTTAATCTATTAACGATCCGGCGTGGCCGCGAAAACTACGAAACCCGGTGTGCGGGGCGCGCTCGGTACAATGCAGCGACGATCCGCTCACCGATTGCCGCGAGGAGGCCCCCATGCCACGAACCCTGTTCCGAATCGCGCCGCTGCGCGCCGTACTGCCGCTGTTCGCCGCCGTGCTCCTGCTCGGCGGCTGCGCGGGGCTCACGCGCGATTCCGTGCGCGTGTCGGTCGCCGGGCTCGACCCGCTCGTCGGGCAGGGCCTCGAGATGCGTTTCAACCTGAAGCTGCGCGTGCAGAACCCGAACGACACGCCGATCGAATACGACGGCATCTCGGTGGCGCTCGACCTGAACGGCACGCCGTTCGCGAGCGGCGTGAGCGACCGCTCGGGCGTCGTGCCGCGCTTCGGCGAGGCCGTGCTCGACGTGCCGGTTTCCGTGTCGGCGTTCGCCGCCGCGCGGCAGGCGTGGAACCTGCCCGGCGCGGCTGCCAGCGGCGAGTTGCCGTATGCGCTGCGCGGCCGGCTCGCGGGCGGCGTGCTCGGCACCGTGCGCTTCAGCGATGCGGGCACGTTGCGCATGCCGGCGATGCCGGGGTGGGGCGGGTAGACGATGCCGGATGCCGGATGCCGGATGCAGGGCCGGACGAAGCGTCGCGATCGCGGCGCCGTCTGACGATTCCTGACGATCGAGCTTCACGTGCCTTACGTCTTGCGCGTCAATCGCGTTTAGACTGCCTCAGTCCGGAGGGCCGGGCGACTTTTTCGAGAGGGCACCATGGCAGCGAAATTCGTCATCAAGAAAGCGAGCGACGGGCAGTTCCTGTTCCACCTGAAGGCCGCCAACGGCGAGATCATTCTGCGCAGCGAGCTGTACAAGACCAAGGCGTCGGCGGAAAACGGCGTCGCGTCGGTGCGCAAGAACGCGCCGGACGACGCGCGCTACGAGCGCAAGACCGCGAGCAACGGCCAGTTCATGTTCAACCTGAAGGCTGGCAATCACGAGATCATCGGCACGAGCGAACTGTACAAGGCCGAAGCGAGCCGCGAGAACGGCATCGCGTCGGTGAAGCAGAACGCGCCGGACGCCGCGCTCGACGACCAGAGCTGACCGGCCCGTCAGCGCCAGCACGCCGCGAGCAGCGCGCGGGTGGCGGTCGGGGCGGGCGCCCGCGCTTTGCCGCGCGGGCAAAGCGCGGTATGGTGTGGTCCGCGCGGCGCGCGTCTGTCGCGCCGCCTGTCTGAAGCCAACCGTAGCCGAGCTCGCGTGACCGATTTCCCCGTTTTCCACTGGACCGACGCCGACGGCGCCGAACATGCCGTGCGCTGGCGCTCCGAAGCCGGCGTGCAGCCGCCGAAGCGCGCGGTGCCCGCCGACGACCGTCTCACCGCCGACGCGGCCTACCGTCTGGCCTGCGAGGGCACCGCGCTCGTCTGGCAGGGCGACTTCCAGAATGCGCGCCAGCTCGTGCAGGCGATGGCGCGCCGTGTCGAACGCAAGCCGAAGAAGGCGAAGGCCGCGGTGGGCGTCGACGCATTCAACCTGCATCGTCTCGCGCAGTCGCAGCGCGCCCGCACGCTCGGGATGCTGCTGATCCCGCTCGATGCCGACTACACGATCCCGCTGCGCCGCGCGCCCGACGTGCGCGCCGCGTGCGAGGAAGCGTACGGCCCGGGCGGTGCCCCGTCGGTCGTGTCGCTGCGCGAGCTGCTGGGCCTCGTCGGCGCGCATGAATGGCGCAAGAAGGGTGTGCCGATCCCGGCGCTGGGCGGCGCGCCGATCCATCCGCACTACGGCGTGTTCTCGCCGGTGCGCGGCGAATACGTCGAACTCGTCGCGCGCGCGCCGCTGCCGGCGACGTCGCTCGCGTTCGACATCGGCACGGGCACCGGCGTGCTCGCGGCCGTGCTGGCGTCGCGCGGCGTCGAGCGCATCGTCGCGACCGATCAGGATCCGCGGGCGCTCGCCTGTGCGCGCGAGAACGTCGAGCGGCTGGGCCACGCGGGCCGCGTCGAGGTCGTCGAGGCGGATCTGTTTCCGGCCGGCCGCGCGCCGCTCGTCGTCTGCAACCCGCCGTGGGTGCCGGCCCGTCCGAGCGCACCGATCGAATACGCGGTCTACGATCCCGACAGCCGCATGCTGCGCGGTTTCCTCGCGGGGCTCGCCGACCATCTCGAACCGGGCGGCGAAGGCTGGCTGATCCTGTCCGATTTCGCCGAGCATCTCGGCCTGCGGCCGCGCGACACCCTGCTGCAGTGGATCGACGAAGCCGGCCTCGTCGTGCTCGGCCGCGAAGACATCCGCCCCGCACACCCGAAGTCAGCCGACGCCGACGATCCGCTGCACGCGGCACGCCGCGCCGAGGTCACGTCGCTCTGGCGGCTCGGCGCACGAGCCTGACCGCGCATTTTCGGTAAACTATCGCCATTCCTCACGAATTCCCGCCGCCGGGCCGTGGTCTGCCGACCGTGGCCCGGCGCCGCTTCACGATGTCGAACAAGACCCACGAAATCCGCCCGGAGCAGTCCGTCGAGCTGCTGAAGGAACTGCACATCCTCACCCGCGACGGGAAGCTGAACCAGGACAGCCGCCGCAAGCTGAAACAGGTCTATCACCTGTTCCAGTTCATCGAGCCGCTGCTTGCCGGCGTGCAGGCCGACCGTGGCAGCGTGACGCTCGTCGATCACGGCGCCGGCAAGTCGTATCTCGGCTTCATCCTGTACGACCTGTTCTTCAAGCAGCAGCCTGGGCACGGCACGGCGGCGTTTGCGTCGCATGTGTACGGGATCGAGACCCGCGAGGAGCTGGTCACGCGTTCGGCCGAGCTCGCCGCGCGGCTAGGGTTCGGCGGCATGTCGTTCCTGAACCTGTCGGTCGCCGATTCGATCACGTCGCCGAAGCTGCCCGAAACGGTCGACGTCGTCACCGCGCTGCATGCGTGCGACACGGCGACCGACGACGCGATCCGCTTCGCGCTCGCGAAGCGCGCGCAGCACATCGTGCTCGTGCCGTGCTGCCAGGCGGAAGTCGCGGGCGTGCTGCGCAAGAACAAGGGCAAATCGCTCGCGAACGCGCTGACGGAAGTGTGGCGGCATCCGCTGCATACGCGCGAATTCGGCAGCCAGATCACCAACGTGCTGCGCTGCCTGCAGCTCGAAGCGCACGGCTACCAGGTCAGCGTGACCGAGCTGGTCGGCTGGGAGCATTCGATGAAGAACGAGCTGATCATCGCGCAGTACAAGAACCTGCCGCGTCGGCGGCCCGGCGAGCGGCTGAACGAGATCCTGGGGATGTTCGGGCTTGCCGAGCTGAACGCACGTTTCTTCGTGCCGGAAGCCGCGGCGGCGGGCGGCGAGGTCGCGGAGCCGGCCGAAGGCTGACGCGCGGGCGGGCGGTGCGCCACGCGGCGCACGTTGCACGCCGCACGTTGCACGCCGCGTCAGACGTCGTCGCCCGGCCGGCGCATCCATTCGCGCCAGCCGTCGTGGCCGAGGCGGCGCAGAGTTTCCTGATTCCTTTCGTAGATCGCGGACGCGTCCGGGAACGCGTCGACCGCGCGCGCGATGCTGTCCTCGCGCAGCAGGTGCAGGATCGGATACGGCGCGCGGTTCGTGTAGTTCTCGATGTCGTCGGGCTCGCTGCCTTCGAATCGGTAGTGCGGGTGGAAGCTCGCGATCTGCAGCACGCCGTCGAGCCGCAGTTGCCGCACCAGGCGGTCGGCAAAGAACAGCGCATCGTTGTAGTCGACGAAATCGGCGAACGCATGCGGGAAGATCAATAGCGTCGTGTCGACCTGCTGCGGGTTGGCCGCGTCGAGAGCGCGCAGTTCCGTTTCGAGTTCGGCGAGCGCGTCTTCGAGCGTCGTGGCTTCGCTGATCGCGTAGCGCACCTGTTCCTTCACATAGACGCTTTTCGCGAACGGGCACAGATTGAGCCCGATCACCGCGCGCGCGAGCCAGTGCCGCGTGGCGGCGAGGATGTCGTCATGCGATTCGGGGCGGATGTCGGTCATCGTGAAACCAGTCGGGCGGAAGGGCGGCGAGGGCCGCATTGTAGCGGGCGCGCAGCGTGCGGACGCGCGCGGCCCGTCACGCGCACGCGGCTTCGATCAATTGCGTGACGAGCGCGGGCGCGGTGCCGATCGGCGTTTCGCCGTGCCGATAGGTCTGGCTCGCCGCGTAGATACCCTCGACCACCAGCGCGAGCGCATCGGCGAGCGCCTGCGGTTGCCGCGCGCCGGCGCCTTCGCAAAGCGCGACGAGCCGCTTCATCAACTGTTCCTTGTTCTGCGCGACGCGCTCGCGCGCCGGGTGCGATGCATCCGGAAACTCCGCCGCGACGTTGACGAACGGGCAGCCGCGATAGTCCTTCTGCGTCGCGCGCTCGGCCAGGTCGACGAAATACTGGATCAGTTGCGCCTTCGGCTGGCCCGGATGCTTCGCGGTGCTTGTGTCGAGACGCTCGAAGAAACACGCATCCATCCGCTCCAGATACGCGAGGATCAGGTCGTCCTTCGACGAGAACTGCCGATACAGGCTCATCTTGTTGACGCCCGCGCGTTCCACGACCGCCTCGACGCCCACCGTCCGAACGCCTTCCCTGTAAAACAGCTCCTCGGCGGCGCGCAGCAGGTGCTCCTGCGCGGTGGCGCCGTCGATCGGCCGGCGCGTACGACGCGCCGGCGGCTTGGCGATCTCGATGCCCGACATGATGACCCTCGACTGCATATTGGATTGCTTGACATGTTACCGATTGGTCACTACGATCGCAACACACTTGTGACCGGTCGGTAACAATGCCGACCGGATCGACAGACAAATGCCAAGCGTCGGCCCGGGTCAGCCGATGCAGCGTGCGGCGGAGGTGGCCTGGCTGGGTGGGGCGGAGCGGGCGCGGAGGCGCCGGCGCCGCCAACTGGAGAACGCGAAGATGAACTGGGCGGTGACACGAATCGGCGGGCGCTTCCACTACGGATGGCTCGCGGCGGCGGTGGTATTCCTGATCCTGCTGGCGGCCGCCGGCACGCGCGCGACGCCGAGCGTGCTGATGGTGCCGCTCGAACGCGAGCTCGGCTGGAGCCGCGCGGCGATTTCGCTGGCGATCTCGGTGAACATCGCGCTGTATGGCCTGACCGGCCCGTTCGCGGCCGCCGCGATGCAGCGCTTCGGGCTGCGCCCGACCATCCTCACCGCGCTCGTGACGATGAGCGCGGGCGTCGCGCTGTCGTCGATGATGACGCAGAGCTGGCAGATGGTGGTGATCTGGGGCCTGATGGTCGGCTGCTCGACGGGTGTCGTCGCGCTGACGCTGTCCGCGACCTTCGTCACGCGCTGGTTCCATGCGCGGCGCGGGCTCGTGATGGGGATCCTGACCGCGAGCACGGCCACCGGCCAGCTCGTGTTCCTGCCGATGCTCGCGGCGATCGCGCAGCGCCACGGCTGGCGGCCGGTCGTGCTGGTCGTCGCGGTGGCGGCCGCGATCGTGATTCCGCTCGTTGCGTTCCTGTTGCCCGAGCGGCCGGCCGACGTGCAGCTGCGCCCTTACGGCGAGCCGGCCGATGCGCCGCTCGCGCCCGATGCGACCAAGGAGAACCCGCTCGCGGTCGCGTTCCGTACGCTGCTGACGGCGAGCCGCTCGCGCGATTTCTGGCTGCTGTTCTTCAGCTTCTTCATTTGCGGCGCGAGCACCAACGGTTACGTCGGCACGCACCTGATCGCGATGTGCAGCGACTACGGGATGACGGAAGTGCAGGGCGCATCGCTGCTCGCTGCGATGGGCGTGTTCGACCTGTTCGGCACGACGCTGTCGGGCTGGCTGTCCGACCGCTACGACAATCGCGTGCTGCTGTTCTGGTACTACGGGCTGCGCGGGCTGTCGCTGATCTACCTGCCGCATGCGTTCGGGATCGATTTCTTCGGGCTGCCGCTGTTCGCGATGTTCTACGGGCTCGACTGGATCGCGACCGTGCCGCCGACCGTGCGGCTCGCGACCGACGTGTTCGGCAAGGCCGCGGCGCCGGTCGTGTTCGGCTGGATCGTCGCCGGCCACCAGCTCGGCGCGGCATTCGCGGCGCTCGGCGCAGGGCTGCTGCGCGCGAGCCTCGGCACCTACACGATCGCATCGATGATTTCGGGCGGGCTGTGCATCTTCGGCGCGCTGATCGTGCTGCGCATCAACCGCGGCCCGTCGCGCGCGGCTGCGCAGGCGGCCTGATCGCGGCAAGCCGGCAGTCCGGCCGGCCCGCGCGGCAGGCGGCCGGCCAATGCACGCACGGAGATTTGCATAGCTCGGCAGGATCGGGCGCGGATCGGCTCAAGCGGGTATGCTTGCGGTTCGCCAGGCGTTCGCGCCCCTTCATCGATGTCAGCGAGGATCCGCATGTCCGTCAAACCTGCTCCCACCACTGTTTCGATTCACGATCTGATCGCGGGCCGCTGGAGCCCGCGCGCGTATTCGGATGAACCCGTCAGCGCCGGCGATCTGCACGCGGTGCTCGAAGCTGCCCGCTGGGCACCGTCTGCGTACAACGCGCAGCCGTGGCGCTTCATCGTATTCGACCGCACGCAGGACGAAGACGCATTCAAGCGCGCGTTCGCGACGCTGGTGCCGTTCAACCAGGGCTGGAATGCGCCGGCGCCCGTGCTGATCGCCGTGACCGCGCATACGCTCACGCCGAAGGGGGAACCGGCACCGACCGCGCTGTACGACGCGGGCGCCGCCGCGATGTCGCTGGTGCTGCAGGCGCACGCGCTGGGCCTGGCTGCCCACCAGATGAGCGGCTTCGACGCGAAGGCGTTCCGCGACGCGTTTGCGATCCCGGCCGACGTCGCGATTCCGGCGATCATCTCGCTCGGCCACTACGGCAACGTCGACAAGCTCGATCCCGTGCTGCGCGATCGCGAGAAGGCGCCGCGCACGCGTCATGCGATCGGCGAGGTCGTCTATGCGGGCGCGTGGAAGAAGGGCTTCGACGCGGCGGCCTGATCTGCCTGGAGCGGGCTGCGTCGCGCATCCCGTCCGCCTGTCTTCCCGGTGCGCCCGTCTGCGCGCCGTCGCCACCGGGGCCCGCTGCGCGGCACCGGTGGCCGGCCCCGGTTGTGATCCCGCGGGCTTCATGTTAAAAAGCCCGTCCTTTCCGTTTTCGCGCCGGCCCTGCTGCGGCAATTTCCCATGACTTACTGCGCGATCGATTTCGGCACGTCCAATTCCGCCGTGGCGCTGCCCGACGGCGATGGCATGCGCCTCGCGCCCGTCGAGGGCGACCACCTGACGCTGCCCACCGCGATCTTCTTCAACAACGACGAAGAGACGGTCGAATACGGCCGTGCGGCGCTGGCTTCCTACATCGACGGTTTCGACGGCCGGCTGATGCGCTCGATGAAGAGCATTCTCGGCTCGCCGCTCGCGGAAACGACGACCGATCTCGGCGACGGCAGCGCGATCGCGTACACCGACATCATCGCGCGCTTCCTGACGCACCTGAAGCGCAAGGCCGAAACCCGCGCGGCTGCGCCGATCGGTCGTGCGGTGCTCGGCCGGCCCGTGTTCTTCGTCGACGACGATCCGCGCGCCGACCGCCTTGCACAGGACCAGCTCGAGGCTGCCGCGCGATCGGTCGGCTTCACGGACGTTCAATTCCAGTACGAACCGATCGCGGCCGCGTTCGACTACGAGTCGCGCCAGCAGGCGGAGCGCCTCGTGCTCGTCGCCGACATCGGCGGCGGCACGTCCGACTTCTCGCTGGTGCGCGTCGGGCCCGAGCGGATGGCGCGGCTCGAGCGCAAGGACGACGTGCTGGCCCACCACGGCGTGCACGTCGCGGGCACCGACTACGACCGGCGTGTCGAGCTGGCCGCGATCCTGCCCGCATTCGGCTACCGTTCGCTCGATCCCGAAGGGCGCGAGCTGCCGAACAAGATCTACTTCGATCTCGCGACCTGGCACCTGATCAACACGGTCTACACGCCGAAGCGGCTCGGCGAGCTGAAGCTGATGAAGCACCTGTACCGCGATGTGCAGCAGTACGACCGGCTCACGAGCGTGGTCGAGCAGCGGCTCGGGCATGCGTTGATGGCGCGCGCGGAGGAAGCGAAGATCGGCGTCGCGGCGGGCGGGGAGACGATGATCGACCTGAACGACGTGGAAGAGGATCTGCAGATCGCGTTCGATGCCGAGCGCCTCGTCGATGCGAGCCGCGACGACACCGCCCGCATCGTCGACGCCGCGCGCGAGACGGTGCGGCTGGCGGGTGTCGCGCCGCGCGACGTCGGCGCACTGTATTTCACCGGCGGCTCGACGGGGCTCGCGTTCCTGTCGGGTGCGCTCGCGGGTGCGTTCCCGGATGCGCAGCCGGTGTTCGGCGACCGCCTCGCGAGTGTCGCGACGGGGCTCGGCATTCACGCGCAGCGCTTGTTCGGCTGAATGCGGGCGGCTGAAAGGCCGTCATGCCGGGCGACCGGCGCCGAAAAACAAAAAGCCCCGCCGAAGCGGGGCTTTTTTACACGAATAATCGCGCCAAGACTTAGACCGGACGGATGTTCGCAGCTTGCAGACCCTTCGGGCCCGTCTTCACTTCGAATTCAACCTTCTGGTTTTCTTGCAGCGTCTTGAAGCCTTCGACGCGGATTTCCGAGAAGTGCGCGAACAGATCGTCGCCGCCGCCTTCCGGGGTGATGAAGCCGAAGCCCTTTGCGTCATTGAACCACTTGACGGTACCGGTTGCCATGTTACTTGTTCCTAAAAAGATAAAACGGGGCCGAAGCCCATGGTGTGCGGAAAATCAAGGAAGGGGTAATAGGACCAACCGGAGTACCGTTGATGGGCGAACTACGAAAGAACCAATTCACTCGCCACTTGAAATCCTGCGAAGTCCTTTATACGGCTTATCACCCGCGTGGTCAACCGTATTTCCATGGACTCAGGGTTATTGCGTATATCAGGTTTACAAAGCTTGCAAACGATGCGAATTTTTTGTAGGGGCCGAACGATTTTGGCGCCACGCTTGAGGTGCAACCGTTAAACTACGCGCCGCGCGGACGGGTTGCCCTGATCGGGTGACGCGTCCCCCCAAGAATGCGTGCGCGGTGCAGTCCGAGCCGATCCCGGATCGCGGGCCGACCATGCTTTTTGAGACACAGGAGAGGATGTGAAGAGTTCTATTCAACGGAACATCGGCCCGTTTGCATTGATGCTGACGGGGCTGGGTTCGATTATCGGCTCGGGCTGGCTGTTCGGCGCCTGGAAGGCCGCAAAGATCGCCGGTCCGGCAGCGATCTGCGCATGGATCATCGGCGCGGTCGTGATTCTCGCGATTGCACTGACGTACGCGGAACTGGGCGCGATGTTCCCCGAGTCGGGCGGCATGGTGCGCTACGCGCGCTACTCGCATGGCTCGCTGGTCGGCTTCATCAGCGCGTGGGCGAACTGGATCGCGATCGTATCCGTGATCCCGATCGAGGCTGAAGCGTCGATCCAGTACATGAGCACGTGGCCGTATCCGTGGGCGCATGCGCTGTTCGTAAACGGCGAGCTGACGACACCCGGCCTGCTGCTGTCGGCCGTGCTGGTCGTCATCTACTTCTTGCTGAACTACTGGGGCGTGAAGGCGTTTGCCCGGGCGAACACCACGATCACGATCTTCAAGTTCCTGATCCCCGGCCTCACGATCCTCGGCCTGATGCTGACGAGCTACCATCCGGAAAACCTCGGCACCGCATCCAATGCAAGCTTTGCTCCGTACGGCTGGTCGGCGGTGCTGACCGCGGTCGCGACGAGCGGCATCGTGTTCGCGTTCAACGGCTTCCAGAGCCCGGTGAACCTCGCGGGCGAAGCGCGCAACCCGTCGCGCAGCGTGCCGTTCGCGGTGATCACGTCGATCCTGATCGCGCTCGTGATCTATGTACTGCTGCAGATGGCGTACATCGGCTCGGTGAATCCGGCTGACGTCGCGCAGGGCTGGTCGCACTTCAACTTCAAGTCGCCGTTCGCCGAACTGGCGATCGCGCTGAACCTGAACTGGCTCGCGATCCTGCTGTACGTCGACGCGTTCGTCAGCCCGAGCGGTACCGGCACGACGTACATGGCGACCACCACCCGCATGATCTACGCGATGGAGCGCAACAACACGATGCCGAAGATGTTCGGCAACGTGCACCCGCTCTACGGCGTGCCGCGCCAGGCGATGTGGTTCAACCTGCTGGTCTCGTTCATCTTCCTGTTCTTCTTCCGCGGCTGGAGCTCGCTCGCGGCGGTGATCTCGGTCGCGACGGTGATCTCGTACCTGACCGGCCCGATCAGCCTGATGGCGCTGCGCCGCTCGGCGACCGACATCGAGCGTCCGCTGTCGATTCCGCTGATGAAGCTGATCGCGCCGTTCGCGTTCGTCTGCGCGTCGCTGATCCTCTACTGGGCGAAGTGGCCGCTGACGGGCGAGATCATCCTGCTGATGATCGTCGCGCTGCCGGTGTACTTCTACTTCCAGGCGAAGTCGGGCTGGACCGGCTGGGGTGCCGACCTGAAGGCCGCATGGTGGCTGGTCGCGTACCTGCCGACGATGGCCGTGCTGTCGCTGATCGGCAGCAAGGAGTTCGGCGGCTACGGCGTGCTGCCGTACGGCTGGGACATGCTGATCGTCGCCGCAATCTCGCTGGTGTTCTACTTCTGGGGCGTGAATACCGGCTACCGGACCCAGTATCTCGACGAGCGTGAATCGCACGACGAGATCCTCGAGGGGGTCGGTGCCTGACGCGTGACCTGTCGCCGGATTCGGCGGCGGCAGCCAGCAGCGGAAAAAAGCCCGCCCGAGCGATGCTCGGGCGGGCTTTTTATTGGCGCTCGACGGTTGCCGCGCGACGCTCAGGCGGCCGCGCTCGCGAACACGTAGTTCGTCATCGCGAGCACGCGCTGGTACGTGCCGAGCGACTGGATGCCAAGCTGGTAGTCGTCGTCCGCCGCGCCGAGCGCCGTGAACACCGGCAGCAGATGCTCGTCGGTCGGATGCATCAGCGCGGCATGCGGCGCCTGCCGACGGTAGTCGAGCAGCGCGTCGACGTCGCGCGCGGCCAGCTTCGCCTCGAACCAGTCGGTGAATTCCGCGACGCGCGGGTCCGCGTCTTCCGGTGCCGCACCGAAATCGGCGGCGCGCAGGTTGTGCGTGATTTGGCCGGAGCCGATCACCATCACGCCTTCGTCGCGCAGCGGTCGCAGCGCGCGGCCGAGCGCGAAGTGGTGCGCAGCATCCGCCCGCGGCTGGATCGACAGCTGTGCCACCGGCACGTCAGCTTCCGGGAACATCAGCAGCATCGGTACCCACGCGCCGTGGTCGAGGCCGTGCTCGGTCGTCGCGGTGGCGATGCCGGCTGCATTCAGCAGTCCGGCCGCGCGCTCGGCGACGTCGGGCGCGCCGGGTGCCGGGTAGCGGATGTCGTACAGCGCCTGCGGAAAACCGTAGAAGTCGTGGATCGTTTCAGGATGCGCGGCCACGCTGGCGACGGGACGCTGCGTGCCCCAGTGCGCGGACAGCATCAGTACCGCGCGCGGGCGCGGCAATTCGGCGCCAAGGTGGGTGAACGCGCCGGACGGCAGCGTCGGGTCGATCGGCAGCGTCGGGGCGCCGTGGGACAGGTAGAGCGAAGGCAAGCGGTTCATGGTGGTGGCCTGCAAAGGGATTTGCCTGTGACTATAGGCGCGCACCGGGCATTGATAAATCCGTCGCGCGGAATTTGATTGAGTCGTATTGGTTGATAATCGGGCCGATTCTGCGAGCGCGAGAGCGGACGAGGGTTCGAGGTGGCCGAATCAGGCCGGAAGGCAGATGAATCGATGAAGATGCGCGAAGAACGGCGCGGAAGCAGCGAGCGGCTTACTGCGCCGGCCGGATGCCGGCCCACGGCGTCGTCATCGGTGCACTGAGCGCGAACAGGTCGAGCACGCGGGTGACGGTCTGGTCGACGAGTTCCTCGATCGTCTTCGGCATCGCGTAGAACGCGGGTAGCGGCGGGAAGACGATGCCGCCCATTTCGGTCACGGCGGTCATGTTGCGCAGATGCGCGAGGTTGAACGGCGTTTCGCGCACCATCAGCACGAGGCGGCGGCGCTCCTTCAACGTGACGTCGGCCGCGCGCGTGATCAGGTTGTCGGACAGCCCGTGCGCGACGCTCGCGAGCGTCTTCATCGAGCAGGGCGCGATCACCATCCCGTCGGTCGCGAACGACCCCGATGCGATCGTCGCGCCGACGTCGCGCACCGAGTGCACGACGTCCGCACGGCTTTCGACCTCGGCCTTCGACAGCTTCAGTTCGTGCTGGATGTTGAGCCAGCCGGCGTTCGAAATCAGCAGGTGCGTTTCGACGCCGCCGGCGGCGCGCAGCAGGTCGAGCAGCCGTACGCCGTAGATCGCGCCGGTGGCGCCGGTGATCGCGACGATCAGCCGGCGTGGCGGCGCGCTGGGAGATGCCATCGAAAAGGGGGCGGGGCGTATTACGCGGCGGCGAACAGTTGCTGCAGTTCGCCCGACTGGTACATCTCCATCATGATGTCCGAGCCGCCGATGAATTCGCCCTTCACGTAGAGCTGCGGGATGGTCGGCCAGTTCGAGAATTCCTTGATGCCCTGGCGGATCTCGTCGTCTTCGAGCACGTTGACCGTCTTGAACTGATCGACGCCGCAGGCCTTCAGCACCTGGATGGCGCGGCCCGAAAAGCCGCACATCGGGAATTGCGCGTTGCCCTTCATGAAGAGCACGACCTGGTTTTCGTCGACGATTTGCTTGATACGTTGTTGGGTGTCCATGACTGACCTTGCGTTTGCGGGGCGTTAGATCGAAATGATAGCGGATTTCAACCGGACGGGCCGGGCATCAGCCCGGCAGGCGGCCGCCTGTCGTGCGTTCGATTGCGGCCAGATCGGCGAGCGATTCGACCGCGACGAAGCCGTGCGATGCGAGTACGGCGCGCACGGCCTCGGCCTGGTCGTAACCGTGCTCGATCCAGAGCGTGCCGCCCGGTTTCAGGTAAGTGCCGGCGCCCGCGACGATCGTGCGGATCGCGCTGAGGCCGTCGGCATCGTCGGTGAGTGCGCCGCGCGGCTCGAAACGCAGGTCGCCCTGCGTGAGGTGCGGATCGTGCTGCGCGATGTACGGCGGATTGCTGACGATCGTGTCGAAGGCGAGCGCAGGATCGAGCGCCGCGTACCAGTCGCTCTGCAACCAGTGCAGCGGGCCGCCGGGGCGGTGCGCGTCCAGCAGCTTGCGTGCGTTGCGTTGCGCGACCTCGAGTGCGGCCGGCGAACGGTCGAGCGCCCACACGCGTGCATCGGGCCGCTCGGCGGCGATGGAGACGGCAATCGCGCCGCTGCCCGTGCCGAGATCGAGCACGGCCGGATGCGGCAGCCCGTCGATCGCATCGAGTGCGGCTTCGACGAGCAGTTCGGTTTCAGGGCGCGGGATCAGCACGTCGGGCGTCACGTCGAACGGCCGGCCGAAGAATTCGCGCATCCCGACGAGCTGCGCGACCGGCTCGCCGGCCATGCGGCGCGCCTCGAGCGTGCGGTAGCGTTCGACCGCGGCCGCGTCGAGCGGCGCGTCACCGCGCGTGATCAGTTGTGTGCGGGTCCAGCCAAGCGCGTGCGCGAGCAGCACGCGCGCATCGACCGCGTCGAGCGCGGACGCGCGCAGCAGTTCGTCGGCGGTCGTGTCGGGCATCGTGACCTCAGTCGGCGTCGCCGAGCGACGCGAGCAGTTCGGCCTGGTGCTCGCTGACCAGCGCGCTGATCAGTTCGTCGAGGTCGCCGTCCATGATCGCCTCGAGCCGGTACAGCGTCAGGTTGATCCGGTGGTCGGTCATCCGGCCCTGCGGGAAGTTGTACGTGCGGATCCGTTCCGAGCGGTCGCCGGAGCCGATCAGGCTCTTGCGCGTCGCGGCTTCCTTCGCGTGCTGCTCGTGATACTGCTTGTCCTTGATGCGCGCGGCGAGCACCTTCAGCGCACGATCCTTGTTCTTGTGCTGCGAACGGTCGTCCTGGCACTCGACGACGATCCCGGTCGGGATGTGCGTGACGCGCACCGCCGAGTCGGTCTTGTTGATGTGCTGGCCACCCGCGCCGGACGCACGGAACGTGTCGATCCGCAAGTCGGCCGGATTGATCTCGACCTCGCCGATTTCGTCGGCTTCCGGCATCACCGCGACCGTGCACGCGGACGTGTGGATGCGCCCTTGCGTCTCGGTTGCCGGCACGCGCTGCACGCGATGGCCGCCCGATTCGAACTTCAGGCGCGAATACGCGCCCTGGCCCGCGATCCGCACGATCACTTCCTTGTAGCCGCCGAGATCGGATGCGCTCTCCGACATCATTTCGACCTGC
Organism: Burkholderia sp. LS-044; assembly: GCF_004803625.1. Lineage (NCBI taxonomy): Bacteria > Pseudomonadati > Pseudomonadota > Betaproteobacteria > Burkholderiales > Burkholderiaceae > Burkholderia > Burkholderia sp. LS-044. The sequence continues at coordinate 47,000 of NZ_SSWO01000026.1, forward strand.
CAGCGCTGGCGTTCCGCGAAGCGCAGGTACATGCGCAGCAGGTCGCCGGCGAACAGCGCGGATTCGTCGCCGCCCGTGCCCGCACGGATTTCGAGGAAGATGTTGCGGTCGTCGTTCGGATCCTTCGGCAGCAGCATCTTCTGCAGCTCGGTCTCGAGGCGGGTCATGCTCTCGCGCGCGCTGCGGATTTCGTCTTCCGCGAAGTCGCGCATCGACAGATCGCCGAGCAGCTCCTGCGCGGCCGTCTCGTCGCTGCGCGACTGGCGCCACAGCGCGTACTGTTCGACCACCGGGCCAAGTTCCGCATGTTCACGCGTCAGCTTGCGGTACTGGTCGAGGTCGGCCGTGACGTTTTCGCGGCTCAGCAGGTCGTTCAGTTCGGCCAGCCGTGTGGACAGCTGGTCGAGCTTGCGTTGCATGCTCGTCTTCATGGTGTGGAGCGGCGCTCCCGGGCAAGGGGTATTCGGAAAGGATAGGCCGGCGCGCGGCCGGCGGCAGGGCGATCGGCCGGCGCTAGTGGCCGGACTGGTCGTTCGAGCGCGGCGCGTGCTGGTAGAAGCCGCGCATCAGGTCGATCAGCGAATCGCGATCGGCGCCGTTCACGCGATTGAGCGCGCTCGTCGGGCCGTGGATCAGCTTGTTGGTCAGCGCCTGCGACAGCGCTTCGAGCACGGCGGCCGGATCGTCGCCGCGCGCGAGCAGCTTCTGCGCCTTGTCGACTTCGGCCCGGCGCAAGGCGTCGGCCTGCGTGTGCATGTGACGGATCACCGGCACGACGCTGCGCGTGTCGAGCCACTGCATGAAATTCTGCACGCGCGTTTCGATGATCGCTTCGGCCTGCGCGACCGCAGCCTGGCGCGATGCGTTGCCTTCGCGCACGATCGCGCCGAGATCGTCGACGGTGTAGAGGAACACGTCCTTCAGCTTGCCGACTTCGGGCTCGATGTCGCGCGGCACCGCGAGGTCGACCATGAAGATCGGCCGGTGGCGGCGTGCCTTCACCGCGCGCTCGACTGCGCCGAGGCCGATGATCGGCAGCGTCGACGCCGTGCACGACACGATGATGTCGAATTCGTGCATGCGGGTCGGCAGATCCGAGAGCGGCATCGCGCGGCCGCTGAAGCGTTCGGCAAGGCGCTGGCCGCGTTCGGCCGTGCGGTTCGCGACGACGAGTTCGCGCGGGCCTTGCGCGGCGAAGTGCGTCGCGCACAGCTCGATCATCTCGCCGGCGCCGATGAACAGCACGCGCTGATCGGACACTTTTTCGAAGATCCGCTGCGCGAGGCGCACCGCGGCGGCCGCCATCGACACCGACTGCGTGCCGATTTCGGTCGTGCCGCGCACTTCCTTCGCTACCGCGAACGTGCGCTGGAACAGCTGGTTCAGGTAGGTGCCGAGCGCGCCGGCTTCCGTTGCGGTGCGGACGGCATCCTTCATCTGGCCCAAAATCTGGGTTTCGCCCAGCACCATCGAATCGAGGCCGGATGCGACGCGGAACGCGTGCCGGACTGCTTCCGACTGCGGCAGCGCATAGACGTGCGGTGCGAGCTCGTCGACCGGAATCCGGTGATACTCCGACAGCCAGCGGACCGCGCCTTCGCGTGCGGCGCGATCATCGGTCGCGCAATACAGTTCGGTGCGGTTGCAGGTGGAGAGGATCGCCGCTTCGGGCGTATTGGGCGCCTGGGGGCCGAGAAACACGTTCTTGAACGTGACGAGAGCCGGCTTGATCTGCTCGAGCGGAAACGCCACGCGTTCGCGCAGGGCGACAGGCGCAGTGTGGTGATTGATTCCGATCGTGAGGAGTTGCATATCGAGGGCTATCGTTTAGCCCCATATTATAGCGTTTCAGCGATTTCCTCACTCGCGGCATACCGGGCATCGGCGTGGCGGGGCCGGGAATTTGGGGGCTCGATCGGCACGCGGTCGAGCTGATAGCCATAGCCGTAGAGCGGCAGCAGCCGGTAGCCGCGCTCCGGAAGCAGGTGCAGCTTGCTGCGCAGCCGGGACGCGTGGGTATCGAGCGTGCGCGACTTCATGTCGCGGCGGCGTGCCCACACCGTTTCGAGGATATGGGCGCGCGACACGGGCCGCGACAGGTTCGCGAACAGCAACTGCGCAAAACGGAACTCCTTCGGCGTGAGTGAAACGATTGCGTTGTCGAAGCGAACGAGGCAGTGCGTGGCGTCGAAGGCGTATTCGCCATACATTTCGCGTGAGCGGGCCGGCGGCCGGCGCACGCCGGCGCGCCGGCTCACCGCGTTGACGCGCGCGAGCAGCTCGGGCCCGCTCACCGGGCGCACGAGGCAATCGTCGGCGCCCGCGTGCAGGCACGATACGATTTGGCTTTCGCGCGGCATTTGCATCACGGCGATCGCCGGCAGTCCGGGCAGGACCGTCTGCGCACGCGGAATGACTTCCTCGGCCGGCTGGTCGCCGGCCCAGTGGCCGGTGATCAGCATGTCGCAGGTATTGGCGGCGAGCCACTCGAAGAACGCCGTACTGGACGGAAACGCGTGGCACACATGACCGCCCGCAAAGAGCAGGCGGTTCAGGAGCGCGGCATGGCGCGCGTCCGGATCGATCAGAGCGATTCGCATGAGAATTTCTTCAATACGGCAGCCGGTGCGCGCTTGCCATAACGTCGAGTCGGCCCCTACACTCGAATGTTCGCGGCACCCGGCTGGTCTCGGGTTCGATGGATGAATCGATGCTAGCCGCTGGCAACGTTCACGCCTATGGGACGAATCCGAATTTATGGAAGGCGTCGAATGAACTGGTTTGGAATCCTTGTCCTGGGAGCGGCCGTCGGGCTGTTCGGCCGATGGCTGCATCCGATGCGGCGCACGGGCCGGCCGGCGTGGTGGATCGCGGTGCTCGCCGGTATCGTCGGCGCGGCTGCGGCCCGCATGGCCGGCAATCTCTCTGGACTGTTTTACGATGGCGAGACGCTCGAATGGCCGGTCTGCACCGGCGTCGCGTTCCTCGCAGTAGCCGTGACGGTTGCGCTGTCGGCCCGTCGCTGAATGCTCTCAGGTGAAATCATGAATGCCCGTCTTCCCGAAGTCTCGCCGGTGCCGGCCCGTCTCGCGCTGCTGCGTGGCGCGATGGCCCGCGAGAACCTGGCCGCCTATCTCGTGCCGTCCGCCGATCCCCACCTGTCCGAATATCTGCCGGAGCGCTGGCAGGCCCGCCGCTGGCTGTCCGGCTTCACGGGCTCGGTCGGCACGCTGGTCGTGACCGCGGATTTCGCGGGGCTGTGGGTCGACAGCCGCTACTGGGTGCAGGCCGACGCCGAACTGGCCGGCACGGGCGTGCAACTGATGAAGATGACGGGCGGGCAGCAGAGCGCGCCGCACGTCGACTGGCTCGCGCAGAACGTGGCGGCGGGGGCGACGGTCGGCGTCGACGGCGCGGTGCTCGGCGTCGCGGCCGCACGCGGGCTGACGGCCGCGCTGAACGCGCGCGGCATCGCGCTGCGCACCGACCTCGACCTGCTCGACGCGATCTGGCCCGAGCGGCCGGGGCTGCCCGGCGACGCGGTGTTCGAGCACGCGGCGCCGCAGGCCGACACGACGCGCGCGAGCAAGCTGGCCGAAGTGCGCCGCGCGATGCGTGCGCAGGGCGCGCAGTGGCATTTTGTCTCGACGCTCGACGACCTCGCATGGCTGTTCAACCTGCGCGGCGCCGACGTCAACTTCAATCCCGTATTCGTTGCGCACGCAATGATCGGCGCCGATCGCGCGACGCTGTTCGTCGCCGACGGCAAGGTGTCGCCGGCACTGGCCGCGTCGCTCGCGCAGGACGGCGTCGACGTCCGCGCCTACGACGCCGCGCGCGCCGCGCTCGCGGCACTGCCCGACGGCGCGACGCTGCTGATCGACCCGCGCCGCGTGACGTTCGGCACGCTCGAGGCCGTGCCGGCCGGCGTGAAGCTCGTCGAGGCCGTGAATCCGTCGACGTTCGCGAAGTCGCGCAAGACGTCCACCGAGATCGAGCACGTGCGCGTGACGATGGAGCACGACGGCGCCGCGCTCGCGGAATTCTTCTCCTGGTTCGAACAGGCCGTGAACCGCGAGACGATCACCGAACTGACGATCGACGAGAAGCTCACTGCCGCGCGCGCGCGGCGCCCCGGCTACGTGTCGCCGAGCTTCGCGACGATCGCGGGCTTCAACGCGAACGGCGCGATGCCGCATTACCGCGCGACGCCGGAGTCGCACGCGACGATCGCCGGCGACGGGCTGCTGCTGATCGATTCGGGCGGCCAGTACGTGACGGGTACGACCGACATCACGCGCGTCGTGCCGGTCGGCACCGTCAGCGACCTGCAGCGGCGCGATTTCACGATCGTGCTGAAATCGATGATGGCGCTGTCGCGTGCCCGATTCCCGCGCGGCATCCGCTCGCCGATGCTCGACGCGATCGCGCGCGCGCCGATGTGGGCGGCCGGGCTCGACTATGGGCACGGCACGGGGCACGGCGTCGGCTACTTCCTGAACGTGCACGAAGGCCCGCAGGTGATCTCGCACTACGCGCCGGCCGAGCCGTATACGGCGATGGAAGAGGGCATGATCACGTCGATCGAGCCGGGCGTGTACCGTCCCGGCCAGTGGGGCATCCGGATCGAGAACCTGGTCGTGAACCGCGCGGCCGGGCAGACCGAGTTCGGCGATTTCCTCGCGTTCGAGACGCTGACGCTGTGCCCGATCGACACGCGCTGCGTGCTGATCGAGATGCTGCATGAAGAAGAACGCGCGTGGCTGAACGCGTATCACGCAACGGTGCGCGAGCGCGTCGGCCGCCATCTGAGCGGCGATGCCAAGGCGTGGCTCGACGCGCGCACGCAGCCGATCTGACGCAACGCAGGAAAGCGGCCGGGCGCCGGCCGAACAACAACAGCGAGGGCGACGATGGCGGACACGGCAGTGATCGTGGTCGACATGCAGCGCGGGCTGGTGGAGCGGGCAACGCCCGCGTACCGGCTCGATGACGTGGTGTCGGGCATCAACCGGTTGACGGCGGCGGCGCGTGCGGCGAACGCGCCCGTGTGCTTCGTGCAGCACGACGGCGACGCGGACGACGACGTCGTGCCCGGCACGCCGGGCTGGGAACTGCACGCGGGGCTGGTCGTCGGGAACGACGACTGGCGGGTGCGCAAGCAGATGAGCGATTCGTTTCACGATACGCTGCTCGCGGCGCAACTCGAGCGCCACGGCATCCGTTCGGTGCTGATCTGCGGTTATGCGACCGAGTTCTGCGTCGATTCGGCCGCGCGCCGCGCAGCGCTGCTCGGCTACCGGACGACCGTCGTGTCCGACCTGCACACCACGAACGAGCGCACGCACCTGTCGGCGGCGCAGATCGTCGCGCATCATCACTTCGTATGGGAAAACAATTCGCTGTCGGGCAACCCGGTGATGCCGCGCCCGCTCGCGGACGTCCTTGCGACGGAGTTCGCATGACGATCAAGGCCGTGGTGTTCGATTTCGGCGGCGTGCTGATCGACTGGAGCCCCGAGTACCTTTACCGGGAACTGATTCCCGACGACACCGAGCGTCGCTGGTTCTTCACGCATGTGTGCACGATGGACTGGGTGGTCCGCCAGGACGGCGGGCAGACGATCGAAGAGGGGACGGCCGAGCTCGTCGCGAAGTTTCCGGCGCACGAGGGGCTGATCCGCGCGTTCTATGCGCGCTGGCACGAGATGATCGGCGGCGTGCTCGACGAAGGCGCCGCGCTCGTCGACCGGCTCGACGCGCAGGGGATGCCGCTGTTCGGGCTGACGAACTGGTCGGCGCAGACGTTTCCGTATGCGTGGGACAACTTCCCGGTGCTGCGGCGTTTCAGGGACATCGTCGTGTCGGGCCGTGTGAAGCTCGTGAAACCCGATCCGGCGATCTACCGCGAGATGCATGCGCGGATCGAGCCGCACTTGCCGGGCATCGCGCCGCACGAACTCGTGTTCATCGATGACAACGCGAAGAACGCCGCGGCCGCGACGGCGCTCGGCTGGCACGGCATTCATCACACGAGTGCGGCGGCGACCGAGGCACGGCTGCGTGAACTGGGCGCGCTGACGTAAGCGGCAAGCCGGCAGCCAGCCGTCGGAAAAAAAACGGGCCAGCGGCCCGTTTTTTGTTGTTCCGCTTCCGGAGCGACCAGCCTCGGTGCCCGTTCCTGCGTTACCGCAGTGCCGGGCGCCCGGGCCGCGCCGCTCAGCGGCTGATCGGCTTGTAGCGCAGACGCTTCGGCTTCGCGGCTTCCTCGCCGAGGCGGGCACGCTTGTCGGCTTCGTATTCCTGGTAGTTGCCGTCGAAGAACGTGACCTGCGAATCGCCTTCGAATGCGAGGATGTGCGTTGCGATCCGGTCGAGGAACCAGCGATCGTGCGAGATCACCATCACCGAGCCCGCGAATTCGAGCAGCGCGTCTTCCAGCGCGCGCAGCGTTTCGACGTCGAGGTCGTTCGACGGTTCGTCCAGCAGCAGCACGTTGCCGCCCGAGATCAGCGTCTTCGCGAGGTGCAGGCGGCCGCGTTCACCGCCGGACAGGTTGCCGACGATCTTCTGCTGGTCGCCGCCCTTGAAGTTGAAGCGGCCGATATACGCGCGCGACGGCGTTTCGTACTTGCCCACCGTCAGCACGTCGGCGCCGCCCGAGATTTCCTCGAACACCGTCTTCGTGCCGTCGAGCGCGTCGCGGCTCTGGTCGACGTACGCGAGCTTCACGGTCGGCCCCATCACGACTTCGCCCGAATCCGGCTGCTCCTTGCCCGTCAGCATCCGGAACAGCGTCGACTTGCCGGCGCCGTTCGGGCCGATGATGCCGACGATCGCGCCGGCCGGGATCTTCAGGTTCAGGTTGTCGATCAGCAGACGGTCGCCGAACGCCTTGCTGACGTTCTTGAACTCGATCACTTCATTGCCGAGGCGATCGCCGACCGGGATGAAGATTTCCTGCGTCTCGTTGCGCTTCTGGTATTCCTGGCTGTTCAGCTCCTCGAAGCGCGCGATACGTGCCCTCGACTTCGCCTGCCGGCCCTTCGGGTTCTGGCGCACCCACTCCAGTTCCTTCTTGATCGCCTTCTGGCGCGCCGATTCCGACGCCTCTTCCTGCTTCAGGCGCTCTTCCTTCTGGTCGAGCCAGCTGCTGTAGTTGCCCTTCCACGGAATGCCGTGACCGCGGTCGAGTTCGAGAATCCACTCGGCCGCGTTGTCGAGGAAGTAGCGATCGTGGGTGACCGCGACGACGGTGCCCGGGAAGCGCACCAGGAACTGCTCGAGCCAGTCGACCGATTCCGCGTCGAGGTGGTTGGTCGGTTCGTCGAGCAGCAGCATGTCGGGTTTTTCGAGCAGCAGCTTGCACAGCGCGACGCGGCGCTTCTCACCGCCCGAAAGATGCTCGATCTTTGCGTCCCATGACGGCAGGCGCAGTGCGTCGGCGGCCACTTCGAGCTGCTGCTCGGGGCTGCCGCCGTCGCTCGACGCGAGGATCGCTTCGTACTTCGCCTGCTCGGCCGCGAGCGCGTCGAAGTCGGCGTCCGGCTCCGCGTACGCCGCGTAGATTTCCTCGAGCTTCTTGTTGGCCTGGAACAGGTCGCCGAGGCCTTCCTCGACGGCTTCGCGCACCGTCTTCGTCGGGTCGAGCTGCGGCTCCTGCGGCAGATAGCCGATGTTCAGGTTCGGCATCGGCGTCGCTTCGCCTTCGATGTCCTTGTCGACGCCCGCCATGATGCGGATCAGCGTCGACTTGCCCGAGCCGTTCAGGCCGAGCACGCCGATCTTCGCGCCGGGAAAGAACGACAGCGAGATGTCCTTCAGGATCTGGCGCTTGGGCGGCACGATCTTGCCGACCCGGTTCATCGTGAAAACGTATTGGGCCATTTGGGTGTGAAAGTCAGAAATGGTTGAGACTGCCGCGCAGCGCGCGGGCGTGGCGGCGTCGGGTGATTCGGTACGGAGCGTGCCGCGCACGGCGCGGCGGCGTCGCCGCGTGTCGGCGGCGCGAGCGGCTATTGTACTTCGCCGCCGGCTGCCGCTGGCGCGACACCTGGCCTTTTGGCCGGGGCTGTGCTCACAGCCACGCGGCGACGCCGCCGTGCCCCGAGCACGTGCCGCGCCGATGGCGGCTGAAGCTGTAGGTGCCGTCGCGGCAGCGCGCGCTCGCGCCTTCGGGCACGCGGCCCGATTTCGAATGCGCGGGTGCGTGCACGGTTTCGCCGTCGCGGTTGCGATACGTGTCGTGACGGTCGAGATCGGCTTCGTTGCCGTAGCCGGGCGGTGCGCGGTACGCGTGTGCGGGTTGGGGCAACGCGGCGCAGGCGACGAAGAAGACGGCGGACAGTGCCGCGATGCGTGTCGTGCGGCAGAACAGGGCAGGCATGGTCTCTCCCGGTCGGCTTGTTGTTATCGATGTCGGGCGGATGGCCCGCGCCGCATGTTAGCGGATCGGCGCCCGACCGGTACCGGCGCGGCGGCGTGACGCTACGCCGCGCCCGACATCGAGGCCGCGCCGTCGGCCTGCGCGGCCTCGAGGATCCACCGGCGAAAAGCGGCGACCTTCGGCCGCTCGGCGTGATGCGGCGGATAGACGAGGTAGTACGCGAAATCGTCGAGCCAGGCGACGTCGGCGAGCTGCACGAGCCGGCCGCTTGCCAGCTCGCCGCGCACCATCGCGGCCGGCAGCAGCCCGGCGCCCTGGCCGGCGACAATCGCCTGCAGCAACAGGCCCGAGTCGTCGAACGCGGGGCCGCGCGGCGGGCCGAAATCGTCGATCCGCTGCGCGCCGAACCAGATGTGCCAGCCCTTGCGCTCGGCGTCGTGCAACTGCGGCCAGCCGACCAGATCGGCGGGCGTCGCCGGCATGCCGAGCCGTGCGACAAGGTCGGGCGACGCGAGCGCGACGATCTCCACCGTCAGCAGGCGCTCGCTGCACAGGCCGATGTAGCGCCCGAGGCCATGACGGATTGCAACGTCGACGCCGTCGCGCGAAAAATCCGCGAGTGCGTGGCTCGTGACGACCTGCAGGTCGACGTCAGGGCACGCGTGCCGGAATTGCGCGAGGCGCGGGACGAGCCACGCGGATGCGAAGAACGGGGTGACGCTCACCGTTAGCACGCCGCTGTCGGCGGCGCCCGACACGCGCTGCGACGCGTCGGCGATCTGCCGGAACGCATTGCGCACCGGCGGCAGGTAGTCGCGACCGGCGGCCGTCAGCAGGATGCCGCGGTTGACGCGCTCGAACAGCTGCACGCCGAGGTGCGTCTCGAGCGTGCGGATCATCTGGCTCACCGCGCCGGGCGTGACCGACAGCTCCTCGGCCGCCGATTTCACCGACAGGTGGCGGGCGGCTGCTTCGAATGCACGCAGCGCGTTGAGCGGCGGCAGGCGGGAACGATTCATTGAGTTTTTCTAAAGCGAATGGCCGATGAAATATCGTTTGAGGCGGCGCGCGTGCGCGAGTACCGTTGTCGCATCCGATTGCGTGCTTGGGGGCTGCATTGCAGCGACCAATGCGATCAACATAGTTCAACTATATCCACGAGGCAAACCGGACGCCGTGAGGTGTCCGGCGGGACCTGAGAGGAGCATCGTCATGAACCGCCCGGGCGCATCGCGCCATTTCTTTTATGGCTGGTACGTGGTCGCGGCCGCGTTCGCCGTCACGTTCGTCGGGTTCGGCAGCGCCTATACGTTCAGTGCGTTCGTCGAGTCGCTGCAGCGGGACTTCGCCGCGTCGCGCGGCCAGATCTCGCTCGTGTTCTCGCTCGCCGGCTTCCTGTATTTCGGTTTCGGCATCGTCAGCGGGCCGCTGGCCGACCGCTTCGGCTCGCGGCGGCTCGCCGTCGCCGGGATGCTGCTGACGGGCGCCGGGCTCGCGGCTGCCGGCGCCGCGCACACGCTGCTGCAGGTCTATGTCGCGTATGGGCTTGGTGTCGGTTTCGGCGTCGGCTGCGCATACGTACCGGCGGTCGGCGCCGTGCAGCGCTGGTTCGTGCGCCGGCGCGGCTTCGCATCGGGGCTCGCGGTCGCGGGGATCGGTGTCGGCACGCTGGTGATGCCGCCGCTCGCGTCCACGCTGATCGCGCAGGTCGGCTGGCGCGGCGCGTATTTCACGCTGGCCGTGATCGCGGTCGTGATCGGCGCGGGGATGTCGCTGCTGATCGAGAACGACCCGCGCGGGCGGGGGCTGCTGCCGGACGGGGAGGCCGCGCATGAGCCCGGCGGCGGGGCGCAAGTCGCCGGGCGCGGTGCGGGGGCCTCGGTGTCCGGTGCCGCCGCGGGGCGTCAGCCGGTCGCCGCTTCGGCGCCTGCCGGCGCGACGGTGCGCGAAGCCGTCATGTCGCGGCCGTTCGCGAGCCTGTACGCCGCATGCCTCGCCTGCTCGTTCGGCGTGTTCGTCCCGTTCGTTCACCTCGTGCCGTACGCGCTCGATCATGGCGTCGCGCCGTCGACGGCCGTGCTGCTGCTCGGCGCGATCGGCGTCGGCAGCACGGCCGGCCGCTTCTTCCTCGGCGGCCTCGCCGACCGCTTCGGCCGCCGTGCGTCGCTGCTCGCGATGTTCGCGGGCATGGCCGTCGCGCTCGTCGCGTGGGCCGGTGCCGGCACCGTTGCGACGCTTGCCGCGTTCGCGCTCGTGTTCGGCGTGTTCTACGGCGGCTGGGTCGCCGTGCTGCCGGCGGTCGTGATGGACTACTTCGGCGGGCGCAACGTGAGCGGGATCATCGGCGTGCTTTATACGAGCGTCGCATTCGGCACGCTGATCGGGCCGGCCGCGGCCGGTTTCATCTACGACGCGGGCGGCGGCTATCTCGTGCCGATCCTGGCCAGCGCCGCCGCGAATGCGATCGCCTTCGCGATCGTCGCGACGACGGGGCGTGCGCCGGTGGCCGCACGTGCGGCGCGCGGATAGGCGCACGTCCCGCGGCGTGCCTTCGCGAATTCCGGTAGGGTGGCCGGATCGTGAACCGAGGAAGTGCAGCCGGGAGGCCTCATGACATTCGACGAAGTCCGCCAGATCGCGCTGGCATGGCGCGGCGTCGAGGAAGGTACGTCGTACGGCACGCCTGCGCTCAAGGTGAGGGGCAAGATGCTCGCGCGTCTGCGCGAGGACGGCGACACGCTCGTCGTGAAAGGTGTCGGCCCCGACGAGCGCGCGTGGCTGATCGAATCGGAACCGGACGTGTATTACGTGACGGATCACTACGTCGGCTGGCCGATTGTGCTGGTGCGGCTGTCGGCGGCCCGTCCGGACGCCGTGAAAAAACTGCTTCTGCGAGAATGGCAGGCCGTCGTCCCCGCCAAATGGCGCGACGAGAGGGTGCACGGCGCGAACTGACACGCCGGTTGCGGCCTGCTGCCCGGCGTCGCCGGGCGCTTTCGGCGCGGCTCGCGCGCCGGCCCGAACGGGTACGAGCGTTGCATCGATCGACGTCGATGCAACGAGTGGTTCCATCGAAATTCTTCAATTGGTTCTTAGTGAAGAACCGTTTGGTGCTTACACTCCTTCGCTTCGAAGGCAGCTGACGAAAGCCGACGGAAACGGCGCACGCGATGCGTCGGCGCACCGCGCGCCGCATCGCACCCGCAGCTTCGCAGACTGCGCGGCGCGCCGATCCGAACGGTCCCATCCGGCCGCATGCCCGCGTGCGATGCACGCGCGCTCGCAGCCGGATTCAAGAACGACAACTCCCCCTGCTGCCTTCACGCGACACCCGGCCATACCGGAACCGTTTTTTGGAGAGAGACAGATGAGTGGAAGCAACACAGGCCTCGGTACGGGCCTGAAGCAGCGGCACGTGACGATGATGTCGATTGCCGGCGTGATCGGCGCGGGCCTGTTCGTCGGCTCCGGCCACGCGATCGCGGAAGCCGGCCCGGCGTCGATCCTCGCGTATGCGATCGCGGGCGTGCTGGTGGTGCTGGTGATGCGCATGCTCGGCGAGATGGCCGTCGCGCATCCGGACAGCGGTTCGTTCTCCACCTATGCCGATCGCGCGATCGGCCACTGGGCCGGTTTCTCGATCGGCTGGCTGTACTGGTGGTTCTGGGTGCTCGTGATCCCGATCGAGGCGACCGCCGCCGCGACCATCCTCAATGCATGGTTCCCCGGCGTTGCAACCTGGGTCTTCGCGCTCGGCATCACGCTGGTGCTGACGGTGACCAACCTTTTCTCGGTCAAGAACTACGGCGAATTCGAATTCTGGTTCGCGCTGATCAAGGTCGTCGCGATCGTCGTGTTCCTGTGCATCGGCGGCGCGGCGATCGTCGGCATCATTCCCGCCCCTGCGGTGTCGGGCGTATCGAACCTGTTCGCGCATGGCGGCTTCATGCCGCACGGTGCCGGTGCGGTGCTCGCGGCGATGCTGACGACGATGTTCTCGTTCCTCGGCACGGAGATCGTGACGATCGCGGCCGCCGAATCGGACAACCCGCAACGCCAGATCGTGCGCGCAACCAACTCGGTGATCTGGCGCATCACGCTGTTCTATCTCGGCTCGATCCTGATCGTCGCGGCCATCGTGCCGTGGAACGATCCGCTGCTGCCGAAGCACGGTTCGTATCAGCGCGCGATGGAGCTGATCGGCATCCCGAACGCGAAGGCGATCATCGACGTGATCGTGCTCGTGTCGGTCGCGAGCTGCCTGAATTCGGCGCTGTACACCGCGTCGCGGATGCTGTTCTCGCTGTCGAAGCGCAAGGACGCGCCCGCGTTTCTGCACCGCACGGATTCGACCGGCACGCCGCGCGCGGCCGTGCTCGCATCGACCGCATTCGGCTTCCTGACCGTGATCGCGAACTACCTGATGCCGGAACAGGTGTTCGGCTTCCTGCTGGCGACGTCGGGCGCGATCGCGCTGCTCGTGTATCTCGTGATCGCGATCTCGCAGCTGCGGATGCGCAAGACGCTCGAAGCGACCGGCGCCGATCTGACGCTGCGGATGTGGCTGTTCCCCTGGCTCACGTGGCTGGTGATCCTGTTCATCTGCGGCACGCTGACCGTGATGCTCGTGAGTGAGGATCACAGGATGGAAGTGGGCGCGACGGCCGTGCTGGCGCTGATCGTGCTGCTGGCATCGTGGCTGAACAAGCGCGGCCGCGATGCGCAGGCGAGCGCGGGGCGGCGGGTGTCGGCGACGTGATGCCGTGACGAAGCGGCGGCGGACGCACGGTGTTCGCCGCCGGCTGGCAGAACGTCCTGCAATGAAAAATGGCCCGACGGCGCTTGCCGTCGGGCCATTCGTTTTTCGTGCCGGGCACGCGTTGCGCGATGCCGTGTGATTCACACGGCATCGGCCGATGCAAGGGTCAGACGTTGAACAGGAAGTTCATCACGTCGCCGTCGTGCACGACATATTCCTTCCCTTCGGCGCGCATCTTGCCGGCTTCCTTCGCGCCTTGCTCGCCCTTGTACGTGATGAAGTCGTCGAACGCGATCGTCTGCGCGCGGATGAAGCCGCGCTCGAAGTCGGTGTGGATCACGCCGGCCGCCTGCGGTGCCGTGTCGCCGATATGGATCGTCCACGCGCGCACTTCCTTCACGCCCGCGGTGAAGTAGGTCTGCAGGCCGAGCAGCTTGAAGCCCGCGCGAATCACGCGGTCGAGGCCCGGCTCTTCCATGCCCATGTCGGCGAGGAATGCTTCCTTGTCGGCATCGTCGAGATCGGCGATTTCCGCCTCGATCGCCGCGCACACGGCGACCACCGGCGCATTTTCGCTTTCCGCGTACTTGCGCACGGCATCCAGGTGCGGGTTGTTCTCGAAACCGTCGTCCTTCACGTTGGCCACGTACATGGCCGGCTTCGCGGTGATCAGGCAGAACGGCTTGAGCAGCGCCTCTTCGTCGTCCGACAGCGCGAGACCGCGCACGGCCTTGCCCTGGTCGAGCTGCGCGCGCACCTTCTCGAGCACCGCGACGAGCTTCGCCGCTTCCTTGTCGTTGCCCGACTTCGCGGCCTTCGAATAGCGCGTGAGCGCCTTCTCGACGGTGCCGAGGTCGGCGAGCGCGAGCTCGGTATTGATCACTTCGATGTCGTCGATCGGGCTGACCTTGCCGGCGACGTGAATGACGTTCTCGTCCTCGAAGCAGCGCACGACGTGCGTGATTGCATCGGTTTCGCGAATGTTGGCGAGGAACTGGTTGCCGAGGCCTTCACCCTTGCTCGCGCCCGCGACGAGGCCCGCGATGTCGACGAACTCGACGACGGCCGGCACGACACGCTCCGGCTTGACGATCTCGGAGAGCGCCTTCAGGCGCGTATCGGGCACTTCGACGATGCCGACGTTCGGCTCGATCGTGCAGAACGGGTAGTTCTCGGCGGCGATGCCGGCCTTGGTCAGCGCATTGAACAGGGTGGACTTGCCGACGTTGGGCAAGCCGACGATGCCGCATTTGAGACTCATGGAATCCTTCGGACGGGTAAGGCGGCGCGGCCGGACAGGGCACGGCGGCGCGGGAAAAAAGGGCGGCCGGCGCTTGGGGCGCGGCGGGCCGACGGTCAAAGACGCTATTGTACCGTGCCGACGCCCCCGGATTGCGGGCCGGCGCCGAACGGCCGATGCGGCGGGCCGCCGCGCTGCATCGGCCGCCTGCGATTCTGCTGATTTCCCGCAAAGTCCGGCCGCGTAAGGGTTTGGCCCCGCGGCTATAATGCCCGCCATGACTGCCCACCACTCCTTCGACGTCGCCGTGGTCGGCGGCGGGCTCGTCGGCAAGACTGCCGCGCTCGCGCTGACCCAGTCCGGCTACAAGACTGCCTTGCTCGCCCAGCCGGCCGCGCCGCGCCCCGCCGATCTCGTATTCGACACGCGCGTCTACGCGCTGTCTTCCAGTTCGCAGGCGTTGCTCGAGCGGCTGCGGGTCTGGCAGGCGCTCGACCATGGCCGCCTCGCACCGGTCTACGACATGCGCGTGTACGGCGATGCGCACGCGGAACTGCATTTTTCCGCGTACCAGGCATCCGTGCCGCAGCTCGCGTGGATCGCCGAATCGTCGCTGGTCGAGGCGTCGCTCGACGCCGCGCTGCGGTTCCAGCCGAACCTCACGTGGTTCGAGGCGCGCGCGCAGGGCTTCGACGTACACGACGACGCAGCCGTGCTCACGCTGTCGTCGGGGCAGGTGCTGGAAGCGGATCTCGTCGTCGGCGCGGACGGCGCGCATTCGTGGGTGCGCTCGCAAATGGGGGCCAAAGTCGAGCGGCGCGACTACCGGCAAACCGGTGTCGTCGCGAACTTCAAGGCGTCGCTGCCGCATCGCGAGACGGCCTACCAGTGGTTCCACGAAGGCGAGATTGTCGCGCTGCTGCCGCTGCCGGACGGCCATGTGTCGCTCGTCTGGTCCGCGCACACCGCGCATGCGGACGAATTGCTCGCACTCGATCCGGCGCAGCTCGCGGCCGAGGTCGAGCGCGTGTCTCATGGCCAGGTCGGCACGCTCGACTGCGTGACGCCGGCCGCCGGCTTCCCGCTGGCGCTGCAGACGGTCGACAAGCTGATCGCGCCGCGCGTCGCGCTCGTCGGCGATGCCGCGCACCTGATCCACCCGCTCGCGGGACAGGGGATGAACCTCGGCCTGCGCGATGTGGCGGCGCTTGCCGACGCGATCGCCGGCAAGGAAAGCTTCCGCAACCTCGGCGATACGGTGCTGCTGCGCCGCTACGAGCGTTCGCGCCGCGAGGACATCCGCGCGCTGATGGTCGCAACCGACGGCCTGCAGCGGCTGTTCGCGGTGCCGGGCTCGCTCGCGAAGGCCGTGCGCAATGCGGGCATGGCCTTCGTCGGTGCGCAGCCGCTCGTGAAGCGCTGGCTCGTGTCGGCCGCGCTCGGCTGATCGAACCTTCGGCCGCTTCGCCGGTCGGACACGGTTCCGTTACGGCGTACACTGTGCCGTGAACACCGATTGAGCTGAAGGAAGATTTCGATGAAAAAAACGATCCGCATCGCGTCGCTGGCGCTGGCCGTCACGATGGCGACGCTTGGCTGCACCGCGCAGGCCGACCAGACTACCGACAAGCTGAAAGCCACGCTGCAGGCCCGCCTCGGCAACGATGCGCCGATCAAGAGCGTGTCGAAATCGCCGGTCGCGGGCCTGTACGAAGTGAACCTCGGCTCACAGATCATCTATAGCGATGCGGCGGGCGACTACGTGCTGCTCGGCGATCTCGTCGACACCAAGACGCACAAGAACCTGACCGACGCCCGCCTGTCCGAAATCAACAAGATCGACTTCGCGAGCCTGCCGTTCGCGAATGCAATCAAGGTCGTCAAGGGCAACGGCGCTCGCAAGATCGCGGTGTTCTCCGATCCGAACTGCCCGTACTGCAAGAAGCTCGAGACGACGCTGCAGTCGGTCGACAACGTGACCGTCTACACGTTCCTGTACCCGGTGCTGTCGCCGGATTCGACCGCGAAGTCGAAGGCGATCTGGTGTGCGACCGATCGCGCGAAAACGTGGGAGAGCTGGATGCTCGACCATCGCGCACCGACCGGCGCCGGTACCTGCGATACCGCCGCACTCGACAAGAACCTCGCGCTCGGCCGCGGGATGAACGTCACGGGCACGCCGACGATCTTCCTGCCGGACGGCCGCCGCCTGCCGGGCGCCGTATCGGCCGACCAGCTCAACCAGGCGCTCGCGTCGAGCAAGTAACCGACCACACGCCGGGCCGCATGGCCCGGCCAGCGAGGGGCGCCCGCGTGACCTGCCGGCGCCTCTCTTCGTTTCCGCCGACCGTCCGATTCCCACGATGACCCAGCCGATCCGCTATTCGATTGTCCCGAAAGATCTTGCCGCGCACCTGTTCGAAGTGTCGGTGACGGTCACCGATCCCGACCCCGAAGGCCAGCGCTTTTCGCTGCCGGTGTGGATTCCGGGCAGCTACCTCGTGCGCGAGTTCGCGCGCAACATCGTGACGCTCGGCGCATTCAACGACGCGGGCCGCAAGGTGCGGATCGCAAAGACCGACAAGCACACGTGGCAGGCCGCGCCCGTGAACGGCACGCTGACCCTGCGCTACGACGTGTACGCATGGGACCTGTCGGTGCGCTCCGCGTATCTCGACGAATCGGGCGGCTTCTTCAACGCGACGGCTGTGTTCCTGAGCGTTGCCGGCCGCGAGGACGCGCCGTGTGAAGTCGACATCGGGAAGCCGGCCGGCGCGGCGTTCCGCACGTGGCGCGTCGGCACTGCGTTGCCCGAGGCGCGCGGCACGAAGCGCTACGGGTTCGGCGCGTACCGCGCAGCGAACTACGACGAGCTTTCCGACCATCCGGTGACGATCGGCGAATTCGCGCTGGCGACGTTCGACGCGCACGGCGTGCCGCACGACATCGTGATCGCGGGGCGTGTGACGCAGCTCGACATGGAGCGCCTGCGCACCGACCTGAAGCGCGTGTGCGAAGCACAGATCGCGCTGTTCGAGCCGAAATCGAAGAAGGCGCCGATGGACCGTTACGTGTTCATGACGCTTGCGGTCAGCGACGGTTACGGCGGCCTCGAGCATCGCGCGTCGACCGCGCTGATCTGCAACCGCACCGACCTGCCGGCGAAGGGGCGACCCGAAACGACGGAAGGCTATCGCACGTACCTCGGTCTCTGCAGTCACGAGTACTTCCATACCTGGAACGTGAAGCGCATCAAGCCGGCGGCGTTCGTGCCGTACGACCTGACGCGCGAGAATTACACGTCGCTGCTGTGGTTGTTCGAAGGCTTCACGTCGTATTACGACGACCTGATGCTGGTGCGCAGCGGGCTGATGTCGCAGGACGAATATTTCGCGGCGCTCGGCCGCACGGTCGGCGGCGTGCTGCGCGGCACGGGCCGGCTCAAGCAAAGCGTCGCGGAAAGCTCGTTCGACGCGTGGATCAAGTACTACCGCCAGGACGAGAACGCGACCAACGCGATCGTCAGCTATTACACGAAGGGTTCGCTGGTCGCGCTCGCGTTCGATCTCGCGATCCGCGCGCAGACGCGCAACCGGAAGTCGCTCGACGACGTGATGCGCCTGCTGTGGCAGCGCTACGGTCGCGATTTCTACCGCGGCAAGCAGGCGGGCGTCGAGGAAAACGAAGTCGAGACGCTGATCGAGGAAGCGACGGGCGTCGCGCTCGGCCGCCTGTTCACCGATGCCGTGCACGGCACGCGCGACCTGCCGCTCGCCGAACTGCTCGCACCGTTCGGCGTGACGCTCACGCCGGATGTCGCGAACGGCGCTGCCGCGAAGCCGACGATCGGCGCACGCCTGCGCGGCGGGGCGGACTGCACGTTCGCGGCGGTCTACGAAGGCGGCGCCGCGCATCGCGCGGGGCTGTCGGCCGGCGACACGCTGATCGCGGTCGACGGGCTGCGCGTCACGGGCACCAACCTCGACGCGCTGCTCGCGCGCTACCGGCCGGGCGACAAGGTCGAGGTTCACGCATTCCGTCGCGACGAGCTGCGCACCGCGAAACTGAAGCTCGACGGCCCCGAAGTCACGCGCTACCGGCTGACGGCGGCCGCGAAGCCGGCGGCGGTATCGAAGGCCCGGGAAGCCTGGCTGAAGGGCTGATCGTACGAAGGCGGGTATCGGGGCGCGATCGAGGATTGTTCTGTTGTTGCAACAATCCGTCGCCCTGAACCCGCTTTTTCGCGGTCATGCGGCCACGCACAATGGCGTCACTCGCGCTACCGAAGCGCAACCCTACTGGAGCCTGACATGACGACCATTCTGCAAATCAATTCCGCGGCGCGTTCGCAAGGTGCGCAATCCACGCTGCTGGCCAATGAACTGACGGCAAAGCTGCAACAATCGAACCCCGGCGCGAAGGTCGTAGTTCGTGACCTGCTGGCCGATGCGCTGCCGCACCTCGACGAATCGGTGCTCGGCGCGTTCTTCACGCCGGCCGACAAGCGCACCGCGGAACAGAATGCGATCGTCGCGAAGAGCGATGCACTGATCGCCGAACTGCAAGCCGCCGACATCGTCGTGATCGGCGCACCGATGTACAACTTCGGCGTGTCGTCGCAACTGAAGGCGTATTTCGACTGGATCGCCCGTGCAGGCGTCACGTTCCGCTACACCGAGAACGGCCCGGAAGGCCTGATCAAGGGCAAGAAGGTTCACGTGGTGACGGCCCGCGGCGGCAAGTACCTGGGTACGCCGAACGACAGCCAGACGCCGTACCTGCGCTCGTTCCTCGGCTTCATCGGCCTGACCGACGTGAACTTCATTCACGCTGAAGGCCTGAACCTCGGGCCGGACGCGCAAAGCGCCGCGCTCGCCAGCGCACGCGAAGCGATCGCCGCCGCGTAAGGAAGGCCGACGCGGGTGCGACGCACCTGCTGCATCGCCCGATAAAAAAAACGCCGCGTTCCCGAAAGGGACGCGGCGCTTTTGCATGCTTGCCGGCACGAAGGGACCGGCAGCGCGTTACGCGAGCGTTTCGGCGACTTCCGGCAGGCGCCAGTCGATCGGCTCGCGGCCGGCATCGACCAGATAGTCGTTCGCGAGCGCGAAATGGCGGCAACCGAGGAAACCGCGGTGCGCGGACAGCGGCGACGGATGCGGTGCCTCGAGCACGCAATGCGCGCTTGCGTCGAACAGTGCGCGCTTCGCCTGCGCGTGTGCGCCCCACAGCATGAACACGAGCCCGCGATGACGGCCGGCGAGTTCGCGGATCAGCGTGTCCGTGCACTGCTCCCAGCCGCGCTTCGCATGGCTCGCGGCCGCGCCGCGCTCGACCGTCAGCACCGTGTTGAGCAGCAGCACGCCCTGGCGTGCCCAGGTGTCGAGGCAGCCGTGGCGTGGCGTGTCATGACCGAAGTTCGCGGCGATTTCCTTGAAGATGTTGCGCAGCGACGGCGGCGTGCGCACGGCGGGCGGCACCGAGAATGCGAGCCCGTGCGCCTGCGGCGTGCCGCGATCGTCGCCGTGATACGGATCCTGGCCGAGGATCACGACTTTCACGTCGTCCGGGCTCGTCAGGCGCAGCGCGCGGAACACGTCGGTCGGGTAGACCGTCTTGCCGGCCGCACGCTCGTCGTCGACGAAGCGGCACAGCGGCGCATATGCGTCGCTGTCGGTAAAGGGTTTCAGCACGTCGCGCCAGACGGCAGGCAGCGCGTCGAATTGCGCGGCGAGGTGCGGAACGTTGGCGGCGGCAGGCTGCGGTGCCGCCGGTGCCGCAGCCGATGCGGCGGCTTTCTTGGCGGGCTTGCGCCCGGCCGCGGGCGGCTCGGAAGGCGGGGACGGAAGATCGGCCGGTGCCGTTTCCGGCACGGGATCGTCGAACAGCGACGCCTGTTGCGGCGCGCGGGAAGTCTTGCGGGTTGCCATGCGTGATGCGTGTTATTGCGCGCGCAGCCGGTAGCCGCGCTGCGCCTTGCTGATGTTTTCGGGAGCGAGGCCCGGCAGCGCCTGCTGCAGTTCGGCAGCGAGCGTTGCGAGCGCCGCTTCCGGGCCGTCGATCAGTTCGAGTTCGATTTCGCTGATCGGTTCGCGGCGCGTTTCGTGTTCCGCCTGGACGACGATCTCGCCGATGTCCACCGCGGCTTCGACGGTTGCGCCGCCGATTGCGATGCGCCACAGCGTACGCGAAAAATCCGTGCGGAACAGCGCACGCAGCGCGCCGGCCGCGTCATTCAACGCGGCGGCGGCCTCCGGCACGTCGCAGGCCGCGACGAGCGCATCGATCTCGAGCGCGTCGCCGGCGACCGGCAGTTCCCATTCGTGGCGGCGGTGCAGGCCGCCTTCCGCGCTGCCGACCGTCTTGAACGTCTGCAGCCAGCCCTGCGGCGCGCGGCGCACGCGCACCGCGCTCTTCGAGCGGGCCAGCGCGAGATCGGGCGTGTCGTAGTAGACGTTCGCGAGCGTGATGTCGTGGCCGGGTTCGCCGGTCAGCGTCTCGAAGAAGCGTCGCGCGGCCTCGGCCTGGCCGGCCGGCAGCGCGAGCTTGATTTCCTTTTCGATCGCCATCAGAAGAACATCCGTGCGAGTTCCTCGCCCGGCTGGTCGGCACGCATGAACGCTTCTCCGACGAGGAACGTGTTCACGTTCGCCGCGCGCATCGTGTCGACATCGGTGCGCGACAGGATCCCCGACTCGGTCACGACGATGCGGTCCGCCGGAATCATGTCGAGCATGTCGAGCGTGGTCTGGATCGACGTCTCGAACGTGCGCAGGTTGCGGTTGTTGATGCCGAGCAGCGGTGTCTTGAGCGTCAGCGCCTGTTCCATCTCGTTGCGGTCGTGCACTTCGACCAGCACCGCGAGGCCGAGCGAGTGAGCATACGCTTCGAGATCCTGCATCAGCGGCGTGTCGAGCGCGGCGGCGATCAGCAGGATCGCGTCCGCGCCCATCGCGCGCGCTTCCACGATCTGGTACGCGTCGACGATGAAGTCCTTGCGCAGCACCGGCAGCGTGCAGGCCGCGCGCGCTTCCTCGAGATAGCGGACGCTGCCCTGGAAGAACTGCTTGTCGGTCAGCACCGACAGGCACGCGGCGCCGTGCTCCGCATACGAACGCGCGATGTCGGCCGGCACGAAATGCTCGCGCAGCACGCCCTTCGACGGGCTGGCCTTCTTGATTTCGGAAATCACGGCCGCGTGGCCGGCTGCGTGTTTCGCGCGCAGTGCGCCGACGAAGTCGCGCAGGTCGCGCGCGGAGGCTTCCAGTTTCAGTGCCTCGAGCGGCGCGCTGCGCATGGCCGCCGCGACTTCTTCGCGCTTGACGGCGATGATTCGGTCGAGAATGTCGCTCATGTGGGTTCCTGCTTGATTCGTAAGGGGAGTCAGCGCTTGAACTGCTGCGTGAAGCGCACGAGTTCGTCGACCTTCGCGCGGGCCTTGCCGCTCGCGATCGCTTCGCGGGCGAGCTGGATGCCGTCCGCGATCGATTCGGCGACGTTCGCCGCATAGAGTGCGGTGCCCGCGTTCAGCGTGACGATCTCGCGCGCGACGCCCGGCTGGTTGTCCAGCGCGCCGAGCAGCATCGTGCGCGATTCGTCGGCATTTTCCACCTTCAGCGTGCGGTTCGACACCATCTGCAGGCCGAAATCTTCCGGATGGATCTCGTATTCGTGCACCTTGCCGTCGCGCAATTCGCCGACGAGCGTCGCGGCGCCGAGCGAAACCTCGTCCATCCCGTCCTTGCCGTACACCACGAGCACGTGCTGTGCGCCGAGACGCTGCATCACGCGCACCTGGATGCCGACGAGGTCGGGGTGGAACACGCCCATCAGCTGGTTCGGTGCGCCGGCCGGATTGGTCAGCGGGCCGAGGATGTTGAAGATCGTGCGCACGCCGAGTTCGCGGCGCACGGCCGCGATGTTCTTCATCGCCGGGTGATGGTTCGGCGCGAACATGAAGCCCATGCCGGTTTCGGCGATCGACGCGGCAACCTGCTCCGACTGCAGGTCGATGTTCACGCCGAGCGCTTCGAGCACGTCGGCGCTGCCGGACTTGCTCGATACGCCGCGGTTGCCGTGCTTCGCGACCTTCGCGCCGGCCGCGGCCGTGACGAACATCGACGCGGTCGAGATGTTGAACGTGTGCGAGCCGTCGCCGCCGGTGCCGACGATGTCGACGAAGTTCGAGTTGTCCTGCACCTCGACGTGGTTCGCGAATTCGCGCATCACGGTTGCGGCCGCGGCGATCTCGCCGATCGTCTCCTTCTTCACGCGCAGCCCGGTAATGATCGCGGCCGCCATCACGGGCGACATGTCGCCGCGCATGATGAGCCGCATCAGGTGCAGCATCTCGTCGTGGAAGATCTCGCGGTGTTCGATCGTGCGCTGCAGCGCTTCCTGCGGGGTAATCGTCATCGTGTGGCTCCCGTCAGGCGGCTTGCGCGGCTGCGGCGCGTGCCTGTTTCAGGAAATTCTCGAGCAGTGCATGGCCATGCTCGGACAGGATCGATTCCGGGTGGAACTGTACGCCTTCGATCGGCAGCGTCTTGTGGCGCACGCCCATGATCTCGCCGTCGTCGGTCCACGCGGACACCTCGAGGCAGTCGGGCAGCGATTCGCGCTCGATCGCGAGCGAGTGGTAGCGCGTGACGTCGAAATGCTTCGGCAGGTCGGCGAACACGCCGCGGCAGTCGGTTTCGATCTTGCTCACCTTGCCGTGCATGATGGTCTTCGCGCGCACGACGCGGCCGCCGAATGCCTCGCCGATCGCCTGATGGCCGAGGCAGACGCCGAGGATCGGCTTCTTGCCCGAAAATTCACGCAGCACGTCGAGCGTGATGCCCGCGTGTTGCGGGTTGCTCGGGCCGGGCGACAGGCAGATCGCGTCGGGATTCAGGCGCGCGATCTCGTCGAGCGTGATTTCGTCGTTGCGGTAGGTGCGTACGTCCTCGCCGAGTTCGCCGAAGTACTGGACCAGGTTGTAGGTAAACGAGTCGTAGTTGTCGATCATGAGCAGCATGGTCAGTCTCCGGTCAGAAGTCGCTATCGAGGCCGTCCTGGACCTGTTCGGCCGCACGCAGCACCGCGCGCGCCTTGTTCTCGGTCTCTTGCCATTCGGATTCGGGCACCGAATCCGCGACGACGCCGGCCGCCGCTTGCACATACAGGTTGCCGTTGTGGATCAGGCCCGTCCGGATCGCGATCGCGAGATCCATCTCGCCCGAGAACGACAGGTAGCCGACGGCGCCGCCGTACAACCCGCGCTTGACCGGCTCGAGCTCGTCGATCAGCTCCATCGCGCGCACCTTCGGCGCGCCGGACAACGTGCCGGCCGGGAACGTCGCGCGCAGCACGTCGTAGTTCGTCATCCCGGGTTTCAGCTTGCCTTCGACCGAGCTGACGATGTGCTGCACGTGCGAGTATTTCTCGATGACCATCTTGTCGGTCACCTGCACCGAGCCGATTTCCGCGATGCGGCCGACGTCGTTGCGCGCGAGGTCGATCAGCATCACGTGCTCGGCGATCTCCTTCGGATCGTTGAGCAGTTCGGTCGCGAGTTCGGCATCGCGCTCGGGCGTGTTGCCGCGCGGGCGCGTGCCGGCGAGCGGACGGATCGTGACGATCTGGTCTTCGCCGCGCTTCTCCTGGCGCACGAGGATTTCCGGCGACGCGCCGACCACGTGGAAATCGCCGAAGTTGTAGTAGTACATGTACGGCGACGGGTTCAGCGAACGCAGCGCACGATACAGCGACAGCGGATTGTCGCGGTACGGCTTCGTCAGCCGCTGGCCGACCTGGATCTGCATCAGCTCGCCGGCCGCGATGTATTCCTTCGCCTGGCGCACGGCGGCCAGATAGTCGTCCTTCTTGAACTCGCGGAAGGTTTCGGTGCGCACGCTCGCCGACGTGACGGGCGGCTGCACGGTCGTGCGCAGGCGCTGTTTCAGTTCGCGCAGGCGCTGTTTCGCCTTCGTGTAGGCTTCGGCCTGGCTCGGGTCCGCGTAGATGATCAGGTACAGCTTGCCGGCGAGGTTGTCGATGACCGCGACTTCCTCGGTCAGCAGCAACTGGATGTCGGGCAGGCCGAGGTCGTCGCGCGGCGCGGTGTTCGCGAGCTTCTTCTCGATGTAGCGCACCGCGTCGTAGCCGAAGTAGCCGGCGAGACCGCCGCAGAAGCGCGGCAGGCCCGGGCGCTGCGCCACCTTGAAGCGCGCCTGGAACGATTCGATGAACTGGAACGGGTCACCTTCATGCGTCTCGACGACCTGGCCGTCGCGCACGACTTCCGACACGCCGTTACGGGTGCGGACGAGCGTGCGGGCCGGCAGGCCGATGAACGAGTAGCGGCCGAAGCGTTCGCCGCCGACCACCGATTCCAGCAGGAACGAGTTGGCGCCCGCGCGTTCGGGCTGGGCCAGCTTCAGGTAGAGGGACAGCGGCGTTTCGAGATCGGCGAGGGCTTCCGCGATCAGCGGGATGCGGTTGTAGCCTTCGTTCGCGAGCGATTGGAATTCGAGTTCGGTCATGTTCCGGTCCTGTTCGGGACGAGCGGCGCGTGCGCCAGGGATCATTTGACGCTGCGCGGGTTGCCGTCGGCGAAAGGGCGGTCGATCGAGAAGTGCCTGTTGCCGGCCGGCACTCCGGGCGTGAACGTCGCGAGCCTGCGGCCGATCCTGAACGCAAGCGTTCGGACGCGGTGGAACTCGAGGTGGTGCGACGGTCGGCGCGCGGATGCGCAGCGAGATAAAAAACGGCGCTGAAGACGTGCTTCAGCGTACCTCATCGAAGAGGTTAGCGCGACCAGCGACGCCAGGGCCAGGCTCCCCGGTCGATGCTGCTCAGACTCCGTTTTTTATTCAGAAACATGCAGATGGAAGAAATAATCAGATGGTTGGCCGGCCGGTGTTGTGCGCGGTAATTGCGCGAGCTGCGACCAGCAACGAATCGACTATACCATCCGAATTTATCGTTTGTATAGCTTTGCCGTGGTTGTAGCCGTACGGCACAGTCAGCGTCGCCATCCCGGCCGCGCGGCCGGCCAGCGCATCGTTTTCCGAGTCGCCGATCGCGACTGCCGCATCCGGAGCGACGCCGAGCGCGCTGCAGGCCGTCAGCATCGGCAGCGGATCGGGCTTCTTGCGCGCGACGCTGTCGCCGCCGAGCACGACGCCGAAGCAATCGGCCAGCCCGTATTGCTCGAGCAGTTCGACGGCGAAGCGATGCGGCTTGTTCGTCACGCACGCGAGCCGGATGCCGGCCGAACGCAATGCGTCGAGGCCGGCGGCTACGTCCGGATAAAGGCGCGTGTGGCGGCCGTTGATCTTCGCGTATTCGGTCTGGTAGATCGCCAGTGCGTCGTCGAAGCGCGCGTGCGCTTCGTCGGCCGGGAAGCGCGGTTTCAGCACGCTCTGGATCAGGTGTTCGGAGCCCTTGCCGACGTAGCCGATCACCTCGTCACGCGACGTGGCCGGCGCGCCGAGCTGCGCGAGCATCCCGTTGAGGCCGGCCGTGAAATCGTCGGCCGTGTCGACCATCGTGCCGTCGAGATCGATCAGCGCCGCGTCGATGCGCGGCGCGGCGAAGCGGATCGGGGCGGCTTCGGTTGCGGCCACGGCCGGCGCATGGCCGGCGAGCGACGAATCGGCCACGGCGTCAGCTCCGCTCGACGGTAGCGAGCGCGGCGCGCATCTCGTCGATCACCTTGCGGTAGTCGGGCTTGCCGAAGATCGCCGAACCCGCGACGAAGGTGTCGGCCCCGGCCGCCGCGATTTCCGCGATGTTGTCGGTTTTCACGCCGCCGTCGACTTCGAGCAGGATCTCGCGGCCGGTGCGCTCGGTGTACGCGTCGATGCGTGCGCGTGCCTCGCGCAGCTTGTTCAGCGTTTCCGGGATGAACGACTGGCCGCCGAAGCCCGGGTTGACCGACATCAGCAGCACGAAGTCGAGGCGATCCATCACGTGATCGAGGTAGTTCAGCGGCGTCGCCGGATTGAACACGAGACCGGCCTTGCAGCCGTGGTCACGGATCAGCGACAGCGTGCGGTCGATGTGATCGGAGCCTTCCGGGTGGAAGCTGATCAGGTTTGCACCGGCCTTCGCAAAATCGGGCACGATCCGGTCGACCGGGCGCACCATCAGGTGCACGTCGATCGGCACCTGCACGTGCGGGCGGATCGCTTCGCACACGAGCGGGCCGATCGTCAGGTTCGGCACATAATGGTTGTCCATCACGTCGAAGTGGATCCAGTCGGCGCCGGCGGCGACGACGTTGCGGACTTCTTCGCCGAGCCGTGCGAAATCGGCCGACAGGATGCTGGGAGCGATACGGAATTGGGTCATGGCAGGGGAGCGGGGACGTTGCGGCGCAAAACCGACATTCTACCGTCCGGCGACCCCGTGCGCGGCGGCGGGCCGTGCGGCCGAGGCCCGATTGCGCATAGAATGCCGAACCAATGCGGCGCGCCCGCGGCCCCGTTGCCCATGCCGGCACGGACAGTCACCTTCCACCGGAAACATCATGAGTCAGTATCAGTTCACCGTTTCGGTGAAAACCAGCTACTTGCCGGAACAATCCGACCCCGATCGCCGTCAATACGCATTCGCGTACACGCTGACGATCCGCAACACGGGACAAGTCGCGGCGCAGCTGATCGCGCGTCACTGGATCATCACGGACAGCGAGAACCACGTGCAGGAAGTGAAGGGGCTCGGCGTCGTCGGGCACCAGCCGCTGCTGCAGCCGGGCGAGCACTTCGAATACACGAGCTGGGCCGTGATCGCGACGCCGGTCGGCACGATGCGGGGCGCGTACTTCTGCGTGGCGGAAGACGGCGAGCGTTTCGAGGCGCCGGTCGACGAGTTCGCACTCCACATGCCGCGCACGCTGCATTGAGCGTGCGAAGCGCGTCAGCGCGGCTGGCGGTCGTTGTTGCCGCGGGCGTGCTTCTTTCTGCCCGACGACGTCCACACGACGATGAAGATCAGCAGGGCAAGCGCTACGAAGGCTTCGAGCGCAAAGATGAGCATCGGATATTGGTCGAGAAAATCTGACATGGCGGTTTCCATCAAGAACGGACATTGTATGTGGTTTGGGCCCCGGTTGGCCGGGTGGGCGGCAGCGGTCGCGGCGGCGGCGCTGCTTGCGGCGTGCGGCGGCGCGCCGACGCGGACTTCGTCGCTGAAGCCGCCGACCGGCGCGGCGATCGTGCCGGGGCAGGTCGCCGCGAAGCGACTCACGCCGGTCGCGTGGCAGCAGGTGCCGGGTTGGCAGGACGATTCGCTGATCGGCGCGACGGCCGCGTTGCGGCAGAACTGCGCGCGGCTCGCGCGCCAGCCGGCCTGGCAGCGTGCGTGTGCGGCTGCCGACCGGCTCGACGAGCTTGACGTCAGCAGTGCGCGGGCATTCTTCGAAACGTATTTCACGCCGTTCCAGTTCGCGAACACCGACGGTACGCTCGACGGGCTGGTGACCGGCTATTACGAGCCGCTGCTGCATGGTTCGCGCGTGCGTCGTGGCCCGTATCAGTACGCGCTGTACCGCTGGCCGGCCGGTTATCGCGCGGGCGCCGCGCTGCCGGCACGCGCGCAGCTCGAACGCGCCGGCATCCTGAACGGCAACGAACTTGTGTGGGTCGACGACCCGATCGAGGCGTTCTTCCTGCAGGTGCAGGGCTCGGGGCGCGTGCTGCTCGACGACGGTTCGGTGATGCGGGTCGGCTTCGGCGGCACCAACAACCAGCCGTACCGTTCGATCGGCAAGTGGCTGCTCGATCGCGGCGAACTGACGCCCGCCCAGGCGACGATGCAGGGCATCAAGGCGTGGGCGAAGACGAACCCGAATCGCGTCGACGCGTTGCTCGACACGAACCCGCGGTTCGTGTTCTTCCGCGACATGCCGACCAAGGAGGATGCGCCGCACGGTGGTGCGGACGGCCCGATCGGCGCGCTCGGCGTACCGCTGACGCCGGAACGCTCGATCGCGGTCGACCCGTCGTCGATCCCGCTCGGCACGCCGGTGTTCCTGCAGACCACGCGCCCGCTGACGAATACGCCGATGAACCGGCTCGTGTTCGCGCAGGATACGGGCTCCGCGATCAAAGGCGGCGTGCGGGCCGACTATTTCTGGGGGCTCGGCGACGACGCAGGCGATCAGGCCGGGCGGATGAAGCAGGTCGGCCGGATGTGGCTGCTGTTCCCGAACTCGTGACTTGAGGCGGCCCGGAATGAAACAGCCCGATCGGCGTTGGCCGATCGGGCTGTTTCATTTGCAATCGCGGATTCACCGCACGTCGTGCACGCACGCGCAGCGATTGCCGTCAGCCCTTGCGCTTGTCGACGACGCGTCGCGCCTTGCCGACCGAACGCTCGATCCCGTTCACGGGCAGCACGTTGATTACGGCCGTCACGCCGATCAGCGACTTGATGTCGTGTGCGAGCGCCTGTTTGGCCGCATGAATCGCCGCCGTATCGGGCGCAGTCTCCGGACAGGGCTCGACATTGAGCGTCAGCACGTCCAGCGGGCCTTCCTTTGTCAGTACGATCTGGTAGTGCGGTGCGAGCGCGCGCTGCTTGAGCAACTGCTCCTCGATTTGCGTCGGGAACACGTTGACACCGCGCACGATCATCATGTCGTCCGAACGCCCCGTGATCTTCTCCATCCGGCGCATCGTTCGGGCAGTGCCAGGCAGCAGCCGCGTGAGATCGCGGGTCCGGTAGCGGACGATCGGCAGTGCCTCCTTCGTCAGCGACGTGAACACGAGCTCGCCGAGTTCGCCGTCCGGAAGCACTTCGCCGGTTTCAGGGTCGATGATTTCCGGATAGAAGTGATCTTCCCAAATGGTCGGGCCGTCCTTGGTCTCGACGCATTCGGACGCGACGCCGGGGCCCATCACTTCGGAAAGTCCGTAGATGTCGACCGCGTCGATGCCCATCCGCTGCTCGATCGCGACGCGCATGTCGTTGGTCCACGGTTCCGCGCCGAAGATGCCGATGCGCAGCGAACTCTGCACCGGATCGAGACCCTGGCGCTCGATTTCGTCGGCGATCGACAGCATGTAGCTCGGCGTCACCATGATGATGTCGGGCCGGAAATCCTGGATCAGCTGCACCTGCTTTTCGGTCTGGCCGCCGCCGAACGGGATCACGGTCAGCCCCGCGCGTTCGGCGCCGTAGTGCGCACCGAGCCCGCCTGTGAACAGGCCGTAGCCGTAGCTCACGTGCACCTTGTCGCCGCGGCGCGCACCGGCGGCGCGGATCGAGCGAGCGACGAGATTCGCCCATGTGTCGATGTCGCCGGCCGTATAGCCGACGACCGTCGGCTTGCCGGTCGTGCCCGACGACGCATGAATGCGCGAGATCTGGTCCTGCGGCACCGCGAACATCCCGAACGGGTAACTGTCGCGCAGGTCGCTCTTCGTCGTGAACGGGAAGCGCGACAGATCGGCGAGCGTATTCAGGTCGTCCGGATGCACGCCCGCGTCGTCGAACTTGCGACGATAGACGGGAGAGTGGTCATACGCATGCCGGAGCGACCACTTGAGGCGTTCGAGCTGCAGCGCGGTCAGCTCGTCGCGTGAGGCGGTCTCGATCGGCTCGAGCGGTAGCGGGGTAGTCATGCATGTCTCCAGTGTTTGTTATGTGCGAGCCGTCGACGTCAGCGGTCTTCCGGGATGACCGTACCCTTGATCTGGGCCGATTTGCCGCGAAACATCGCGACGGTTTCTCCGGTCTGGTTCGTGACGCGGATGTCGTAGATCCCTTGGCGGCCGGCGCGTGTCTGCTCGATCGCCTCGGCCGTCAGCACGTCGTCACCGTGCACGGGGCGCAGGAATTCGATCGAGCAGCCGGCCGCGACTGCGTTCACGTTGTACGAGTTGCATGCGAACGCGAACGTTGAATCGGCCAGCGTGAAGATGATCCCGCCATGGCAGGTTTGATGCCCGTTCAGGAATTCGGGCCGCACGCGCATTTGCAGGCGCGCGTAGCCGGCGCGTACTTCGGCGATTTCCATCCCGAACGCGCGGCTGCATGCGTCGGCGTCGTACATGGCTCGCGCGGCGGCACGGGCGAGCGAGTCGGGGTCGAGCGTGGCAGTGGCGTCCGTCATGTCAACGCCCCTCGAAGCGCGGTGCGCGCTTCTCGATGAACGCCTTCACGCCTTCCGCATAGTCGTACGACTGACCGAGCTTGCGCTGCAGGTCGCGTTCCTGGTCGAGTTGCTGGTCGAGCGTGTTCGTGACGCTGTCGCGCATCGATTGCTTGATCGATGCGATCGCGAGCGTCGGCTGCTGCGCAAGCTGGGTGGCGAGCTGGCGGACTGACGCAGCGAGGGTGTCATCGTCGACCGCGCGCCAGATCAAGCCCCATTGCTCGGCCTGTTCGGCGCCGAGCTTGTCGCCGGTCAGCGCGAGCCCCAGCGCGCGTGCCATGCCGACGCGTTGCGGCAGGAACCATGTGCCGCCCGAATCGGGTACGAGCCCGATCTTGACGAAGGCTTGGATGAAACTGCTCGAGCGGGCGGCGAACACGAGATCGCACGCGAGCGCGAGGTTCGCGCCGGCGCCGGCCGCGGTGCCGTTGACGGCGGCGATGACCGGAATCGGCAGACGCTGCAGGCGGCGGATCAGCGGATTGAAGTGCTCGTCGATCAGCGCGCCGAGGTCGGTGGACGCGCCCGGCGTGAAGTCGAGATCGGCCAGGTCCTGGCCAGCGCAGAAGCCGCGCCCCGCGCCAGTCAGGATCAGCGCGCGCGCACCGGCCGCCTCGACATCATCGAGTGCCGACTGCAGCTCGCGATGCATCGCCCGCGTAAAGCTGTTCAGCTTGTCGGGGCGGTTGAGGGTAATCGTGGCCACGTTCGAGGCGCGATCGATATCCAGCTGAATCGCCTGATAGGACATGCAGTGTCTCCTTCACGACTTCGTTATAGGCGCGCGGTGCGTGGGTTACACGCGTTCGATCGCGAGCGCGATACCCTGGCCGACGCCGATGCACATCGTACAGAGCGCAAAGCGGCCGCCCGTACGCTCGAGTTGGTGGAGCGCCGTGGTCACGAGCCGCGCGCCCGATGCGCCGAGCGGATGGCCCAGTGCGATTGCGCCGCCGTTCGGGTTCACGCGCGGATCGTCGTCGGCGACGCCGAGCATGCGCAGCACCGCCAGACCTTGCGACGCAAACGCCTCGTTCAGCTCGATCACGTCGAACTGGTCGATGGTCATGCCGAGCTGGCGCAGCAGTTTCTGCGTGGCCGGTGCGGGCCCGATGCCCATCACGCGCGGCGCGACGCCGGCCGTCGCCATTCCGACGACCCGTGCGCGGCGGCGCAGGCCGTACTGGTCCGCTGCCTGTGCATTGGCGAGCAGCAGCGCGCACGCACCGTCGTTGACGCCCGATGCGTTGCCGGCCGTCACCGAACCGTCCGGGCGCACGACGCCCTTCAGCTTCGCGAGCGCTTCGAGCGACGTTTCGCGCGGGTGCTCGTCGCGCGAGACGACCAGCGGATCGCCTTTCTTCTGCTGAATCGTGACCGCGACGATTTCCTCGGCGAGCGTGCCGTCCTGCTGCGCACGCGCAGCCTTCTGCTGGCTGCGCAGCGCGAACAGATCCTGGTCGGCGCGGCTGACGTTGTAGTCGACCGCGACGTTCTCGGCCGTCTCAGGCATCGAATCGACGCCATACAGCTGTTTCATCAACGGATTGACGAAGCGCCAGCCGATCGTCGTATCGTAGATGTCGGCCTGGCGCGCGAATGCGCTCGCGGCCTTGCCCATCACGAACGGCGCGCGTGTCATGCTCTCGACGCCGCCCGCGATCATCAGGCGCGCCTCCCCGGCCTTGATCGCGCGCGCAGCAGTGCCGACCGCATCCATCCCGGAGCCGCACAGGCGGTTCAGCGTCGTGCCGGGCACGGCGGTCGGCAGCCCCGCTAGCAGCGCGGACATGCGCGCGACGTTGCGGTTGTCCTCGCCGGCCTGGTTCGCGCAGCCGTAGATCACGTCGTCGATCGCTGACCAGTCGACGTCACGGTTGCGCTCCACGAGCGCCTTGAGCGGTACCGCACCGAGGTCGTCGGCGCGGACATCTTTCAGGGCGCCGCCGTAGCGGCCGATGGGGGTGCGAATCGCGTCGCAGATATAGGCGTCTGTCATGGGCGTATCGATGAGCAACGAACCCGCCGGGTGGCGGATTCGTTCATGGTAGAGAACGTGGCGGCGTTTGCACGTCGACCATTCGGGTTATGCAGGTTGACCGGCTTCCGCGGGTGCCGCTTTCGGCGCAACATGGACGCGGCTTTGCACGACGCGGAACCGGTTGGCGACGAATGCCGGGTCCGCCAGCGCCGCGTTGGCTGCCGGGTTCGCGCCTGTGCCGTGGAAATCCGAGAACGCTGCCGACTGGTTCACGAACACGCCGCCGGTCAGGTTGATCGACAGCGCGACGCCGCCGCGCACCGCCGCATCGTGTGCAGCATCGACGATGGCTTCGTCGGTACTGTAGACGGAGAGCGTCAGCGCGCCATGTTCTGCCGCGATCTCACCGGCGAGATCGAGCGACTGCGCGGTCGAGTCGGTTGCGATCACGAACGAGATCGGGCCGAACCACTCCTGCGTGAATTTCTCGCGATCGGCCACGTCGAGTTGCAGCACGAGCGGTGTGCGCACGCGGGCATCGGGGAAC
The DNA here is from genome assembly GCF_004803625.1 of Burkholderia sp. LS-044. NCBI lineage: Bacteria > Pseudomonadati > Pseudomonadota > Betaproteobacteria > Burkholderiales > Burkholderiaceae > Burkholderia > Burkholderia sp. LS-044. The sequence continues at coordinate 80,059 of NZ_SSWO01000026.1, forward strand.
GCGGGGTGCTGGAGGGTAAGGCTGTCGGCGAGCACGCGGCCGAGCTGGCGGGCGTCGTCGATGCGTGCGGTCACGCCTTCGTTCTGGATCGCGCCGATCAGTTCGACCGAGCGGGCCGGATCGCCGGTGAGTTTCTGCACTGCAACGGCGATTGCCTGTGCGACTTCGTCGAAGCTGGCATGGCCGTCCGCCGTCCGGATGCCGTCGCGCGGCACGTAGATGTTCTGCGGTGCCGTGCACATCTGGCCGGAGTACAGCGCCAGCGAGAACGCGATGTTCTTGGCGGTGGCCTTCAGGTCGTCGGTCGAGTCGATCACGATCTGGTTGACGCCTGCCTTCTCCGTATAGACCTGTGCCTGGTGGGCATGGCGCTCGAGCCACGTGCCGTTTTGCGTGCTGCCGGTGAAGTCGATCAGCTTGATCTCGGGGCGCAGCGCGAGATCCTGAACGAGTGCGCCGTCGTTGGGTTCGGTCGCGAGGAGCGTGACGACGTTCGGATCGAAGCCGGCTTCGCGCAGCACGTCGCGAGCGATCCGGACCGTGATTGCGAGAGGCAGGATCGCGCCCGGATGCGGTTTGACGATCACGGTGTTGCCGGTGGCCAGATCGGCGAACAATCCCGGGTAGCCGTTCCAGGTCGGGAACGTGCAGCAGCCGAGTACGAGGCCGGTGCCGCGCGGGACGATCGTGTAGCGCTTGTGCATCGCGAGCGGCGGGTTCTTGCCTTGCGGCTTCTCCCAGTGCGCATCGGCCGGAATGCGGCGCAGTTCGTCCCACGCATAGGCAACTGCCTCGAGCGCGCGATCCTGCGCGTGCGGGCCGCCGGCCTGGAACGCCATCATGAATGCCTGCCCCGTAGTGTGCATCACGCTGTAGGCGATCTCGAAGCTCGCACGATTCAGGCGCGCGAGGATTTCGAGGCTGACGCCGATCCAGGCGCTCGGGCCGGCTTCACGCCATGAACGCTGCGCGGCGGCAGCGGCGGCGATCAGTTCGTCGGGCGTCGACTTCGGATACCGGATGCCCAGCGCGATGCCGTACGGCGACCGTTCCGCGTCGACCGTTTCTCCGGACGCCGGCTGGTCGAGTACGAACGTCTTGTCGAGGTATGACTTGAACGCGGCCTCGCCATCTGCGTTCGCGCTTTCCCCGTACACTTTGGGGCTCGGCATTTCGGCGAACGGGCTCCAGTACCCGCGGCTCTCGATGGCGGCGAGTGCGTGCTTTAGCGTGTCTTCGTGCTTCGTGAACAGTGCATGGGTCATGGCGGCAGCCTGATGGACGATGAGAGGGGTTGGATCGATTAATTAACCGACCGGTTGGTCGGAGAATGGTAGCATCAAACTATTCGCATGTGCGAGGCGTTTCTCATTTCATTGATCGAGGAGAAATAGATGGCTTACGAGAACATCCTGGTGGAGACCCGGGGGCGTGTCGGGCTGGTTACGCTGAACCGTCCGAAGGCGCTGAACGCGCTGAACGATGCGCTGATGGATGAACTGGGTGATGCGCTGAAGGCGTTCGATGCGGACGATGGCGTCGGCGCGATCGTCGTGACCGGGAGCGAGAAGGCGTTCGCGGCTGGCGCGGACATCGGCATGATGGCGACCTATTCCTATATGGATGTCTACCGGGGCGACTACATCACACGTAACTGGGAGACGGTTCGCGAAATCCGCAAGCCGATCATTGCGGCGGTGTCGGGCTTTGCGCTGGGTGGTGGCTGCGAGCTGGCCATGATGTGCGACATCATCTTCGCGGCGGATACGGCCAAGTTCGGCCAGCCGGAAATCAAGCTGGGCGTCATGCCGGGTGCGGGCGGTACGCAGCGTCTGCCGCGCGCGGTGTCGAAAGCGAAGGCGATGGATATGTGCCTGACGGCCCGCTTCATGGATGCAGCCGAAGCGGAGCGTGCGGGGCTCGTGTCGCGTGTGCTGCCGGCCGCGACGCTGCTCGACGAGGCGATTGCCGCTGCGGCGACGATCGCCGAGTTTTCGCTGCCGGCGGTCATGATGGTCAAGGAGTCGGTGAACCGTGCGTACGAGACGACGCTGGCCGAGGGCGTTCACTTCGAGCGCCGGCTGTTCCATTCGCTGTTCGCGACCGAAGATCAGAAGGAGGGGATGGCGGCATTCGTTGAAAAGCGGAAGCCGGTGTTCAAGCACCGCTGATTGCGCTGCCCGAGGTAGGTGGCCCGGTGCCTGGCTGGTATCGGTTGTCGGTGTAATAACCCTCGGCCCGCCGAGCCCCAGCCCCCGTGCGCGCCAGCGCACGGGGGCCTTCTCAAAATATTTTCACAAAGGGCTTGCGTAGATGGGGGCGGGTGCTTAGAATCACGCCTCTTTCGCGCTAACGGAAACACGGCGCGGAAGGGGAAGCGAAGCTGGTGGTGTGCTGCAGTCTTGGGCGCGCGGCTGGCCTGGAAGTTGAGCCCCGCAGTCGCAACGATGTAGTGTAAAAAGTTGTTGACGAGCTGCGAAACACGGTTCATAATCTCGCTTCTCTGCTGCTGAAAACGCAGCGCTGCCGGGAAACACGAAGTTCCTC